>CP140035.1 GCA_039829955.1 Buchnera aphidicola (Nurudea shiraii)
ATGTTATTTAAAAAAAAATTTGACGTTATAGTAGTAGGAGGAGGTCATGCAGGTACTGAAGCAGCATCAGCTTCTTCTAGGATGGGGAGCTCTACTTTATTAATTACCCAAAAAAAAAATACCATTGGTACTCTATCTTGTAATCCAGCTATTGGAGGTATTGGAAAAAGTCAATTAGTAAGAGAAATTGATGCTTTAGGAGGAATTATGGCAAGATGTATTGACAAATCGGGAATTCAATTTAGAATTTTAAATTCTGCAAAAGGTCCTGCTGTTCGTTCAACTAGAGCACAAGCAGATAGAAAAATTTACAGTCAAAATATTAAAAATTTTTTAAAACAACATAATAATTTAACGATAATAGAAGAAGAGGTGAAAGATTTTATAATAGACAATTTTCACATAAAAGGAGTTATAGTAAATAATGGAATTAAATTTTTTTCTAAGTCAGTAGTTTTAACTGCAGGAACTTTTCTAAAAGGAAAAATTTGTATTGGATTAAACAATTTCAGTGGAGGTAGAATAGGAAGTAATGCTTCCACTAACTTAGCTTTGAAACTCCGAGAACTTTTTCCTATGAATATATCTAGATTAAAAACAGGAACTCCTCCTAGATTAGATGGAAGAACAATCAATTTTGGTATATTAAAACCCCAATATAGTGATAATCCTTTACCAATATTTTCATTTATTGGAAATATACAGGAACATCCCAGACAAATTCCTTGTCACATTACATATACTAATGAAAAAACTCATGCAATTGTTAAAGAAAAATTAAATTTCAGTGCAATGTATTCAGGTATAATAAAAAGTATTGGTCCTCGGTATTGCCCCTCTCTTGAAGATAAAATAGTAAATTTTCCAGATAGACTAAAACATCAAATTTTTTTAGAACCAGGAAGTTTATTTGGAATTGAAATATATCCTAATGGCATTTCGACTAGTTTACCTGAAAATGTTCAGGTTGAATTAGTAAGATCAATAAAAGGATTAGAAAAAGCTAAGATAATTTGTCCCGGATATGCTATTGAATATGATTATTTTGATCCAAAATGTTTAAAATTAACTTTAGAAACTAAACTCATTTCAGGTTTATTTTTTGCTGGACAAATTAATGGTACTACGGGATATGAAGAAGCAGCTTCGCAAGGTTTATTATCTGGAATAAACGCGTCTTTACATGCATCAGATAAAGAAGAATGGTTTCCTAAACGTAATGAAGCTTATTTAGGCGTTCTTATTGATGATTTATGTACTAAAGGAACAAAAGAACCTTATCGAATGTTTACCGCACGATCTGAATATCGTTTAATGCTCCGAGAAGATAATGCAGATTTACGTTTAACAGAAATAGGAAGAAATTTAGGTTTAATAAATGAAGAAAGATGGAAACGTTACAATCAAAAATTGAAAAGTATCAAAAATGAATCATTACGTTTAAAAAATTTTATAATAAATCCTATTTCAATAAATATTGAAAAGTTAAATAAGTTTTGGAAACTAAAATTAAATAAAAAAATTAATGCAAGGGAATTATTAAGACGTCCAGAAGTTACTTATAATGATCTAATGAAATTAAATGAATTAGGTCCAGGTATAGAAGATTTAGAAGCTATACAACAAATAGAAATTCAAGAAAAATACAAAGGTTATATTTCTCGACAAAAAAAAGAAGTTATACGATATTTAAATAAAGAAAATATAACATTATCTAAAATAAAAAATTATCATGAGGTAAAAGGTTTATCTCATGAAGTAATCTCAAAATTAAATTTTTACAAACCGTATTCTATTGGTCAAGCTTCTCGAATTTCTGGAATCACTCCAGCTGCTATTTCAATTTTACTAATTTATTTAAAGAAAACTATAATACAAAATGTTTTATAATTTTTAAAATAAAATAAATTTAATTCATATTTTAGTAAATATTTTAAAAAATAAAATACTTGTATTTTATTTTTTAAATTATAAACAATATTATAGTTAAGATTTTAAAATTTAAATAATTTTATAAGGTAATATTTAAAATGGTTTTAGAAAAACAACTTAATTTCCCTCAATATATTAATCATCATTTACATCATTTGCAATTAAATTTACGCACTTTTCAGTTATCTAATGAAAATGAAAATTTTACTAATTTTTGGTCAATAAATATTGATTCAATATTTTTTTCTTTTATTTTAGGAATGGTATTTTTGTTTTCTTTCTTTAAAATATCAAAGAATTGTATTATTAACCATGTACCTAATAAATTTCAAATAGCTGTTGAGTTAACTGTTAATTTTATTAATAAAAGCGTTAATGATGTCTTCAAAAATACACATCAATTAATTGCTCCTCTATCTTTAACTATTTTTTCTTGGATTTTTTTAATGAATTTAATGGATTTATTACCTATTGACTTCATACCTTTTCTTTTTCAGTTTTTTTTTGGACTATCAAATTTTAAAATTGTTCCTACAACTGATATTAATATCACTATTTCAATGGCGTTAGGTATTTTTGTTTTAATTATTTATTATGGAATTAAGGTACAAGGAATAAAAAACTTCTTAAAAAATTTTATAGTACATCCATTTCAGAGCCCTGTTTTTTTTATTTTTAACATTTTTTTAGAAAGTATAGAATTATTATCTAAACCTATTTCTTTAGGATTGCGTTTATTTGGAAATATGTATTCTGGGGAAATGATATTCATATTAATTTCAGGATTATTGCCATGGTGGATACAATGGGTTTTAAGTCTTCCTTGGGCTATCTTTCATATTTTAATTATTTTTCTTCAATCTTTTATATTTATGATGTTATCAATAGTATATTTATCAATGGCTGTTAAAAATCATTAGTATATATCCATTCTCTAAAAAATTATAAAGGAAGATAATATATGCAAGGTATAAATTCAGATATGATTTATATATCAGTTTCTATAATGATAGGACTAGCTGCAATAGGCGCAGCAATTGGAATTGGAGTGTTAGGTAGTAAATTCTTAGAAGGAGCAGCTCGTCAACCTGATCTTATACCTTTATTACGTACTCAATTTTTTGTAATCATGGGTTTGGTTGATGCAATTCCTATGATTGCTGTAGGATTAGGGTTATATATGTTGTTCACAATAGTATAATATTTTTATATATTTGTATATTATATCTTTACGTTATTCTAAAATAACGTAAAGATACATGTCGTTAAAAAAGGAAATATAATATGAATCTCAATGCAACAATATTAGGTCAAGCAATTTCATTTTTTTTATTTGTTTTTTTTTGTATGAAATACATATGGCCTCCTATTATATTTGCAATAAATAGCAGACAAAAAGAAATATCAAACTCTTTATTACATGTAAAAATTAAAAAACAAGAATTAGATTCCTATCGGGAGAAAATAAATAATGAGATTAATATTATAAAACTCAATATGAAAGAAATTATCAATCAAACTAATCAAAAAAAAAATAATATTTTAAAAAAAGCTAACATACAAGCTCAAGAAGAAAGAAAAAAAATTTTAAAAAAAACTGAAGATGAAATAAAGATAGCATATCAAAAATTAAAACTTCAACTCAATAAAGAAACTAGTAAAATAGCTATTAAAATTTCTGAAAAAATAATAAAAGATAACATTAATAATAAAAATGCAAAAAATATTATTGATAATTTAATTAAAGTATTAAATAGCAGGACATTATACTAATGATTATAAACAAAAGTATATCGAAACTGTATGCTCAAGCAATTTATAAATTTTCTATTATTAATAATTCACTTAGTTCTTGGAAAATCATGTTAAAGTATATGGTTTATGTATCTAATCATGAAAAAATTAAAAAAATAATTTTGAGTATGTCTTTTTTTCAACAAATCAGGGAAATTTTTATTTCTGTTTGTGGAAATAAAATTGATACACATGCGAAAAATTTTATAAAAATTTTAGTAGAAAATAAACGTTTAATTTTTTTAGAAAACATATATACAGAATTTATTTCTTTATGCGATGCTCATAAAAATATTTTACATATCACAATTGTTTCAGCTTATACATTAACTCAAAATCAAATCAATAATATTAAAATAATGTTTGGAAAATATTTGTCTAACAATATAAATATAAAATATGAAATAAATAAAAATATTATTGATGGATTTATTATTAAATATAATGATTTAGTTATCGATTTGTCTATCAAATATCAATTAAAACAACTTTTGCATTTTTTACAATATTGAGAGAAACAATATGCATTTAAATTCTAGTGAAATAAGCGAATTAATAGAAAAAAGAATTTCTGAATTTAATATAACTAATAATACATACAATGAAGGAACAATTACTTCTGTTAGTGATGGAATTATACATATTTATGGTTTATCTAATGTTATGCAAGGAGAAATGCTGTCACTAGAAAATAATCAATATGCTATAGCATTAAATTTAGAAAGAAATTCTGTAGGAGCAATAGTTATGGGTGAATATAGGTATATTTCTGAAGGAGATAAAGTTCGATGTACTGGTCGAGTGTTTGACATTCCAGTAGGTTCTAACTTTTTAGGAAGAGTAGTAAATGCTTTAGGAAAACCTATTGATGGAAAAGGACCCATTAAAGAAGAGAAATATTTTCCTATAGAAGCTCCTGCTCCTGGAGTAATTGATAGAGAAACAATAAATCATCCATTACAAACTGGATATAAGTCTATTGATACAATGGTTCCTATAGGATGTGGGCAACGCGAATTAATAATAGGAGATAGACAGACTGGGAAAACTGCTTTAGTAATTGATACTATTATTAATCAAAAATCATTTAATATAAAATGTATTTATGTAGTTATAGGACAAAAATTTTCCACAGTTTCTCATGTAGTTAAAAAATTAGAAGATAATAACGCATTAAATCATACAATTATTATTGTAGCTTCAGCTTCGGAAGTTGCAGCTTTACAATATTTAGTACCATATTCTGGATGTGCTATGGGAGAATATTTTAGAAATAATGGAGAAGATGCTCTTATTGTTTATGATGATTTGTCTAAACATGCTATAGCGTATAGACAAATTTCTTTATTATTAAGAAGACCTCCAGGAAGAGAAGCTTTTCCGGGTGATATTTTTTATTTACATTCTAGATTATTAGAAAGATCATGTAAAGTTAATGGTCATTATTTAAGCAAATTTATACAAGGTGATACAAAAAATAAAACGGGTTCATTAACAGCTTTACCCATTATTGAAACACAAGGTGGGGATGTATCATCATTTATTCCTACTAATGTTATTTCTATTACTGATGGACAGATATTTTTAGAATCAAGTTTATTTAATTCTGGAATTCGTCCAGCTATTAATCCCGGAATTTCAGTGTCTCGCATAGGAAGTGCTGCTCAATGTAAAGTTATTCAATATGTTTCTTCTGGAATTCGAACAATTTTGGCACAATATCAAGAATTAGCTGCTTTTTCACAGTTTTCCTCTGATTTAGATAAAACTACTCGTAATCAATTAATTTATGGTAAAAAACTAATAGAGTTACTTAAACAAAAGCAATATCAACCTATGTCGGTTTCAGAACAAGCACTCATTCTTTTTTCAGCAAGTCAAGGTTTTATAAATGATATTTCAATAGAGAAGATAAAAGATTTTGAAGAAGCATTAATTTGTTTTTCTAATGAAACATTCCATGAATTTATGAAAAATGTTAATATATATGGTGATTTTAATAAAGACATAAAAAATCAATTTATCAATATTATTAATACTTTTAAATCAACTCAATATTTATAACTTTCAAAATATAATAAAAATTTAAGAGAACAGACTTATGTCTGAAATAAAAGAAATTCGAAATAAAATTAACTGTATAAAAAATACACAAAAAATTACTCGAGTAATGGAGATGATTTCTATTTCCAAAATGAAAAAAGCTGAATTAAAAATGAATTCTAGACGTTCATATTTAAATATAATTAAAGAAATCATAAATAACATTTTAAATAATAATACAAGATATCAACATTTGTATTTTGAAAAAAGAGAAATAAAAAAAGTTGGAATTATTGTTGTTTCAACAGATCGAGGATTGTGTAGTAGTTTAAATACTATCCTTTTTAAGAAAATTCAAAAGTTTATTAAAATAAAAAGTTATAAAAATATTAAATGTTATTTGTCGATTTTAGGATTAAAAGGAATATCATTTTTTAAGGCATTATTTAATGATGTTATTTATTATGAAACTAATTTTGGAAAAAAACATATATTTTCAAATTATTTAAACTTTATAAATATTTTTCTAAAATATTACGATGAAAAAAAAATTGATAATTTATTTCTTTCTTATAATCAGTTTGAAAATATTTTTTTTCAAAAACCATTAATTATAAAATTATTGCCTTTTTCAAAAAAAATGATATGTAAAAAACAAATTAATCGTTGGGATTATATATACGAATCTAATCCAAAATGTTTATTGGATACGTTATTTAAAAATTATATAAAATCTCAAATATATCAAGCTATTTTAGAAAACTATACATGCGAACAAACTGTCCGAATGATAGCTATGAAACAAGCTACAGATAATAGTAAAAATTTAATTAAAGATTTACAAATCTCTTATAATAAAGCACGCCAAAATAACATTACACAAGAATTAACTGAAATTATTTCAGGTGCTTCTGCAGTTTCATTAAGTTAATCAAAAAATTAGGAGTATATTTTAAATGGCTATTGGAAATATAGTCCAAATTATTGGTGCTGTAATTGATGTTGAATTTCCTTATAATGCAGTTCCTAAGATATATAACGCACTATCTGTAAAAAACAAAGATAAAAATTTAATTTTGGAAGTACAACAACAAATAGGATCAGGAATAGTCAGAACGATTGCTATGGGTTCTTCAGATGGATTAAAAAGAGGCTTATCGGTTATAGATTTAGAACATGGAATTAAAGTACCTGTAGGTATTTCAACATTAGGAAGAATTATAGATGTATTAGGAAAACCTATAGATATGAAAGGTCCAATAGAAAATAAAAATAGTATAGAATATCGAGAAATTCATAGAGCAGCACCTGGATATGAAGAACAATTAAATTCTTATACCATCTTAGAAACTGGAATTAAAGCTATTGATTTAATTTGTCCTTTTACAAAAGGAGGAAAAGTAGGTTTGTTTGGAGGTGCAGGAGTAGGAAAAACAGTAAATATGATGGAATTAATTAGAAATATTGCTATTAAACATGAAGGATACTCGGTTTTTGCAGGTGTAGGGGAAAGAATAAGAGAGGGTAGCGATTTTTATCATGAAATGAAAGCTTCTAAAGTACTAGATAAAGTTTCTTTAGTCTATGGACAAATGAATGAACCACCTGGAAATCGATTTCGTACTGCTTTTACAGGATTAACTATAGCTGAAAAGTTTCGAGATGAAGGTAAAGATGTTTTATTATTCATTGATAATATATATCGTTATACTTTAGCAGGAACAGAAGTCTCAGCATTACTTGGTCGTATACCTTCTGCTGTTGGATATCAACCTACATTATCTGAAGAAATGGGTTTATTACAAGAAAGAATAACATCAACCCAATCTGGATCTATTACTTCTATACAAGCAGTATATGTTCCTGCTGATGATTTAACTGATCCTTCTCCAGCTACTACTTTTGCACATTTAGATTCAATCATTACACTTAGTCGTCAAATAGCATCATTAGGAATATATCCTTCTATTGACCCTTTAAATTCTTCTAGTCGTCAATTAGATCCTCAAATTGTAGGTCAGGAACATTATGATGTAGCTGTCAATGTTCAATCTATTTTGCAAAAATATCAAGAACTTAAAGATATTATTGCAATATTAGGTATGGATGAATTATCTGAAGATGATAAAATTTTAGTATCTCGAGCTAGAAAAATACAAAAATTTTTATCTCAACCATTTTTTGTAGCAGAAGTTTTTACTAATTTTCCAGGAAAATATGTATCACTTCAAGATACAATCATTGGATTTAGAGATATTCTTAATGGAAAATTAGATGATTATCCAGAGAAAGAATTTTATATGATAGGTTCTATTAATGAAATTATAAATAAATTTAAAAAGTAATATAAGTTGAGTTTAAATTATGAACTTATTATTAAATATAGTTGAACCAGAAAAGCTTATTTATTCTGAAAAAATAAAAAAAATTCAAATTTTAGGAGAAAAAGGTGAATTAGGAATTTATCCTGGTCATTTACAATTATTGTCATTTATTCGCTCAGGAGTTGTGTATTTTTTAAATCAAGATAAAAAAAAATGTTATATATATTTGTCAGGGGGATTAATCGAAGTACAACCTAGGACAATAAATATTTTAGCTGATTTTTCTTTTAAATTTTCTAAGTTAGATATGATTTCAATAAAAAAACTAGAAAAAACAATAAGAAAAAAAATAAAAAAGAGTTGTATTCAGAACCAAGAAAAAATACTTAAAAATCTTTCTTATGAACTACAAAAAATACATTTACATAATACTTTAAAAAACAATTATTAAATAATTTTAAAATAAATTCTTTAAATGAAACAATTGAATAGAATAAATGTTTTCTAGCGGCAGGGAATAAAAATAATATAATTATTCCTGTCGCAAAATTTATATATAAAAATAAAACTTATGTATTATTATTTTAATATGAATTTTATATGTCAATGTTTTTTGCTTTTAATGCATGAAATTCTATAAATAACTTTCGTGGTTCCACAGAATCTCCCATAAGGGTGTTAAATAGTTTATTAGTATGATCAATATCATCAATAGTAATATTGAGCATTCGTCTGGTTTCAGGATTCATAGTAGTTTTCCATAATTGTTCTGGGTTCATTTCTCCTAAACCTTTATATCTTTGAATAAATATATTATTTAAAGATTCATTTAACAGTTTTTGAAAAGTTTTTTGAAAATTATTAAATGAATAATATTTGTTATTTTTCTGGATATGTATATTATTTTTAATTAAATTTTGTAATTTCTCTCCAAAAGAACTTATTTTTTGATACTCATAACTATTTAAAAAATTTGATTTAAAATCATAAATTTTCTTTTCTCCATGCTTATATTGCACAATAAATAATTTACAATTTTTTTTATTCGAATTTAGTATAATATTAAAGGAATAGTTTGAGTTATTGTTAGTTTTAGAATTTAAACCATCCACAAAATTTCTAGCCCAGCTTTTTAAATAATTTTCATCATTTAACTGATCTAATTTAGGATGATAAAGAAGTTCATTTAGAATAGTTAACGAAAAATAATATTGTACTTTATCAAATATAGTTTGAATGTTTTTATATTGTAATATTATTTTTTTTAACTTTTTAGAAGAATTGGGAATAGTTTTAACATTTTTAATATCTTGTAACTTAACATTTTCTAATATCAATTTAACTTTATATTTATCCATTGTTGCATTGTCTTTAATATATTTTTCTTTTTTTCCTTGAGTTATTTTAAATAATGGAGGTTGAGCAATATATAAATGTCCACGTTTAATGATTTCTGGCATGTATCGATAAAAAAATGTTAATAATAATGTTCTAATATGTGATCCATCAATATCAGCGTCTGTCATTATAATAATACGATGATATCGCAACTTTTCTGGATTATATTCATTTTCTCCTATTCCACATCCTAACACTGTTATAAGTGCTGTAACTTCTTGTGAAGATAACATTTTTTCAAATTTTGCTTTTTCTACATTTAAAATTTTTCCTTTTAAAGGAAGAATAGCTTGATTTCTTCTGTTTCTTGCTTGTTTTGCAGACCCACCTGCAGAATCTCCTTCTACTAAATAAATTTCTGATAAAAGAGGATCTTTTTCTTGACAATCAGCTAATTTTCCAGGAAGTATTGAAAAATCTAAATGACCTTTTTTTCGAGTAATTTCTCTTGCTTTTCGAGCTGCATTTCTTACTCTTGCAGATTCCAAAATTTTCGTAATAATATTTTTAGAATCATGAGGATTTTCTAAAAAAAATTCTACTAAATGTTCATTCACTAGAGATTCCATTACAGATCTTACTTCTGATGAAACTAACTTATTTTTAGTTTGAGAAGAAAATTTGGGATCACTAATTTTAATTGATATAATAGCTGTTAACCCTTCTCTTGAATCTTCTCCTGTTATATTTATTTTATTTTTTTTAACAATTCCTTCTTTTTCAATGAAGTTATTTATTGTTCGAGTAAGAGCAGACCTGAAACCAATTAGATGTGTTCCTCCATCTAATTGTGGAATATTATTAGTGAAACAACATATATTTTCTTTAAATCCATTGTTCCATTGCATAGCAATCTCTACTCCAACTTGATCTTTTTCGGAAGAAAAATAAATTATTTTAGAGTGAATAGATTTTTTTTGTTTATCTAAAAATTTTATAAATTCTTTTAAGCCTCCTTGATGAAAATAACTTTCGCTAATGTTTTTTTTAAGATCTTGTAAACGTATTGTAACTTTAGGATTTAAAAATGATAGTTCTTGTAATCTTTTAGATAAAATATTAAAATCAAATTTAGTGATGTTCGTAAAAATAGTCAAATTTGGCCAAAATTGTATTTTGGTACCTCTTAATTTAGTTTTTCCAATAATAGACAATGATTTTTTAGGATTTCCGTTATAATATGTTTGATGATATATTTTTGAATTTCTATAAATATTTAACTCTAGTTTCTCTGATAATGCATTGACGACTGATATGCCTACTCCATGTAAACCTCCTGAAATTTTGTAAGAATGATTATCAAACTTCCCTCCAGCATGCAATACGGTCATAATAACTTCTGCTGCTGAAATACCTTCATCGCTATGAATATCGACAGGTATTCCTCTTCCATCATCTTGAATAGATACAGAGTTATCTGTATGTATTATAACTATGATTTCTTTACAAAATCCTGACAATACTTCATCTATAGAATTATCTACTACTTCAAATACCATGTGATGTAGTCCAGTTCCATCATCTGTATTTCCTATGTACATTCCAGGACGTTTTCTAACAGCATCTAAACCTTTTAAAATTTTTATATTGAGCGAATTGTATGAATTTAGCATTTTAGTTCCTAATAAATTTTAAAATGTATTCGTAATAATTTTGCAAAAATATTTTTAGCGCTTTCTTCTTTTTAGAAAATTTTGATCTTAATATGTTCTATAAGCTCAACTTATATATAAATAATAAGTAAATTGTTTTAGTATTTCACATTTTTAAAGGCATTAAAATATATATTGATTGATAGTTATAGTTTTGATTGCAATTATTTTGCTGAATTTGAATTCTAGAATTAGTATCATTTACAAATAAAGATATTTCTTTATTTTCAATTACATTTAAAATTTCTAAAATATAATGCGCATTAATAGAAATTTTTATATCAATATTAGAGTAAATTATCTCTAATATTTCATATGCTTGCTCATCATATTGATTGCTAGTTGTAATTTTTAATTGATTTTTAAAACTTTCTATGCAAATACCTCTAAATGTTTCGTTAGATAAAATTATTATTCTTGATAGTGCTTGCTGAAATGAAGAAGTATTAACAATAATTTTTTTTTTGGGTTTTTTAAATATAATAGATGAATATTTTGGAAAATTTTCTGAAATTACTTTACTAGTAAAAGTAATGTTATTTATATGTATTTGAAAATGATTATTACTCATTTTAATAAATGTTAATTCTGAAGAATTTTCTAATAATCGTAATAATTCAATTACACTTTTTTTTGGTAATATTATAGAATAAAATTGATAAGAATGCTTTAAAGGTGTTTTACAAATTGCCATACGATAACCATCAGTAGCTATAGCATACAAATGTTGATTTCGTATTTCTAATAGTAATCCGTTAAGAAAACTCCGAATATCCTGAGTAGCTATAGAAAACTGAGTATTAAAAATAATAGTTTTAAATGTATTTTGTGATATAGAAAAATTAATTTGATGTTTTATTTCTTTAAAATTAGGAAAATTTATTGAGGGTAATGTTGCAAGTAAATAACAACTTTGTTTTGAAAAAATTTTTAGTTTATCCTTTTGTAACGATATTTCTATATTAGAATTTAAAGGAAATTTTCGGCATACAGCTAATAATTTTTTTCCTGATACTGTTACACTTCCTGGTAAATATGAGACAATTTCAGAAGTGTTAACTTGAATTTCTGACTCTAAGTTAGTAGAAGTTAGAAATAGAATATTTTTTTTTATTTGTATCAAAATATTTTCAAGTATAGGATTTAAAGGATTCCGTGTAACTAGATTATTTATTTTTTGTAAAAAATGTAAAAAAATTTTTTTTTATTTCAAATTTCATAATTTTAACTTACGTAAAGTAAATTTTTGAGTGTATTTCATAAATTTTAACAGTTTTTTCTTGAAATTAATTTTATTTCATAAATATATTTTGAAGTTTAAAAATATTTGTGTTTTTAAATATAAAAATTTATTCAATATTTTGAATGTATAATAAAGTAGCAAATAAGACTTAATTAAAAGATTTTATGTTGTATTTTAAATGCATTGTTGAATTTTAAAATTATATTAAGTAAAATTTTTATTTCTTAATTGTACTTTTATGTATTATATAAAATTGATATATTAATAATAAGATTTCTAAATATTTAATTTTTAAATTTTTAAACTTTACTATGATTTAATAGAGTTAAGTTATAAAAATAATTTCATTTTTAACAAATAAACAACTAAGGATATTTTAGTAATGAAACGAACTTTTCAGCCTTCTTTATTAAAAAGAAACAAATCTCATGGTTTTAGAAAGAGAATGAGTACAAAAAGTGGTCGTCATATTTTATCAAATCGAAGATCTAAGTTAAGAAATTATTTAACTGTTTCTTCTGTTAAATAGTTTTTGAAAAATGAAATTATTTTTTAAAAAAAGAATGAAATTATTGACTACTACACATTTTAAATATGTTTTTAATAAACCTAAAAAAATAAAATTTCAAGAATTAATTATCTTAACACGCGATAATAAATTGCAATTTCCAAGATTAGGAATAAGTATATCACGAAAAGATATTAAGCATTCATGTAGAAGAAATAAAACTAAACGAATTATTAGAGAAGTTTTCAGATTAATACAATATAAATTAATTTGTGCAGATTTTGTAGTAATTGTAAAGTTATATTTTAAAAATACAAATAATATATGTCTAAAGGAAAAATTAGAAAATTTATGGTCTTATTACTATCGTTAATTTCTCAATTTTTTATTTTTTTAATTTTGTTATATCAAAGATTTATTAGTATTTTAATAGTTCCTAGATGTCGATTTACACCTACGTGTTCAAATTATGCTTTATCTGTATTACGACGTTTTAATTTAATGAAAGGATGCTTTTTAATAGTAAAAAGAATATCAAAATGTCATCCTTTTCATTTTGGAGGTTATGATGATGTACCAAAAGATTAAAAATAGAAGAGAACATTAAATATGGATGTACAACGTAGTTTTTTTATTTTTGGATTTTTTTTTATTTTATTTTTAATTTGGGAAACATGGAAATTTCAATCTCATACTCATATTAATCAATTTCATCGGCAACATTATAATGTTTATTCAGAAAAAAATTCTAATGACAATAATATTTTTGTGACAACAGATGTTTTTCATATTCAAATTAATTTAAAGGGCGGGAATATAGAAAAGACTCAATTATTGAACTTTAGAGATCAATTGAATTCCATTCAACCATTTACTTTATTAGATACTAAAAATGGTTTTTTATATCATGCGGTAAGTGGATTAATTAAGAAAAATGACTTTCAGAATAAAAATTTTAGAGAAAAACTTACTTATAGAACTGAAAAGAAATTTTTTAAATTAAAGAAAGGTCAAAATGAATTGCAGATACCTTTAGTATGGATTTCTAAGGATGGTTTAAAATATGTTAAAACATTTATTTTTAAACCAAATTCATATGATATAATTTTAAAATACGAAATATATAATAATACTAATAAAAATTTAGAAATTATTATGTTTGGAGGATTACAGCAAACTATTGCAATAACTAAAAATAAAAGTTCTGAAAATTCTTCTTTTCAAACTTTCAGAGGTGCAGCATATTCTACAGACGATTTAAAATATGAAAAATATCAATTTAATTCTATATTAAAAAAAAATGATTTAAACGTCACTACATATAATGGGTGGATAGCAATGTTACAACAATATTTTGCTACTGCTTGGATTCCAGACAATACTCAATTAAATACATTTTATACTACTAAAATCAATCATAACACAGCCGAAATCGGATTTTATTCTGATACAATTAATGTTAAGCCATTTAGTAAGAAGATATATACTTCGAAATTATGGATAGGACCAGAAATACAAGACAAAATGGCAACTTTAGCGCCTTATCTTGATTTAACAGTAGATTATGGATTTTTATGGTTTCTTTCTCAACCATTGTTTAAATTATTAAAGTTTTTAAATAGTATTGTTGAAAATTGGGGAATATCTATTATTTTAATAACTCTTATTATTAGAGGAATAATGTATCCTTTGACTAAATCTCAATATAGAATTATGAGTAAAATGAAAGAACTTCAACCGAAAATTGATAAAATAAAACAAGATTATAAAGATAATAAAAAACAAATTAGCGAAGAAATATTAATATTATATAAACAAGAAAAAATTAATCCTTTAGGAGGTTGTATTCCATTATTTATACAAATGCCTATTTTTTTAGCATTATATTATATGTTAATAAGTTCTATAGAATTACGACATGCACCTTTTGTATGGTGGATTAAAGATTTATCTAGTCAAGATCCATATTATATTTTACCTATTATAATGGGTTTTACAATGTTTCTTATTCAATATGTCACACCAAGCAATACATTAAAAACAGATTCTTTTCAAACATATACAATGTGTATTGTTCCAATAGTATTTACATTGTTTTTTTTATGGTTTCCTTCTGGGTTAGTACTTTATTATATTATTAGTAATTTTGTAACTGTTATTCAACAAAAAGTTATCTCGAATTATTTTAAAAAAAATAAAATTTCTATATGATCAATAAATTAAACAATTAGTAGATTATAATGTTAATAACATGTATTTTTTTATAAAACATTGGTTTTTAAAAGCATGATTCTCAAAAATGATACAATTGTATCGAGAGTAACACCATTAATTCGATGCAATATTGGAATAATTAGAATTTCTGGACCTTTGACATCTAAAGTATCTATTAAAATTTTAGGAAAAATTCCTTTAGAAAGACATGCGAGTTATCTTCCTTTTTTTGATATAAAAGGGAAAATTTTAGATCATGGAATTGCATTATGGTTTCCTGGTCCTCATTCTTTTACCGGAGAAGATAGTTTGGAATTGCAAGGTCACGGAAATCCAATTATATTAAATTTAATTATTTCTAACATATTATCTATTCCTAATATTCGATTATCTCGACCGGGAGAATTTTCTGAACGAGCTTTTTTGAATGGAAAAATTGATTTAATACAGGCTGAGTCCATAGCTGATTTAATAAATGCTAATTCTGAAAAAGCTGCATATGCCGCTTTAAATTCATTGCAAGGTGTTTTTTCTTCTTATATTAACAAACTTATTGATAAAATTAAAAAGTTTAGAATAATTATAGAGACATATATTAATTTTTCTGAACATGAAACAGATTTAAATTTTAAATGTGATATTGAAAAAGAAATTAATACATTAATTTCTTTTTTAAAAAATATTTTAAAAAAATCGATTCAAACTTTTATTCTTCATGAAAGTATTAAAATAGTTATATGTGGTGCACCTAATTCAGGAAAATCAAGTTTGTTAAATTCTTTATCTAAAACTAATCGTGCCATAGTTACTAATATACCAGGTACTACACGTGATATTATTTATGCAAATGTAGACATTAAAGGTATTTCTTTTAATTTGGTAGACACGGCTGGTTTACGTTTAACAGAAGATTTAATTGAACGTATAGGTATTCAACTTGCTTGGAAAGAGATTAATTCAGCTGATCATGTATTCTTTATTATTGATGGTACATCAACTTTTCATGATCAAATAAAGAATTATACTAATTTTACTAAATTTATATCTAATGAAATTAATGTTACTATTATTTTTAATAAATTAGATCTTGATAATTTTCGAGTTAATTTTGAGTATTTCAAAAATAAGAATTATATGTCTGTATCTGTTTTAACTAATCAAGGTATTGAAAAATTACGAGATCACTTATGTAATATTTTTAAAATTGATGAATTTTTTAGTAATAATGAAAATATTTTTTTAGCTAGACAACGTCATATTAATATTTTAAAAGAAGTATTAAATCACATTAGAAAAAGTAAAAAATATTGGAAAAATTTTTTTAATATTGAATTGTTGGCTGAAGATTTAAGAATTTGTCAAGATAAATTAAATTTAATTACTGGATCTTATACTACCGATCAATTATTAACTGATATTTTTTCTAGTTTTTGTATAGGAAAATAGAAAATGAAATATTTCTATTCTATAAAATAGTTCATGTGTAAACAATTGTAATATTTTTTAAAAAATATTTTGATATGTATTCAAAGAACATAAAGGTGAAATTTTGAGAAATTAGCTTATTTTTTAAAGTTTTTTATGCGATTATATAAATTTAATAAAGAGATCATAAAATACTTAATAGAATATATTTTATAGAATTTGAATAGACAACTTAATTAATCTAAATTTTTTAAATTGAAATAAAAATTAAAATAATCTTAGTTCTATTTTTGAAATTGTAAACTTCTTAAAAAACATTTATTTTAAATGTTTTTATAATTATAAATGCTAATTTTACTAGAAATATCGATATTTTAATAAAGTAAAAACTTTCGATTTTTACCTATTATTGTTTTTAGTTTGTATTTATTAAATTTTTTAAAAAATGCTTTTTTTTTTAAATTTTGAATAAATATAAAGAAAAATTTTTTAAAATATAGTTAAAATTATATGTGAATATATTTTTAAAAATTATTAAAAAGTATAATATAAAATATATCAACGAACAACAAAAAATTAACATAAACGTACAAGTCATAAAAGTAAATTCTTATTAATTCTTTAAATTTTGTTTTAATATTAGTTATCAGTGATTATTTTATATAAAATTTGAGTATATGGAATTTTATTATTTTATATCTATATGCCTGGAGGCGGAATTGAACCACCGACACGAGGATTTTCAGTCCTCTGCTCTACCGACTGAGCTATCCAGGCGTAATAAAGAGAATTCTATTAAAACATTAATAATTTAATAATGTCAATAACTTTTTAGATAAAACTAATACTTCTATGAAATATATACAAATATGTGATATTATATTTTATATATAGTTTTATAAATCTTAAAATTAAAAATTATAGCTTTTTATAATTCAATGGTTTTCACAAGATCATAAAAATAAAATTTTTTTTAATACTTGAAAGTATTAATTAAAATCCATATATTTATAACATAAAATGTTTAGAATAGGTAAAGTTTTGGAATTTGATTTTTAAAGGAGACAGTATTACATGAAAATTCGTCCATTACATGATCGTGTTATAGTAAAACGTCAAGAAACAGAATCCAAATCAGCAGGAGGAATTGTTTTAACAGGATCAGCTGCTGCAAAGTCTACAAGAGGAACAGTAATTTCTGTTGGTAAAGGTCGTATTTTAGACAATGGAAATATAAAATCATTAGATGTTAAAGTTGGTGATGTAGTTATTTTTAATGAAGGTTATGGTGCGAAAATTGAAAAAATTGATAATGAAGAATTATTAATTTTAACTGAAAGTGATATATTAGCAATAGTTGAAGATTAATTTTAAGTATGTGCTCAATAAACCACATTTTAAGTTTAAGGAAAAAATTCTATGGCTGCTAAAGACGTAAAATTTGGAAATGAAGCTCGTGTTAAAATGCTTCGAGGGGTCAATGTATTAGCTGATGCAGTAAAAGTAACTTTAGGACCAAAAGGTAGAAATGTTGTTTTAGATAAATCTTTTGGTGCACCTAGCATTACTAAAGATGGTGTATCTGTTGCTAGAGAAATAGAGTTAGAAGATAAATTTGAGAATATGGGCGCTCAAATGGTAAAAGAAGTGGCTTCCAAAGCTAATGATGCAGCTGGTGATGGAACGACAACCGCAACTTTATTAGCTCAAGCAATTGTAAATGAAGGTTTAAAGGCTGTAGCTGCAGGTATGAATCCAATGGATTTGAAAAGAGGCATTGATAAAGCAGTTATTGCAGCAGTAGCAGAGCTCAAAAATTTATCGGTTCCATGCTCTGATTCTAAAGCTATTACGCAAGTTGGTACAATTTCAGCTAATGCTGATGAAAAAGTTGGTATGTTAATTGCTGATGCTATGGAAAAAGTAGGAAAAGATGGGGTTATTACTGTCGAAGAAGGTACTGGACTACAAGATGAATTAGAAGTAGTAAAAGGTATGCAGTTTGATAGAGGTTATTTATCACCGTATTTCATTAACAAACCAGATACAGGGATTGTAGAATTAGATAATCCTTATATTTTAATGGCTGATAAAAAAATTTCTAATGTTCGGGAATTACTTCCAATATTAGAAGCAGTAGCAAAGTCTGGAAAACCTTTATTAATTATTTCAGAAGATTTAGAGGGAGAAGCATTAGCAACTTTAGTAGTTAATTCTATTAGAGGTATTGTTAAAGTAGCAGCAGTTAAAGCACCAGGATTTGGTGATCGTCGTAAAGCAATGTTACAAGATATTTCTATATTAACAGCTGGATCTGTAATTTCAGAAGAACTAGCGATGGAATTAGAGAAATCTACTTTAGAAGACTTAGGTCAAGCTAAACGTGTAGTAATAAGCAAAGATACAACCACTATTATAGGTGGAATAGGAGAAAAATACGATATTAGAAATAGAATTAGTCAAATTCGTCAACAAATTCAAGAAGCTACTTCTGATTATGATAAAGAAAAATTAAACGAGAGATTAGCAAAATTATCAGGTGGAGTAGCTGTGTTAAAAGTTGGTGCTGCTACAGAAGTAGAAATGAAAGAGAAAAAAGCTCGTGTAGAAGATGCTTTACATGCTACTCGTGCTGCTGTAGAAGAAGGTGTTGTTCCGGGAGGTGGAGTAGCTTTGGTTAGAGTTGCTGCTAAAGTTTCTAATCTTCTTGGACAAAATGAAGATCAAAACGTAGGTATAAGAGTTGCTCTTCGCGCTATGGAAGCACCTTTACGTCAGATTGTTTCTAATTCTGGAGAAGAACCTTCTGTTGTAACTAATAATGTTAAAGATGGAAAAGGAAATTATGGATATAATGCTGCTACAGATGAATATGGAGATATGATACATTTTGGTATTTTAGATCCTACTAAAGTAACTCGTTCAGCATTACAGTATGCTTCTTCTGTTGCTGGATTGATGATAACAACAGAATGTATGGTGACAGATTTGCCGAAAGATGAAAAATCTGACTTAAACAGCACTCCTTCTGCTCCTGGTATGGGTGGTATGGGTGGAATGATGTAATTTAGTAAAAATTTTAAATATATTTATTATTATTTTAATATTTCTCTCCTTTAGATGTAAAATATTAGGAGAGAAATATTTTTATTAAAAATTAGAAATGTAATTTAAAGTTTTAGTTTTAAAATTGTTAGAATATTAAAAATTAAATATTTTTTATAAATTTTAAAATTTATACATTTTGAATGTATTATGATTCATATAAAACGTTATCGAAATGCTTTTAAATTTTTATTGACATTTCAAAATATATATGATTTTAATCATAGTTAAAATTTTATAAAATTTTTATATATTTAAAGATAGAATTTTAATTTTAGATTTTATATTTAATTAGATTTCATAGGATTTATATTTTTTTTAAAATATAATATAATTTTATATTTACTTATTATTTCAAAATTTTATATATGTCTTCTGTAACTTTCCCATTCAAATGTCAACCATAAGCTGTTTCCTAGACGCATACGATCAATAACACGTTCACCTAATAATGCTTTTAATCCTCTGTAATTTAAATTTGATAACATTCCCGTTGAGCGTTTTGATGATGACCTTCTATCTACAATTTGATTAATAATGATTTTTTCATATTTTGATTCTATTTGCATTCCAATCTCATCTATCATTAATAAATCTACATTACTTAAATTTTTTAATAAAGTTTCTTCAGTTGTATCACTGTTTCCATTAAAAGTACTTTTTATATTAGACATTAAATCTGCAACAGTTATGATCAATACACTTTTTCCATTTAAAATTAAATAATTACCTATGGCAGAAGCTAAGTGATTTTTTCCAGTTCCAGGTTTCCCAGAGAAAATAAAACTCGATATATTTTTATTAAATTCTTTAGCATATTTTTTTGCAGCTCTAGCTACTTTTTTATGTCCTTCGTGTTCAATACGATAGTTTTTAAAAGAACAATTCAAATATAATTCTTTAATTCCTGATTGTCCTAAAATATGTTTTATTTTTGTTTTTTTATTTTTTTTTAAAATAGCTTCAGATGATAGTCTTCCTTGTTCTTGATTCCATGCTAGTAAGTCTTCATCATGTGTAAATTTTGGTTTAACATGTTTTGGCATTAAACATTGAAGGCGTTTTAAAAATTTTTTATTTTCGTTCATTTTTTCTCAAGAGTATTTTAGATATTTAATTAGAAATTAATATTGATATTATGGAATTTCGAATAATATAAATTTGAACATATTTTAAAATAATACTTATTTATATATTTTATTTAAAACATGAATTGAAATTTTGAGTTTTTAAATAAAATATAAATTAATAAAAAATTGTTTTATTATATATTTTAATATTAAAAAGATATTTTAATCATATTTTTTGCATATGTGAAGTTGATAATTCACTTTTTTTGTTTTTTTTTCTTTGTATAATTTCCAATTTTTTGGTATAAATATTTTTTTCGATGTATTTTCTCTTTCTATATATATTAGCGAATGATTTTTTGTATATCGGTTTTTTTCTAGTTGAATAATAGAATCTTGTAATAACGTAGTATTAAAAGGAGGGTCTAAAAATATTATGTCGTAAGATTTCCTTGCTTTCTTTAACCATGTTATAGCATGTTTGTGTATTATTTTAAAATTTTTTATATTTAGTTCTATAAGTTTTTTTTTAATTTCATATACTATTTTTTTTTTTCTATAAAAGTTACATGAGAAGCTTGACGAGAAATTGCTTCTATTCCTAATATTCCACTTCCAGAGAAACAATCTAAACATGTAGCATGAATAATTTTTTCTTTTATCCAATTGAATAATGTTTCCCGCATACGATCAGTGGTAGGTCGTATTCCAGAATTTTTTTTAATTAAAATTTTTTGTCCTCGGAATTTTCCACTTATAATTCGGATTTTATTTTTTTTCATATTTTATAAATTTTCAATTATGTAATTTAAATGAATTTTTATTTTTAAAATTTTATATATGTATTTATTTAATTATATAAATAATATATTATTTAAGTATAATTATAGGTATTTGTAAAAACAAGAAGAAATAACATAATGTCAGAAAATGACAAAAACAAGTTTAAAAAATTTTTTTCTTGGTTTCGTTTTAAAAAAAAAACTGATAAAAAAAACAAATCAAATCAGCATATTTCAAAAAAAGATATAATTTCAAAGAAGAAATCTTTAGATTTATGTTCTTCATCTGTAAGTAAAAATACTGTATTTGACAAACAAGATAAGGAATCGTTAAAACTTGATAAATTAAATGTTAAATGTTTCGAAAATAAAAAATCTTCTATAAATATTAAAAATCAAGGAAAATTTTCTCGATTAGTACAAAAATTATCAAAAACTAAAGAACAATTGGGATTTAGAATTCATAGTTTATTCTTTAAACAAGTTATAAAAGATTCTTTTTTTGAAGATATTTTTGAACAACTTATAATTTCTGATATTGGTTTAGAAACTACCAATGAATTAATTAATAGTTTAAAAAATGCAATATATTGTCAAAATTTAAAAGATAAAAAAATAGTATTATTGACTTTAAAAAAAATTATGATTGATATTTTAAAAAAAGTTGAAAAACCATTAAAAATAACACATAAAAAACCATTTTTTATATTAGTAACAGGTATTAATGGGGTAGGAAAAACATCAATTATTGGAAAGTTAGCTCATAAATTTAAAAGTCAAGGAAAGTCAGTCATGTTAGCAGCAGGTGATACATTTCGGGCAGCAGCTGTTGATCAATTAAAATTTTTTGGAGAAAAGAGTTTAATTCCAGTGATATTTCAGAAATGTGGAACAGACCCCGCTTCTGTGATTTTTAACGCATTTCAAGTAGCGAGATCAAAAAATATTGATATTTTAATAGCAGACACTTCGGGAAGATTACATAATAAAAGTAATTTAATGGAAGAATTAAAAAAAATTAAAAGAGTTATAAAAAAAATAGATATCTCAGCACCTGATGAAACAATTTTAGTATTAGATGCATGCATAGGTCAAAATTCAATAAATCAAGCTAAAATTTTTAAAGAAGCATTAGACGTTACTGGGTTAGTAATCACTAAATTAGATGGAACTTCTAAAGGGGGAGTAATTTTTTCTATAGCAAAAAATCTCTCTATTCCTATCAGATACATTAGTTTCGGGGAAAAAATATCAGATATAGATCACTTTAATAGTAAAAATTTTGTAAATGCCATTTTTTCTGAAAACATTTAGTTTTATTCAAAATTTAGGAGATTTTTTAAAATATTATAAAACCGATATATTTGAATTTAACCTTTATTGTTTAGTTTTTTAATAAATTATATGTATAAAATTATATATTACATAATAAATTATATTCTTTTAGTATGTGGATTACAAATGATTAAAAATAAAAAGATATTATCAGTAGTTTCATTAGGAAATTTAGAATCATACATAAAAGTTGCTAATTCTTGTCCAATATTATCTTTGAAAGAAGAACAATCGCTTTCAAAACGATTATATTATAAAAGTGATTTAGAAGCAGCTAAAATATTAATTTTATCTCATTTAAGATTTGTAATTCATATTTCTAGAAATTATACAGGGTACGGATTATTACAATCTGATTTAATACAAGAAGGAAATATTGGTTTAATGAAAGCAGTACGTCGCTTTAATCCAGAAGTAGGAGTAAGATTAGTATCTTTTGCTATACATTGGATTAAATCTGAAATTCATGAGTATATACTAAGAAATTGGCGTATTGTAAAAGTAGCTACTACAAAACCACAGAGAAAATTATTTTTTAATTTGCGTAAAACGAAAAAGAAATTAGGATGGTTTAACAAGAGCGAATTAGATCTTATAGCAAATGAATTAGGAGTAAAACAAAAAGATGTTAGAGAGATGGAATCTCGTATGTCAGCACAAGATGTAGCTTTACATCCTTTTTTGAATAATCATGTAAAAGGAGATAAATGTGTTAATTCAACTTTTTATCTAAAAGACAAGTTATCTAATTTTGCTAATACAGTGGAAGAAAAGAACTGGGATTCGTATACTTTTAATAAATTAAACAGTGCTCTTTTAAGATTAGATGAAAGGAGTCGTTATATTATTAATACGAGATGGTTAAATGAAAGAAGTAAAATTACTTTAAAAGAAATTGCTAATAGTTATGGTATTTCTGCAGAAAGAGTTCGACAATTAGAAAAAAATGCGATGAAAAAATTGCGAATCGCCATAGAAACATAAAATTTTAATTTAGAATACAATCTTTTTGTATTTTAAATGAATTTTATGTTAATTCTAACAGATTGATGTTTATAATTTTGCTTTTTTATTCTACCGTAACTGATTTTGCTAAATTTCTAGGTTGATCTATGTTTTTTTCTTTCATTAAGGCAGTATAATACGCTAATAGTTGTATAGGAATAGAATAAAAAATAGGAGAAATTAAATTTTCTACATACGGTAATCTAATTATATTTTTATTAGTGTTAAATTCAGCATTTAAATCTGAAAATATATAAGTTAAACCTTTTCTAACATGAATTTCCTCTATATTTAATTGTATTTTTTTTAATAAATGATTGTTAGGAGCAATGATTATAACTGGTATATTAGAATCTATCAGAGCTAAAGGGCCATGTTTTAACTCTCCTATAGAATATCCTTCTGCATGAATATAAGAAATTTCTTTCATTTTTAATGCTCCTTCCATGGCAATGGGATATAATTCACCTTTTCCTAAAAAAATAATATTTTTTCTATTAAATATTTTTTTTGCTAAGGAATGAATGATGTTTTTATATTTTAATGCTTCTTCTAATCTTTCTGGAAGCACATTAAGTGTATTTATTATTTTTTCTTCTAATTTTAAATTACTTCTTTTTAAGCTGATTAATTTAGTAACTAACATTAGTAAAATAGTTAATTGTGCAGTAAATGCTTTAGTAGATGCTACACCTATTTCTATTCCGGCATGAGTAAGTAATGAAAAATCTGATTCATATACTAAAGATGAATTGTTTGAATTACATATGGCTAATGATCCTAAATATTTAAAATTTTTTGAAATTCTTAAAGCCGTTAAACTATCAGCAGTTTCTCCAGATTGAGATAGTATTAATAACAAACTATTTTTTCTTACTACGAATTTTCTATAACAAAATTCTGAAGCAATTTCAACATCACATGATATCATAGCAAGCGATTCAAACCAGTATCTCGATACTAATCCGGCATAATATGATGTTCCACATGCTACAATATGAATGTGTTCGGTTTTAAATAGTATTTTTTCAGCATGTGAGTTTAACTCTGAAAAATAAATTTTTTTATTTTTAGTTAATCTATTTAAAATAGTATTCCGTATTGAATGAGGTTGTTCATGTATTTCTTTTTCCATGTAATGTCTAAATATTCCTTTATGTATATTATCTGATTTAATTTTAAGATATTTAATTTTTCTTGTTTTTAACATTCCATCTTTATCAAAAATAGTAACATTATAATGCTTTAATATTGCAATATCTCCATCGTGTAAATATATAAAATGTTTTGTAATTTTTGATAAAGCTAGTTGATCTGATGCAACATAGTTTTCTTTATCTCCTATTCCTATTATTAGAGGATTTCCTAATCGTACTGCTATTAATATATTAGGGTTATTTGCATCCATAACTACTATGCTATAATTTCCTTTTAATTGTTGAATAACATTTTGAATAATTTTAATAAAACTATCCTTTTTATTTATAATTTGAGTAAAATGAATTAAATGAGCAATTACTTCTGTATCAGTATTAGAAGAAAAATGATATCCTTTTTTTTTTAAATATATTTTTATGTTTTTATAGTTTTCGATTATTCCATTATGTACGACAGAAATGTTATTAGATATTTGGGGATGTGCATTTTTTACTAATGCTTTTCCATGTGTAGCCCATCTGGTATGCGCCATTCCTATTTTTCCATTTAAATTGTTTTTTTCAATAATTTTTATTAAATTATAAACTTTTCCTTTAGCTCGGAAGCGTAAAATTTTTTTGTTTTTATTAATAATAGCTAACCCAGAAGAATCATATCCTCTATATTCTAATTGTATTATTCCTTCTTTTAATATTGATATAATATTCCTTTGAGCGATAGCAGCGATAATTCCACACATTTTATACCCTATAATTAAAATTTATAATTTTTAAAGTTTTTTTTTTTGTATTTCTTTTTTTTTGTTGTAAACTAAGCTAAATTTATTAACATTTTTTGTAACTGTAGTCCCTGCTGCAATAACAGTGTGATGTGAAATGGTAATAGGAGCAATTAACTGGCAATTTGATCCGATAAAAACATTGTCTCCTATAATAGTATTAAACTTATTTTTTCCGTTATAATTACAAAAAATAGTTCCTGCTCCTATGTTAACGTGTTTTCCAACTTTAGAATTTCCTAAATAACTTAAATGTTTTGCTTTTGATTTACAATCTATTGTAGTTTCTTTAGTTTCGACAAAATTTCCTATTTGAACGTGATTGTTTAGCACTGTTCCACTTCTCAAATGAGAAAAGGGGCCAATGATACAATTATTTTTAATAATTGTTTTTTCAATAATAGTATATGCTTTAATGTAACAATTATCTCCAATTTGGCTATTTTTTATAATACACCCGGGTCCAATTTTTACGCAATTTCCTAATATAATAGTTCCTTTTAAAATTACTCCAGTGTCAATTTCTATATTTTTTCCATATTTTACTGTTCCTCGAATATGAAAGTTTTTTGGATCATGTAGTGTAACACCTGACAATAATAAATTATTAATTTTTTTTTGTTGATATAGTTCTTTAGCTATTGATAATTGAAGTTTATTGTTTATACCTTGTATTTCATGTATATGAACAGGATTAACAGAATGTATTATATTTTTATTTTTGTAAGCAATATAAATAATATCAGTAATATAGTATTCGTTGTTTGCATTTTTATTTTTTATTTTCTTCGTCCAATCTTTTAAATTTTTTCCGGTAGTAATAAAAATTCCAGAATTTATTTCGCGAATTTTTAGTTGTTTTTGGGTAGCGTCTTTACATTCCACAATTTTTATTATTTTTCCATTTTTTCTAATGATTCTTCCAAAATCGTTAGAATTTTTTAATTTAGCTGTTAATAAACTAATTGATGATTTTTTTTTAGATAATATTAATTTTTTTAGAGATTCATTAGATATTAATGGCATATCTCCGTAAAGAATTAAATAATTTTCGTCATTTTTTATAATGTTTGTCATTTGACATACAGCATGTCCTGTACCTAAAATTCTATTTTGTTTTATCCAAATTAATGTGGGATCAGTAATAATAGATTTGAGTAATTTATATTTGCTATTATAAATTAAGTAAATATTTTTTGAATTAATAGATTTTGCTAAATTTACAACATGTTGTATTATAGGTTTATCTCCTAACATATGAAGAACTTTAGGATAATTAGAACGCATTCTTCTTCCTTTTCCGGCAGCGAGAATGATAACATTTATATTTTTTTTTGACATATATTTGCTCTTGATTTTATTTTAATATTCAGTTGTAAGCTGCTTTTTAGATATTACATTTTAAAGGAATAAAATATTTAACGTCTTATTTTATCTGATTATATAGATTTAATATCTTTTATATTTAAATATTATTCATTAACAATTAGTATACATTAAGGTTTCTATGTATTATGATATTATTTCGATTGATCTTGATGGAACGCTTTTGTCTCCAGACAGTCATGTAAGTGAGTATACGAAAAATGTTATTAGAATTTTATCTAGTAAAGGAGTATATTTTGTAATAGCAACAGGTAGACATCATGTTGAAGCGAATATAATTAAAAATATTTTAAATATTCCAGCATTTTTAATTACTTCTAATGGAGCAAGAGTATATGATCAATCTGGTTCTCTAATATATAGTTGTGATATAAACGAAGACATAGTATTAAATTTAGTACGTTCATTTTTTTTCGAAAAAGATATATTAATTCAATTATATTCTCATGAAAATTGGTATGTTAATAATGTTTGTCATAGCAATGTAAATTTTTATTCGTTTTTAGGATTTCAATATAAGTTATTTGATTGCATATCTCCAATATATCAAAATATTAGTAAAATATTTTTTACTAGTAAAAATATTGAAAAATTATTGTTTTTAAAAAAGAAAATTTTAAGTAGATTTAATGGTTCTATAAATATTAGTTTTTCTAGTTTGTATTGTGTAGAAGTGATGTCTAGTAAAGTTTCTAAAGGGAATGCTTTGAAGATTATTTTAAATTTATTAAAATCATCATCTAAAAAGTGCTTATCTTTTGGTAATTCTATGAATGATAAAGAGATGTTAGAATTTTCTGAAAAAGGATGTATTATGAAAAATAGTGATTATTTTCTTAAAAAATCTCTTTCTCAGTTTGAAGTGATTGGAAATAATATAGAAGATGGAGTAGCAAAATACTTAAAAAAAACTTTTAAAATTAATTTAAAAAATTAAAGTAGTTATTTATTTTTTATAATAAAATGTTTTAAGAAGTTTACTGTTACAATTTAATTATAACATACATGCAAATGTATTAAGAGATTATACATATATGTTATATTCGGAGTTTATTAAATGAAAGTTTTTAGTCATATATTAGGTTTTCCTAGGATTGGTGTGAATCGAGAATTAAAAATTGCACAAGAGAGTTATTGGTCTGGTAAAATTTCTCAAGATCAGTTGTTATCGGTTGGAAAAAGTTTGAGAAAAAAACATTGGAAGCAGCAATTTGAAAACGGTATAGATTTCATTTCTGTGGGTGATTTTGCTTGGTATGATCATGTATTAGGAATGACTATGTTGTTAGGAAATATTCCAGAAAGACATCAATGTAAAAATGGTACTATCACTTTAGATACTTTATTTCATATTGCACGTGGTAATTCTATTAAAAATACATTAATACCTGCTTCAGATATGACAAAATGGTTTGATACTAATTATCATTATATTGTTCCTGAATTTACGCGTAATTCAAATTTTAGCTTATCTTGGATTCAATTATTAGAAGAAATTGACGAAGCACTCTTATTAGGTTATCAAGTTAAGCCAATTATTTTAGGTCCATTAACATATTTATGGTTAGGAAAAATTAAAGGTACTCATTTTGAAAAGTTAAGTTTATTAAAAAAAATTATTCCAGTATATCAAAATCTTTTATTAGAGTTAAAAAAAAGAAATATTTTGTGGGTGCAAATAGATGAGCCAATTTTAGTTTTAGAATTACCAGAAGCATGGAAAAAATCTTTTTATTTTGTTTATGAAAGTTTGTTAGGTTACAGTAAAATATTATTAGCTACGTATTTTGGAAGTATTAATCACAATCTTGATGTAATTTGTAAATTGCCTGTACAAGGTCTGCATATAGATCTAGTATCTGGAAAATGTAATTTATCTTTGTTAAATTCGCAAATTTCTGAAGATTGGGTATTATCGTTAGGTATGATAAATGGAAGAAATATTTGGCGTACAAATTTGTCTCAATGGTTTAAAAAATTATCAGAATTTTTAATTTTTAGGAATAAGGTGTGGATAGCTTCTTCTTGTTCATTGCTACATTCCCCTGTAGATGTTAAGTATGAATTATCTTTAGATAAGAAGACCAAGAGCTGGTTTGCTTTTGCTATACAAAAATGTCAAGAATTACGTTTGTTAAAAGACGCGTTAAATAACAATATTATAACTGAAATAGATTTATGGAGTCATCCTGTCCATTTTCGCTCTCAATTCAGTATCAAGAATGATACTTTAATAAAAGATAAATCAAGTAAATTTTTATCACAAGACGATAATAAAAGAAGACATCCTTATTCTATTAGATCAAAAAAACAAAAAATAAAATTGAGCTTACCAATTTTACCTATTACTACAATCGGATCTTTTCCTCAAACAAAAGAAATAAGAAAACTTAGATTTAATTTTAAAAAAGGAAATATAAGTTATGAAGAATATAAAAATGTGTTATGTAAACATATAAGATCAGTTATTTCTTTTCAAGAAAATTTAGGAATAGATGTTTTAACTCACGGTGAATTTGAAAGAAATGACATGGTAGAATATTTTAGTGAACACTTAAATGGTTTTGTATTTACACAAAATGGATGGGTTCAAAGTTATGGTTCAAGATGTGTAAAACCTCCTATTATCGTAGGAGATATTAGTCGATCTAAATCTATTACTACAAAATGGATTACATATGCACAATCTTTAACTAATAAACCAGTAAAAGGTATGTTAACTGGCCCTATAACTATTTTATGTTGGTCTTTTTTGAGAGAAGATGTGTCAAAAGAAAATATAGCTAAACAAATCGCTATAGCTTTGCGAGATGAAGTGTTAGAGTTAGAGAAAAAAGGAATAAATATTATTCAAATTGACGAACCAGCTTTAAGAGAAGGATTGCCTTTACGAAATAGTTTATGGAATCAATATTTATCTTGGGCTATTGAAGCTTTTCGATTAACGTATTTAGGTGTTAAAGATGAAACTCAAATTCACACGCACATGTGTTATTGTGAGTTTAATGATATTATGGATGCGATTGTTTTGTTAGATGTAGATGTTATCACTATTGAAACGTCTCGATCTGATATGGAATTGTTAGAATTTTTTAAAGATTTTAAATATCCTAATGGAATTGGTCCAGGTATATATGATGTGCATTCGCCATCTGTACCGAGTATTGAGTGGATGACCGAATTATTAAAAAAAGCTATTAATTACATTCCAATAAGTAGATTATGGGTGAATCCAGATTGTGGATTAAAAACAAGAGATTGGGAAACTACTCAGTTATCGTTGCAAAATATGGTTAAAGCAGCTAAAATTATTAGGAACGATTATAATTAATAATATGACTAAAAAGACGATGTTTGAAAACATCGTCTTTTTAGTCATATTATTAATTATAATCGTTCCTAATAATTTTTTATATGTTTTGTTAAAGAGTTATAAAAAAATAGGTTTCTTTTATATTAAGAATTATGTTCTTATACTATATTTATATTTACGTTTTATTAACATAAATAATTATTAATTTTGAGTCTAAACGTTTAATGATATTTTAAATATATGTTTAAGTATATTTTGTATTTTAATTTTAAATATAATGTTGTGTTAAATAAAAGATTTAATTATTTATGTTAATAAACATTAAATCTTATTCAATATTTTGACTTTGTTCTCTAATTTGTTCAATTAATACTTTAATTTCTATTACTGATGAATGAATATCGAAATTTGAAGATTTGGAAGATAATGTATTAATTTCTCGATTTAGTTCTTGCATAATAAAATCTAATTTTCTTCCGATAGGTTTATTGTTATCTAATATGGAAAAAGTTTTTAAAATATGCATATCTATTCTGTCTAATTCTTCTGAAATGTCAGTTTTTTGTATTATAAAAAATAATTCTTGATTTAGTCTATTTTGATCAATATCAATTTTTAATTCTTCTATTTTTTCTAAAATTCTTTTTTTTTGATGGTGTTTTATTTTAGTAATATTACTTCTTATAATATTTATATTATGTTTTATAAAAAATAGTTTTTCTTCTATTAGTTTTTTAAGGTGATTACCTTCGTTTTTTCTAAAGTTTAATAGTTTCTTAATGGTTTTTTGAAATAATTTTAAAATTTCAGAAGATATTTTATCTATATTGCTATTTTTTAAATTAATTACTCCTGGCCAATTCAATAAATCGATAATGTTTATTATTCCATCGGGTGCTTTTAATTTTATATATTCGATATACTTCATTAGTTGTTTAATTAAAGTTATATTAATAGAGTGAGTAGAGATAGTATATTTATTCATTTCAAATTGTAAACTACATTCTATTTTACCTCTATTTAAGTTAGATCTAATATATTGACGTAATAAAGGTTCTAATTCTCTAAATTCTTCTGACAATCTAAAATTTGTTTCTAAATAACGATGATTAAAAGAACGAATTTCGAAAGTAGCACATCCCCATGTTTTACTAATTTTTCCTTTTGCATATCCTGTCATACTATATGTCACAGCTTAACTCCGTTAAAATTAGCATGAAAAATTTGGTTTTATATATTTTGCATATTAATGGTTTAACATTTAATGTTTGAAATATCTAATTTGTGTAAAAATCATAGAAATATTATAGTTATTAACTTCTGAAATTATTTCTTGATCTCTAATTGACCCTCCTGGTTGAATTATGCAAGATACACCTTGTTTAGAAATTACGTTGATACTATCTTTAAACGGAAAAAAAGCATCTGATGCTACAACAGATTGTGTTAAATCTATTTTATTATGATTAGCTTTTATTGTAGCAATTTTTACAGCGTCTATTCTACTAGTTTGTCCTGCTCCAATACTAATTACCTTTAAATTTTTTACATATACTATAGCATTGGATTTTAAGTATTTTACAACTTTCAACGCAAATAGGGCATCTTTCATTTCCTGTATATTAGGTATTTTTTTGCTAACTATTTTCCATTTTTTTTCTTTTATATCATTGTAAGAGTTTGTTTGTACTAAGAAGTGATTATTAAAAGACTTAATGTTTAGTACATTGTTATTAATATTTTGATTAAAATATTTTAATATTCGTATATTGTTTTTTTTAGAAAGTATTTTTAAGGATGATTTAGTAATTTTTGGAGCTATAATTAATTCTGCAAATTGTTGATTTATTATTGTTTCTGCTATTTTTTCGTTAAGTCTTCTATTAAAAGCAATTATTCCTCCAAATGCTGAAATAGGATCTGATTTATATGCAGATAAATAAGCATGATAGCAATTTTTTGAAATAGCTACTCCACAAGGATTGTTGTGTTTAACTATAACACATGCTGGTTTTTTAAATTCTTGTACGCAAGACACAGCAACGTTAAAATCAGACACGTTATTATAAGAAAGAGTTTTTCCTTGAATTTGAACGAAATTGTGATTTTTAAATGAATTGACATATAATCCTGCTTTTTGATGTATATTTTCTCCATAAGCTAAATTTTGTTTTTTTTTAAGTGTGATGTTTAGATATTTTGGAAAATAATTATGTTTACTATGTTTGATTGCGTTTTGTAAACAAGAAAAATAATTAGCTATGTTGCAATCATATTCTAAAATATATTGAAACGCGGAATAAGCTAATTTTAAGCGTGTTTTATATGAGATTTTATTTTTAAAATTTATTTCTTTAATAACATTATTGTAATCTTTGATTTGAGTTATAACAGCAATATGATGATAATTTTTTATAGCAGCACGAACTATAGTGGGTCCTCCAATATCAATTGATTCAATTATATCTTGATAATTTGAGTTTTTATTTTTTAATGTTTTCAAAAATGGATAAAAATTTACAATGATTAAGTCCATTTTAATTATTTTATAGTAATTTAACAGATCTTGATCATGTGGTAGTCGTGCTAAAACACCAGAGTATATTTTATGGTGTAATGTCTTTACTCTTCCAGAAATAATTTCAGGAATTTTAGTGTATTCAGAAATATCTGTAGATTTAATTCCAACATCTTGTAATATTTTTTTTGTTCCAGAAGTAGTAAACAAATTAATTTTTTTTTGCGTAAGTGCTTTAGAAAATTCTATAATTCCGGTTTTATCAAATACGCTAATTAGTACATTTTTTATTGTTATATTTTTTTTCATATTTATGATTTTAAATTTAATTATATTGATATAATACTTTAATTTTTAAATTTTTAATAAATAAAAAAATATATTAAAAATATAATATAACTATATAATAATTATTATTAATTAATTTTAATGTTTTAAAGATTGCTTGATTTTTGTGTTTAATGATATTTTTAAAATAAAATTATATTTATTTATGTTAAACTAACATAGGAAAACGTAATTAAAAAATTTATATTTTGATTATATTTAAATGTCATTTTTTAAAGTTTATAGATATTATATAATTTTAAAATAGACATATTTTAGACTGACTTAAAATGTTTATATTCGACGATTTCAAAATAAAATATGTGATATCTTTTATATAAAAAGTATTAAGATAATATATAAAAATAAACATCTACAATGAAAGTAAACGTTTATTTTTTTATTATATTTTACAAAGTAGAATTTAACAGTTCTGATAAATTGGCAGATGCTTCTTCTGCGCTAACAGAAGTTGATAGATCAAGGTTTGCTTTTTCTTTTTGACGTTGACGCAATCTTTTTTTATGATAAGCGTACCCTGTTCCTGCTGGAATTAATCGTCCTACAATGACATTTTCTTTTAAGCCCCTTAATTCGTCTTTTTTCCCCGCTACAGCTGACTCAGTTAATACTCTTGTTGTTTCTTGAAAAGAAGCAGCAGATATAAACGATTCTGTTGCAAGAGAAGCTTTAGTAATTCCTAATAAATCTCTAGAAAATGTAGCTAAGGTTTTTTCTTCACAATTAAGAACTTTGTTAGCCATTACTAATCGAGAATATTCTACTTGCTCTCCATTTAGGAATTCTGAATTTCCAGATTGAATAATAGTTGCTTTTCTTAACATTTGTCTTACTATTACTTCGATATGTTTGTCATTAATTTTAACTCCTTGAAGACGATATACCTCTTGTACTTCATTGACAATGTATTTAGTTACAGCTTGAATACCTCTTAACCTTAATATATCGTGAGGAGACTCTGGTCCATCAGATATAACATCACCTTTTTCAATTCTTTCTCCTTCGAAAACGTTCAGTTGTCTCCATTTTGGAATCATTTCTTCGTAAGGTGGACTATTGTCGTAGGGTAGGATGATTAATCTTCGTTTTCCTTTGGTATCTTTTCCAAAAGAAACAAATCCACTTATTTCAGCTAAAATAGCCAGTTCTTTAGGTTTTCGTGCTTCAAATAAATCTGCTACTCTTGGTAATCCTCCGGTAATATCTTTGGTTCCTCCTGATTCTTGGGGGATTCTTGCTAAAGTATCTCCAGATTGGATGTGCATATTATTATCGATTTGTATTATAGCTTTACTTGGTAAAAAGTATTGCGCTGGCATTTCAGTTCCAGGTATTAGTACATCTTTATTTTTAGAATCTACTATTTTTAATAATGGTCGCAAATCTTTTCCTATTGTGGTTCTTTCTGATGTATCGAGTATAACTATAGATGTTAAACCTGTTAATTCGTCAGTTTGTCGAGTAATACTTTGTCCATCTATCATGTCAACAAATTTAACAAATCCGTTTACTTCAGAAATGACTGGAATAGTATGAGGATCCCATTTTGCTATTATTTCTCCTGATTTTACTTTTTCTCCATTTTTTTTAGCTAAAATAGCGCCGTAAGGTATTTTATAACTTTCTTTTGTTATATTAGTATGGTCTATAATTTTTAATTCAACATTACGTGAGGTAATTATTACTTTTCCTTCAGAGTTGGTTACAAATTTGGTATTATCAAGTTTTATAGTTCCAAACGTTTTAATTTGTATGTTGCATTCTGTTGCAGCTCTAGAAGCCGCTCCCCCGATATGAAAGGTTCTCATTGTAAGTTGTGTACCTGGTTCTCCGATAGATTGAGCAGCAATTACTCCAATCGCTTCTCCTTTTTCTACCATATGTCCTCTAGCTAAATCTCTTCCATAACAATAAGCACATACTCCAAAATTAGTTTCACAATTTACTACTGATCTCACTTTAATATTGTCTATAGCATTTTTTTCTAAGATATCACACCATTTTTCATTTAATAATGTGTTTCGAGGTATTAATATGTTTGAAGAAAAAGGTTTTAAAACATTATCTGTTGTTACACGACCTAAAACTTTTTCTCGTAATGGTTCTTTAACTTCACCTCCTTCTATTACAGCTGTCATAATAACACCTTCATGTGTATTGCAATTTTCTTCTGTGACTACTAAATCTTGAGCAACGTCAACTAAGCGACGGGTTAAATATCCAGAATTAGCTGTTTTTAAAGCGGTATCAGCTAATCCTTTTCTAGCTCCATGAGTAGAAATGAAATATTGTAGTACGTTTAGTCCTTCTCTAAAATTTGCTGTAATTGGAGTTTCAATAATAGATCCATCAGGTTTAGCCATTAAACCTCTCATTCCAGCTAATTGTCTTATTTGAGCTGCTGATCCTCTAGCTCCTGAATCTGCCATCATAAATATGCTGTTAAAAGATGGTTGTTTTATTATGTTCCCATGTTTATCATTAACATATTCTGCAGATAAATTGTTCATCATAGCTTTTGATACTCTTTCATTAGCGTCTGCCCAAATGTCAATAACTTTATTATATCTTTCTCCTGAAGTAACGAATCCTGATTGGAATTGATCTTGTATTTCTGCCACTTCCATTTCTGCTTCTGAAATGATATCTGTTTTTTTATTTGGAATGACCATATCATCGATACCTACTGATGCCCCAGATCGTGCAGCATACATAAATCCTGTGTACATAATTTGATCAGCAAAATGTACTGTTGGTTTTAGTCCTAGTATTCTGTAACACGTATTAAGCATCGTAGAAATAGATTTTTTTCTTAATGTTTGATTAACTATAGAAAAAGGTAGTCCTTTTGGTACAATCATCCATAAAATAGATCTTCCTATAGTAGTATTTATTACTTTTTGTTTTTTTATAAATTTTTTATCATTTACAATAATATATTCTGAAATTTTTACTTTTACTTTAGCATGTAAATGTGCTAGTCCTAACCTGTATATTTTTTCAGCTTCTTTAGAGTTTTTTAATATCATTCCCTCTCCTTTAGCATTGATTTTTTCTCGAGTCATGTAATAAAGTCCTAATACAACATCTTGAGAGGGTACAATAATTGGTTCTCCATTGGCAGGTGATAAAATGTTATTAGTAGACATCATTAGTGAACGTGCTTCTAATTGTGCTTCGATAGTTAATGGAACATGTACAGCCATTTGATCTCCATCAAAGTCCGCATTATATGCTGCACATACTAGTGGATGTAATTGTATGGCTTTTCCTTCAACTAAAATAGGTTCGAAAGCTTGAATTCCAAGTCTGTGTAAGGTGGGAGCTCGATTAAGTAACACAGGATGTTCGTGAATGACTTCGTCTAGGATATCCCATACGATAGATTCTTCGCGTTCTACCATTTTTTTCGCTGATTTAATAGTGCTTGCTAATCCTTTTATTTCTAGTTTTCCGTAAATAAATGGTTTAAATAATTCTAGAGCCATTTTTTTAGGTAAACCACATTGATGTAATTGTAAATATGGACCAACAGTAATTACTGATCTTCCTGAGTAATCTACTCTTTTTCCTAATAAATTTTGTCTAAATCTTCCTTGTTTTCCTTTAATCATGTCGCTTAAAGATTTAAGTGGACGTTTATTAGATCCTGTTATAGCTCGCCCTCTTCTTCCATTATCTAATAGTGCGTCTACAGCTTCTTGAAGCATTCTTTTTTCATTTCTAATAATGATATCTGGAGCTGATAATTCTAACAATCGCTTAAGACGATTATTTCTATTAATTACTCGACGATATAAATCATTTAGGTCGGATGTGGCAAATCTTCCACCATCCAATGGAACTAGTGGTCTAAGATCTGGAGGTAAAATGGGTAATACAGTTAGAATCATCCATTCAGGCTTATTATGTGATTGTAAAAATGACTCTAATAGTTTAATACGTTTTGTTAATTTTTTACGTTTAGTTTCAGAATTGCTGTTATGTAGCTCTTGTTTTAAAATATCACATTCTTGAACTAAATTAATATCGTTCAATAATAATTGTATTGCTTCAGCACCCATTTTAGCGTTAAATTCATCTCCAAATTCTTCTAAAGCATTTAAGTATTGTTCTTCAGTTAAGATTTGGCGTTTTTCAAGATTAGTCATTCCTTTATCAACAACTACATAAGATTCAAAATAAAGAACTCTTTCAATATCTCGTAATGGCATGTCTAATAGTAATCCAATTCTTGATGGAAGAGATTTTAAGAACCAAATATGTGCAATAGGTGATGCTAATTCAATATGCCCCATGCGTTCTCGACGTACTTTACTTTGTGTGACTTCTACTCCACATTTTTCACAAATTACTCCACGGTGTTTTAATCTTTTATATTTTCCGCATAAACATTCGTAATCTTTTACTGGTCCGAAAATCCGTGCGCAAAACAATCCATTTCTTTCCGGTTTAAATGTTCGATAGTTAATAGTTTCTGGTTTTTTAACCTCTCCAAATGACCAAGATCGGATTATGTCCGGAGAAGCTAAAGCAATTTTTATTGCGTCAAATTCATCAGTTTTAATTTGTGATTTTAAAAATTTTAATAAATTTTTCACGAATTAGTTCCTGTCGAAGTGAATATTTGAAATAAAAAAATTAATTGGTAAGAATTTTTTTAAAAATTAGGTATCAAAATTTTAATCATTTTCTAATTCGATATTAATGCCTAATGATCTTATTTCTTTTAGTAATACATTAAAAGATTCAGGCATTCCTGGCTCCATTTTATAGTTTCCATCCACTATATTTTTGTACATTTTTGTTCTTCCATTTACATCGTCAGATTTTACCGTTAACATTTCTTGTAAAGTATAAGCAGCTCCGTAAGCTTCTAACGCCCAAACTTCCATTTCTCCAAATCTTTGTCCTCCAAATTGAGCTTTTCCACCTAAAGGTTGTTGAGTAACTAAGCTATAAGATCCAGTAGATCGTGCATGCATTTTATCGTCAACAAGATGATTAAGTTTTAACATATACATATATCCTACAGTAACTGGTCTTTCGAACTTTTCACCAGTTCTTCCATCAAATAATGTTATTTGTCCAGAGGTAGGTAAACTTGCTAGTTTTAATAGTTCTTTTATTTCTTTTTCTCTAGCTCCATCAAAAACAGGTGTTGCAAGTGGCATCCCATTTTTAAAATTTTTTGCTAAACGTAATACTTCATCATCAGAAAATGTATTTAAGTTTATTTTTTGTTTAACTTTTTCTCCTAAATCAAAAGCTGTTTGAATAAAATTTCGAATAGATTCGATAGAATTTTTATTTTTTAACATTGTATTAATTTTTTTTCCAATTCCTTTCGATGCTAATCCTAAATGAGTTTCTAAAATTTGCCCTATATTCATTCTAGATGGTACTCCTAAAGGATTTAACACAATATCTACAGGTATTCCATGTTGATCGTATGGCATGTCTTCGATAGGATTGATTTTAGAAATTACTCCTTTATTTCCATGGCGACCTGCCATTTTATCTCCCGGTTGAATATGTCTTTTTACTGCTAAGTAAACTTTTACGATTTTTAAGATCCCAGGAGTTAAGTCATCTCCTTGAGTAATTTTTTTATATTGAATTTCTAATTTTTTTTCAAATTCTTTTTTAAGATCACTATATTGTAAAGATAATTGTGTTAATTTTTTTTGATTTTTTTTATTGTTTACAGAAATATTTAACCATTCTGTTTTAGATAACTGATTTAAACTTTCTATCTTAATATTAGAGCATAATAAAATAGATTGAATTTGGTTAAATAAACTTGATTCAAATGTTTTGAGTTCTTCTGTAAGATCTTTTTTAGCTTTTTGAAGTTGTATATCCTCAATTTTTAATGCTCTTTTATCTTTTTTTACTCCATCTCTAGTAAAAACTTGTATGTCAATTACTGTTCCAAACATTCCATTAGGAACTCTTAAAGAAGAGTCTTTTACATCTGATGCTTTTTCTCCAAATATAGCTCGTAGCAATTTTTCTTCGGGAGTTAGTTGTGTTTCTCCTTTAGGAGTAACTTTTCCTACTAAAATGTCTCCTCCTTTTACTTCTGCTCCAATATAAACAATTCCTGATTCATCTAGTTTAGATAATGCAGATTCTCCTATGTTAGGTATATCAGATGTAATTTCTTCAGATCCTAATTTTGTATCTCGTGCAATACAAGCTAATTCTTGAATATGAATGGTAGTAAATCTATCTTCTCGAACAACTTGTTCCGATATTAAGATAGAATCTTCGAAATTATATCCATTCCAAGGCATAAAAGCTACGCGCATATTTTGCCCTAATGCTAATTCGCCTAAATCAGTAGACGGTCCATCTGCTAATACATCTCCTTTTTCTACTTTTTCTCCTAAAGATACACATGGTATTTGATTAATACATGTATTTTGATTAGATCTAGTATATTTAGTAAGATTATAAATATCAATTCCCGCTTCTCCAGATATCATTTCGTCTGAATTAATTTTAACAATTATTCTAGATGCGTCTATATATTGTACGACCCCTCCCCTTTTGGCTATTTCTGTTACTCCAGAGTCTACTGCTACAGTCCGTTCCATACCAGTTCCTACCAAGGGTTTTTCTGATATTAACGTAGGAACAGCTTGTCGTTGCATGTTAGCACCCATCAATGCTCTATTTGCATCATCGTGTTCTAAAAATGGAATTAAAGATGCACCTACAGAAACAATTTGTTGTGTAGAAATATCCATATAGTTAACTTGATTTGGATGAAAAAGACTAGATTCACCTTTATGCCGACATGTTATTAAATCGTCAATTAAGCGTCCGTTTTTATCTAAGTTAGTGTTAGCCTGAGCAATAACAAAATTTCCTTCTTCTATGGCGGAAAGATACTCAATTTTTTTAATTACAGATCCTTTATATACTTTTTGATAAGGGGTTTCTAAAAATCCGTATATATTTGTTCTTGCATATACAGATAAAGAGTTTATTAGACCGATATTAGGTCCTTCTGGAGTTTCGATTGGACAAACTCTTCCATAGTGTGTAGGATGAACGTCTCGTACTTCAAATCCTGCTCGTTCTCTGGTTAATCCTCCTAAACCTAGTGCAGAAATGCGACGTTTATGTGTTATTTCTGATAATGGATTATTTTGATCCATAAATTGGGATAGTTGGCTAGATCCAAAAAATTCTTTTATTGCAGCAGAAATAGGCTTAGCATTAATCATATCTTGTGGAACTAATGTATCTAAATCGCTTAAAGATAACCTTTCTTTTACGGCTCTTTCAACTCGTATTAATCCTATTCTAAATTGATTTTCTGCCATTTCTCCTACTGATCTTATTCTTCTATTTCCTAAATGATCGATATCGTCAATATCTCCTTTTCCATTTCTGATATCAATTAACTTTTTAATAACATCAATAATATCTATCTTATTTAGTGTAGTTTTTCCTTGTATATTACTTCTTGATAAAGATCGGTTAAATTTCATGCGTCCAACTGAAGAAAGATCATATTTTTCTTCTGAAAAAAATAGATTTTCAAATAAATTTTCTGTGGCATCACGTGTTGGAGGTTCTCCTGGACGCATCATGCGATAAATTTCAATTAATGCACTGGAACGATCAGAGGTGGGATCAATTTTTAACGTTTCTGAAATATACGGTCCATGATCTAAATCATTAGTAAATATTGTTATAATTTCAGAAAAATTATTTAATTTTAATTTTTTTATGACTTCGATATTTAGTTTAGTATTAGCTGGCAAAATAATTTCTTTTGTTTTTACATCAAAATAATTTTTTGCTGATATTTTTCCTACGAGATATTCTTCAGGTACTTCAATAGAATTAATATTATTCTTTTTTAATAAATTGATATGTCTAGCAGTAATTCGTTGACCTTTTTTGACATACAATTTATCATTACAAAAAATATCAAAAGTTGCTGTTTCACCACGCAATCTTTCTGGAACAAGTTCCATTATGATTTTTTTTGAAAATATTTTAAATGTATTTTTTTTGAAAAATATATTAAGAATTTCTTCTGTGTTAAGATTAAGCGCTTTTAAGATAATACTTGCAGGTAATTTACGTCTCCTGTCAATTCGAATAAATAAATTGTCTTTAGGGTCGAATTCGAAATCTAACCATGATCCTCGATATGGAATAATTCGAGCATTATACAATACTTTTCCGGATGAATGAGTTTTTCCTTTATCACTATCAAAAAATACTCCTGGGCTTCTGTGTAGTTGTGATACTACTACTCTTTCAGTACCATTAATTATAAATGTTCCGTTTTTTGTCATTAATGGAATTTCTCCCATATATACTTCTTGTTCTTTAACAGTTTTTATTTTTTTCTCTACAGTTTCGCGTTCATAGATAATTAAACGTAGTTTGACACGTAATGGAGCTGAATAAGTAGATCCTCGAATTTGACATTCTTTTACGTCGAAAGAAGAATTTCCTAAATAATATTCAATGTATTGAAGTTCGGAATTTCCATTGTAACTTAAAATAGGAAATATTGATTGAAATGCGGCTTCTAATCCATATAAAGTGTTTGGATCTTTTTTTATAAATTTTTTAAATGAATCAATTTGAATAGAAAGAAGATATGGTACATCAAGTACTTTTGGGTGTTTTCCAAAATTTTTTCGAATTCGTTTTTTTTCAGTATAAGAGTAAACCATAGGGTTCCTCGATTAGTCAGTCAATTTAAGTATTATCTATTTATTAAAATAATTTTAGTAACTTGTTTATTTTTTTCAAATGTGTTTTGAACTAAACGTTTTTTACAAAATAAAGAATAATATAAGAATTGTATGACTAAACATTTTTATTGAGAACGTTAAATATAAAATGTTTCAAAACAATTGAATAGAAAGGGCTGGTGATTACTAATCACCAGCTATTAAAAAATATAATCTTAATTTTTATAATGTAAAATTTTATTTAATTTCTGATTCAGCACCAGTTTCATCTAATATTTTTTTAAGAGATTCAGCTTCTGTTTTAGTAATATGTTCTTTTATTGTAGTAGGAGCTGATTCAACTAAATCTTTCGCTTCTTTTAGTCCTAATCCGGTAGCACTTCGTACTGCTTTTATTACTGATACTTTATTTCCGCCAATAGATTTTAGTATTACATCGAATTCTGTTTTTTCTTCTGATGGTTCTGAAGTAGTAGGAGATTTAGAATTTGTTAATGTTTCTATTGATATTCCAAATTTTTTTTCCATATCAGAAATTAAATCAATAACATTTTTTACTGGCATTTCTGATATAGCTTCCAAAATCTGTTCTTTAGTTATAGACATAATATTTGTCCTTCATAATATCTAAAAAAACAATTTTTAGTATTATTTACAAAATATAAATTATATTTTATGTTTTGTTTCTTTTATAGATATAAGAGCGCGTATTAATTTTCCTATAGTTATTTCTTTTATAGTTATTATTAGTTTGTATATTGCTTCATTATATGTAAGCATGTCTGATAATATGTTTATATTAGACTGAGATAATATTTGACCTTCAAAAACAGCTCCGATAATTTTAAAGTTTTTGTTTTTTGTTGAAAATTCTTTAAATAGTTTTGCTGCGCTTCTTGGATGATCTATAGAGTAACCTATTAGTACTGGACCAACTAATAGTTTTTTTAGGCATGAAAAATGAGTACCTTTAATACCTAATTTTATTAAAGTATTTTTAAAAACTCCTAGTTTGACACCTATTTTTCGGGCTAATTTTCGTAATTCAGTGATTTCGTTTACTTTTACGTTTCTTGAATTAGCAATAACTATTGACAATGCATTTTTAGCTGTATTATGTATTTCAGTAACAATTTCTTTTTTTTTTTGAAGATTTAATATCATTAATTTAAATACTCCTAAATTTGATTAAAATTACAGAAATAATTTTATTTGTAAAAAATAAAAACTAGCAACTTTATTCATATAATTTTAAAAAATTTCAATTTTTGAGTATGTCAATAGAATAATTAAAATTATATATTTTAAAATTTAGATGATAAGTAAATATTTTCAAATATGTTTAAACTGAAAGTATTAATTATAGATATTAATTAAGAAATGAATCTTTTATTGTAAAGAATTTTTCTTTCAGAGTAAAGCAAAATTAAGTAATTACAGAGTTAAACTATTTAAGTTAATATTTACTCCTAAGCTCATGGTGGTTGATAGGGTTATTTTTTTTATGTAGGGTCCTTTTAAAGTTTTAGGTTTGAATTTTTTTAAAGATTTTATTAAAGAATTTAAATTTTCCTTTATATTTTTACTTAAGAAATTAATTTTTCCAATTGAAGTATGTATTATTCCATTTTTATCACTTTTATAATTTATTTGACCGTTTTTGGCATTTTTAATTGCGTATTCAAGATTATTAGTTACTGTACCTAATTTCAAATGTGGCATAAGACCTCTAGGTCCTAATATAGGTCCTAGTTTATTTACGAATTTCATAACTTCAGTAGAAGCAATAGCAATGTTAAAATCGATTCCATGTACTTGTATATGTTTTATTAAATCATGTAATCCCACATATTCTGCACCACATCTTTTTGCAACTTCTATATTTTCATCTTGAGTAAATACTGCTACTTTTATTAATTTTCCAATGCCATGAGGTAATATAGTACTTCCTCGTATGTTTTGATCAGATTTTTTAGAGTTGATTCCTAAATTAATAGATACATCTATACTTTCATTGAATTTAGAAACAGCAATTTTTTTAAGTAAAAGAATGCTTTCTTCTATGTCAAATATTTTTTTGTTTTTAACTAAATTATGCATAAATTGCATTTTTTTAGTAAGTTTTTTCATTTACTTTCCTTTTATAGTTAATCCTATAGAATTAGCAGTTCCTATAATAGATTTAGCCATTTTTTCAATATTAGATCCAGTCATATCAGTTTGTTTTATTTTAGCAATTTCTATTATTTGTTGATAAGTTATTTCTCCTACTTTCTCTGTATTAGGTTTAGAAGAACCAGATTTAATTCCTATTGCTTTTTTTAATAATATAGAAGCAGGTGGAGTTTTAATGATGAAAGAAAACGTTTTATCTGAATAAACGGTTATTACAGTAGGAATAGGTAATCCTTTTTCTAAGTGATTAGTTTTTGTATTAAATAGTTTGCAAAATTCCATAATATTTAAACCTTTTTGACCTAAAGCTGGTCCGACTGGAGGACTAGGATTTGCCATTCCTGCTAAAACTTGAAGTTTGATATAAGTTTGTATTTTTTTAGCCATATTGTTCTCCTAATTTTTTAAAAATTTAATTTTATATTGTTTTATAAAAATCAAGAAATATAGGTTAGTTTTTAATTAAAATGACATGTTCAATTCTTTTTCACTTGCCCGAAATCTAGTTCTACAGGAGTAGATCTTCCGAATATTGAAACTGATACTTTCAATCTATTTTTTTCATAATCAACTTGTTCTACTACTCCATTAAAATCTAAAAATGGTCCATCATTTACTCTAACTATTTCTCCAGGTTCAAATAATGTTTTTGGTCTAGGTTTATCTCCTATTTGTTTAAGTCTATTAATAATAATGTTGACCTCTCGGTCACTAATTGGAGAAGGTTTATCAGATGTTCCTCCTATAAATCCTAATACGTGAGGTATACTTCGAATTAAGTGCCAACTTGAATCGTTCATGATCATTTGAATGAGTACATATCCTGGAAAAAATTTATATTCGCTTTTTTTTTGTTTTCCTGCTTTAATTTCTACTACTTCTTCAGTTGGTACCATGACTTCTCCAAATAATTGTTCCATATTATTTAATTTAATATGTTCTCGTATTGATTTCATAATACGATTTTCAAACCCAGAAAATGCTTGTAATACGTACCATCGTTTTTGAGGATTTTTATACATATTATATCCTTAAACTAGTAAAAAATGATACAACTCGGATTAAAATATTATCTAATCCCCATAAAATTAAAGAAATTACAATAGTTACAATAATTACAATAATAGTTGTATGAAATGTTTCTTTTAAGTGAGGCCAGTGTATTTTTTTTGTTTCTTTTTTTGTTTCATTTATTAAAAATAGTATTTTTTTTCCTTGTTTAGTTAAAAAAATTATTGTAATAATTAAACTAATTAAAAGTGTTGTTATGGTTATATGAAGTAACGAAGATAAACTACTATAATAATAGTGATTAAAAAGTATCAATATTATTAGTATTCCTATACTAACCAATTTTAGTATATTTGAAATACAATGTTTTTTGTGTGGTTTTATTTTTTTAGCCATGTATTATCCTATAATATATGATATTTTAAATATGTAGTTTGTTTAGTTTATGTTGAAAATAGAAATAATTTTAAATTAACATATATAATACGAATGCTTTGAATGGAATCATATAGTTTTCTACTGTTAGTAATTTAATTTCATACAATTTAATTAGTTTTATGTGATATATGAAGAATATACTTTAGTGAAACTAAAAGTATATACGAATTTTCGTTAAATGATTTAGATTAATAAAGTGAAGAGATTTTTTGAATTTTGTTATTTATAAAAGATTTTAAACGTATTTTTTAAAAATTAATTTTATGTTTTTTATATAAATATAAATTTATAAATGTTTGTATAATTTTTTTATAATGCTGATACCCAGGATTAAACTGGGGACCTCATCCTTACCAAGGATGTGCTCTATCAACTGAGCTATATCAGCCTCAGATGTTTTAAGCGATCAGCGGGAATCGAACCCGCATCATCAGCTTGGAAGGCTGAGGTAATGTCCATTATACGATGTTCGCACATCTAATTATTTTAAAATATACACAAATTTTCTTTATGATGGTGGGAGAAGGATTCGAACCTTCGAAGTCTATGACGGCAAATTTACAGTCTGCTCCCTTTAACCGCTCGGGAATCCCACCTTTATATTTTGTATCGTTTATAATTTCTTTTGCCGGCTACCGGAATCGAACTGGTTACCTACTGATTACAAGTCAGTCGCTCTACCTTTTGAGCTAAGCCGGCTTTGTTCTTAATATATTACGTATAGATTTAATTTTATGCAATGAAAATTTAACATTAATTACATACTATTTAAATAAATTTTAATATTTTGAAAATATTTTTAATTTTTTAAGAAAACTTGTTTTTATGATTTTAGAATAGTATTCTATAAATATAAATTTTAAAAATCAAGCTATCGTGAAAAATTTATATTTGAGTTCAAGCATTAAGGACATTTTAAAATATTTAGTTCAGGATATTTTAAAAAATGATTTAATGCATTTAAAATTAGGAACATGTGAGAATAAAAAGCCTTATATTTTAGGAGTAACTGGGAGTGTAGCAGTTGGAAAAAGTACGATGTCTCATAAGTTAAAATTAGGATTGCAAAATTATTTCACTAAAAAAAATGTTTCTGTAGTTACAACAGATAGTTTTTTATTTTCTAATGAAATTTTGAGTAGTTTAGGGTTAATGAAGCATAAGGGATTTCCTGATACATATGACATTAGAAAATTAATAGATTTTTTTTTAAAAATTCAATCAGGAATTTCAAACATTGTTATTCCAGTATATTCTCATTTTTTTCAAAATGTTGTTTTAAATAGTAATAAAATGATAGAAAATTCAGATATTTTTATTATAGAGGGCTTACATATTTTAAATCCTTCTTTTTATATGACAAAAAAACGTAATTCATTCTTGTTGTCAAAGTTTTTTAATTGTTCGATTTATATAGATGCAGATGATTTATTTTTAAAAGAATGGTATCTTAGTCGTTTTTTATATTTAAGAAAAATGTCGAAATTTTATCCGGATTCTTTTTTTAATTTTTATTATAAAATGTCTTTAAATGATGCGATAAATGTTGCTAGTAAAACATGGTATGAAGTTAATTATAAAAATTTAAAAAAAAATATTTTTTTAACTCAAGAATATGCTGATTTTATTGTAATTAAAGATTTTAATCATGACATTAATTGTATAAAAATTGTTAACTAAATTTTTTAGAACGGAGTATTATCTACACTTCAAATTATTTTCTGTTTCAAAAGAATGCAGTGTTATTAAAATAAGAGGATATAACAGTTATATTATTATGTTTATGTTCATTATTAAAGAATATTATTTTTTCCGATAATATTAATTTCTTTTTCAAGAAAAATATTAAATTTTTCGTATACTTTTTTTTGTATTATTTTTGCCAAAATTAGTATGTTTTGAGAAGTACAATTATATTCGTTTACGAGTATTAATGCTTGTTTATCGTGTACTTTAGCTCCTCCAATGCGATATCCCTTTAATTGACATTTTTCAATTAACCATCCTGCTGAAATTTTTACATTTTCATTATTTTCAGGATAGTTAGGTACGTTTTTATATTTACATAAAAGTTTTTTAGCATGGCTTTTTTTAATGATTGGATTTTTAAAGAAACTTCCAGCGTGTCCTACATTTTTTAAATTAGGAAATTTTTTATTTCTAATTTTTTTTATAAAATTAAAAATTTCAAGTGCGGTGATATTTTTGTTATTAGTTTGTTGTAAACGTAGATGAATTACATTAGGAGACCATTTTTTTTTAAGTTTAATTCCTACAGATAAAATTATATAATTATGATCGTGTGTATTCTTAAAAATACTATTTCTGTATTCAAACATGCAATATTTTGATTGTATTTTTGTTATATTACAACTCGTTAAAGATAAAATTTCTACATAATCACATATATCTTTAAATTCTAATCCATATGCTCCTATGTTTTGAATTGGAGCTGCCCCTACTGTTCCAGGAATAAAGGCTAAGTTTTCTAACCCATAAATTCCTAATTTTAATGTATATGTGACTAAGTTATGCCATTTTACTCCTCCTTTAGCATTTATTAACCAATATTCACGATTTTCTAAAATTTTTATTCCTGAAATTTTATTAATTGCTACAATCCCATTATAATTTTTAGAAAATAATGTGTTACTTCCTTCGCCTAATAATATAAAAGAAGACTTTTTTTTACACATGTTCCATGTTTTAATAAGAACACGTATGTTGCTTACTATAACTATCTTTTTCGCGTATACATCAATTTTAAATGTATGGAATTTTTTTAACGATTGATTTGCATGCATTTTTGAATTTTATTTTTAATCTTTTCGTGAAACGTTACAAGTTTAGTTTTATAACATCATTGTTGAAAGATATTAAATTAGTAATTTATAGTTTTATTCTAATAAAAACGATATTTTATCTAGATTAAATCAATTAACTTCAAGATTTTAATAATATAAAAATTTCAATTTTCTATTTTGATAGGAATTATAATATGTATGTATGTGACATTCATTGTTATGAAGTATTGAATGAATACTTAGTTAATGTTCGTGAAAAAATTAACGTATCATTTGAATTATTTCCTCCTAAAGATTTAATATCACGAAAAAAATTGTTTAAAACAGTTAACAAATTAAAGTTATTACATCCAGTTTTTTTTTCAGTAACATGCGGAGCGTTTTTTGAAACAAGAAACAATACATATAATATTGCAAATGAAATTAAAAATCAAACTAATATAGAAACTGTTCCTCATCTTACATGTTCTAATATGACTAAAGATGAATTAGTAGAAATTGCAAAAAAATATTGGAATAGTGGTTTTCGTAGTATCTTAGCATTAAGAGGAGATTTTAAAAATTTTGAGAAAAAAACAGTGATGTATGCTGTTGATTTGATAAAAATATTAAAATGTGTTGCTAATTTTAATATTTTAGTTGCTGCTTATCCAGAATTACATCCTGAGTCTCGTAGCGCTGAAGTTGATTTAATCAACTTAAAAAGAAAAATAGACGCTGGTGCTAACTGTGCTATTACTCAGTTTTTTTTTAGTACTACTCATTTTTTGAAGTTTAGAGATTTATGTGTACGAAGCGGAATTACTATAGATATTATTCCAGGTATTTTTCCTATTTTCAATTTTAAACAATTATGTAATTTTTCCAAGATGAGTAATGTAACAATTCCAACTTGGATTTATCATATGTTTAATGGATTAGAAAATGATCTCAAAAGAAGTGAAATTATTGGAACGAGCATAGCTATAGATATGGTCAAAGTACTTTATAAAGAAGGAATTAGAAATTTTCATTTTTATGCGTTAAATAAGTCAAATATGGTTATTTCTATATGCCATATTTTAGGAAAAAAACTTTGTTCTGTTTAACGTTTTGTATAATTATATTTATAAATTAATATTTATGTTGTTGATTTATTTTATTAACATATTGAAAGTTAATATATGGTATTTTATAAATACTAGATATAAAATTTTGGTTTAAATTTTTGTTTTAATACAAATATTAAAATTTTAATTTTTTAAAATATATGAAATATAACATTTTAAAAAATAAATTAATATTTGTATTATAGAATTATTAGTTTATATATAAGATGTTTAAATATCTGAGTACTTATAAGAAGTATAGAATAATTATTTTTTATAAAAAGTCGTATGATTAAAACATACGTTATAATGCGCGATTTATCAGGATCATCATGAAAAACAAAAAAGATTATAAAAAAGTTGTTGTAGCCTATTCAGGTGGGTTAGATACATCGGCTATTATTCCTTGGATTAAAGAGAAATATAATTCAGATGTAATTGCATATGTTGCAGATGTTGGGCAATCTAAAAATGATTTATATGATATTGAAAAAAAAGCACTTCAATCTGGGGCATCTCAGTGTATGGTTATTGATTTAAAAGAAGATTTTGTAAGAAATTATATTTATCCTGTATTGAAAACTGGAGCATTGTATGAAGGAAATTATTTATTGGGAACTGCATTAGCTCGACCTATTATAGCTAAAAAACAAGTAGAAGTTGCACTAAAATTAGGTGCTGACGGTGTATGTCACGGTGCAACTGGGAAAGGAAATGATCAAGTACGATTTGAAACTACATATGCTGCATTAGCACCTCAATTAAAAGTTATTGCTCCTTGGAGAGAATGGGATTTACATTCACGTGAAGAATTACTCGTGTATTTAAAAGGAAAAAATATAAAAACAACTGCTACTATTGAAAAAATTTATAGTAGAGACGAAAATATATGGCATATTTCAACAGAAGGTGGAGTTCTTGAAGATCCATGGAATATGTGTAAGGAAGATTGTTGGGTTTGGACTGTAGATCCTAAAAATGCACCTGATAAACCTGAAATTATTTCTTTAACAATACAAAACGGTTGTGTAGTAGCTGTGAACGGGGATTATCTTACTCCGTTTAAGTGTTTAAAAAAGCTAAATACAATAGGATCTCGGCATGGTATTGGACGTGTTGACATTGTAGAAAATCGATTAGTAGGTATGAAATCTCGAGGTTGTTATGAAACTCCGGGCGGAACAATCATGTTTAATGCTTTACGTTTTATTGAACAATTAGTATTAGATCGAGATAGTTTTAAATGGAGGCAAATTCTTGGACTAGAAATGTCATATGTAATTTACAATGGGAATTGGTTTAGTCCTATTCGAAAATCTATTCAAGCATCAGCTGATATATTATCTTTAGAATTAAATGGAGAAGTAATATTAGAGTTATATAAAGGAACGATTACTCCTCTTCGAAAATATTCATCTAATTCTCTATATTCCAAAGATTTTGTTACGTTTGGTTTAGATGATGTATACTGTCAATCTGATGCAAATGGTTTTATAAAAATTTTTTCTTTACCTTCTAGAATACGAGCAATGAGAAAAAGTTCTCATTAATTTAACTATACTCATTGTAATGAAGATTATGTTTTAAGAAAAATGATAATTTTTCATAGTTAACGGAGTAAATATAAGATGTTATGGGGAGGAAGATTTTTACGTGATTCTGATGCTTTTTTTAAACAATTTAATTCTTCTTTAAATGTTGATTATCAATTAGTAGAACAGGATATTTTTTCTTCTATAGCATGGTCTAAAGCGTTATTGAGTGTTGATGTATTAACAGTAGAAGAACAAAAAAGAATTGAAATTGCTTTAAACTCTTTGTGGGATTTAGTTAAAAACAGTCCTACTTGTATGTTAAAAAGTGATTCAGAAGATATACATAGTTGGGTAGAAAAAGAATTAATTAAAATTGTAGGAGAAATTGGAAAGAAATTACATACAGGTCGTAGTAGGAACGATCAAGTAACTACTGATTTAAAGTTATGGTGTAAGTATAAGGTTAAAATTTTATTAAATCAAATTAAGAAATTCAAATTAGCATTAATTAAAAGTGCTGAAAAAAATCAAAGTATTATTATGCCTGGATATACGCATTTACAAAGAGCTCAACCTATTACTTTTTCTTTTTGGTGTTTAGCTTATATAGAAATGTTGGATCGAGATGAAGATCGTTTAGAAGACGTATTAAAAAGATTGAATGTTAGTCCATTAGGTTGTGGAGCTCTTTCTGGGACTACATGGAATATTGACCGAGACAAATTAGCTAAGGAAATGGGTTTTACCTCAGCTACTAAAAATAGTTTGGATAGTGTTTCAGATCGCGATTATATTATAGAATTAGCTTCAGTTGCATCTATAGGAATGATTCATTTATCAAGGTTTTCTGAAGATTTAATTTTTTTTAATTCTTCTGAATCTAAATTTGTAACGTTTTCGGATGCGATTACTTCAGGTTCGTCTCTTATGCCTCAAAAAAAAAATCCAGATTCTTTAGAAATTATTAGATCTAAATCGGGAAGAGTAATTGGATTTTTGATTAGTATTTTAGTAATTTTAAAAGGTTTACCGTTATCTTATAATAAAGATATGCAAGAAGATAAAGAAGGATTATTTGACGCTTTAAAGACTTGGAGTAGATGTTTATTAATGTCTATTTTAGTTTTAGATAATTTAGAAGTTAATTATTCTACTTGTTTAAAAGCAGCAAACAAAGATTATTCTAATTCTACTGAATTGGCTGATTATTTAGTAAAAAAAGGTGTAACGTTTCGTGATGCACATTACATAACAGGGAAAATAGTATTAGAAGCTATTCAAAATAAACTTCCGTTAGAAAAGTTACATTTAAAAGTGTTAAAAAAACATTGTAATCTTATTGAATCTGATGTATATAAGCATTTGGAATTACGGGAAATTCTTAACAAAAGAAATTCCAAAGGAGGAGTGTCTTTTAAGCAAGTTCAAAGATCTATTAAAGAGATAAAGAAAAAGTTAAACATAAAGTTGTAATCATCTTTTTAAAATCTTAATTATAAAATGTTATAATGTCTTAGTTGGAAAGTTAATATTTTATAAAAAAATTAAACAGTTTTTTAAAAACGTATTTAATATTATAAAATGTTTATGATATGTCGTAATTTGATAAATAATAAAATTTATGTTTTAAGAGTTTTATAATTAGTTTTGACATTATTACTTTAAATTTTATTATATATGTTATAACTTGAGTTAACATTAAAATGTTTTAATAAAAATTTATTTTTAAATATATGTAAATGTAATATTTAACTGATTTTTGTTAATTTTAAAAGAATTAAAACATTTATAAATTAAAATAGTGTACTATTTTTACAAAGTAAATTTTTAAAATAATAAAATAATGAGAAAATGTTATATTTATTAAAATGTTATGTACATTTATATGTATTCTATATGTATATTATTACTACAAGTTAATATATCGTATATATAATACAAGAATTAAATTATTTTAATAACTGCATAATATATTTGTATTATTTGGAGAAAATTTTGTTTGAAGAAGTTGAATTAATATGGAATCAAATTTTGTCTGAAGTTCAAATTCTTTGTGAGCGAGAAATTTTATTATTAGGGTTTTATCATTCTTATATATTAAATCACAAAAATTTTGGTACAGCATTAAGCTATATGTTGTCTAACAAATTAGGAAATAAAGTTATTTCTGCTATTTTTTTAAGAGATATAATACAACGAATATATGATGCTAATTTTGATATCATTTTTTCAGCGATAAAAGATATACAAGCAATACATGAAACAGATTTATCAGACACTTGTTATGCTATTTCATTTTTGTATTCAAAAGAGTTTCATGCATTACAAGCATATCGTATAAGTAATTTTTTTTGGAATTCCGGTAGAAAAGAATTAGCTATATATTTTCAAAACTGTATTTCATTTGTATTTTCTATAGATATTCATCCTAAATCATTAATTGAAAATGGAATTGTATTAAGTCATACTTCTGGAATTGTTATTGGAAGAAAAGCAGAAATGGAGAATCGTTTTTCTAATCCAAAATTAACAAATTTTAAAAGAACTAAAATAATAAAAGACATTCTTTGTCCAAAAATTTATTCGGGAGTAACAATAGGGTCTGGAGTAATAATATTAGGTAATGTTGAAATAGGACCAAATGTAAGTATTAGTCCAGGAACAGTAGTGTTAACATCTATATATGTTTAATAATATAGTATAGTTTTATATATTTTTAAAAGTTAAATTTATTTAATATTGTAATAGTAATTTAAAATAAGTTCAATTAGATATAAAGTAGTTATAATAGTTTTATTTTATATAATTTTTGAAATACAAAAATTTAAATAACGTTTAAAATATTAATACAAAAATGTTATTTTGAACAAATTAAAGCTTCCTTTTCAATAGGAAGCTTTAATTTGACTTAATTTTATAAAAATGTTGTTTATTTAGTCATCTAAAAAACTACGAAGGATTTCCGATCTACTAGGATGTCGTAGTTTTCGTAAAGCTTTAGCCTCTATTTGACGTATTCTTTCACGAGTAACATCAAATTGCTTTCCGACTTCTTCTAAAGTATGATCTGTGTTCATATCTATTCCAAATCTCATTCGGAGTACTTTAGCTTCTCGAGCTGTTAATCCTGCTAAAACATTATGCGTAGCAGATCGTAAATTTTCTGAAGTAGCAGAATCTAAAGGCAATTCTAATGTAGTATCTTCTATAAAATCTCCTAAATGAGAATCATCGTCTTCTCCAACAGGAGTTTCCATTGATATTGGTTCTTTTGCTATTTTTAATATTTTTCGTATTTTTTCTTCTGGAATTGACATATGTTCTGATAACTCTTCAGGTGTTGGTTCTCGACCTATTTTTTGTAATATTTGTCTAGAAATACGATTTAATTTGTTAATTGTTTCAATCATATGTACTGGTATTCTAATAGTTCTTGCTTGATCGGCAATAGAACGCGTGATTGCTTGCCTTATCCACCAAGTAGCATATGTTGAAAATTTGTATCCTCTTCGATATTCAAATTTATCGACAGCTTTCATTAATCCTATGTTACCTTCTTGAATCAAATCTAAAAATTGAAGTCCTCTGTTTGTATATTTTTTTGCAATTGAAATAACTAATCTTAAATTAGCTTCTACCATTTCTTTTTTTGCTTTTTTTGCTTTTTGTTCCCCTATAGATATTTTTTTATTAATGTCTTTAATTTGTTTTATAGTAAGTCCTGTGGTTTTCTCAATTTTAATTAGTTCTTCTATAATAGAGTTTAGTTTTTCTTTAATTGTATTAAGCTTTTCAAACCATGGATATGTTTTATATTTAGATAATTTTTTCCATATTTTTTTAATTTTTATTGTAAGAAATTCTTCGAAAATTTTTTTAGGAATAGAACAGTTTTTTAAACACAATATTTTTATAATTTTTTCTTTCGTTTGAATTCGTTGCATCATGCGTTGCATGTTTTTAACTAAAAAATCGAATTGTTTGGGAGCTAGTCTGAATTGTTTAAAAATTTCTGATAAATTTTGAATTTCAATTATTGAATCATGATGATGTCTTTTTTTATTTTTTAGTACATTTTTAGTTTTTTTGTATTGATTTTTTAATTCATGAAACTTCTCCCGAGCTAATTCTGGATCGATTTGATTATTATTTTCGTTAGTATCATCTAAGCTATCATCATCATTATTGTGAATATTTTCTTCTTCTGAAAAATTAGTTCCAATGTGATGTGAAATAGGCGAAAAAAATTCTTCTAAATTAGGATCAACAAATCCATTAATTAGGTCAGTTAGTTTAAGTTCTCCTAGTTCTACTCTCTGGTATTGTTTTAATAGATAAACAATTGATTTTGGGTATTCTGCTACAGAACATTGAACTTGATTAATTCCTTCTTCTATTCGTTTAGCTATATCGATTTCTCCTTCTCTAGTTAATAAATCTACCGTTCCCATTTCTCGCATATACATTCTTACGGGATCAGTAGTTCGTCCTAACTCAGAGTTTACATTAGATAATACTTGTGCAGCTGCTTCTACTGCATCTTCATCCGTATCTGTATGTCTTATTTCTTGTAGTATAAGATCATCAGAATCTGGTGCTTCTTCTACTACTTGAATACCCATATCATTGATCATTTGAATGATATCTTCTATTTGATCTGAATTAATTATATCATTTGGCAAGTGGTCGTGCACTTCAGTATAAGTTAGATATCCTTGTTCTTTTCCATGAGTAACTAGTAGTTTAAGTTGTAATTGTGGATTTTGCTCCATAAGATGATATCCATATTTTATTAAGATAGAGAATATATTAATTATATCGAAAACAGATTTTTATATAAATATTTTCAAATTTTTTATAAATATTTCATATAGTATTTAATTTAAAAGTGGTTATTTTAGATTTTTGATTTTAATAAATCGCATTTTGTTAATTTCTTGTTAATTAACCATAATTCATATTTTTCGTGTTTTTCAAGTCCTGTTTTTCTTTCTTTGATAATTAGTTCATTTTTTTTATTTTCTAATGTTCTATTATAAAGGTTCTTTAATGAATCTAAGAAAACTCGATGTATTTGATTTTTTGAGATCATATGATTCCAGACAGATAATTGACTCAATTTTTTAAAGATTTTTGTATTCCTATACATTTCTAGAATTTGACCAGTGTTAGAATTAGGAAACATAATACATTTTTTTACTAAATCTAAAAATATAATAGATCCTATTGAATTAAAACTTTTTAAAAACTTTGTTGATGGAATAGTATGTGCTAATTTCGGATTTTGTAGTAGAAGTACGACTAAAATACGTATAGTTATTTGTTGCGTTTTTTTTTGATTTTTATTTTCCTTAAAAAGTATCTGATGCGATTTTACAGTATGTAATTTTTTTAAAATGTTTAAATCTGGAATACCTATTCTATTTCCTAACTTGTGAAGTAAATGTATTCGTGTAATTTTTCCTGGAATTTGATTTATTAGAGGAATTGTTTTAGAACCTAAGTAAAAACGTTCATTTATTGAGCTTAGATCTATATTTTCAAATAGTTTTTTTAGCAAAAATTCTGATAATGTTGTAGCATTTTTTATGCGTTTTGCAAAATTTTCTTTTCCTTCTTTTCTTATAATTGTATCAGGATCTTCACCATGAGGTAAAAATATAAATTTAATATATTTTCCATCTTGAATATAAGGAAAAGTCATTTTTAAAGTTCTCCAAGCAGCTTTTTCTCCTGCAAGATCTCCATCATAGCAATATATAATAGTATCTGTAGTTCTAAATAGTAGTTGTATTTGATGATTTGTGATAGATGTTCCTAACACAGCAATTGAATAATTAATATTAAATTGATAGAGTGTTATGACATCTAAATATCCTTCGACTACTAATATTTTTTTTGGTTTTGGATTGTGTTGTAAAATTTCGAACAAGCCATATATATTTCGACTTTTTTGAAATATTTCTGTTTCAGGAGAATTAATATATTTAGGAGTACTTTTATTGATTGATCTTCCTCCAAACCCAATGACTTTTCCGTTTTTATTTCTAATTGGAAAAATTATTCTTTCTTGTAATCGATCATATTTATATCCGTTTTTATTAATTAATAACATGCCTACATTAATTAGTTCTTGCAACTTAAAATTATTAGAGGTTATTATTTTTTTTATGCTATTTAACTTTTTAGTAGAAAATCCTATTTTAAAAAACTGAATCATAGATATACTAATTCCACGACTTTTTAAATATTTATATGCATATTGTTCTTTAAATATGTTTTTATGATAGATATTAGATAAAGTTTCTGTTACGACATATAAATTATTACGTTTTTCGTGACTAAAAAAATTGGAAAGATATTTTTTTTTATATGGAATGCTTAGTCCGTTAATATTTGCTAGTTCTTCAATACTTTCTATAAACGTTAGTTTATCGTAATGTATAAGGAAGTCGATTGCGTTTCCGTGTACATTACATCCAAAACAATAATAAAATTGTTTCTCACTGTTTACAGTAAAAGACGGTGTTTTTTCTTGATGAAAAGGGCAATGTGTATTGTAATTTTTTCCAATTTTTTTGAGAGGTATTCTAGTTTTTATTACATCAATAATATTAGTTTGATGTAATAATTCGTTAATAAAGTATTTTGGAATTATTCCTTTCATGCCATTTTAAGAGTATTATATTATGACCGAACTTAAATACAGTACGGTCGGTTAGTTAATTTATATTATGACAATTAAAATTAATACATTCGAATTCTTTTTAGATTTTCTCTAGAAAGTTTTTTAGTTAAACGTTTAATTGCAGATGCTTTTGCTCGTTTCCGTTTAGTAGTAGGTTTTTCATAAAATTCTCTTCTTCTAATTTCTGATAAAATTCCAGCTTTTTCGCAAGATCTTTTAAATCTTCTTAAAGCTACATCAAAAGGCTCATTTTCGCGTATTTTAATTATTGGCATAATTATATAAGTTCCTTTATTAAATTTTAAATTTTTAAATATATACAAAATAAAATTTGTTAAGAAGATATTAACATTATATTTAAAATTATATGTAAAGTATTATAATTATATGTTTTATAAAATAATTTAAATTAGTTTTAATTTATATTTATATTTTTTGAAAAATAAAATAGTAAAATATAATTAAATATAAAGTATATTAAGTTTTAAATATGAATATATTAAGGTAAAAATATATATGCGAGTATTAGGAATTGAAACATCTTGCGACGATACTGGAATTGCAATATATGATAGTGTTAAAGGAATTATTGCAAATAAGCTATATAATCAGTCTTATTTTCATAATTTTTACGGTGGTGTAGTTCCTGAATTAGCTTCCCAAAAACATCTTGAGGTTTTAGCTACATTAATCAAAGATATGTTAAAAGAATTTAATGTTAATAAGTATTCTATAGATGGAATTGCTTATACAGCTGGACCAGGATTAGTAGGTTCTTTGTTAGTGGGAGCATCTTTATCTACTGCATTAGCTTTTTCTTTAAGTATACCTACTATTTTAGTGAATCATATGGAAGGTCATTTATTAACTCCTATGTTGGAATTTAAAAAACTTAAATTTCCATTTGTTGGATTGTTAGTATCTGGAGGACATACGCAATTAGTAAATGCATTCGGTATTGGAAAATATGAGTTATTAGGTACATCATTGGATGATGCTGTAGGTGAAGCGTTTGATAAAGTAGCTAAATTATTGGGATTAAGTTATCCAGGAGGTCCTAGTTTATCTAAATTAGCAAAATTAGGAAAATCTGGTCGTTTTCATTTTCCAAGACCTATGATAAATCAAAAAAATTTAGATTTTAGTTTTTCTGGTTTAAAAACTTTTGTTTCTAACGTTATTAAATTGCACAAGAATAATTTTCAAACTAGAGCAGATATTGCTAAAGAATTCGAAAATGCAGCTACAGATATTTTAGTATCAAAGAGCAAAAAAGCTTTGAAACAGTTAAATTATTCTACTTTAGTAGTATCTGGAGGGGTAAGTTTAAATTCAAATTTAAGAAAGAAAATTAATATTATGATTAGTGATTTTCAAGGAAAAGTATTTTATCCCAGATTAGATCTATGTACTGATAATGGAGCAATGATAGCATATGTAGGTATGCTTAGGTTAAAAAAGTTTAGTAATTTTGATTTAAAAATTTCTGTACATCCTAAGTGGTCTATTACTGATGTAGATCCAGTGTAGTACATTAGGTGAATGTGTAAATGTTTTGTATGTGCTATATAAAATATAATAATTAATATTTAATTAATGAAAAATAGATTAGATACAATTTAACAATTTAGTTTTTATTATTTGTAGTTTTTGATGTATTTTTTTAAATCTTGAATAGTTAAAATTGGGATTTTATGTACTTTAGAAAATATAATAATTTCAGATAATTTTGACATAGATCCGTCTTTATTGACTAGTTCACATAATATTCCAGCAGGTTTAAATCCTGCTAAAGTAACTAGTTCTATTGTTGCTTCTGTATGTCCAGATCTTCCAAAAATACCATTTTTATGTGCTTGTAATGGGAATACATGACCAGGTCTATTGAGATCTTTTGGTTTTGCATTGTCTTTTATAGCTGTTCGAATAGTAGTGATTCTATCTTTTGCAGATACTCCGGTTGATATTCCTTGAGAAGCTTCTATAGTTACAGTAAAATTAGTTTTAAATTTACTAGTGTTATTTTTTACCATAAATGGTAATTTTAATTGTTTTCGTTTAGATTCAGTAATACACAAACATACTATTCCACTTCCGTATCGAATTGTTAGTGCCATTTGTTTTATAGTCATTACTTCTGCTGGAAAAATTAAATCACCTTCGTTTTCGCGATTTATATCGTCTAAAACTATTGCTCCATTTCCTAATTTAAGAGATTTAATTGCGATTTGAACGCGTTTTTGTGGAGTAATAGAAAAAAAAGAATTATACATTTTATTTCAGCCTCATTAATGGTAATAATGTTATTTTAAATTAGAATGATTGCATGAGAAGTATAATTGAAAATTGTTTTATTGTATATTTTAATACATTATGATTTTTGTTTAAAAACAAAATATTTGTATATTTTTAAAATATTGTTAATAATTTTTGATTAATATATTAAAAGGTTATTTATGAAAATATATTTAGTTGGAGGTGCTGTTCGAAATAAATTATTACATATCCCTATTAAAGATAGAGATTGGGTGGTTACTGGAGCTACTCCAAAAATGTTATTAGATTTGAATTTTAAACAAGTAGGAAAAGATTTTCCTGTCTTTTTGCATCCTAATAGTAAAGAAGAATATTCATTGGCAAGAATTGATAAAAAGACTGGAGTAGGGTACACAGGGTTTACATCATACTTTTCTAAGAAAACTACTTTAAAAGAAGATTTAATACGAAGAGATTTAACGATTAACTCTATAGCTCAAGATAAAAATGGAATTTATATTGATTTTTTTGGTGGATTAAAAGATCTTAGAAATAAAATTTTGCGTCACATTTCTTTTTCTTTTTGTGAAGATCCTTTAAGAGTATTTAGAGTAGCACGATTTTCTGCAGAATTCAATCATTTTGGTTTTCAAATTGCAAAAGAAACTATGCAACTTATGACTAATATGGTCAAAAATAAAGAATTATTGTACTTAACTAAAAGTCGAATTTGGAGAGAAACAGAAAAAGCATTAAAGACATCTAATCCTCATGTATATTTTCAAATTTTATATTATTGCGGCGCTTTATCTTTAGTTTTTCCGGAAATTAATATGGTGTGTCAGTTTGAATTTCAAAAAATTTTTAGATATTTTAAAAATTTTTATTTTAAGTTTAATTTTTTTTTCGAAATTGCAAGGATATCTAATTTAATTTTTGATGTAGATATTAAGTTTTCTTATTTATGTAATATAATTTGTCGATTTCAAGAACAAAATGTTTGCGATTTTTTATTTGAAATATATGATAAATTTTCAAATCAATTTGTGAAAAAAATATGTAAACGTTTATATATTCCTTCTTATATAAAAGATTTGTCTGTTATTTTTTCTAGTTGCTTCAAATTTTTACGCATTATTCATTTCCAATCATCAAAAGATATTATTATTTTTTTTAATAAAACAGATGTGTGGAGAAAGCCTATTAGAATTAAAAAGTTATCTATTTTAATTAATTTATATATATGTAATTTTGAGAATAAAAAACTTCAAAATTCATGTCAAGGGAAGTTTCTTAAGAATGCTTTTAATATTGCTAATAAAATTTCTATTAAACCAATTTTACATCTAGGATTTATAGGAATAGAAATACGAAACGAGTTGGATCGTTTAAGAATTATTGCAATTGATGAGTGGAGACGTAATTTAAATAATTTAGAAATTTAGAAAGGTAATAATACAGGATAGTGAAATTCGATAAATAATAAATGGTATAAAAGAACAAACGCTAATTTTTTTCAAGCATTTTTTTATAAAAATTGCAGATGTAATAAAAGAGGATAACCAACCTATTAAAAAAAAAGTAATATTATGTAATGTTATAATTTGAAGATTATTATATAAATCTAAAATTATAGCTCCAAAAGAAATTGGAACGGATATAATAAAAGAAAAATAAGTTGCTTGAAGTTGACTTAATCCTATTAAAATACCTATAGAGATAGTAGAACAAGATCTAGAAACTCCTGGCCATAAAGCTAGACATTGAAAGCATCCTATAACACATGATTGTAGTAAACTTATATTTTTATTTTTATTTTTTGTATTTTTCTTAAATATTTCTGACAGAATTAGTAATGTAGAACCAAAGATAAGTGGAAAAAATATATTTTTAAGATTGAAAAGTTGTTGTATATGTTTATGAAGAAACAATTCTATTAATACTATTGGAATAGTACTAATTACAACATGAAGGTATGATAAATTACTTCGAGAATTATAGTTGTCGTTTTTTTTGAAAAATGAATAAAATAATTCAATAAAAGTATTTTTAAAATATAGAAGAATAGATAGAGATGTTCCAAATTGTATAAATGAATTTAACATTTTTACTTCGTGCACTTCTATTTTAAAAAATTTAGAAAAAATGATTATGTGACTAGTTGATGAAATAGGAAAAAATTCTAGTATTCCTCCTATAATTCCTAAAAAAATAGTAATAAATATATGATAAATAGTAGTTGTATACATGTTTATGTTGTTTGGTTATAAAAGTTTTATGAAATTTTAAAAATTAAATTAAAATAGGTAAAACGGATAAATCATACCGTCTTACCTATAAATCTTATTTTTCTATAGAAAAAATTACGTTTTTTCCGGCAATAATTTGACCTGATTTTTTGTGTATTTTTTTAAATAATTCTATATTAGATATAATTACAGGTGTTATTATAGATTTAGCTGTTTTTTTTAAGAAAGGTAGATCTAGGTTAATAATAGGATCTCCTATTTTTACAGTTTGATTTTCTTCAGCAAGTTTTTTGAATCCAGATCCTTGTAATTTTATTGTATCTATTCCAAAATGTACAAAAAGTTCTATATTATGTTCATGTGATTTTATTGAAAAAGCGTGCAATGTTTTAAATATTTTTGCAATAGTTCCATTGATAGGAGATAGCATAATGTTGCTAGTAGGTAAAATAGCAATTCCATCTCCTACTATTTTTTTTGAAAATACAACGTCTGGTACTGTTTCAAGATTAACAATATTTCCTGACAACGGAGCGAAAATATTTATTTTTTTTTTATTGAAAAGATTAGAAAATAAATGCATATTGCTTCCTGTTAATAATTTTTTATTAACTTTGTATAATAAATTCATTAATAATTTTTGTTATTTCTTTAGATGTTGATTGAGATAAAACACGTTTTGCTAGGTATGTAGTATCTTCGAAATTGGTTTTTCGAATTATATTTTTAATTTTTGGAATTGTAGATGCACTCATACTAAATTTGTCTAAACCCATTCCGAGTAACATAGCTGTAGCTTTTTCATCACCAGCTAATTCTCCGCACATACTTGTCCATTTTCCAGCGTTGTGTGAAGCATTAATAACTCTCTGAATTAAGTTTAATACTGCAGGATTCATAGGATTATATAAATTTGAAATTAAATCGTTTCCTCTGTCGACAGCTAAAGTATATTGTGTCAAATCATTACTTCCAATGCTGAAAAAATCAACTTCTTTTGCCAAATGTTGTGATATTATTGCAGAGGCCGGAGTTTCTATCATTATGCCTATTTCTATTTTAGAATCGAATGGTATTCTTTTATTTTTTAATTTGAATTGTAATTTTTTAAGTTCTTCTTTTAAATTTTGTATTTCTTCTACGGAGATAATCATGGGAAACATAATTTTTAATTTTCCAAAAGCAGATGCTCTTAACACTGCTGTGAGTTGAGCATGTAAAATTTCTTTTTTATCCATTGCTATGCGTATAGCTCTCCAACCTAAAAATGGGTTATCTTCTTTTGGAACATTCATATATGATAAATTTTTATCGCCTCCTATATCCATGGTTCGTATAATTACAGATTTGTTTTGCATTTTTTTTGCTACAATTTGATACGCATTAAATTGTTCTTCTTCACTAGGAAAAGAATTTCTATTCATAAACAAGAATTCTGTTCGATATAATCCAATGCATTCGGCTCCATGTTTTTTAACATTTACAATATCATCGATTGTTCCTATATTAGCTCCAATTTCTACACGATGACCATCTACTGTAATTGCATGTAAATATTTTAATTTTTTTAGCTTATTTTTTTTATATTCGTATTCTTTTTTTGCTTTTTTAATTTCTTGAACTTTAGAAAAGTGTGGATTAATAAATATAATATTATTAACTCCATCTAATATTAAAAAATCGTTGTTTTTTACTTTTTGTGTTATATTTTCAGTTCCGACGATAGCTGGTATTTCTAAAGATCTAGCTATAATAGAGGTATGTGAAGTTTTTCCTCCTAAGTCTGTAACAAATCCTAGTATTTTATTTGGATTTATTTGGGCGGTTTCTGAAGGTGTTAAATCTTTGGCAATTAAAATGACAGGATTTTGAATATAACTGAGATCGATGACACTTAAGTTAAGAATATTTTTAATCAATCTGTTACCAATGTCTCTTATGTCTATTGCTCTATTTTTTAGGTATTCATCGTCTAATTTTTCTAATATTTTAATTTGTTTTTCTATTACAATTTGAGTGGCATATTCTGCTGATAAATTTTTATTTTTAATTAAAGATAGTACATTTTTTTTTAATTCTTCATCATCAATTAGCATAATATGTGCTTCAAAAATATCTTGTTTATTGTTTTTAAAAGTTTTTCCAATTTGATTTTTTATGATTTGAAGTTGATTTATAGTTTTGCTTTTTCCTTTTGAAAATTTTTCAATTTCTTGACATATTTTGTCACATTTAATTTTATTTTTGTTAATAAAAATTTTTTCTTCTTGTAGTAGTAGTACATTACCAAATGCAATTCCTGGTGATGCTAAAATTCCTGAAATCATAATATTACCCTTAATATAACAATATTTTATATTTATAATAGTTATTTATTGGTCTCAGGTAATATTATATTAATCATTATATGTTATCCGGAAGTATTATTGTACTTCCGGTAAAGTTATACTGTGAATAATATTTAATATTTTAAGACATAAATATTTTATTTAAGCGTTTTTATAAATTTTTCTAAGTTTTCTACTGCTAATTTTTCGTCTATACCGTTTGCTGAAATTGTAATGAGACTATTTTTTACTAAACCTAATGTTTGTAATTTAAATAAACTTTTTGCATTTACAGATTTTCCATTCGAGGTAATAAAAATTTCTGAAATAAATTTTTGTGCTTCTTTTACTAAAAGTGCAGCTGGACGTATATGTAATCCATGAGGATTATTAATTGTAACTTCTTTTTGAAACATTTTTCTCCTTGATTTCATGTTATCTTTATTAAATAAAATTAGTATATAACATTGTAAGTATTTTATTGATTTAGTTACACATAAATGCGTTGTTTGTAGATGTAGTTAAGTTAATAATAATTTTTTTATTTTCATTTGTCATTAAGTATTAATTAATATTAATTAAAAGTTATTTATTATATGAACGTTTATTTGAAATTATATAATATAATTCATTAGATTATATCATTCATAACAAGAATGTTTTTTAAAAAGATTTCAATTTTAATTATGTTTATATAAAAATAATATTTTAAAATTAATAGCATAATTATTATAAATTTTAAAGTTTCATAATATGATTTATGAACATAGCTTGTTATTTATTTTTGTTTTGAATTTTAGATTAGATATAGTTTTGAACTTTGTGATTTGAAACAGTTGAGAAAATTATCTATTTTATTGTTTGAAATTTTATATTTATTATTTTAAGCGGATATAATGCATCGTGTTGAACAATAATTATATATAATTTTCTACAATAAGTGAGTTATTTAAAATGTTTATTTTTATAAATAACTTTGTTTTTAATATATTTAAAATATTAAAATGTAAATGTCATGTTAAATAAAAGGATATTTTCTCGAGAGTTTTTGCTTTAAATTTTATTAAGTTTTTCATAGTAATATAAAACATAAATTTTAAATTTGAATATTTTGAGTATTTCAAAATTTAAATTCATCAATAGTTTTTATATTTTAGATATTTTAATGGGTTTGTATGATATTTATTAAAAGTTATATATTAAAATTACGAGAAAAAATTCGTTATTATAATTATTTGTATTATTCTTTTAGTTCGCAAAAAATTTCTGATTGCAGATACGATTATTTAATGAAAAAACTTCGTTATTTGGAAAATAAATATAAACATTTTTTATTTATGAAAGATTCTCCAACTTTTCAAGTAGGTTCTTTGTGTGCTTCTGATTTAAAAACATATAAACATATTACCCCTATGTTATCTTTAAACCATGTATTTTCTATTCGAGATTATTTAAATTTTTATAAAAAAACAAAAAAAGTTTTGAAAAAACAAATAATATGTTTCTGTTGTGAATTAAAGTTAGATGGATTAGCTTTAAATTTAGTTTATGAAAAAGGAAAATTAGTCATAGCTATGACAAGAGGAAATGGAATTTTAGGTGAAAATGTTACAGATAATGTTAAAAAAATTTTTTCTATTCCTAAAAAATTAGTTGGAAAAGATGTACCTGAAAAAATAGAAGTACGAGGAGAAGTTTTTATGTTAAAAAACGATTTCATAAGATTAAATAATATAGCAGTTCGTAGTCAAATGAAAAAGTTTTCTAATACTAGAAATGCTTCTTCTGGATTATTGCGTCAAAAAAATTTAAAAAATATTTTTATGAATAATTTAATGTTTTGTTGCTATGGATATGGATATTGTTCTGGTAATGACGATATTTTAAATCATTATGATAAATTACAAAAATTACATAGTTGGGGTCTTCCGATTAGTGGATATAACTGCGTATTTAATTCCAATTATGATATTTTAAATTTTTATAATAAAATTGAAAGTATACGAAGTTTTTTAAACTTTAATATTGATGGAATAGTTATTAAGGTGAATTCTATTCCTTTGCAAAATAAGTTGGGTTATACAAGAAGAGCTCCAGTTTGGGCAATTGCATTGAAATTTTTTGATCAAGAAAAAACATCTAAAATATTAAAAATAGAATATAAAATTGGAAGAACAGGAGTGATTACTCCTATAGCAGTAGTAGATCCTATTTGTATATCTGGAGTAATAATAAGGAGGATTTCTTTATATAATTTTCATGAAATTAAAAAGTTAGGAATTCGATTAGGAGATATTGTCAAGATTAAACGTTCCGGGGATGTTATTCCTAAAATTATAAGTGTTGTACGTAATTGTTCTAATGATGTTCAAGATATTGTTTTTCCTCATTTATGTCCGTCTTGTCGATCTAAATTGAAAATATATGATAAACGTATTAAAATTCGTTGTATAAATAATTTAAAATGCAAAGAACAACTTAAGAAAACTTTATATTATTTTTGTTCTAAATCTGGATTAAATATTTTGGGATTAGGTTTTAAAACTGTTAGTAAGTTAGTAAACAAAAATTACGTTAAAAATTTCTCGGATTTTTTTAATCTTCATGAAAATGCTTTAATTACATTAGATGAAGTTGGAAAAAAAAATGCATCTAATATTATTGATGCTATTCATAATTCTAAAAACATTACTTTTTCTAAGTTCTTATGTGCTCTTGGAATTGATGAAATAGGAACGGTAAAGTCAGATATTCTTTCTAAACATTTTTTGTCTTTAAGCAATTTGATGAATGCAACGTTTAGTGAAATTTGTTCGTTAAAAGGAATCGGTTTTATAGCATCAAGGAATATATTTAATTTTATAAATGATGAAAGTAATAAGAACGTTATTTTGAATTTATCAAAAAGTTTAAATATATCTTCAAGTTACGATAATGTTAGTTATGTCAGAAAAAGTTCCAATCCATTTTTTAAGAAAAAAATTGTTTTTAGTGGAACGTTAAATAAGTTTTCTCGTTCCCAAGCTGTGGATATAATAAAAGAGTTAGGTGGAAACGTTATGTCCAATGTTTCGATAAAAACCGATTATATTGTTATTGGTAAAAACCCTGGATCTAAATTCTTCAAATCTAATATTTTAAATATAAAAGTAATATTAGAACAAAATTTTCTAGAGATAATCAAAAATTATTTGTAAAATTTAAAATGGGTCGTGCAGGATTTGAACCTGCGACCAATTGATTAAAAGTCAACTGCTCTACCAACTGAGCTAACGACCCTTATATAAAGTGTTTTTGTAGGTGATGACGGAATCGAACCGCCGACAACCTCCGTGTAAAGGAGGCGCTCTACCAACTGAGCTAATCACCTATATGTCATTATATATATTATTGTAAGGAATAGAAGTACAGAGTCAATCTTTTTTTATAAAATTTGCTGTTTATTTTGTATTTTTACTTTAATTGAAATGTTTTAATATCTGTAAAGGTAAAATATGTTAGTTATAACAAGATTTGCTCCAAGTCCTACTGGTTGTTTACATATCGGAAGTGTTCGAACTGCATTATATTCTTGGTTGTTTGCTAGAAGTAACAACGGAAAATTCATTTTACGCATTGAAGATACAGATGTTAAACGTTCTACAAAAAAATCAATTTTAGAGATAATTGAGAATTTAAAATGGTTAGGATTAGATTGGGATGAAGGTCCTTATTATCAAAGTACGAAAATTGAATATTACAAAGGTATTATTAATTCTATGATTACATCAGGATTAGCATACAGATGTTATTGTACTAATGATAGATTAAAAATTTTAAGAAAACGTCAATTTCTGAATGGTGAAAAACCTAAATACGATAAAAAATGTAGAAATATTATATATAAAGATTATCATAATGTGGAACATGTAGTCCGATTTTGTAATCCATTAAATGGAGAAGTATCATTTTATGATGGGATTAGGGGAAAAATATCGTTTCAGAATAGTGAATTAGATGATGTTATTATTCAAAGAACTAATGGCATTCCGACATATAATTTTTGTGCAGTAATAGATGATCGAGATATGAATATTACACATGTTATTAGAGGAGAGGATCATATTAATAATACTCCTCGTCAAATTAATATCTTTCGTGCGTTAAATGCTAAATTTCCTAAATATTCGCATGTTTCAATGATATTAGATGTACAAGGTAAAAAATTATCTAAAAGACGAGATATAGTTGGTATATCAGAATATAAATCTCAAGGTTATCTACCAGAAGCATTGTTAAACTATATTGTAAGATTAGGATGGGCGTATAAAAATCAAGAAGTTTTTAGTATTAATGATATGAAGAAATTATTTAGAATAAAAGGAGTTAATAAATCTCCCAGTCGTTTTGATTTAAACAAATTATTATGGTTAAATCGCATTTATATTAGAAATTCTCCTAAACATGTTGTTAAAAGATATCTTGAATATCAATTTAAAAAAGAAGGAATTGACTATTCAAATGGATTAGATTTAATTGAACTTATAAGTTTATTAGGATTCCGGTATAGTACTTTGAAGGATATGGTTTTTCATTCTCGTTATTTTTATGATGATAATATTGTTATAAATGAAGAATTTGCTAAAAAATATTTGACAAAATCTTCTATGACTATTTTAGAATATGTATATAGTAAAATTTCAAGTATTGAAACATGGAATTTAGAAAATTTGTCAATGATGATACATACTATATCACATGAATTAAGTATAAATTTTAAAGAATTATCTATGCCTCTTCGTGTAGCTATTACTGGTGATATTTTTTCACCTAGTATTCATATTGTTATATATGGTGTAGGAAAACAAAGATCTTTGTCAAGAATTCAAACTGCAATGTTGTATGTTCGAAAAAGAATATGTTAAAAATAGTATTGATGTTTAGTTGATATCGAGAAATTTTAAAAAAGTTTTTAAAATAGCAATAATGTTATGTATAACATATTTTATGTTCATATATTTTTTAAAAATAATATCTATGTGTGTATATATTGATAAAAGTAATGGGGTTATAGCTCAATAGGGAGAGCTTTTGCATGGCATGCAAACGGTTAGCGGTTCGAATCCGCTTAACTCCAAAATTAAAATTAGTGACAATATTTTAAAATCTATAAAATAAAAATGTTATTGTTTTGAGAATTTTTCGTATGATTTATAATTTAAGATTATTAACTATAAATTAAATAGTTGATATTATTAAAATTAATAAAACTTTTTATAAATTAATAATTTAAAATTATTTAAATATTGAATTTATGTGAAGTGTTAAATTTATAGGAATGTTTTATTAAGTTGAATACAAGAGTTCATAATTAGTAAGTTCATAAAAACAATGCCTTGTAAGTTCTAATATATTAAATGCTGAAATATAAACATTTAATATATTAGTATGTATTATTGTGATTAATTTTAATTAAAAACTAAATTTGCAAGTTCATCATTTCTTGACAACCTGATGTGATCTTATTTCGAATTTGCATAAGTGCTTCTAGAGATAAAAAATTTTTTTGAAGTGTAACTAAAACATCATTTAAAGTTGAATGTGGATTGTCATTTTTTTCTAGATCTTGAGATTCATTCTCTGTTTTTTTTTGATTTAGATGAAGTAAATTAAATGCATCTTTTACATAATCTGTGAAATTTTTGGATACTTTTTTGTTATCATCTTCAGAACGTTTTGTATGCATTAAAGAATCAAGAGCAGTTATTATTTTAATACTGTCTTCCATAGTTTCAATAAACATTTTTTTCTCTCAAAAAAGTAATATGAATATGATGAATATTAACATAAGTTTCGACAGGATAAAACGTTTTAAATATTTTTTTGACTTATTATAAAAAATAATGTTATTAATTATTATTTTTATATAATGAATATATTTTATTAGGTATGTAGTTAGAAATTGTTAATAGTTTTTAAAGGAATATAGTTCATGAATGTTGATTTGAAAAATAGTTCGAATTTACAGAATAAAAATAAAAAAAGTCATCTTTTATCTTATTTTACATCTAATCTTCGTATTGTTATTATAATTTTTTCAATATCTTTAATAATACTATTATATGTATTTTTTTTTAAATCTTCTAATTATCATGCTCTTTACAATAATTTATCTAAAGAGGACGAACGATTAATTATTTCTCAATTAAAAATAATGCATGTTCCTTTTAAATTTGACAATGATCATAGTATTCTTATGGTTCCAGAAGAAAAATTACAAGAAGTTAGAGTGAATTTATCTGAACAAGGACTTCCAAAAAGCAATAGTATTGGATTTGAACTATTAGATCAAGAAAAATTTGGAATTAGTCAATTTAATGAGCAAATAAACTATCAGAGAGCATTAGAAGGAGAGTTGGCTAGAAGTATACAAAAATTAAATAATATTAAAACAGCAAGAGTACATATAGCTTTTCCTAAACCTTCTTTGTTTGTACAGGATAAGAAGTTTCCTTCGGCTTCTATCATTATAGAGGTAAAACAAGATTCAGATATTGAAGTGGATCAAATAAATGCTATTTTGCATATGGTATCTTCAAGTATATCTGGATTGTCAATTGAAAATATTTCTATTATTGATCAAAAAGGGAAATTATTAAATAGTAGTGATTCGTTAAATAGTAATGTTGATAATACGAAGCTAAAATATTATGATTTAATTGAAGAACATTATAAACAGAGAATTGAAAACATTTTAATACCTTTATTAGGTTTAAATAATGTACATGCTCAAGTTACTGCACAAATTAATTTTGATAAGAAAGAAAGTACAGAAGAAAAATATAAACCAAATTATGCTAATGATAGCAAGTCTATTCGGTCTCATCAGAGTACTAAAAATATAGAATTAAATGAGAAATATACAGATAATTCTATTTCTCCTAATTCTTTTTCTGGAAAGTTAAAGATTCTATCGGAGAAATTGTCGTCTGATTCTTATAATTCAGATAATTTTTCTTCTAAATCTTCAACACTGAAGAATGAATCTAGTAAAAATGTTAATAATTCATTAACATTACCAAAATCAAGTACTAATCAAGACTATATTGTTAATTATGAATTAGATCGTACTATTACACGCACAAAATTACAAATGGGAGATATAAAAAGATTGTCAGTTGCTGTAGTAATAAATTATGTTCGTAATAAGAATGGAGATTGGGTATCTCTAAGTTCGAATCAGATAAAAAAAATAGAAAATTTAATTCAAGCAGCGATTGGATTTTCTTCAAAACGAGGAGACTTTATTTCTATAGATAGTGCGCTATTTGTGAAACCATCTATTTATGTTCATGAAGATGTTTCTTTTTGGAAACATTCTTTATTGTTAAATAATACATTGGAATACGGACTGATATTAGTTTTTTTAATAATGTTGTTATTATTATATAAAATATTTTTTTCCAAAAAGAATTTTCAAAAGAACAATTTACATAATGCTCATGATAAGAATGTATTCAATAATGATAAGAAAAAATTTGATATAGAACAAGATAGTTTTAAAAAAATATTAATGGAGAAAGGGTTCGGAGATATTTCTACAAGAGATACACATGCTATAGCTATGATTATTAAAAAGTGGATGAGTGGTGATAAAAAATGATGATTTTAAATGGTATTGAAAAAAGTGCTATTTTGTTGATTTCTATTGGAATAAATCAGGCAGTTAAAATATTAAATCAGTTATCTCATTCAGAAGTTCAATCCCTTATTAAATGTATGTTTAATTTGGGAAATGTTTCTTGTTTAGCTATTGATCAAGTGTTGTTTGAATTTAAAAAAAAATTTTCTTCTAATAATTCTACTACTTTAATAGATAAAAATTATGTCGCTTCTTTATCTAAAAAGGTATTAGGAGACAAAAATACAACAATGTTATTTAACAAGATCAAAGATAACAAAGATATTGTTTATGGGATTAAGCAATTAAATGCGATTGATTCTAAAGATATTTTTAAATTACTCAAAGATGAACATCCTCAGATCATTACCACAATATTAATATATTTAAATAGAAATAAATCATCAGAAGTTTTATCTTATCTAGAAAAGTCATTAAGTTTTAATATTATTTCTAGAATAGTTCAATTTTCTGGTTTAACTAGATCAGGAGAGCATGAATTGGTTAAAGTTATTAATTATTTGTTAAATAATTATCAAAAAGACATATATAATAAAAAAGGGACTGAAATAGTTGTAGAATTATTAAAATTAATGACATATGATCAAGAAAAACGTATTATTAGTGAAATCGAAAAGTATAATAAAAAATTATCAGATTTTATAAAGTCTAAAACTTTATCATTTGAAGACATTAAAAATTTTAATGATTCTTGTATTCAACATTTAGTTAAACATGCTACTCTTGATGAATTGTTAATAGCTATGAGTACATCAAGTGAATTATTAAGAGAAAAAATTTTTAAAAATGTTTCTAAGAAAGATGCTGATTATTTACGTAATAATCTTGCTAAAAAAAATTCTATATTACTTAATGATGTTAAAAAAATTCAAAATAATCTATTAGACATAATTAAAGGTTCTTTAAGATAAATATGTATAAGAGGTATTTATGTATCAAAAAATGTCAAAATCCACTTGGAAGAGATGGTATCCTAAAGAAGCTCAAAAAAAAGATAAAAAAATAATAGACGATATTTCAAATAAAGATGATAGGAAATATAATAAAAAAAAATTCAAGAAAAAAGAACTAATTTAATTACTGATGTAAACAAAAAAAATAATTTTGAAATTAATAATATTGATTATGAAAATGGTTTTCAAAAAGGAGAAAAAGAAGGATTTTTAGCAGGATTTAATAAAGCGCTATTAGAGTTTAACAAAAAAAATAGTTTGTTATTGGATCAAATAAATAATCTTGTTTTAAGTTTTGATAAAGCATTAACAAAATTAGATGGTGTTATTTCTTCTAATTTAGCATTTTTAGTGATGAGTATTTCTAAAAAAATTATAGAAAGTACGTCATGTTATGATGATAAAAGTCTACTAAAAAAAATAAAAAAGTTATTTAAAGATGAAAAAATTGTATTTAGCAAACCTAAATTATTTATTAATCCTTATGATAAAGAAATAGTTGAAGAATATTTTAAAACAATTTTTTTAAAGTATGGGTGGACAATTTTTTATGATAAAAAAGTATCTAAAGGAGGTTTTATAATATATTCGAAAAATACTATATTGGATTCAACTATGTCAGGGCGTTGGATCGAGTTGTGTAAATTGGTTTTTAAAAAGGAAGAATGATGAACTTACGATTAGAAAAATGGTTAGAAAAGACATTAATTTATGAAAAAAAAGCAACTCATCTTCCTAGTATAGTACAATATGGACGTTTAGTAGGATTCAATGGATCTATTTTAGAGGTCAGTGGTTTACAGTTATCTATTGGATCGATTTGTTATATAGAAGTAGATTTAGGAAGTCATGATATCGATGAAGTAGAAGCTGAAGTAGTCGGATTTAAAAATAACATATTGCTTTTAATGCCTTTAGAAAATATATCTAATGTTATTTCGGGATCTAGAGTAAGACCAAAATTAATAAATGGTGTGAATTATATTGTTAATACATTACCGATATATCAAGGATTATTAGGAAGAGTATTGGATAGTTTAGGAAGGCCATTAGATAATTTAGATATAATTAAAGAACATAAAAAAAGTTTATCGCATTCTATAGTAAATCCTTTACATAGGGCTCCTATTGTGGATGTTTTGGACACTGGAGTTCGTGCTATTAATGCATTATTAACTATTGGTAGAGGTCAAAGAATTGGATTGTTTTCTAGTTCTGGATTAGGAAAAAGTGTGCTTCTTGGTATGATGACGAAATACACTGAAGCTGACGTAGTTATATTAAGTTTAATAGGAGAACGTAGTCGAGAGGTAAAAGAATTTATTGAGAGTGTTCTTACTCGAGATGCGCTTAAAAAATCAGTTGTTGTTGCATCTTCTGCTGAATTTTCTCCTTTATTACAAGTCAAAGGAGCTAACTATGCTGTTCGTATTTCAGAATATTTTCGAGACAAGAATTATCATGTTTTATTAATAATGGATTCTTTAACACGTTATGCTATGGCTTACAGAGAAATAGCATTATCTGTGGGAGAATTACCTGCTTCTAAGGGTTATCCTCCTTCTGTTTTTTCTAGGATGTCTTCTCTAATAGAAAGATCAGGAAATGGAAAAAAGAAAGGAGGATCTATTACAGCTTTTTATACAGTTTTAACTGAAGAAGAAGAAAAATATGATCCTATTGCAGATTCAGCGCGATCTATTTTGGATGGGCACATTATATTATCTCGAGAATATGCCGAATCTGGTCATTATCCTGCTATAAATATTGAAGCTTCTATTAGTCGAGTTATGTCTAACGTTGTGGATTCTGTTCATGATTCTAAAGCTCGTTATTTAAAAAAGTTATTATCATGTTATCAGCGCAATCGTGATTTAATTAGTGTAGGTGCTTATGTTTCAGGTACTAATTCTGAATTAGATATAGCTATATCTCTATTACCTAAAATAGAAAAATTTTTACAACAAGGTATGCATGAAAAAAGTACTTTTTCTGAATCTAAAAAAGATTTGTATGCAATTTTTAGTTAAATAAAGGATCTTAGAATATGTTCAAAAATAAAAAATTTGTTGATTTGTTAGAAAATATTGATAAAAAAAAAATTTACAATTATCGATGATTTTAGAAAAAATCATTTTAAATAAAAAAAAAGTTCAGGAACAGATAGATTTATTACTAAAATACAAGGATGAATATTTTGTTAAATTAAATCTTAAGATGTGTTCTGGAATTTCCGGTTTTGAACTAAAAAATTATGATAATTTTATTAGTTCTTTGGTACATGGAATTAAGAATCAAAAAAAGATTATAGAAAGATATAAACAGCAATATAGTGAATATTTTAATTTATGGAGGAAAAATCAATGTAGATTAAAGATGTGGAATATAATGCACTTAAAAATTTTAAAACATAATTTAAAATTGATTCAATTAGATGAACAAATACAGCTTGATGAACATGTTCAAAAATCTTTTTTTAAGAAAAGGTAATTTATTACTATTATGTTAAAAATTATAAGTATAGTTACAAATACTTTATTTTGTAAAAATAAAAGTTCTTTTTTTAGATTAGATTTAAAAAAAAAACTAATTTTTCTGAAAGATTCTTAAAAAAAAATATTGTTCTCGATAGGATAAATGTTTTAAAATATACATCGAGACACGAGAAAAAAGTTAAAGATTTTCTAGGTGTTTTTTTGAATGTTTATAAAATTAGAAAACGGAAAGACAATTTCCAAAGTGACAATGTTTTATTATATGATTGTGTTTTTTATAAGGATTATTTTTGTTCTTTTAAAAGAATTATAAAAAATGATAATACAAAAAGTTTTTTTTCTGGTTTAAAAGCATACAATGATATAAAAAAACATGTTGGTAACTTGTTTAAAAAAGATGTAATAAAATTTAATAAAATAGCTGTTAATATATTAAAAAAATGTTCTAATCTTTTTCTGATGTCTAAAAATTTATATAGGTCCATAGTATATAGCTTTTTGAAAATAGCCACTTTTTCAAGCTATACTATTGATTGTTTAAAATCAAAAAATGATTTTAGTCAATTTTTATTGAATTTAAAACTTTCAAAACTTTTAAAAAATTTTTTTAAAAAAAAAATATGTTGTGATGAAGAAACTGGTGATATATTTAACTTTTTTCCAAAAATATGTTGTTCTACATATCTAAAACAAAATATTCCTAAGCAAAATGAAAAATTTTTTTTATTTCATCATAAAGATGCAAATTTAATTCAAGATAGTTGGATATACAATATTCATAAAAAATTATTGACATTTTTTTTTAAAAGTAAAAAAATTATAGAGTTATTTTTTAATTCACAGTATTTAGGATCATTATTTATACGATTAAAAGTAAAACGAAATCAATCAATTAAATTAGATTTAGTTTCTGATAATAAAATTTTAAAAAAAATGTTAGAATCTGATGTTTCTAACTTTAAAAATACTGTCTCTAAGTCCGGACTTAAGTTTAAAGATATTACTATTCAGACGAAAAATTTCAAAAAACATACTGTTTCAAAAAATAATTATGATTTTTATAATAGAGCTGTAAATCTTAATAATTTTTCTAAATTTAAACAACAAAATGATAATTTTTGTAGATTATTATTGTCAGAGTTTTGTTCTCCTATCATAAGTAAAGAAAGTATCGATATTTATATTTAATAAGAAATAATGTGTCGTATGTATTATAATATAATTTATGTGCTTTACTTATTGCAACAATTTATTGTTAGTTTAATTTGAATTAATTTTTTATATATTTTAATATAATTTGAGAGATATATTTATTTTTAGGGTGTTTTGATGATAAGTAATGTTATTTTAAAAACTAAAAAAAACGATATAGCCTATAATAATATAAATAAATTTTTTAAAGTTCATGTTTATGATTCTGGATTAGATTATTATACTATGTATCAAATAAAAGAATCTTTAAAAGACATTTCTATTTTTTTTTCAAAACAAGTTCTTTTAGATTTTTTAGATATTTTAGATGTTAAATTTGATATTAAATTGTATAGCATTCAATTAAAAAAATATAATTGTGAACAAGATTATTTCAAAGATTCAACGTTGGTAAATATTGGTAATCTTTCTACTTTTTCAGAGATAGGGATAATAGGATTTTCTGACAAGATCATAGAATCAATAATAGATGTTCTTTTTGGGGGTAAAAATATACTTCAAGATTGTAGTAATAATTCTTATACATTAAAAAAGTATGATGTAAAAATTATAGAGAAGATTATAGACATAATTAAAAAATCATATTGTATGTCTTGGAAGAAAAAACATGGGATAGATATAGAATTTTCTAATTTTCGTCTAGTAGAAAAAGCACATCTTGATAGTATTATTCCAAATAATAGCATTTTTCTATTTACTATTTTTAAAATAAAATGTGGAAATAAATTAGGATTTTTAAATATTAGTTTGTCGTTTTCGTTTATTAAAAAATTTAAAAATGAATTGTTAGAAAAGCATAAAAATAAGATTTTTTTTGAAAAAAAGCATGTAGATAAAATTTCATTAAAAATGATATATAATTTAAAAATAAATTTAGATGTTAAGTTAGTTGGTCTTTCTCTTTTATTATCTAAAATTTCATTTTTAAAAATTGGTGATATTATTTTTATAAATACTCCAGAAAATGCTTTAGCATTTTCTAATAATATACCTGTAATATCAGGGAAATATAAAATGTATAAAAATAAATACGTTTTTTTTGTTAAGAATTTTTTAATTTAAGATTATTGTAGGAATATAACTTATGAATAATAAAAAAAGTATAACTGGTACTAATAATGTAGATAATGTGGACATGTTAGAAGACATACATTTGAGTAAAAAAAAAATATTAAAGATGAAAATAATACTATGAATTTAGAAAAACCTATACAAAATTCAAATAATTTAAACTTTGTTATCGATATTCCAGTAGATGTTACTATTGAGTTAGGTAAGATAGAGGTATCAATTAAAGATCTTTTAAATTTAAGTAAAGGTTCTATATTATCTTTAAATAAATATTCAGGAGAACCGTTAAATATATTAGTAAACAAATTTATTATTGCTAAAGGAGAATTAGTTATTGTAGAAGAAAGATATGGAATTCGTATTACTAGTATTGTTGATAATTCGCATGTTTTAGATATTACGAATTAATATATTAAAATATTGTGAGAAATTATTTATGGAAAATATGTTTCAATTTACTTTTAAGAATGCAATTTTTTCAAAAATGGGAGTTCTTTTTTTTAAAATAATTGTAATTTTATTAATATTAATTTGGATATTAAGAAAAATTGGTATTGAAAAAAAAATTATAAATAATACATCTATAAAAATTTTAGAAAAAGTGTCAATTGGATCTGGAGAAAGCATCGTCATTGTTAATTTAAAAGAAATTAGATTAGTAGTCGGTGTAACTTCAAAAAATATTTCTCTTTTGTATACGTTGCCTCCGGTAAAAAATGAGAAATATTAGTAAAAATTAAAATATTCATGATTAATGTGGAAATTTATTAAATATTGTGAGACAAAAATGATTTTTCGAATGATATTATTGTTTTTATTATTGTTTTCTCCTGTAGAAAGTGCAAATATTTCTAATTTTTCTATGCATTCTTTACAACATGAGGTAGAAAATTGGTCTCTTCCGTTACAAATGATGATTTTTTTAACATTGTTGACATTTATCACTCCTATTGTATTGATGATGACTAGTTTTTCTAGAATCATTATTGTGTTTAGTTTACTACGAAATGCTTTGGGAACTCCATATTCTCCTCCTAATCAAATTTTACTAGGTTTATCTTTATTTTTAACTTTTTTTATTATGGCTCCAGTATTTGATAAAATTTACCAAGATGCTTATTTACCATTTAGTGAAGATAAGATTAGTATTAGTTCAGCTCTGTCAAAAGGTATTCAACCTCTTCATGAATTTATGATTAATCAGACTCGTACAAATGATTTGGCTTTTTTTTCAAAATTGGCTAATATTTCTAGCTTTTCAAGTAAAAGAGAAGTTCCAATGCGTGTTTTATTACCTTCTTTTGTTACTAGCGAATTAAAAACAGCTTTTCAAATTGGGTTTACTATTTTTATACCGTTTTTAATAATTGATCTAGTAGTAGCTAGTGTTCTTATGGCTTTAGGGATGATGATGGTACCTCCTTCAACAATATCATTACCTTTTAAGTTAATGCTATTTGTGTTAGTAGATGGATGGAAATTATTAATTGCTTCTTTAACTCAAAGTTTTTTTCATTAAATTTAAATTTTAATAATTATATTTATAATATATAAAATAATTTTATATTTTTAAGATTTTATACATATTAAGTTAAGGAAATTTATGACAGTAGAATCTGTAATGACTCTTTTTCAAGAAGCAATGAAAGTAGCTTTAATGCTTGCTTCTCCTTTATTGTTAACTGCATTATGTAGTGGTTTAATTATTAGTATCTTACAAGCTGCTACCCAAATAAATGAACAAACTTTATCATTTATTCCTAAAATTATTACAGTTTTATTATCTATCACAATTTTTGGTCCATGGATGCTTGCTTTAATCATAGATTATACTCGATCTTTGTTCAATAATTTATCTTTTATAACAAATTAATTGATGATAAATTTTAATGTTAATGATTTAATATTTACTTTTTATAATTTTTTATTTTTAGTAGTTCGCGTGTTATCTTTTGTTATTGTTGCTCCATTATTTGGAGATAGTTCTATTCCTAAAAAAATTAAATTATTTTTTTCATTTGTTATTAGTTGGTGTTTTACATTTTTTGTTCCTATAACAAATTTAAATTTATTATCTATAGATGGGTTTTTAGTATTAATAGAGCAAATAATTATTGGTACTTCTTTAGGATTTATTGTGCAATTGATGTTTTCTACAATAAAGATATCTGGAGAAATTATAAGTTTTCAAATGGGTTTATCGTTTTCGTCTCTGATAGATTGGAATACTCATTCCAATATATCTGTTTTATCTCGTCTTCTTTATATGTTTTTGTTACTTTTGTTTTTAGAATTCAATGGTCATCTTTGGATGATATCGGTATTATTTGATGTATTTTTGAAAATTCCCATTCAAATAGTGGAGTTTGATTCAAGTTCATTTTTTAAAATTTTAATAATTTCAAAGTTTATATTCGTTGATGGTCTTATGCTAGTATTTCCAATGGTCATAATTCAGTTAATGTTAAATGTTTCTATGGGTATTTTAAACAGAATCGCTTCTCAAATTTCTATTTTTTCTGTTGGGTTTTCTTTAACTTTACTGATAGGAATGTATATTTTTTATTTATTCATTCCCATATTTCCTCTTATTTATAATGATATATTTAATCGTGTAGTATTTTCGTTATCTGTGTTTTTGAAGACATATCTATAAAATATATTTTAAAAATATTTATTGTTAAATAGCTAAATTAATGTTAGACGCATAACATATCAGTGAATTATATTTTATGTTTTTAATTATATTTATATCAATTTGAAAATATATTTAGACTATAATTTAAATGTATTTTTTAATAATATAGTTTTAAATATTGAAGTATTTAAATATATTTAAGGTATTATAAAATGCTAATTTATGGATAAGAGATATTTTAATATAATTTAGCATTTTATAATTTCAAAAGTATTTTATATTAAAATAAAACTATTTTATTTTTTCTTCTTGATACCATACATGTTTTTTAATAATAGGATCATATTTTTTTAATTTTAACTTTTTAGTTACAGTTTTTTTATTTTTTGTTGTGGTGTAGTAATGTTTACTACCTGATGAAGACGTTAGTTTAATTTTATTTCGAGAACTTTTTGACATGTTTGTACGCTCTTTTTTTAAGTAGTAGTGTATTTTTTAAAACCCTATCAATTCCTAATTTATCCATGCATCGCATTCCTTTTGCAGATACTTTTAATGATATAAATCTATTTTTTTTTGTGTCCCAAAATTTATGTAAATGTAAATTTGGAAAAAATCGCCTTTTAGTAGCGTTCATAGCATGTGATCGATGATTTCCAATCATTGGTTTTTTCCCAGTTATCTGACAAACTTTTGACATAACTAAATCACCTACTTAAGTTGATAATAAATTCTTAAATTTTATTTATAATGATATTATAAGATGTTATTCAATAGAATTGAATATTAATTTAATTTTATATTTCTAAAATTAGAAAAACATTTTTATTAAATTTTAGAAATTATAAATTACATTTTATTAATAAGGCTTGCTTTGTGAATTTTTTAAAGCGATTTTTTATATTTATAATTTTACTATTTTCATCTTTTTTTTGTAGTATGTTATTTTTAATTTATAGTAATTATGGACTAAAAATTATGTATAACTTAGTTCATTATTATATACCAGAATTTAAAATAAAGAAAATAATAGGAAAATATAATAATTTTATATTGGAAGACATTAGATATTTATCTAATGAAAGAAGTTTTTTTATTAAAAAAGCATATTTAAGAATAAGTTTTAATTTTTTTAAGCGTTTCTTTATTTCTATAGATAAAATTTTATTTTTAGGGTGTGATATATATGTAAAACACTTTTCTTTAAGTATGTCACAAAAAAAAAATTTTATTTTCAATAAAAAATTTATGTTTTTTTTTAAAATACCTATTGTTCTAAAGGACGTAAAAATTAATAATTTTTCTTTTTTTACAAATAATATTATTTTTAAGATAGATAATTTTTCTGGAGAATACGTTTGGAATGGAATAATGTTAAAATGTTTACATAGTGAAGCTAATAATGTTTATTTTAAAAAACATAAATTTTCAAACAAGAAAAATATAGAGTTTAAGAGATTAAAAATAAAACGTAACGTTAGTTTAAATTTAAATTTTAAAGAAATTTTGAATTATTTTAAAAAATGGAGTTTTCATTTTCCTATAGATATAAATTTAGGATCTTTTTACAGTAAGAATGTTTATTTTTTTGATGAGAGTAGTTTTAATTTGCATAATTTTCATGCTATTTTTAATATTATTAATAATAAAATTTCTGTAAGAAGATTATGTTTTTTAAATTCTAATATGAAATTTTGTATATCTGGAGTATGTGACGTTAATAAACACTTTTTAACTAATGTGCGTATATATTATTACAGCTTAGAAAAATTATATAAAAAAGAAAGTGTTATTATTTGTGTTAATGGTTTTTTATTTAAGAAATTAGATATAATTTTTAATCTTTTAGGGTTTTTAAACGCTCGAGTTTACGTTAAAATAGAATATAAAAAGTACAATTCTATTTTAAATATGGAACTTTTTGCTCCATCTTTAATATTAGTGAAAAATAAAGAAAAATATACGTTATTGGAAGATATAAAATTTAAAATTATGGGAAATTCGTTGAATTATAAATTTTTTGTTGATGGAATTATTAATTTTAATTTTTTTATTCCTATAAAAGTAAGTTTATTAGGGTCTAGTAATTATTCAACGATATATATCAAAAAATTTAAATGTAAGTTTTTAAAAAAAAGCACGTATTTTAGTAGTTTTTTGGGTTTATTTAACAAAACAAGATATTTTAGTTCGGTTATTTCAAATCAAGATAAGAATGTTTTGTACAAAAAATTTATGATAAAGAAAATGACAAATAATTTTTTAAAATTGAGAAAAAATAATGATTTGATGTTAGATATAATGGTTTTACTTCAAAAAAATTCTTTTACAACGTTTAATACTAAGTCATATTTTTTCTTTTTTAAAAGGTTTCAACAACGCATATTTTCTTTATTTAACCATTTTATTCTGAAAAGAAATTTGGAGGTTACAAACAATTTTGAAGAAAAAACTCATGTTAATGTTGTTTTTGAATTAAAAGAACTAAATAATTTTTTATCTAATTTTTCTGGATACCTTCATGGAAATTTAGAATTTTTTAATTTTAAAAAGAATTATAAATATTTAATTAACGTTGTAGGAAAAAATTTAGTTTGGAACTATTTGAATATTTCTAATATTTCATGTTCAGTAGTTTTTGAAAAAAGTAATAATAGTTTATTTAAAGTTCAATTAGAAACGAAAAATTTTTTTATTTTAGATTTTCATATTTCTTTTTTTTCTTTGGAGTTAAGTAACTATCAATATAGCCATAATCTTATTATTAAAATATTTAAAGAAAATCATTTTTTTTATTTTAGATTATACGGAATATTAAATCCTATTTCGAAAAGTCAAATAGAAATTATAAAAAAAATTAGTTTTTTTACACCGTTTTATCATTTAAGTTACAATAAAATATTTATTGTTTTTCAAGAAAAAAGAATGATATATTTTTTTAGAAAACTATTTTTTGTTAAAGATGATAGATTTGAAAAGTTTATAATATGTTTTTTTAGAAATATAGTTAATAAAGTTTCTGGAAATCAAAAAAATAATATTGAAAATTTTTTTAAGCATTGGAAAAATTTGTTTCTTTTTAATAAATTTATTTCGTATAAAGTTACGTTGCGATTAAATTATATTTCTCATTTTAAAAAGTGGACATTAAAATTGGATTGTAAAGAAAAATCATTTTTAGGAGTTCATCATATATGTTTAGCCAGTATAGACCTTAGAGAAATTGATAGGAAATCTGTTATTTTTGGAAACATTGTTTTTAGAAATTTTTCAACTACGTTATTAAATGTTTTTGCGTTAGATATAAAGCATTTTTTTGGATTATTAAATGGAAATATATGTTTTAAAAGTACTACGAATAATTTGAAACTTTATGGAAACATATTAATTAAAAATTTTTGTATAAGCGATTTTTTACATTTTAAAAGTATACGATTTAATGATTTAATATTAATTATTAATAGTAATGGTTTTTTATTTAGTAGTTTTATAAAACTTGAAAGTTTTTTAAAGATAATATTTCAATTAGAAATTTTAAATTTATATATTTAGGATACAAAGATGTGCAAGATTTTTAAATATATTATTTTGATATTTAATATTAATTATAGTAAATTTTATTTGTATATATCATAGGATATCTATTTAAAGATATCCTATACTTAAAACATAAAATTTTTGATACAATATTTGTATTTTAGTTTTATTTTTAAAGTATAAAAGTTATAACTTTTTTTTGGAATAAAATATATAAATAACAAGAATTAAATTATTTCTTATAAAAATTACATGTTATTTGATTTTATATAAATATATTTTAAAGTTTGTTTAATGCATTTAACAGTTACATGGCCATGTTATAATTTTTATGAAGTTAAATTTTTTATTTTTTTAAAGAAGATAAAATTTCTTTATATGCACTATCTTTTTCTTCCCATCCTATTATCTTGACCCATTTATTTTCTTCCAGATCTTTGTAATGTTTAAAAAAATGTATGATTTTTCTTTTTAGCATATTTGGAAAATGATTTATATTTTTTATATGAGAGTACTCTGGACAAATATTTATATTAGGAATAGCTATAATTTTATTGTCTGTTCCAGATTCGTCTATCATTTTTAAAATCCCTATTGGTCTACACTGTATTATTGAATTAGGTATTATAGGATGTGGAGAATGCACCAAGACATCTATAGGATCTCCATCAGAAGATAAAGTTTTATTAATAAATCCATAATTACAAGGATAAAACATAGAAGTAGGAATAAATCTGTCTACAAATAAACATCCTGAATCTTTGTTTATTTCGTATTTTACTGGATATGAATGTGATGAAATTTCAATAATTACGTTTATATTATATGGGATATGTTTTCCAGAAGATATTTGTTTTATATTCATTTTGCTCCTGTTATATATTTAATAGTATGTATATTTTAATTTTGAACGCTTTAAGTGTAGTATTATTTTAATTATTTTCAGTGTATTATAATAAGCTAATTTAGTTGATTAATAAAAGAAATATGAAAGTACAACATAATTTTTTTTTAAAAAATAAAGAAATTAAAAATATTATTGAATATATACTTAGTTTCGTTAAAACTCGATTAGCTACTGCTGAAGTATTGGTATCTCATAATGTAGGTGTTAATTTTGGAATAAGGAACAAAAATATTGATCATGTTGAATTTAATAATAATAATTTTTTAAAAATTACGATTTATAAAAACAATAGGACAAGTACAGTTTCATCTACAAATTTTAATATATCTGAAGTTAATAAAATAATTAACTTTTCTATAGATTCCATCGATTATACTTCTGTAGATGTATATTCAGGTTTACCTGATTTAGAATTATTGGCAATCGGGAATTTAGAGGATCTTAATTTATATCATTATTGGAAATGGGATATAAATCACATTACTAATTTGATGTTAGAAGGTGAACAAGAAGCTTTTAAAATAGATAAAAGAATTATTAATACGGAAGGATCTAATTTTAGTAGTTGTATGAGTATGATAGTTTTTGGAAATAGTCATGGTATGTTAGAAAGTTATAATACTACTTTATATTCTATGTCTAATTGTATGATTTCTAAAGAAAATGACGATATGCAAAGAGATATGTCTTATACAATTTCAAGAGATATTAATGAATTAGTATCTTTTAAGAAGATAGGAGTGCAAGCTTCTAAAAAATCTTTATCTAGATTGTGTTCTAAAAAACTTTCTTCGAGAAGTAGTCCTATTATTTTTTCTTCAGAGCTTGCTTCAGATTTTTTTTCTTATTTATCGCAAGCTATCAATGGTTATCATGTATATAATCAATCTACATTTTTATCAAACAGTTTAGAACAAAAAATTTTTCCTCATTGGTTAAGTATTGAAGAGCGCTCTGATATAAAAAAAGGATTGGGATCAAAATGTTTTGATTCGGAAGGTGTTCGAACATTTTCTAAAATGATAGTTCAAGATGGTTTTTTAAAAACATGGTTGTTAAATAGTTATTCGGCTAGAAAAATGAATTTAGTTAGTACTGCAAATTCCGGAGGAATTCATAACTGGTTAGTGTTAGGTATTTCTAATATGAATTTAAACGAATTGTTAATGTTGATGTATAAAGGCATTTTAATAACAGAATTATTAGGTAATGGATTAAATTTAATTACAGGGGATTATTCGTGTGGAGCAGCTGGATTTTGGATAGAAAGAGGTTGCATACAATATCCTGTTAGTGAAATTACAATTTCTGGAAATTTAAAAGACATGTTTAAAAATATAATATCTATAGGATGTGATATTGATAAAAGGCATAAAATATTGTCAGGATCAATTTTATTACCTTCTATTCAAATATCTGGTTTGTAAATATCAAAATATGCATAATATTTTGAGCTATAAAGTTTTATATTCATTTAAAATTTTTAATAAATTAATTTCATTTACAAAAGTCGACCTATAAGCCGGGTTCTGTATTTGATAGTCATTTATCTAGAATGATAATCGCTTATCATTTCAAGCAGCCTACCCGAGTATATGTATGTGTATTATAAAGGGCAAGTAAATTTATACTCTATTTGGCTTTGCTCCAGGTGGAAGTTTGCCGTGCCATACTAATTACTAAGTATGCGGTGAGCTTTTACCTCGCCATTTCACCCTTTCCTTTTAATAATGTAACAAAAAATATAAAAGGTGGTATTCTTTCTGTTGCACTAGTCGTAAGCTTTCGCTTCCCAGACGTTATCTGGCACCTATAATGCCCTTTTGGAGCCCGGACTTTCCTCTTCTATGGTTTTTTCTTAATACTAATATCATAATCATAGCAGCGACTATCTGGTCGACTTTTATAAAGATATTTAATAATTTTATTACAGATAGTACTTATTTATATTATACAATAAATTTTTTAAGATATTAACAACAATTTATTTTTTAGAAATTTTTAATAAATTATACGAAGTTTAGTTAAAGTATTAATTTTGTTTTTTTAAAGATTCAAAATTTTTTAAATTATACAATTAACTCAAATTTGTTATTTTAAGATTTTGTTTTTAAACCATAAGTTAGTACTATATATAGTAAGTGTAAAAAATTTTAAAACTTTATATTTTAAGGTTTTATAAAATTGTAATAATATATCAATTACGAATTGATTTTCTAATAATTTATACAAATTTTAAAATAATTCATTATTATATAGTGAATAAAGATTTTAATATTCCGATTCTAAGTAAAATATGCACAATTTTAGAAGAAATATTTTATAAATAATATTTAAAATAATTTAATAAAACTATTTTTTAAAATATAACTTATTATTTTAAACAAGATGTGGGATATTTTAAATTGATAATTTACTAGCATAAATTATTGATTTTTATTTTTGTTTGACAAACAAGTAGATACGTAAGTTTTAAAGCAATCTTAAAGTTTTATAAGTATTAAAAATATCTAATTGTATAAAGTTGTTATTATCATAATTTCTATATTGTAAAAACATATTGGTAAAAAGAAATATTATTGGAGCTTATTTGTATTTCATCATTTCGGTTTTTATTATTGTATAAGTAGATATAAATGTTTTTTGAAATTTATTTAAAGACACAGTTTTGAAGTGATTTTGTTAGTTTAATATATCGTTGCATAGTTAGTATGGTCTTTAATATAGCTATGTATTTTATATAAAATAATATGGATAACAATTAGTGTCATGAAAAGGGTTGTTATTACTGGATTAGGAATTGTTTCTAGTATTGGAAATAATAAATCAGAAGTATTGTATTCATTATTACATGTTAAATCAGGTATTTCATTTTCGGAAGAAATGAAACAGTATGGAATGCGTAGTCATGTATGTGGGAATATAAAACTAGATACTTCACAATGTATAGATCGTAAAATTATGCGATTTATGAATAATGCATCAATATATTCTTATGTATCTATGGATGAAGCTATTAGAGACTCTAAGTTAACTCCTAGAATATATCAAAAAAATTCTAGAGTTGGAATAATTGTTGGATCTAGTTCAGGATCTTTTAGATATCGGGTAAGTAAAACTAATGGTTTACAAAATAAGTTAAAAACTATTGGCCCTTATGCGGTAATTAAATCTATGTTTTCCAATATATCTGCTTGTTTATCTACTGTGTTTAAAATATATGGAGTAAATTATTCTATCAGTTCAGCGTGTTCTAGTTCTGCTCACTGTATAGGAAATGCAATGGAACTTATACAAATTGGAAAACAAGATATAGTGTTCGCTGGCGGAGGTGAAGAAATTAGTGTAGAGTTGGCTTGTGCATTTGATGCTATGGGGGCACTGTCAACTCGTTATAATTTTAATCCTATTGTTTCATCTAGAGCATTTGATATACATCGAGATGGATTTGTAATTTCTGGTGGAGCAGGTATAGTAGTTTTAGAAGAATTAAATTTTGCATTATCTCGATCTGCTCGAATATATGCAGAAATTATTGGATATGGTGCATCTTCTGATGGATCTGATATGGTTATACCTTCAGGGAAAGGAGTAGTGCGATGTATGAATTTAGCGATGAAAGATATAGATAAAGTGTCTATTGATTATATAAATGTACATGGCACATCTACTAAATTAGGTGATTTAATAGAATTAAGTGCTATTAAAGATGTTTTTAGTGGTTTTAATTTGCCAATTATTTCATCGACTAAATCTATTACTGGACATGCTTTAGGTGCCTCAGGAGTACAAGAAATAATTTATAGTATATTAATGCTACAGAATAGTTTTTTAGTTCCAAGTATTAATATTATAAAACTAGATCCTAAAGCTAGAAATAGTAATATATTAACTAATATTTTAAAAAAAAATATTTCTATTATTATGTCAAATAGTCTTGGATTTGGGGGTACTAATGTATCTTTAGTCATAAAAAGATATTAACAAAGTATTTCAGTAAGAAGTAAGAATGTTGTTTATGCAAAAAATGTTTTTAATATATTTAAATACATTCTGAAATAGTATAAGTTTGTTTTGAGATATATATTCATGGAGTATATTTAAAAGTGAATTAATGAATTTTTATGTATTTGTAGAATTTTATATAATTTATAACATGCAAAATTTTTTCTATTGTATGAAAATTTTAACATATAAAGTTTAAATTTATATATTTTATAGAATTTTATTTTTAATTTTTAGGTTATCAGAATAATTTTAAAATATAACATTAAGTTTATTGTATTAATATTGGTTTGAATTTAAATTTTGAGAGATTTGTTAATTTTAGTTTTATTTTTTATTACTATTAATGGAAAATATATGTGGCGTTTTTCGGATTCTTATTTCAAAAAATACATCATATTATTTTGATATATAATACAATGGTATTTAAAACATTTTATAAGGAATAGAATATATTGAACCAGTTAGAATCACTAAAAAAATATAGCAAAATTGTGGTAGACAGTGGAGACATTGAGTCAATAAAAATTTATCTTCCGGAAGATACTACTACTAATCCTTCTCTTATTTTAAAAGCAATTACTATGCCTTTTTATGAGAATATTATTTGTGATGCTATTTTATATGCAAAAAGAAAAGGAGGTTCATACGAATGTCAACTATTGAATGCAGTAGATCAAGTATCTGTTATGTTAGGTTTGAAAATATTAAAAATTATTTCTGGAAAAGTTTCTACTGAAGTTGATGCACATTTGTCATTTAATACTGATTTATGTATTGAAAGATCAAAAAAAATTATTTCTATGTATGAAGAACATGGAATTAGTAGATCTAGAATATTAATAAAATTAGCAGCTACATGGGAATGTATTCAAGCTGCAAAAGAATTAAAAAAACATAATATTAATTGTAACTTAACTTTGTTATTTTCTTTTGCACAAGCTAGAGCTTGTGCTGAAGCTGAGGTGTTTTTGATTTCTCCTTTTGTTGGACGTATCTATGATTGGTATCAGTCTAAATCGTTAATACCAAAGTATTCAGCTAATTTAGATCCTGGGGTGATTTCAGTCCGAAAAATATATTTTTATTACAAAGAATATGGGTATAAGACAATTATTATGGGGGCTAGTTTTAGAAATATTCAACAAGTATTAGAATTATCTGGTTGTGATTATTTAACTATTTCTCCTGATCTTTTAAAAGAACTAACAATAAAAGAAGGTTACGTTTCAAGGAAGCTATGTGATTCTAACGTTAAAAAAATACCTACTAGTGTATTGTCTCGAAGTGATTTTTTATGGTTACATAATGAAGATCCCATGGCGGTAGAAAAATTATCTGAAGGAATACGTCAATTTGGAATAGATCAAAAAAAGTTAGAAAAAATAATAAAAGGTAAAATGTAAGTAGTGTTTTCCAATGTTTTTATAAACGTAATTTTTTAATATTTATAGTTTCATTAGTTTTAATTATATGTTTAAGGAATAGGGTCATGTCTTCAAGAAAAGAGTTAGCTAATGCTATTAGATTTTTAAGTATTGACGCGGTACAACAAGCACAATCAGGACATCCTGGTATGCCTATGGGAATGGCTGATATTGCTGAAGTTTTGTGGAGAGATTTTTTAAAACATAACCCATGTAATCCATTTTGGGGAAATAGAGATCGTTTTATTCTTTCTAATGGTCATGGATCTATGTTGCTATATAGCTTATTACATCTTACTGGATATGATTTATCAATAAGAGAGTTAAAAAATTTTAGGAAGTTAGATTCAAAAACTCCAGGACATCCTGAAGTAGGACATACGTTAGGTATAGAAATTACTACTGGTCCATTAGGACAAGGATTAGCAACTGCAGTAGGAATGGCAATAGCCGAGCGTACTTTAGGTGCAACTTTCAATAAGCCTCCTTATAATATAGTAGATCATTACACTTGGGTATTTGTAGGAGATGGATGTTTGATGGAAGGTATATCTCACGAAGTATGTTCATTAGCTGGAACTTTAAAATTAGGAAAGTTGATTGTATTTTATGATAAAAATGATATATCAATCGACGGCAACGTTTCTAATTGGTTTTCAGATGATACAAAGAAACGTTTTGAATCTTATAATTGGCATGTTATTTCTAATATAAATGGACATGATTCTAATGTTATTTCTAATGCAATAACAGAATCTATATCAGTTAAAGATAAGCCTTCTTTAATCATTTGTGAAACTATTATAGGTTTTGGTTCTCCTAATAAGTCTGGAACAAAAGAATCCCATGGGGCTCCTTTAGGAGAATTAGAAGTAAACTTGACGAGAAAAAATTTAAATTGGAATTTTCCTCCCTTTTTTATACCTTCAAATATTTATGAAAGCTGGAATTTTGTAACTCAAGGGAAAATATTAGAAGATAATTGGAACAAAATTTTTATAAAATATAAAAAAGAACATCCTGTATTAGCTAGTGAATATATTCGACGTATTCAACGTATTTTACCAGATACATGGGATACAAGTTGTAAAAAATTTATTAATGAATTATGTTGTGATACAAATAATATAGCTACTAGAGTAGCTTCTCAAAACTCTTTAGAATTCTTTGGTAAATTGTTACCAGAGATGATAGGTGGTTCTGCTGATTTAGCACCAAGTAATCTCAGTATGTGGTCTGGATCAAGATCTATTAAAGATTGTTTTTTTGGAAATTATATTCATTATGGAGTACGTGAATTTGGAATGACTGCTATTGCGAATGGATTATTTCATCATGGAGGGTTTATTCCTTATACTTCTACATTTTTGGTTTTTTCTGATTATGCAAGAAATGCTATACGAATGGCTGCATTAATGAAAACACAGCATATTTTTGTTTATACTCATGATTCTATAGGATTAGGAGAAGATGGTCCTACACATCAACCAGTTGAACAGTTAGTTACTTTACGTTTGATTCCTAATTTAAGTGTGTGGAGACCATGTGATCAAATAGAAACTACAATAGCTTGGAAGTTAGCATTAGAAAATAGGTGTGGTCCTACAGCTTTAATTTTATCTCGTCAAAATTTGTTACAAATATCTAGAACAGAAGTAGAAATAAAAAATATTTCTCGAGGTGGATATATTTTAAGAAGTAATAGTTCTAATGCTAATCTTGATGCAATTATTATTGCTACTGGATCAGAAGTTAGTATTGCTATTTCTATTTATTCTGAATTAGTAAATATAGGTTATTATATTAGAGTTGTTTCAATGCCATCTACTGATGTGTTTGATCGACAAGACGAAAGTTATAAAGAATTAGTATTTCCAAAATTAGTTACTAAACGAATTTCGATTGAAGCTGGGATAACTGATTTTTGGTGTAAATATATAGGATCGAGTGGTTTGTCTATTGGGATAAATTCTTTTGGAGCATCAGCTCCTTCTGATAAATTATTTGAAAAATTTGGATTTAGTACAAACGTTATTATAGATAAAATAGTAAAATTTTTAAAATCTTAAGATTTCTAGTTTCTTTTAAATAATTTTTATTATTTTATATTTCATGGGGTTATTATTAACCCCTTTCAACTTTATGATATAATTATTTATGATGTTAATTTGAAAAATTCTTCGTGTAAAATAATGTAATTTAGTTTACACTAAATAATTGAAATAATAGAGATAAACTGTGTTTTATAAGGAACTTTCGTGATTGATCGTGTTTTAAATTTAACAAAACAACTTGTTTCTATTCCTTCAATTAGTCCAATGGATTTAGGATGTCAAAAAATAATATCTAAACGATTAATTAGTTTAGGGTTTTCTATTGAATGTATGGATTTTCATGATACATACAACATTTGGGCATATAGAGGAAAAGGCGTTACTTTAGCTTTTTCTGGACATACTGATGTCGTTCCTATTGGAAATGACAAAAAATGGAAATTTTCTCCTTTTGTCCCTACGATACATAAAGGTTTTTTATATGGTCGTGGTGTATCCGATATGAAGGGAGCATTGGCAGCGATGATTGTTGCAGTGGAGACTTTTGTTAAAAAATATCCTAATCATTCTGGTCGAATAGCTTTTTTGATAACTTCTGACGAAGAATCTAAAGCTACATACGGAACTAAAAAAATAGTTGAAAATTTAATTTTTAAAAAAGAAAAAATTGATTATTGTTTAATAGGAGAACCGTCTAGTGTTAGATATTTAGGAGATATTATTAAAAATGGTCGACGTGGTTCTTTGTCAGCATGTTTATATATTCATGGCGTTCAAGGACATATTGCATATCCTGAATTAGCAGATAATCCTATTCATAATGTATTACAATTTTTATTAAATCTTTTATCTGTTAGTTGGGATAATGGTAACAAATATTTTCCTCCAACAGGTTTTCAAATTTATGAAATTCACTCTAGCTCTAATAGTGATAACATGATACCTGATACATTGTTAGTTAAATTTAATTTTCGTTTTGGAAATTCTATTTCTATTGATTTGATTAAAAATAAAGTGGAAAAATTACTAAATAACTCTAATGTAAAATATAATATACAATGGAAATTATTTGGTAAGCCTTTTGTAACTAAGCCTGGTGTTTTGACGGATGTAGTTAAAAATGTTATTCACAAAAAATGTGGGATTATTCCGAAATTATCAACTACTGGTGGCACTTCTGATGGGCGTTTTATTAGAAAAATTAGTCCTCAGATATTAGAATTAGGATTGATTAATAAAACTATACATCAATCTAATGAAAATGTTAAAATTTCAGATTTAAAGTTATTAAGTGTTATATATGAGGAAATAATTAAAACTTTGCTTTTGTAATTTTAAAAAGATTTTAGTTTGAAATAACAGAGTATTAAATATTTTAACACCCTGTTTTTTAAAATTTGAATTAATTTCAATCATTTAATTTGTGTTATATTATATATTTTCGAATTTTTTAAAGTACTTTTAATTATTTATTCGAAAGCTGCATATAAGTTTATGTTTTAAAGTTTGTTTTTAATTAAAGTTTATAGTTCTAGAGTGATTTTATTATATGTATTTCTTAAAAATATACATAGTCATTCTATTTTAAAACGTTAAGGAATTTAAAGATTTTTCAAGCATTAAGCGTGTTTTTTTAGAAATAGGAGTTAATGGTAATCGCAGTGTATTTGTTTTAATTAATCCAAGTCTTTTGGCTAACCATTTAACTGGAATTGGGTTTGGTTCTTTGAAAAGGCTAAGATGTAATGGCATTAAACGATTATTTAGTAATCGTGCTGATAAAAAATCTTTATTTAAAGCAAAATTGCATAATTTAACCATTTTTTTTGCTGCTACGTTGGCAGTAACTGATATAACTCCCTGTCCTCCTAATTGTATGAAATCTAATGCTGTTGCATCATCTCCACTAATTAATAAAAAATCATCGTTAGCTAAACTTTTTATTTTTTGAACTCTAGATAAATCCCCAGTAGCTTCTTTAACTCCTATTATGTTATGAAATCTTGATAACTTAATTATTGTTTCCGGAATGAGATCACAGCCTGTTCGTATGGGAACATTGTATAAAATTTGAGGTAGATGCGTATTTTTTGAAATTGCTTTAAAATGTTCATATAGTCCTTTTTGTGTAGGACGATTATAGTAAGGAGTAACAGTTAAACATGCAGATATTCCGGATGATTCAAATTTTTTAGTTAGAAGAATAGCTTCTGATGTTGAATTTGAACCTGTTCCAGCTATAATGGGAATTCTATTTTTAGATATTTTGAGTGTGAGCATGATTACTTCAATATGTTCTTCTTGGCTTAAGGTTGCTGATTCTCCAGTGGTTCCAACAGATACGATTGCATTGGTTCCACTTTCAATATGATAGTTAATTAATTTTTTTAAGCTTGTTTGACAAATATTTCCTTTTTCGTCCATTGGTGTGATAAGTGCAACAATACTTCCTTTAAACATTTTTAATTTCTCTTATTAATTCTTTGAGTTTTTATAAAAAATTGATTTTTTAAATAAAATAGATTTTTTCTGTTAAATAGTATTTTACTTTTAAAAATTAATTTTCAAAGTATTATATCATTTATTGTTTATTTTCGTTAAAATATTAATTTTAAAGAAGTATTTTAATTTTTTATTATATATAGGATATTTATTTGTTATATGTCTTTATTTATCAATTTTGTTTAATTGAAGATTTAATAAGTAAAAATATTTTTTTATAATAGAAGTAGATAATTTTTAAAATATTATTTTCATTAACTTTTAATGTATTTTAGACAAATATAATTTTTTATAACTCGTAACTAACTATGTTGATTATATGTGTTTTAAATGTATTATAAAAATTTTTTGTTGTTTTTGAAAGTATCAAATAATTTTATTTTTTAATTTAAATTTTTAATGAGGTAGCTTGTTTTTTAAGTTTTTTATAAGAAATAATATTCTTAAAATTTTTAATATAAAAATATTTATTTTGTTTTTGATTGTTTGCATTGTGCACGATATCTTAATAAATGATCCATAATTGTAATAGCTATCATGGATTCTGCTATTGGAACAGATCTTAATCCTACACAAGGATCGTGTCTTCCCTTTATAATAATTTTTTTTTCTTTTCCGTCATGATCAATAGTTTTACCAATTTTTGCTATGCTAGATGTTGGTTTTAAAGCTATTTTTGTTATGATATCTTCTCCATTGCTAATTCCTCCTAATATACCTCCTGAATGGTTGCTTAAAAATCCGTCTTTGTTCATTTCATCTCGATGTTGGCTTCCTTTTTTGTTAATTACTGAAAATCCTTCTCCAATTTCTACACCCTTTACAGCATTAATACTCATTAGTCCATGAGCTAGGTCAGCATCTAGTTTGTCAAAAACAGGTTCTCCTAACCCTGAAGGAACATTCTTAGTTATTATTGTAACTTTAGCTCCAATAGAATCTCCTTCTTTTTTTAGATTTCTTATAAGTTGATCTATATTTTTAAGTTGAGAGACATCTGGGCAAAAAAATGGGTTTTTTTCAGTTTCATCCCATGATTTTAATTTACATGTAATGTTTCCAATTTGTTCTAAATATCCTCTAATAAGGATTCCATAATTTAGAAACAGATATTTTTTGGCTATAGCACCTGCAGCAACTCGCATAGTTGTTTCTCGAGCAGATGATCTACCTCCTCCTCGATAATCTCTAATTCCGTATTTTTTTTGATAAGTATAATCAGCATGTCCAGGTCGAAACAAAGATTTTATGTTTTCATAATCTTTAGGTCTTTGATCAGTGTTATTTATTATTAAACCAATACTAGTTCCGGTTGTAATTCCTTCAAAAATTCCAGATAGTATAATAATTTGGTCTTTTTCAGATCGTGGAGTAGTATATCTAGATTGCCCTGGTCGTCTTCGGTCTAATTCTTTTTGTATGTCATGTTCTGAAATTTTTATTCCTGGAGGCATGCCATCTATTATGCATCCTAGTGATATTCCATGAGACTCTCCAAATGTTGTTACTTGAAAAAGTTTACCTATAGTATTTCCAGCCATTTTGTTTTTCCTTTTTTTTACATAAATTATTTTAAATTGAATCGTTAACTTTCAAAAGTTAGTTTAAACGTTTGTAGAAAATATATCAATTTTAAGTAAGAATTTATTTTTAATTTAATAAATTATTATTTTTAAGATTTTATATCTTATTTTAAATTATATTTTGTACATTTAATAAATAGTTTAAATTATATTTGAAATCATGTAATATTTTTAAAATTTAAACAATTTTATATTTTCAAAGATAACTTTAATTTTTAAGGATATAAAATCCACAGGATTGAAATTTTATTTATTAATTTTTATAAAATAATTAATAACTAATATTACATATCTATTGTAATGGTAACTTATAAAAATGAGTAAAAATAATTTATTAAACTCTCAAGATTTGTTGTTATTTTACGAAAAGTTAGCTGGTATCAAGAAAATTAAGCAAGATACTATTTTTCATTCAAGACGTCATAATATTAAACAAAATATTGCATTGAAAAAGAATGTTTGTGAGCAAGATGCTCATTGTCATTATTTTTCTTGCAATGAATCAACAATTTTGATTAATACAGATCCTGTTTATTATATTAGGAGTAACATGTATTTCAATGAATTGAATAAACTTAAAATGGGAATGTATATTCCAGATATTGTTTTAGATGTACATGGTTTAACGCAATATCAGGCCAAAAGAAAGTTAGGAGAGTTAATTTATATTTGTTATAAAGAGAAACTTTTTTGTGCTAACGTTATTCATGGACATGGAAAAAATATTTTAAAAAAACAAATTCCATTATGGTTATCAAAACATCCTAATATCATTGCTTTTCATGCAGCTCCAAAAACATTGGGTAGTAACGCAGCTATTCTTATATTAATTGACATTAATATAAATTAATATTTTCAAAAACGTCGGTTGTTTTATATTAGTTTTAATTTAGCATAAATTAGCTATATTTTATTTTGAAATATTATTAATACAGTTTAATATGGCTAAATACAATTTAGAAATATGTTTACATTTTATATATTTTGAAATGTTAAATATTATACTATGTAATGTCAAATAATTTATGTTTTAGTTATTCGTTATGATTTAAAATCTTAGTTTTAAATTTTAGCTGAAATATTTTTCACACTGACCTTCAAAAAATTAGTATTTCATATTTTAAACTTTTTAATAACAAATACTTTAAAGAGTACTTTACATATTCATAATATGTATAAATTACATTTAGAATAATATTTAAATAGTCTTAAAATGAATTATAGAGATAAATTTATGTATTAAAATATGTAATTATATAATAAATTTATAAAAGGATGAAATATGATTCATAATAATCGTTTGCGTATAGTAATGCAAAAAACTGGAAGATTAAGTAGTGATTCTAAAGATTTACTAGGTCGTTGTGGTGTAAAAATTAATTTATACAAGCAGAAATTAATTGCTTTTTCTGAAAATATGCCAATAGATGTAATGTGTGTTCGAGATGATGACATTCCTGGATTGATTATGGATGGTGTTGTAGATATAGGTATTATTGGGGAGAACGTGCTAGAAGAGGAGGTATTAAGTCGGAAAATAAGACTAGATAGTGTAGATTATATAAAATTAAAACGTTTAGATTTTGGATCGTGTAGGTTATCTTTAGCTATACCTATTAATAAAAAATACACGGATATTAGTTGTTTAAATAATTCTAGGATAGCGACTTCATATCCTCATTTATTAAAAAGGTATTTTGATAAAAATAATCTTACATTTAAATCATGTATGTTGAATGGATCAGTAGAAGTTGCTCCTCGTGCTGGATTGTCCGATGCTATTTGTGATTTAGTATCTACTGGAGCTACGCTAGAAGCTAATGGTTTGCGTGAAGTACAAGTGATATTTAAATCTAAGGCCTGTTTAATTTGTAAAATAGGAAATATTTCTACTGAAAAGCAAGAAGTTATTAATACTTTAATGACACGTATCCAAGGTGTTATTAAGGCTAGGGAATCTAAGTATATCATGTTACATGCACCTATAAAAAAGTTAAAAGAAGTTATTAATTTGTTACATGGTGCTGAACGTCCTACTATATTAAAGTTAGCTGGTGACAATACTCGAGTAGCTATGCATATGGTTAGTAGTGAAACATTATTTTGGGAAACTATGGAAAAGTTAAAATTATTAGGAGCTAGTTCTATTTTAGTTCTGCCAATTGAAAAAATGATGGAGTAATTACATGAAAAAAAATTTAAAAATTTTTTATTGGAATGAATTTAATATTCAAGATAAAGAAAAAATATTGTCTAGACCTATATTACATAATCTTACTGTTTTACAAGATCAAGTTAAGAAAATTATTCTTGATGTAAAAATGTTAGGTGATAAAGCATTATATAATTATACACATGTTTTTGATAAAATAAGATTGAATCAAATTAAAGTCAGCAAATCAAGTATTTTGAATTCAGAATTACATATAGAAAAAACAGTTAAGCATGCTATTAAAACATCTTTTGAGAATATTAAAAGATTTCATTCTTTGCAAAGTGTAAAAGATATTGATTTAAAGGTTAATAAAGATATCTTTTGCCAACAAATAATTAGACCAATTAAATCAGTGGGATTGTATGTTCCAGGTGGTTCTGCTCCACTTGTATCCACAGTTTTAATGTTAGTAGTACCGGCTATGGTTTCTGGATGTAAAAAAATAGTACTCTGTTCTCCCCCTCCTATTTCACAGGAAATATTATACGCTAGTAAAATTTGTGGTATTCAGGAGATATTTCAAATTGGTGGTGCCCAAGCAATAGCAGCGTTAGGGTGTGGAACTAATACAATACCGAAAGTTGATAAAATTTTTGGACCAGGTAATGCGTTTGTTACAGAAGCGAAACGTCAAGTTAGTCAAATGTTTTATAACGTAGGTATTGACATGTTAGCTGGCCCTTCTGAAGTGTTGATTATTGCAGATAAAAATGCTAATTTTGAATTTATTGCTTCTGATTTATTATCTCAAATGGAACATGATAATTATTCTCAAGCAATATTAGTGACATATGATCAGAGATTGGCTAAAAATGTGTTAAACGAAATTAGTAAGCAAATAAAATCTTTACCAAGATATAAAATTATTATGCAAGCATTAAAAAATAGTAAGATAATTATAACTCAAGATTTATATCAATGTTTTGAGGTATCTAATTTATATGCTCCTGAACACCTTATGATTCAGTGTGAACATGCACAAGATTTCTTGAAATATGTCATTAGCGCTGGTTCTATATTTTTAGGAAATTGGTCCCCCGTAGCTGTAGGAGATTATGCAATTGGTACCAATCATGTTTTACCTACTTATGGAAGTGCTAATGTTTATTCCGGGCTTAGTCTTATTGACTTTCAAAAAAGAATTTCAGTACAAAAATTAAATCAGAAAGGATTAAAAGATATTTCTTCCACTGTTTTGTCTTTGTCTACAGTAGAACAATTAGATGCTCATAAAAATTCGGTAAAAATAAGATTATCTTTACCTTCAAATGAGATATAATTATGAATATTAAAAAACTAGTTCGAAAAAGTATATTAGAATTGATACCTTATCAATCAGCAAGACGAATAGGAGGAGAAGGTAGTATATGGCTTAATGCAAATGAGTGTCCGATGTCTAGTAATTTTCAAATAGGTGACGTTTCTTTAAATCGTTATCCAGAATGTCAACCTAAGAAATTATTATCATGTTATTCTTCATACGTAGGTATTAGTCAAGAGAATATACTCATAACACGTGGTGCAGATGAAGCTATTGAATTATTGATAAAAACCTTTTGTGAACCAAAATGTGATAAAGTAATTTTTTGTCCTCCAACTTATGATATGTATAAAATTAGTGCAAATATAATGGGTGTTAAAAGTTATCAGGTACCATTGTTAGATTTTTCCTGGCAATTAGATATAGATAATCTTATACAATATATTGGAAACTTTAAACTTATATATATATGTCGTCCTAACAATCCTACTGGAAATTTAATTTCTCTTCGAGATATTACTTTTTTGTTAAAAAAAACTCTAGGAAAAGCATTAGTAGTTGTTGATGAAGCTTATATTGAATTTTCTTTAGAAAATAGTTTAGTAGTTTTAACAAATATATATCCTAATTTAGTTATATTAAGAACATTATCTAAATCTTTTTCTCTCGCTGGATTAAGATGTGGTTTTATAGTAGCTAATGTTAGTGTAATAAAGTTTTTGCTAAAAGTTATAAGTCCCTATCCTGTTTCTATTCCTACTACAAATATAGCTATTCATTTTTTGAGTAAGAAAAACATTAGCATAATGAAAAAAAGAGTTTGTAATTTAAATTTAAATAGATTTTATCTGATAAATCAATTAAGTGTAATGAAACATTGTATTGATCATATCTTCGATAGTGTTACTAATTATATTTTAATCCGATTTTTTAATTCTAAAAAAGTATTTGAAGCATTTTCTAATGAAGGGATTATTGTTAGAGATCAATCTAAAAAGTTAAATTTAAAAAATTGTTTAAGAATATCTATAGGAACTAAAAAAGAATGTCTAGAAGTTATACGTATTGTTCAAAAAATTAATGATAAATGTATGATAGGTAAATAATAACATGAAAAAAAAAGTTTTATTTATTGATCGTGATGGAACTCTGATTTCAGAACCTATTTCTAATTTTCAAGTGGATAGTATTAGTAAATTAGTTTTCGAAAAAAATGTTATTTCTGCATTATCTGAGCTTAAGAAATGGGGATATACATTTGTTATAGTTACTAACCAAGATGGATTAGGTTCTAAAAATTTTCCTTTTTCTAATTTTTTTATTCCACACAATTTTATGATAAATGTTTTTTTTTCTCAAGGTATAATATTTGAAGATGTTTTAATTTGTCCTCATGAAGTAAAGTTTGATTGCGATTGTAGAAAACCCAAAGTAGGTTTAGTAAAACATTGGTTAAGTAATAATAGATTAAATAAAAAAAATAGTTATGTTATTGGAGATCGCAATTCAGATATGGATTTTGCGAAGAATATAGGATTACTGGGATTTCATTATGGTAAAAATAGCTGTACGTGGGATACGATAAAACTTAAATTGATAAAAAGAAATAGGTATGCATATTCTATACGAAACACAAAAGAAACTAACATTAAGATAGAAGTATGGTTAGATGAAGAAGGCAATAATTTAATTGATACTAGATTAAATTTCTTTAATCATATGTTGGAACAAATTGCTATTCATAGCAATATTAGAATAAAAATAATTTCTAAGGGTGATGTAGACGTGGATGATCATCATACTGTTGAGGATGTAGGAATTGTTTTAGGGGAAGTTTTAAATCAGGCGTTAGAGAGTAAAATAGGATTAAACAGATTTGGATTTGTTTTGCCTATGGACGAAAGTATCGGATATTGTTTATTAGACATTTCTGGTCGTCCTTTTTTAAAATTTGAATCATATTTCAAATTTCAGCGTGTAGGAGATATAAGTACAGAAATGATAGAACATTTTTTTAGATCTTTAGCATTTTCTATGAAGGTTACTTTACATTTAAAAAGTAAAGGAGATAATGATCATCATCAAGCTGAAAGTTTGTTTAAAGCATTTGGAAGGACATTAAGGCAAGCTATTCACTTAAATAATGATAGTACTATACTTCCTAGTTCCAAAGGATTGCTATGATGAAAGTTGTTATAATTAATACTGGATGTTCTAATTTATCTTCTATAAGGTATGCCATTCGTAGATTGGGATATGATCCAGTAATAAGTGTTTCTAAAAAAGAAATATTAAATTCTGATAAACTTATAATACCTGGTGTAGGAACAGCATATTCAGTAATAAATAAGTTAAAAAAGTTAGATTTATTAGATTGTATTAAAATGTTTAAAAAACCATTGTTAGGAATTTGTTTAGGAATGCAATTATTATCTATTTTTAGTGAAGAATCGCATGGTACTAATATGTTAGGCATCATAAAGTCTTCTGTTTATCGTTTAAATTCCAATTTTTTACCGTTACCTCATAATGGTTGGAATGATGTAGAGATATGTAAAGAAAATGTATTATTTAAAAATATTGAAAATAATTCTAAGTTTTATTTTTTGCATAGTTATGTTTTTTATTTAAATAAGTATACTATAGCAAAAACTTTTTATAATGTTTATTTTAGTGCTTCAATACAAAAAGATAACTTTTTCGGAGTACAGTTTCATCCTGAAAAATCTGGAAAATTAGGTTCGAAATTGTTAAAAAATTTTTTGGAGATAAAATATTGATTATACCGTCTATAGATATAATTAACGGGAAAGTAGTTAGATTGTATCAAGGAAAATATAGTTGTAAAACTATTTATAAAAATAAAATACGTGATATTATTTCAGATTATTGTTCGAAGGGTATATCTCTTATACATTTAGTAGATTTAGATGGAGCATCAAATCCTAAAAAAAGACAAGTGCATATTATACAAGATATATTGTCTAATTTTAATATTAATTTGCAGGTTGGAGGAGGAATACGAAGTAGTGAAGATTTGAGAGTTTTGTTTGAATTGGGTGTAAAAAGAATAGTAGTTGGGTCTTCAGCAATACATACTCCTGATAAAGTAGATTATTGGTTGAAGAAATATGGTAGTAATAGAATTGTATTAGCTTTAGATTTAAAAATTGCAAATAATGGATGTAAAGAAGTAGTAATAGATGCTTGGAGATGTTCTTCTGGAAAAAATGTAGAAACTTTAATAAATAGGTTTACATTATCTGGTTTAAAATACGTATTATGTACAGATGTATTACGTGATGGAACATTATTTGGACCTAACTTTAATTTATATAGGGATCTTTCTAGTACTTTTAAAAATATTCATTTTCAGGCATCTGGAGGAATAGGATCTTTAAAAGATATTATATTGGTCAAACAATCTGGAGTAAGAAGTGTTATTGTTGGACGTGCTTTGTTAGAAAAAAAAATTAATTTAATAGAGGCGATTAAATGCTGGCAAAACGGATAATTCCATGTCTAGATGTTAAATCGGGGTTAGTAGTGAAGGGTATTAAATTTCGAAGTCATGAAATTGTAGGAGATATAATTAAATTAGCACAATACTATGTTGATCAAGGAGCTGATGAATTAGTTTTTTATGACATTGAAGCATCTTCAAATAATCAAATAGTAGATAAAAAGTGGGTTTTAGAAATAGCAAAAATTATAGATATTCCATTTTGTGTAGCAGGAGGAATTAAGACTGTTCAGGATGTTGAAAATATCTTATCTTGTGGTGCAGACAAAATTTCTATTAATTCTCCAGCGTTATCTAATCCCAATTTGATAAGTCAGATTTCTAAGAATTTTGGAAAACAATGTGTAGTTGTTGGGATAGATTCTTGGTTTGATCAAAAAAGTAAGAGTTATCAAGTGTATCAATATACTGGGAATGAAACTAAAACAGTAAAAACAAAGTGGAGTACTATTGATTGGATTAAGACAGTACAAGAGTTAGGAGCTGGAGAAATAGTTTTAAATGTGATGAATCAAGACGGAATGTGTCGCGGATATGATTTGAAACAACTTACTTTAGTGAGGGATATTTGTTCTATTCCGTTAATAGCTTCTGGAGGTGCAGGAGAATTAGAACATTTTTATGATGTTTTTTATGTATCTAAAGTGGATGGTGCTTTGGCTGCTTCTGTATTTCATAAAGACAAAATTAATATAAGAACATTAAAAAAGTTTTTAATTCAAAAAGGTTTAGAAATAAGATTATGTTAAAAGAGATTAATGTTGGAGACATAAATTGGGAAAAAGTACATGGAATGCTTCCTGTCATAATTCAAAATAATGCATCTTGTGAAGTTTTGATGCATGGAATTATGAATCAAGAAGCTTTTTTAGCAACAAAAAAAAGTAGTTATGTTACTTTTTTTTCACGTACTAAACAACGATTATGGACAAAAGGAGAAAAATCTGGAAATTATTTAAAAGTAAAACATATGATTCTTGATTGTGATCAAGATGCATTGCTTATTTTAGTAAATCCTAAAGGTAATACGTGTCATTTAAACAATACAAGTTGTTTTAAACTTTCTATCCTTCCGAATTTCATTTTTTTTTATTCTTTAGAAAATATACTAAAACATAAACATTTAAATTTTTCTAAGAATTCTTATACTTCCAGTTTACATAATATGGGAATTAATAGAGTGTCTCAAAAAGTTGCTGAAGAAGCTATAGAAACAGTTATTTCGGCTATAACAAAAAATAGAATAGAATTAGTCAATGAAGCTACTGATTTAATTTATCATTTGTTAATTTTGTTACATCATTGTAATTTAGATTTTTTTTCAATTATCACTAATTTAAAAAAAAGAAGACATCTTAAACATAATTTCAAAAGTGCTAAATAGTTTTTCATTATATTTTGATAATTTCTTATTATACAATAAGTGTTGGTAGTTTTATATATGTTAAACTTAATCAGGATGGAATGTAAAAAGTGGAAAAGAAACAAGTAGGTGTTTTAGGAATGGCAGTTATGGGTCGTAATTTAGCTTTAAATATAGCGCGTAATGGATATACTGTTTCTATATTTAATCGATCTTCTAAAATTACTAAAGATTTTGTCTTAAATAATGCTAGCAACAATATATTTCCTTTTTTTTCAATTAAAGAATTTATTCTTTCACTTGAAAAACCTAGGTGTATTATTCTAATGATTAAATCAGGTTTAGCAATTGATTTAGTAATTACTTCAATGAAACAGTATTTAAGTAAAGGAGATATTATTTTTGATGGGGGAAATACTTTTTATAAAGATACTATTCGAAGATATAATGAATTGCTAAAAGATGGATTAAACTTAATAGGGGCAGGTATTTCAGGTGGTGAATATGGTGCATTGTATGGTCCTTCTATAATGCCTGGAGGATCAAAGCAAGTTTACAATTTTATTTTTCCTTTGTTAAAAAAAATTTCAGCAAAATTTAAAGGAAAACCTTGTGTTAGTTATATCGGCTTAGATGGATCAGGTCACTATGTTAAAATGGTGCATAATGGTATCGAATATGGTGACATGCAATTAATAGCAGAATGCTATTTTTTAATTAAGAATTTGTTAAATGTAGATAATAAAGAATTATCTAATATATTTTCCAATTGGAATACAGGTGAGCTAAATAGTTATTTAATATCTATTACGAAAGATATTCTAGTTAAGAAAGATTCTGAGAACAATTATATAATAGATTATATCTTAGATGAAGCTAGTAATAAAGGAACGGGGACATGGGTAACCAAAAGTGCATTAAGTTTAAACGAACCTTTAACTTTAATTACTGAATCAGTTTTTTTTCGTTATATTTCATCGTTAAAATCACAACGTTTATTAGCTTCTAAAGTTTTATTAGGACCTAAAATTCATAATTTTTCAAATTATGATAAATCAGATTTAATTGAACATATTAGAAAAGCTCTTTATCTTGGCAAGATTATATCTTATTCTCAAGGATTTTCGCAATTAAACAGTGCTTCTAAAAAGTATAACTGGAATTTAAAATGTTCAGAGATAGCGAGAATATTTCAATCTGGATGTATTATTCGTGCAAAATTTTTAAAACATATTAGTAAAGCATATCTAAAAGATAGATGTATTATTAATCTACTTTTGAGTTCTTATTTCAAAAATATTGCTAATAATTATCAAAATTCGCTAAGATATGTTGTTTCTATTGGAATTCAATGTGGTATTCCAATACCTGCATTATCATCAGCAATTACATATTTTGATTGTTATAGATCTGCATGTTTACCTGCTAATTTAATTCAAGCTCAAAGAGACTATTTTGGAGCTCATACTTATAAAAAAGTTGGTAGTACTAGTTTTTTTCATACTGATTGGATCAAAAATAGTATTTAATTAAGAATTTTAAATAATATATTTTATTTTAAAATGTTTAAAGTTGGGCTATATTCAGCCTTTAAATAATTAAATTAGCATTTTAAATTTTTTGTTTACAATAAATTTCATAATTTAGAGTTTTTCTAATTATATTTTGTATGATTTATAATTTTTTCATGTTAATAATGTTTTTATATAATTAGAGTGTATTTATTAAGATAGTGCATAATTAAGAATACCATAAGGTTAATTAAAATGAGATTGAGCGACAGAGACATTGAATTATGGTTAAAAAAAAAGAAATTAATCATTGCCCCGACTCCATGTAGAAAGTTTATCAATGGAATAACAGTCGATGTTCGTTTAGGAAATCAGTTTTATACTTTTTGTAAAAAAAAAAACGATGTATTGATTTAAGTAAATCGAAAACTGATATTGCTTTAATATTAAAAGAAATTATGAACAGAAAAAAAGTGGTATCTAGAAACGAAAAATTTTTTTTGTATCCTCAATCATTAGTGTTGGCAGTTACTTTTGAAAAGGTTATTATTCCAGATAATTTGGTTGGATGGATAGATGGACGTTCTTCTTTAGCTCGTTTAGGATTAATGGTTCATGCGACTTCTCATCGTATAGATCCGGGTTGGAGTGGAAATATTGTATTAGAATGCTTTAATTCTGGAAATATGATATTGTCGTTGTGTCCAGGAATGTTGATAGCTGCTCTAAGTTTTGAAGTATTATCTAGTCCATCATTGAGACCATATAATTTGAGGAAAAATGCTAAGTATTTTGGTCAAAGTGGAGTTACGTTAAGCAAAATATATGAAGACTAAATAAAATTTTGTAATATTTTTATTATAATATAATATTTTCAAAGCTTTGTATTGTTAAAATATAATTTTAAAATTAATAGATATTTTAAAATTGTAATTAATAGTTTGATGTAACTTTTATAAAATATTAATTTTAACAGTATATATTTAAAAAAATTGTTATATAATAAATTACTTATTTCAAGAATGTTATTATTATGACAAAAAAAAATTTTAGTAACTTGTGCGTTTCCATATGCTAATGGTCCAATCCATATTGGGCATATTTTAGAACATATTCAAGCTGATATTTGGGTGCGTTATCAAAGAATGAAAGGTCATGAAGTGTGGTTTATTTGTGCAGACGATGCACATGGCACTCCTATTATGTTAAAATCTAGCCAGCTCGGAATAGAACCAGAAAAAATGATATCTTCTGTTAGAAGCGAACATATTAGAGATCTTTTAAGATTTAATATAAGCTATGATAATTATCATTCTACTCATAGTTCAGAAAATCTATTTTTTTTAAAGAAAATATATTATTGTCTAGAAAGAAAAGGATTGATAAAAAGAAAAGTTATATCTCAATTTTTTGATTATGAAAATAATATGTTTTTGCCAGATCGTTTTATAAAAGGATCGTGTCCTTTATGTTTTTCTGTAGAACAATATGGCGATCATTGCGAAAAATGTGGAAGAACATATTCTTCTTTAGATTTAATAAATCCTGTATCTGTTTTATCGGGTATTAAACCTATATTAAAAAAATCATTACATTTTTTCTTTAATCTTCCATATTTTAGTGTCATGTTAAAATCTTGGATTACCTCTGGAGTATTAGAGCAATCTGTAGTGAATAAAGTGATGGAATGGTTTAATTCTGGATTAAAAGAATGGGATATTTCTAGAGATAGTCCTTATTTTGGTTTTAACATTCCTGGATTTGTGAATAAATATTTTTACGTTTGGTTAGATGCTCCAATTGGATATATTAGTGCGTTTAAAAATTTATGTAGTACAAAAACTGATTTAGTGTTTGATGAATTTTGGAAAAAAGATTCAGATACTGAATTATGTCATTTTATAGGAAAAGATATTGTATATTTTCATAGTTTATTTTGGCCAGCTATATTGGAGGGAAGTAACTTTCGAAAACCTACTAAGATTTTTGTGCATGGACATGTAACTATAAATGGATTTAAAATTTCTAAATCTAAAGGATTAGTAATAACAGCAGATGATTGGTTGAAAAATTTAGATTCAGATAGTTTAAGATATTATTATGCCTCTAAAATTTCTGGAAAAGTAAAAGATATTGAAATTAATAGTAGTAGTTTTTTAAATAAATTTAATTCTGATATTGTTAATAAAATAGTTAATTTAGCGTCAAGAACGTCTAATTTTTTACTTAAAAATTTTAATTGTTCTTTATCTCACAATATAGATGATAAACATCTATATCATACGTTTATTCAAGGAACACAAAAAATTGAAAATTATTTTGAAAAAAATGAGTTTAGTTTAGCTATTATTCTTATTATGAAATTTTCAGATATGGCTAATAAATATATAGATGAACAAAAACCATGGATATTAATTAAAAATATTAAAAATTTTAAGAAATTACATAGCATATGCACTATGTCAATAAATTTATTTAAAATATTAATGACATGGCTTAAACCTATTGTTCCTGATTTAGCTAAAAAAGTAGAATCTTTTTTGAGAGTGACATTGGTTTGGGAAAATATTAATATTCCTCTTTTGAATCACAAAATTTCTGTATTTGATTGTTTATGTGAAAGAATCAAAGATGTTCAAGTAGAATTTTTATCTAAAAATAAATAATTTTGTAATTTTAAGTGATTTTTGACGTTTTATATAGAATTAGTTAATTTTATTATTTATGATTGTTTGTCAATTTTATTAATCCATGACAAATTCCATGTACTTTTAATGTTTTTTTGATGTTGTTTAGAACTCGTAAATACTCCTAATGCACTTATAAATTTATTATTATAAAATAGCAAAGGAATGTTATTTCTATTCCAGGAGGCGATCTTATTTTCTTTCCACATTTTTTTAATTAATTTAGCTTTTTTATTGCTATGAATTGAAATTTTTCCTGAAATTTGAAATCGTATATTTACTAATTCATTTTTTTTAGGACAAGGTAATGTTGTTCCGTATTTATTTTGAGTAATATATCCTAGTTTATTAGGAAGTTTAAGATTTTTCCAAGGAAAATACCACATTAAGATCATTTTTTTAATGCAAGGCATAGTATGTGTTATATATAATTTATATTGATATTTTTTTATTTCATAATTACTTATTTGTATTTTTGCTTGAGAGTTTATTTTAGATAAAATAATTTCATAATATATATTAGTTATTATTTTATGTGAAGGGACGACAAAATTATTTTTTTTGATCCACATTCGGAGTAATAAATTTCTAATGCTTGGTGACATAGTGTTAAAATTTTTAATATTTAAAATAGATTTAGATACAAGACATTTTTGAAGTTTTTTATTTATAGTTGAATCTAAGATATTTTTTTCTTTTTTTAGTATTGATATACTTTTGGCACATTTGTTTATAAAATTTGGCCATTTTGTTTCGATCAGTGGAAATATTTTTTGACGTAAAAAATTTCTGTCATAAGATAGGTCATAGTTACTTTTATCTTCGATCCAAGGAATTTTATTTTTTATCATCCAATTTTTTATTTCGGATCGAGTTATGTTTAACATTGGTCTTACGATGACATTTTTGTTAAATAGTTTTCTTTTGTTTGGCATGCCACTTAGTCCAGAAATTCCACTTCCTCTTTTTAAAGATAAAAAAAATGTTTCACATTGATCATCTAGGTTATGCGCTATTAAGATAATTTCTTTAGGTAAAGCTTCATTAAATATTGTTTTATAACGTTGCAATCTAGAAGCTGCTTCTATTCCTATTTTTTTTTTGTTTATTGTAATTTTCTTTATTAGGATGGGAATATTATATTTTTCACAGGTTTTTTTGCAATGTTGGCTCCATGAACTTGAATATTGATTAAGTTGATGGTTGATATGAATTGTTCTAAATTGAAATTGAGGTCTAATTTTTCTAATTTTTAAAAGTTGGTGAAGTAAGAAAGTTGAATCTATACCTCCGCTATATGCTAATAAGAAGTTTAGATTTTTGAGTTTCTTTATACCTTGTATAATCATAAATATAATAAAATTATGTTATATAATTTAAATTAATCTTGAATTTTCTGTGTCCGAGTGGATTTGAACCACTGACTTCTACCTTGTCATGGTAGCACTCTTTCCAACTGAGCTACGGACACTCTTCCAATAAGACTTATTTATCTTTATCTATATATTATAATTAGTTTTTATTATTTGCAATAAGAATATGCGTTAAGAAGGTTAATTTTATATTTTTTTAAAGTTACAATGTAATGATAATATTCTTAAAAAGGTCATTAAAGACGATGATATTAATGAAACAAAGATTCCAATCCAAAATCCAATAGCACCTATTCTTGGAATAATTGTATCAGTTACTGCTAATAGATAACCTATAGGAAATCCTAATATCCAGTAAGATATGAGAGTTATAGTAAAAATTATATTTGTATCTTTATAGCTTCTTAAAACTCCGTTACCTATTATTTGAAAAAAATCAAAAATTTGATATGCTGCAGAAATTAATAAAATTTTTTCCGCTAGTTTAATAACATTCTTATCTATGGTGTACCAAGCTATTATATTTTTATAATATAATATAATAAAAACGGATATTATAGAGGATAAAATTAGTCCTATAATTTGTGCTGAGATAATAGTAATAGAAATTTTTTTAAAATTTTTCTGCCCTAGATAAAATCCTATTCTAATACTAGTTGCAGTTCCTATTGATAAAGGCAAAATAAAAATAAACGAGCTAATGTTTAAAACTATTTGATGTGCAACGATTTGTGTAATATCTAAAGATGCTATTAATAATGTAATTAATGTAAATAATGTAACTTCAAAAAATAATGATGAAGCAATAGGAATTCCTATTTTTAAAAAGTTTTTTATTGTTTTAAGATGAGGAAGAAATCGTCTACATTTAAAATCAAGAGGACTATGTATCAATAAATCATTTCTAGTGATTATTTTCATCATTATAAACATAAACCAATATACAACAATAATTGATAAAGCACATCCAACGTTGTTAAAGTGAAATAATGCTATTTTTTTATAAATTAATATATAGTTTATTGTTATGTTGAGAATCAGTCCTAATATGCCTACTATCATAGCAGGTTTAGGTTTTAAGCATCCTTCGCATTGGTTTTGTATAACTTGAAAATATAAGTATCCTGGAGTGCTCCACAACAATATTTTGATGTAGTTAATGCTTTTTTGTTCTACAATTGAATTAATGTTATGTATTAAACTAGTAATATAATGAATGTTCCATAAAATACTCATAATTATTATAGAAATAAATGTTGCTAACCAATATGCATTAGTAATTTGATGTGAAATTTCTTTTGTTTTTCCTGATCCATTCATATATGAGATGATAGGAACGAGAGATAATAATAATCCATGTCCAAATAAGATTATTGGATACCAAATTGATGTTCCAATAGATATAGCGGCTATTTCAGAATGACTTAAAGATTTCGTCATAATGCTATTAATAAATCCTATACTCATTTGTGATATTTGAGCTAACATAATGGGAATAATAATTTTGAATAGCATTTTTATTTCTTGTAAATACTCTTTCATTTATAACCTTGATTTAACAAAAATTACATTCTTAAAAATTGTAAATGTAAAATTATAATTTTTTAAAATTTGTAGTTATATATATCATGATAATATGTTAATAATATATTTTAGTTTTTAATTTTTGAACGATCTAATATTAGAAATAGTAATACATAGGTGTTTTATAAAAATAATTAATTTTATAGTTTGAAAATATTTATCAAAATAAAAGTAGTAACTTAATAATAATTTTTTAAATTTTATACTAAGGATCTTATGTTTACGGGGATTATTCAAGATATTGCGACGATAACTTTAATAAAAAGATATGAAAATTTTTTTCAGTGGACGTTAGAATTGCATAACATTAATGTACAAACATTATGTTTAGGTTCTTCGTTGTCTTGCAACGGATGTTGTTTAACTATTAAAAAGATTGAAAAAAAAAATACAATCAGCTTAGATATTATACAAGAAACTCTGAGAATAACTAGTTTGAGGTCTTTCCATGTAGGGGAGAATATTAATATTGAAAAATCTATGAAGTTAGGAGAAGAAATAGGTGGTCATTTAGTTTCTGGACATGTTATAACAACAGCTACAATATTTAAAATTATAGCATCTAGTTATAATAAAGAATTATGGATGATTTTGCATGATTGTGAAATTATGAAATATATTTTTTGTAAAGGATTTATATGTGTTGATGGTATTAGTTTAACAGTAGGAAATATTGTAAATAATACGTTTTGTGTATTTCTCATTCCGGAAACGATATTGAGGACTACTATTGGACATAAAAATATTGGTGATATAGTAAATTTAGAAGTAGATTATTTTTCTAAAATTATTGTAGATAGAATTAGTAATTAATATTAAATGTTTTTAAGGTTTTTCATTTGCACGTTTTGAATACAACGTTTATACTTTAAAAGTATTGGATATAAAAAAATTAGCTTTTAGTTGTATAGATTTAAATAACTAAGAAATAAATTTTTTATTGTATGACATGTAAACACGTAGTTTAAAAAATTTTAGAGCTATATTATATAACATATGTAATTATTAATAAAACAATGTATTGATAAAATATGTATTTATAATTAATTTAATATTATATTTTAAATTTTGACATATTTATCATAAGAATTTATATTTAATTTTTTGATGATTTTATAATTTAAGTTTATTTCGAATTTTATAGTACAAAATTTTACAAAATTATTAATTATGTAAACCATTTTGATTTAAATCATATTTGATTACAAGTGAATTTTAGCATATCACTTAATAAATTTAACATTCAATATTAATAAAAAATCGTAAAAATATAAAATATAGGTAAATAATGGATTATTTTTCGTTTTTTTTGGGAAATTTATTAGTTAATAATTTAGTTTTAGTTCAATTTTTAGGTTTATGTCCTTTTATGGGAACTTCTAAAAAATTTGAATCTGCAATAGGTTTAGGGTATGCAACTATTTTTGTAGTAACATGTGCTTCTGTATTATCGTGGATAATAAATTTTTATATTCTAATTCCATTGGGTTTGGTTTGTCTCAGAATTATGACTTATATGTTTATTATTTCTTCTAGTGTACAAATTACTGAAATAGTAATAAAGAAAGTGAGTCCTATTTTATACAGAATATTGGGAGTGTATTTACCTTTAATAACAAGTAATTGTTCGGTATTGGCTATTCCTTTGTTGCATGCAAAAATGAATTTTAACTTTTTAGAATCTATTTTATATGGATTTAGTTCCTCTGTAGGTTTTTTTGTAGTTTTAATAATATTTTCTAGTATAAGAGAACGTTTACTATCTTCAGATATTCCTTTACCTTTTAAAGGAAATCCGATATCTTTAATTACTGCAAGTTTGTTATCTGTTGCTTTTATGGGTTTTAATGGTTTGATAAAAACATGATGGCGTTAATAATATATTCAATATCTTTTTTTGGTATCTTGAGTCTTTTTTTAGGATTTTTGCTGAAATATATTTCAGAAAAATTTAAAATAAATTCTAATCCTATAGTAGAAAAAATAGAAAAATTGTTACCTCAAACTCAATGTTCACAATGTGATTATCCGGGGTGTTATGCTTATGCCAATGCTATTGGAAATAATAATGAAAAAATAGATAAATGTATTCCAGGTGGCAGTGAAGTAACGTTAAATATAGCTAATTTGTTAGGTTACGATGAGTCAGAATATAATTCTATAGGTATTTTTGAAAGTGTATATCCTAACATCGTAGTAATTGATGAAAATAATTGCGTTGGTTGCTCTAAATGTAGATTAATTTGTCCTGTAGACGCTGTAGTAGGGTCTTATAATCTTATGCATACGATATTACCGAAGATATGTACAGGATGTAATTTATGTATATCTTTATGTCCTACAAATTGTATTAAAGAAAAAACAGTAATTTATGACTATATTAGTTAATTTTTTATTTAAGATATCATGTAAATGTATTAATAATTTAATTTTTGTTTGCAAAAAATATATATTTTATTTAAAAAAATTTTTGTTTTTAAATAAATTAAATAGTTTTTATGGTGGAATAGATTGTATTTCTATGAAAACTGATAAATCTTCTTCTCAGTTAAATTATTTGACTCTTCCAAAAAAATTTCTTGTTTTAGTGGATAAGAAAGTTGTTTTAAATAAGAAAATTGTAGTTAATTTAGGACAAACAGTTTTGCGTGGTCAAATTTTGGCATTAGGATTAAAGGATATAGCTCCTATTCATTCTCCTACATCTGGAACAATTGTTGACATTTACAAAAAACAATTTAATTTTTTTTCAAACAAATGGTTTGGAATTATTGATATAAAATCAGATGGATATGATAAATGGATTCATCGTATTTCAACACGTGATTATAAAAATTTAAGTTGTAATAAACTTATTAAATTAATTTATGACTCCGGAATTATCGGACTAGGTGGTTCTGGATTTCTTTCTTCTAAAAAATTAAAATGTGCATTAAAATCGAAAATTTTGCATACTTTGGTAGTGAATGCAGCTGAAAGTGAACCATACATTACTTCAGATGATTGTTTAATAAAGAATTTTTCTGATGAGATTATACAAGGATGTCAAATTATTAAATGGATTTTGAAAGTTAAGCGTGTCTTAATTGCTATAGAAGACGATAAAACTATTGCATATATAGCAATAAAGAAAAGTATGCAGCATCTTCCTGATTTTAATGTGCAAAAAATAAAAAGACGATATCCATCTGGTAGTAGTAAACAATTAGTTAAAACGTTATTTAATAAAGAAGTTCCTTTAGGAAAACATGCAATAGACTTAGGAATAATTATTTTTAATGTTGCTACTATTTTTTCAATTAAAAGAGCGGTATTAAATGGTGAACCTTTAACTGAAAGAATAGTAACTCTTTCTAATATTGATCTTTCGTTTCAAAAGAACATTTTAATTAAAATAGGTACTCCAATTGATTATGTATCTCAGGAATACAATATCGATATAAAGAGAAATCATTGTATTGTTGGAGGTCCGATCACTGGAGTAATAATTGATGATTTGAAATTTTCTGTTCTAAAAACTAGCAATAGTATTTTATATTCAAAATCAACTTTTAAAGATAATGTTGTTGAACGTCCATGTATTCGATGTACGGCATGTTCTGATGCGTGTCCGATTTCTTTGTTGCCAGAACAGTTATATTTTTATAGTAAGTCTTTTAATCATGACAAGTCAAAAAAATATCATATTAATGAATGTATTGAATGTGGAATATGTGAGCAAGTGTGTCCTAGTGATATTCCTCTTTTAACATATTTTAGAAAGGAAAAATTAAAATTAAGTGAAATGATTTTCAAGAAAAATATATCTAAGAAATTTAAAAAATTATTTATGTCTCGTCAAAAAAGGTTATATTCTTCAGGTTTAATGAACGAAAATATAATGTATTCTGGTCATATATTAAATGAAAGAAACAGAAAAAATACTATTAAATACAAACTGGTTGAAAAAACATCTTTAAAAAAGATGAAACGTGTAAGAAAAAAAATACTTGAAGCTTCTATTAATAGAGCTATGTTGAAAAAGCATTAAACAATAAATTTTAAAAAATAAAATATGTTAATATTTTATATAAATTATTAATATTCAAGAACAATCAATGAATTATAAATATATTAAAATTAGTAATATTTATAAATGCAAAAGTACTAGTAATATAATGTTATTAGTAGTATTAGCTATGGTTCCTGGAATTATAATGGAATGTTATTATTTCACAATTGCGGTATTAGTTCAAATACTCGTGTCTGTTTCTGCATCAATATTGTTTGAAGTATTTGTTTTAAAGCTTCGTAAGAAAAATGTGTATTTTTATATTTTGGATTATTCTTCAGTGGTAACTGGAATATTATTAGGGCTTAGTTTGCCTGTATTTTCTCCATGGTGGATTTCAGTTATAGGTTCATTTTTCTCCATTGTAGTTGCTAAGCAACTATATGGGGGTTTGGGAAATAATGTATTTAATCCTGCAATGTCTGGATATGCAATATTGTTAATATCATTTCCTACTTTTATGACTAATTGGTCTTTTCAGAATAATTTAGCTTTGATCGATATACTAAGTATTAAAGATATTATATCAATTATTTTTTTTACTAATTTAAAAGATTATTTTGATGTATTGTCTGAATTTTTGAATTTATCTTCTTTTGTAACTCAAGCTACTCCTTTAGAACAAATGAGAATAGATAATAAAAATATTATGTTGAATTTTTCTACTTTATCTTCATGTTATAAAGACATGGTAATTTATCATCATTGGATATTAATAAATATAAGTTTTTTCATCGGTGGTCTTTTTTTATTGATAAAAAAAGTTATTTGTTGGAGAAATTCTTTGAGTGTTTTATTATCATTATTTTTGTGTTGTTCATTGGATTTTTTCTTTTTCAAGCATAGCAAAATATGTCCATTAATTCAATTATTCTTAGGTAGTACTATGATAGGGGCTTTTTTTATTGCAACCGATCCGGTTACGACTTCTATTACTAAAGTAGGGCGTATAATATTTGGAATATTTATTGGAATGTTAATTTGGGTGATTCGGACATATGGTGGATATCCTGACGCTATATCGTTTTCTATATTAATAGCTAATTCTATCGTTCCTTTACTAGATTCGTATACTCAATCTCGTATTTATGGAAAACAATAAGACATTATATGTTAAACAACAATAATTCTATTATAATAAAGTTATTTTTTATTTCTATTTTTTCGGTAAATAGTGTTATTTTAGTATATATATTTACTAAATCTAAAATAATTTTTCAAACAAACAATTATCAAAAAAAAGTTTTAGATGCTGTTCTTCCTAAAAAGTTTTCTAGAAATTCAAAAATTTCATGTTATTTAATACATAATAAGCTTTTAGGAGATGATAAAGATCATAAATTTTGGACAGTTAAAAAAAATAAAAATTTAATAGCAGTAATCTTTGAAGCTATTGCTCCGGATGGATATTCAGGAGATATTAAAATAATTGTGTCTTTAAATTTAAATAATACTATTTTAGGAGTACGTGTATTAGAACATCATGAAACTCCAGGATTAGGTGATAAAATTGACATTCATATTTCCGATTGGATTTCTAAATTTTCTGGTATAACTGTTTTGGGGCAAAATGATCCCCATTTCCTTTTAAGGAAATATGGCGGAGTGATTGATCAGTTTACAGGAGCAACTATTACTCCGTTGTCGATTATTAATGCTATTAAACGAATAGTTAATTTATTTAAAGAAACAACATTTAAAAATTTGAATTTTAAACATTGTGAACCTTATCATGAATAGTTTTATTAAAATTTTGAGTTATGGAATATGGAAAAATAATTCATTGCTAGTACAACTATTAGGATTATGTCCTATTTTAGCAGTAACTACAAGTGTTATTAATGCGCTAGGATTAGGAATTGTTACTACACTTGTTTTAGTTATTACAAATGTAATAGTATCTATGCTTCGATTTTGGATACCTAAGGATATACGAATTCCTATTTATATCATGATTGTGAGTTCTATTGTGAGTTGTTGTGATATGTTAATTCATGCATATTCAATAAATTTATATCGTTCTTTAGGTGTGTTTATCCCTTTAATTATAACTAATTGCGTCATATGTGGACGAGCTGATTCTATAGCTATTAATAATTCTGTATGGATTTCATTGTTAGATGGATTGTTTATAGGTTTAGGATCTACTATAGTGATGTTTTTAGTAGGTTCTATTAGAGAAATTTTTGGAAATGGAACACTATTTTTCGGTTCGGAATATTTATTAGGATCATGGTCTAAGGTTCTTTATATAAAAGTTATTAATATTGATCACATTTTGTTATTTTTTTTATATCCATCTGGGGCTTTCATGATTTTAGGATTTGTTTTAGCTGGGAAAAACTTTATAGATCAAATGATTAATTCTAATTTACATAATGCATATTTAAATCGATCTTTATTAAAAGAGAAAAGTAATAACGTTGAAAAATATTCAATTAAATAAAATTTTGTCAATTTTTTCTAAAATTAATCCTGATCCAAAAATAGAATTAAACTTTTCTTCTGAATTTGAATTGTTAATTTCGGTAATTTTATCAGCACAATCTACTGATCGCATGGTAAATAAAGTTACTAAAAAGTTATATATATTAGCTAATACTCCTGAGTCTATTTTGTCACTTGGATTAGAAAATTTTAAATTCTATATTAAAGAATTAGGTTTATTTAATAGAAAATCTATTTATATTTTTAAAACTTGTGATATTTTAATAAATAAATATCAAGGTAAAATACCAAATACCATTTCTGATTTATTGTCTCTTCCTGGAGTAGGAAGAAAAACTGCTAATATTATTTTAAATTATGTTTTTAAAAAAAATACTATTGCAGTAGATACTCATGTACTTAGGGTATGTAATAGGATAGGTTTTATTAAAGAGAAAAGAGTTTTTTTTGCAGAAAAAAAATTGCTTGAAATAGTTCCAAAAAAGTTTAAATTGTATTTTCATAATTGGTTTGTTTTGCACGGTCGTTATGTATGTAAATCTAAAGTTCCAAATTGTTCTGAGTGTTTTATCAGTAATTTTTGTCAATTTAATAAAAAATGTATGTAAATTTTTATTAACATTAAAATGTTAAATGTTAACTGTTTATAGTGATGTAAAAATTTTGTATACAAATTTTAAAGTGCATATAATATGTTTTAAGAGCGAGTAATGTTAATAAAATAGTTTTTGAAAAATGTAATATGAACAGTGGAGTTTTTGGATTTTAAAGTTAAGTTTTTAAAATAGTAAAATATTTTAATATGATTAAATTCAATAAATAGTTAATATAAATAGTTTTATTTTAAAATAGTTTTGATTATTATTTTAACAATAGTTTTTTAAATTATGTTTTTAATATGAAAGGAATTGTATGACTCAAGTTAACTTGGTATATGAGCTTAAAAAAAGAGATTTGATAGCGCATCTTACTAGTGAAAAAAAATTGATGTCTATACTTTTAAATAGAAATATTTCTTTATACTGTGGTTTTGATGTGACTGCAGATAGTTTACATGTAGGTCATATTTTGCCATTACTTTTTTTAAAGAGATTTCAAGATGCAGGGCATAAGCCTATTGTTTTAATAGGTGGTGCCACTAGTTTAATAGGAGATCCTAGTTTTAAAACTTCTGAAAGAAAGTTGAATCCAATAGAATTGATTGATAAATGGAGTACTTCTATTTTTAATCAAATTTCTTTATTTTTAGATTTTCATTGTAATGCTTTTAGTGCAAAAATAATAAATAATTATGCATGGTTTAAAGACATATCTTTATTAAATTTTTTACGTGATATAGGAAAATATTTTTCTGTGAATAAAATGATTTCTAAAGATGCAGTTAAAAGACGCATTAACCGTTCAGATGTAGGTATTTCATTTACAGAATTTTCGTATAATTTGTTACAGGCTTATGATTTTTCTATTTTATATAAAAAATACAATGTTATTTTACAAATTGGAGGATCAGATCAGTGGGGAAATATTATATCTGGAGTTGATTTAATTCGAAGGTTGTACAAAAATGAAGTATATGGTTTAACATTGCCGTTATTAACTCAGAAAAATGGAACAAAATTTGGAAAAACAGAACAAAATACTATATGGTTAGATAGAAAAAAGACTAGTCCGTATGTGTTTTATCAATATTGGATTAATACATCTGATTGTAATGTACAAAAATTTTTAAAAATGTTTACCAATCTTAATATATCAGAGATAGATGAAATAAAACATTCTTGTAACAGTATAGAATTAAATAAATCTAAGGTATTTTTAGCAGATTATTTAACAAACATAGTTCATGGAAAAGAAGGAGTTAAAGCTTCTAAACGTATATCATCATGTTTATTTTATGGCGATTTACATAAAATGAAAAAATCAGATTTTTTTCAATTAGAGCAGGATGGTATTCCTTCAATTAGAATATCAAGTATTAGGGATTTACAGCAAGTTTTGGTTGATTCTGGTTTAGCCTCTTCTCGTACTCAAGCGAGAAATATGATTGCTTCACGCGCTATTTCTGTTAATTATGTTAAGCAAGATAATGTTATGTACGTTTTTTCAAATCGTGATATTTTATTTGGAAAATACACTTTAATTTCTAGAGGAAAAAAATACTTTTGTTTAATATGTTGGATTAAATAAATCAATATTACATATCTTTGTATGTGTTAGAAAAAGATAATTTTTATATGTTAAAGCTTTCTCCGCATCCGCAAAAATCTTTAATTTTTTCATTTTTAAATTGAAAGTTATAATTTATTCCTTTTTTAATATAATCTATTATCGTTCCATCTAATATTGATAAAAATTTTTGGTTTATAAGTATCAATATTGTTGGAGATACAAATATAATGTCAGAAAGGTTTGTTTTCTCTATTAGTTTCATATGGTATTTCATTCCAGCACATCCTGAATTTTGTATTATTAATTCAATTCCTATTTTTTTGTTCTTCTTTATTAGTTTGTACATTTGTTTTTCAGCTCTATAACTTATTTTTATTCCTTTTATTGGGTTTATGATGGTTTTTGTTTTTGGAAATAGTGTAAAGTAATAGTTTTTTTTCATGTTTTATTTTATGGAATTCTATAAATGTAATAGTGTAGTGTTATTAGTTTTTATTTTTATAATAAAATAATTTCAGAAAATATTAAATATTGCTAAAACGTTTAGAAGTATTTAAACATATAAATATATATAATTAAATAGTATAATAATTTTTATTTACATTATTTAGTAAAATTTTAAGTTTAAGTATCATAATCTATGTAGTTTTTAAATTAAACATAACTTTTTATTGTGTATTTGATATATAAATATTTATATACAGAAAAATTAATTTGTAAATTTGTTCGGAAATATTTTAATAATTTCATTATTATGTATTTTTAAGGTATGATATTTGACTATCTGATAGTATATCACTTATGTAATGATTAAGAAAATACAAAGGTATAATATTCGTATGCAAAATAAGCGAGAAAGTATAGATTTACCTCAAACTATTTTTTCTCTAATATTTATTTTAATTATGATATTTTCTAGTCTGTGGATAATGCGTCCGTTTTTTTTAGGGTTTGCTTGGGCTAGTATGGTTGTAATAGCAACTTGGTCTATTTTTTTAAAATTACAATTTTTACTATGGAAGAGTAGAGCATGTGCTGTTGTAGCAATGATTATTATTTTATTACTAATTTTTATTATTCCTATTGTGTGTTTAGTAAATAGTTTAATTGATAATAGTTCTGCAATAATTAGTTGGTTAAGTTCAGATAATTTACAATTTCCGGATTTTAATTGGTTACGAGATATCCCTATTGTTGGTGATAAGTTGTTTTTTAGTTATCAAAAACTTTTAAATGAGGGTGGTTCTGAATTGATTGCTAAAATGCAACCATATATGGGAAAAACTACTGAGTTTTTTGTAGTTCAGGTAGGACATTTTGGAAGATTTGTTATACATTTAATTTTGATGTTAATTTTTAGTTCTTTGTTATATTGGAATGGCGAGAAAATGAGAAATATTATTAGACATTTCGCATTGCGTTTAGGATCTCGTTCTGGGGATGCAGTAGTACTTTTAGCAGGGCAAGCAGTTAGAGCAGTAGCATTAGGTGTGGTTGTCACTGCATTAGTACAAGGTATGTTAGGAGGAATAGGATTAGCAATTTCTGGGATTCCGTATTCTTCTTTATTAATGATGTTAATAATTATTTTTTGTTTAATTCAATTAGGACCATTACCTATTTTAGTACCAGCAATCGTATGGTTGTATTGGAATAGTGATACTACATGGGGAACGGTTTTACTTATTTGGAGTTTTGTAGTTTGTGTTTTAGATCATATATTACGTCCTATGTTAATACGTGTTGGTGCAGATTTTCCAACTGTACTAATATTATCTGGAATTATAGGGGGTTTAATTGCATTTGGGATGATTGGTTTATTTATTGGACCAGTAGTTTTAGTGATATCATATCGTCTAATATCGTCTTGGATGGATGAAATTCCAGCTCCTAATTCTTTTTCAAAAGAATCGGTAAAATATTTTTTGCTAAGAAGTAAAACTAAAAAAAAGAATTAATAGTATTTGTGTAATTGTATTATTAACATAAAATAATATATTTTAATTTTGTTGGTATTATGTTTTTCAGGTGTTTGATTTAAGTATATTTAAAGTATTAAAATTTTTAAAATATGTTTTACAACATTTAAAAAATTTGTTTTTTAGAAGAAAAGTAACATATATGTATGGGTTCTTGTTTTAGTATTAAAACAAAATTAGTATCGTTTTTTGATATGATTTGAAAAATTTTGTTAGGAGTTTATGGTTAATATTTATTAGTTATAATTTATAGTACGAGGTATATTTAGAAAAAATATGAAGAAGACAGATGAGTTAAGAACAATACGGATTGATCCATTGATTACTCCATTCGAGTTAGCACAAAAATATCCTATTACTTCTGATATTATGGATACTGTTATCAATGCTAGAAAAAATATAGCTAATATTATGACAGGAACAGATTTGCGATTATTGGTTGTAATAGGTCCTTGTTCTGTTCATGATCCTTTAGCTGCAGTTGAATATGCTAAAAAATTAAATGAATTGCGTAAAAAATATTCTTCTCGTCTTGAAATAGTTATGCGTACTTATTTTGAAAAACCCCGTACTGTAATAGGATGGAAAGGATTAATTTCAGATCCTGATTTAAATGGTAGTTTTCGCGTAAATCATGGTTTATCAATTGCTAGAAAATTATTATTAGATATTAATGAACTCGGATTACCTGCTGCAACTGAATTTTTAGATATAGTAATTGGTCAATTTATAGCTGATTTAATTAGTTGGGGCGCAATAGGAGCACGAACTACTGAAAGTCAAATTCATCGGGAAATGGCATCTGCATTATCTTGTCCAGTAGGGTTTAAAAATGGTACTGATGGAAATATAAGAATTGCAATAGATGCTATTCGCGCTGCCAGTGTAAAACATTTATTTTTAGCGCCTGATAAACATGGGCAAATGACTATAAATCATACTAGTGGTAATCCATTCGGTCATGTGATTATGCGCGGTGGAAAGTCTCCAAATTATCATGCTAGAGATATAGATTTAACTGTGAGATATTTACAAGAATTTAATTTGTTAGAATATTTAATGATTGATTTTAGCCATGGAAATTGTTTAAAGCAACATAGACGTCAATGTGATGTAGGGGAATCTATAGCTAAGCAAATAAGAGATGGTTCTACAGCTATATTCGGTGTTATGATTGAAAGTTTTATAGAAGAAGGTTCTCAAAAAGTTATTGATAAAAAACCATTGATTTATGGAAAATCAATTACAGATCCTTGTTTAGGATGGAATGATAGTGTACGTCTTATTAAAAAATTGTCAAATGCTGTAAATAGTCGATTTTAATTTTAAGATACTAATTTAGAGAATTTTATTGGTATCTTTTTATTGCGTTGCAAAATAAGTTAGCTTTAAAGTTAATTTTTAATGTTCTTGATGTCTAATAGTGTATTTTTATTTGATTTTTTGTTTTAATTAAGGTTATATGTAATATTTTCTTCTTGATAAATATATAAAATAATGCAAATAAAGTGAAGGATTTTAAATGCCTATTATTACACTATCTGATAAACAGAAACTGATATATGAAAATTCCGTTTCAGTATTAGAAGTAGTAAAAAAAATCGCTCCTTATTTGGAAAAAAAATATTTTTGTGCTTATGTAAATGGTGTTTATTTAAGTAAACATGCTGTTATAGATTGTGATGTTGATATGAAAATAGTTTGTGACGATGATCTAGATTTGTTGAACAGTATTAGAAATACTTGCAATTGTATTTTAGGATATGCTGTAAAAGAATTATGGCCAGATTCTAAAATTTGTAATAGCTCTATTACGGAATCTGGATTTTGTTGCGATATAGACGTGAATTTTTCGTTTAAACACAAAGATTTAGTTTTATTAGAAACTCGTATGTTAGATATTTGCAGAAGAAAATATGATATTTATATAAAAAAAGTGACATGGAAAGAGGCTTATAAAACGTTTAAAAGTTTTTCAGAAACTTATAAATTATTAACTTTGAAGAGTTCTTATAATATTAAAAAAACTATTTCTTTGTGTTTTCATCAAAAATATGTTGATTTTCAGGTTGGAATTCCAGTTTCGAACGTGTTTTTTTGTCGTTTTTTTAAATTACAAAAGTTCTCTGGTGTTTATTGGAATGGTGTAAAAGAAAACAAAATTTTACAAAGAATTTGTGGAACAGCTTGGGCTACATCAGACAAATTGAAACATTATTTAGAACATATAGTTCAATCTAAAAAGAGAGATCATAGAAAAATTTCTAAGAAGTTAAATTTATATCATATTCAGGAAGAATCTCCAGGTATGATTTTTTGGCATCAAAATGGTTTAATTATTTTTCAAGAATTGAAAAAATTTATACGCGAAAAATTAAGAGAATACCATTATCAAGAAGTTCAAACACCGTTAATTATGAATAAAAAAATTTGGAAAGATAGTGGTCATCTAGATAATTATAAAGATTTTATGTTTATGACACATTCAGACAATCATATATACGGGATTAAACCTATGAATTGTCCTGGCCATGTTCAGATCTTTAATAATGTTGTGAATTCTTATCGTGATCTTCCTATTCGTATTTCAGAATTTGGGAGTTGTCATAGAAATGAACCTTCGGGTTCTTTGCATGGATTACTGAGAATAAGGAATTTTACACAAGATGATGCTCATATTTTTTGCAGAAAAGATCAAATTCAAGTTGAAATTAGCAATTGCATTAAAATGATTTATGATGTGTATAAGGTGTTTGGATTTAGAAAAATTTTGGTAAAATTAGCTACTCGTCCGAAAAGTAGAATTGGTAGTGATTCAATATGGGATCGAGCTGAACATGATTTAGCTACATCGTTAGAGCAAAATAGTATACACTTTGAATATCAAAGTGGAGAAGGGGCTTTTTACGGACCGAAAATAGAATTGTCATTGTTAGATTGCTTAGGAAGAATTTGGCAATGTGCAACTATACAATTGGACTTTTACTTACCAATTAATTTAGGTGCTTTTTATATAGATAAAAATAATAAAAAAAAATCACCAATAATAATTCATAGAGCGATACTGGGTTCAATTGAGCGATTTATAGGTATTTTGATAGAAGAATATTCTGGAAACTTTCCAACATGGCTAGCTCCAATTCAGGTTGTTTTAATTAGCGTAAATAGAAGTCATATAAAATATGTTGAAACATTATTTAACAGTTGGAATCTTTTAGGAATACGCGTTAAGTTAGATATAAGAGATGAGACAGTTGGTTTTAAAATTCGAGAGCAGATATTGAAAAAAATTCCATATTCTGTGATTTGTGGTGATAAAGAAGTTTTAACTAATAAAATTACTTTTAGAACTAGATTTGGAAAAGTTTTTTCATTAGTTGATATGCAATATTTTATTAAAAGATTAAAGAAAGAGATTATTAATCGAACATTACGTTATTGGGAGGAATAAAGTATTAAAGTCGGAAAAAGAATACAAATAACAAAACCAAATCGTATAAATCATGAAATTCGTGCTTATAAAGTACGTCTTACTGATTTTCATGGAAAACAAGTTGGAATTGTAACTTTAGAAGAAGCTTTAAGTAAAGCTAAGGAAGTAGGAGTAGATTTGGTAGAAATAAGTCCAAATTCTGAACCACCAGTGTGTCGTATTATGAATTATGGAAAATTTTTGTATAAAAAAAGCAAATTAATTAAAGAACAGAGAAAAAAGCAAAAAGTTATTAATATAAAAGAAATAAAAGTTCGTCCTGGAACTGATGAAAGTGATTATCAAGTTAAGTTGAGAAATGTAACTCGTTTTTTAAAAGATAGTAACAAAGTAAAGATTACTTTACGATTTCGTGGACGTGAAATGGTTCATCAACAGATAGGAGTTAAAATATTAAATCGTATTAAAAACGATTTAGAAAATATATCTATAGTAGAAATGTTTCCATCTAGAATTGAAGGTCGTCAAATGATTATGGTTTTAGCTCCTAAGAAAAAATGATAATTTTTATATAGTATGCATATACATTTATATTAAATTAATAATGGTTTGTTTCTTTTTGAGATTTGTTTTATTTATATAAAATTGGAATATTTTCATGCCTAAAATTAAAACTTTGCGTAGTGCATCTAAACGTTTTCAAAAAACAGCATCTGGAAAATTTAAACGTAAGCAAGCTAATTTACGACATATTTTAACAAAGAAGTCTTCAGATCAAAAACGTCATTTGCGTTTTAAAGTAACAGTATCGAATAGAGATAATAGTAGGGTTCGACTTTTTTTACCTTATTTGTAAATTGGTTTATAAAGTATAGTATTAAGAAAAAGGAGAGCATGATATGGTTCGTATCAAACGTGGAGTAGTTGCTCGTGCTCGTCATAAAAAAATATTAAAACAAGCTAAAGGTTATTATGGTGCTCGATCAAGAACTTACAGATCAGCCTATCAAGCTGTGATTAAAGCAGGACAATATGCTTATCGTGATCGTCGTCAAAAAAAGCGACAATTTAGGAAATTATGGATTTCTCGTATTAATGCAGCAGTACGAGAAAATGAAATGTCTTATAGTAGATTTATATACGGTTTAAAAAAAGCATCAATAAATATTAATAGAAAAATGTTATCTGAAATAGCTCTATTTGATAGAAACACATTTAATTCGTTAATACAAAATTCGAAAAGTGCATTGTAAAAAGTTTATGGTCAGGAGGGAGTAATTAATCTCTCCTTACTTCAGAAATATTTTGTGTTAAGTAGTAAAAAACGTTACAATTTAGGTACATTTAGAATAGTATATTTATGTATTTTTTATAATTTTGTACTATTTCAAATGATTTCTAACACAAAGAATTTTGGTATGTCCAAAAATTATGTTTTAAAATTTTATATAAACTTTAATAATGAATTTTCAGTATAGCACAAGGAAAAAATGGTGTTTAACTTTTCTAAGTTAGTAAATACAGTAAAATTAGAAATAAAAAGTATTAAGACATTACAAGAACTAAATGTATTAAAAACTAAATATTTTGGAAAAAAAGGCTATATTCCTTCGAAAACATTGTTATTAAGAGACATATCTTTAAATGAAAGAAAAAAATGTGGAGTTGTTCTTAACAGATTTAAAGCTTATTTAAAAGTTAAAATTAATAAACTTCAGAAAGAATTAGAGACATTATCTAATAATACATTATTAAAAGAACATTTTTTTGACATATCTTTATCTGGTCGTTTCAATAATTTAGGTACATTACATCCTATAACTAAAATAATTAATGAAATAGAAAATTTTTTTTTAAAATTAGGATTCAAAATAGTTAGAGGTCAAGAAATAGATGATGACTATCATAATTTTGATGCTTTAAATATTTTAAAGAATCATCCATCAAGGACTAATCAAGACACTTTTTGGTTTGATTCTCATCGTTTGTTGCGAACTCAAACTTCTAATATGCAAATTAGATGTATGAAAGATATGAAATTGCCAATTAAAGTGATTATACCAGGAAAAGTATATAGAAATGATTCTGATAGGACTCATACTCCTATGTTTCATCAAATCGAGGGATTAGTAATTGACAAGAACATAAATTTTTCTAATTTAAAATGGATTATCCAATTGTTTTTAAGCTATTTTTTTCATAAAAATATTAATATTCGATTTCGTCCATCTTATTTTCCTTTTACTTTTTTATCTTCTGAAGTAGATATTTTTGGAGATAGTTTTAAATGGCTAGAAATTTTAGGTTGTGGTATGGTACATCCAAACGTACTAAGAAATGTTGATATTGATTCTAATATGTATTCTGGGTACGCTTTTGGATTAGGAATAGAAAGAATTGCTATGTTAATTTATGGAATTTCAGATATTCGTATTTTTTTTGATAATGATTTAAAATTTCTTAGACAATTTAAATAAAGTGAGTTTAATACGTTATGGAATTTAGTGAGAGATGGTTACGAGAATGGGTGAATCCTGCCATTAATGTTAATTCATTATGTGATCAAATAGTACAATTAGGTTTAGAGATTGAAAAAATTACTTATGTTTCAAATGTATGTTCAAATTTAATTGTTGGAGAAGTGATCAAAGTTTTAAAAGATTATTCTAATATCAAATTGTTGTTAATAAAAATAAAAATTAAAAATAATCAATATATTAAAGTTATATCAAGAAATTTTAATTTTATAAAAGGTATGAAAGTTATTATAGCTGTTAATAATTCTAAATTATTTAATTATAATTTTTTAAAATTGGTTCAGTTAAATAAATTGAGATGTGATGGAATAGTTTGTTTTTGTGAAGATGTCGGGTTAATAAATTTAGATGATTGTGCTATTATACTTCCATCAAATTCTGTAATAGAAAAGGATGTATGTGAATATGTTACATTAGATGATAATGTTATTAAAATTAGAAGCACCCCTAATCGTTCTGATGCGTTGAGTATATTAGGAATAGCTCGAGATATTGCAGCATGGAATGATTTACCACAACCTCGCTTGAAGAAGTATTTTAATTTAACACGTAGTTCGAGTGATTTAAATATTTCTATTAATATTCCAGATACATGTTGGCGTTTTTTTGGACGAACCATAAAAAACATTAATATAAAAAGAAATACACCGTTTTGGATGAAAGAAAAACTTATACGTTCTTCTTTGAAATTATCTAATATTGTGATTAATATCATTAATTATGTATTGATAGAAATAGGTCAGCCATTATATATTATTGATTTAGATTGCATTTTAAAAAAAATTATTTTAAGAAAATCTTATAAACATGAGCGTTTCGTTAATTCTAATAATGAAGAAGTTTTTATTGATGACGATGTAATAGTGATTTCAGATGAAGAAAAAATATTAGCTTTAGGTGGCCATATTAATTCGTTTGATTCAGCTATAGATTTAAATTCAAAAAATTTATTTTTAGGTTGTAGTTCTTATTACAGTTCTAATATCTTTGAAAGATCTTTTAATTATGGATGTAAAAATATTTTTACAGAGCGTTATGAGCGAGGTATTGATTTTGGTAATCAAAAAAAAGCTTTGGAGTATGCTACTTATTTAATTTTAAAACTTTGTTGTGGAGAAGCTGGAAAAATTGTAAAAAGAGTAGAAATTTCAAAAGTACCTTGTAAAAAAAGTATTAAATTGTATAAGAAAAAAATACGAAACATATCCGGATTTGTTATTAGTGATGCATTAATTGTAAGAAATTTAGTAAAGTTAGGATTTAAGGTAATTTTTTGTGGTGAGTATTGGGACGTTTTTGCTCCTAGTTGGAGATCTGATATTACAATAGAAGAAGAAGTTATTGGTGAATTGATACGAATGTTTGGATATCAAAATGTTCCTTCAATTCCTATGTCAACATATTTTAATATTTCTCGAGAGGATAAAGTTTATAATGCATTAAATAGAGCTAAATTGCTTTTAGTTGACAAAGGGTATCATGAAATTATTACATATGGATTTGTTGATCCTGAGCTTCAAAAAATGTTTTTTTCTAATATAGATCCTTTATATATATCTAATCCAATTTCTAAAGATATGTCTTCAATGAGAGTGTCTTTATGGATGGGATTGTTGTCAACAGTTCTTTATAATCAAAGTAGACAAGAACATAGATTTAGGTTGTTTGAGAGTGGTTTATGTTTTATTTCAGATTCTAGAGAGAATTTAGGTGTTAAACAAGTTTTATATTTTTCCGGTCTGTTGAGTGGAAATAAAAATGAGTTGCATTGGGGAATGTCAAAAGATAAAGTTGATTTTTTTGATTTAAAAGGTGATATAGAATCTATTATGGATTTATTTGGTCAGGCGAAATTTTTAGAATTTAAAAAGCATAATTGTTTAGGGTTATGTTCTAAAGCAAGTGTAAAAATTTATTTGAAAAAAAAAATAATTGGATTTATGGGAATAATTAACCCTATGTTACAAAAGAAATTACGTTTAAAAAATGAAGTAATGGTTTTTGAGCTATTTTGGGGTGATATTTCTTTTTCAAACAATATCAATATAAGAAATTTTTCTATGTATCCTAGAAGTTTTAGAGACATTTCTGTTATTGTAGATGAAGAAATTTCAGTAGGAAATATTATTGAAGAGTGTAAAACGCTTTTTATTAAAAATATTGTAGATATATATTTATTTGATATTTTTAGAGGAAATGACATAGGAGTTGGAAAAAAAAGTTTAACTTTTCGATTGGTTTTAGAAAATAGAGAAAAAACTTTTAGAGAAAAAGACATTTCAGGTATTTTAAAAACTTGTATTGAAGTATTAGAGTTAAAGTTTAAAACAACAGTAAGAAAATAAATATATTGTCATTTTAAAGAGTACTTGACGTATACGAAGTTACTAGTTTAAAGTTTTATTAAGATTCTTAAAGTATAATTTGAATTTTGTATAAAATATTTTATTTAGAGTATATGAAAAGTAAAAGTAGTTTATATGTATAATATATTTTTGAAGTATAAACAAGAAATTTTGTGTTTTAAAAAAAATGTTTTACAAACTATCATTTAGTTGTTGTTTAAAGAATGATTCATAATTAGAGTTTTACTTCAATATTTCCAAGTTAATAAAATTATAAATTAATTATTTTATTTTAAGCTCAGGCATATCTTACATTTTTGAATACTTCCAAATATATAATCGAAAAAATAACTGTTTTGAATTTTTATATTGCTAAATGTTAAATGTTTCGTTGTCATCTAATTCTATAATATAAGGAGAATTTTGTGAACTTTTTAATTTCTGAAGCTTTTGCTTCAAATAGTGATGTTTATCAAGGAAATGTATATTCATTAGTTTATATGCTATTATTTTTTTTATTTGTTTTTTATTTTACGATTATTCGACCTCAAAGAAACAAACTTAAAGAGCATAAAACTTTGATTAGTTCTCTTTCTTTAGGTGATGAAATATTAACTACTGGTGGAGTTGTAGGAAAAATAAAAAAATTTATAGAAACGGAGTATATTGTATTAGAATTAAATCATAATGTTAAAATATTAATAAAAAATGATTATGTCTTATTAATCTTACCTAAGGGTACTCTTAATAATATTTAAATTTTAAAGTTATAAATAGGTTTTTTAATATATGTTAATTCGTTCGTCTGAATTCAGGTTATTTTTAATAGCAATGATATTATTATTAGGACTAATTTATGCAGCTCCTAATTTATTCCAAAATACTTTATCAATACATATATATTTTAAAGAAAGCAGTAATATTTCTCATATACGTATATTAAAAGTTTTTGATATACTTAAAAATGAAAAAATTAAATATATTGCTTTTAAAAAAAGAGATAAAGACGCGTTTTTGTTTTTTGATCAAATCAATGAACAATTACGAGCATACGAAAAATTAAGAAAAGCGTTTTTAAAAGATAAGGGTTCTGTATTTTTTGATTTTAATGCTGATTATCCGAATATATTCAAAATTTTTAACGCTAAACCAGCTAGATTAGGATTGGATTTAAAGGGTGGTACCTACTTTTTGCTAAAAGTGAGTTCTAACTATATTTTAGAGCAATGTCAAAAAAATATAATAAAGTATTTTTTAAATTATAGTTTTAATAATGATTATAAAGGTTTAAAGATTGAAAAGATTCAAAATTATGGAATTCGATTGAGTGCTAGTAAATTTTCTATATTAGATAGAGTGCAAAATGATATTAACTTGAATTACCCTGATGTATCTCTTAGTAGAACGGCAGATGGTTTTTTATATATAGATTTTTCTAAAAAATATTTAAAGTCAGCTATGAAATCAGTTATACATCGTAATATATATATATTAAAAAGTCGTATACATCAATTAGGTATTGGAGAACCGATTGTACAACAGCAAAGTTTTGATTCTATTATTGTAGAATTACCTGGATTTAATGATAATTTGCAAGTCAAAGAAATTCTTAGTTCTAATACTATGATAGAATTTCATTTAGTTAATAATAATTATAAAGGTATTTCTATTTTAAAAAATACTAATTATATTCCAAATAGTTCAAAGTTATATTGGATTGATTCTGATAATCCAATTTTATTGTATAAATCTGCATTTATTACAGGAGAACATATTATAGATTCCAGCTATTTGATAAATGATCTTAATCAAATTGAAGTAAATGTTATATTGAGTAGAGAAGGTGGAAAGATAATGTCTGATATAACAAAAAATAATATAGGAGAATATTTAGCTATATTGTTGTTAGAACATGTTGGTTCTACTCATGGTATAAATAATAAGAATGTTTACTTGGAAAAAAAAGAAAGTGTCCTTAATGTGGCAAAAATAAATTCTATATTAGATAGTTCTTTTAGAATTGTAGGAATACGTAGTATTCCTGAAGCAAAGAAATTATCTATTTTGCTTAAAACTGGATCGTTTTTATCCCCTGTACAAGTTGTAAAAGAAACTGTCATTGGTTCTTCTGTTGGAAGAAACAATATGAAAAATGGAATTTTAAGTTGTATAATAAGTATTATATTATGTATTTTAATAATGATAATAAGATACAAAAAATTTGGAATAATTGCCTCTATTGCGTTAGTTTCTAATTTATTATTAATAATAGCAATAGTTTCTATATTACCTGGAATAGTGTTAACTATGCCTGGAATATCTAGTATATTGTTGATGTTAGCTTTTTCTATTGATTCTAATGTATTAATTAATGAGCGAATACGAGAAGAAATAAGAAATAATATATATATTCGTGAGGCGATTAATAGAGGATATATTCGAGCATATTATAGTATATTTGATGCTAATGTTACTATGTTAATTATATCCATAGTTTTGTATATTATTGGTACCGATATTATAAAAAATTTTGCAATTATTTCCATGGTTGGTATTTTTACTTCTCTTTTTAGTTCTTTATTGGTTACCAGAACTATAATTCAAGTTTTTTATAGTGGGAAAAGAATTAAAAATTTATTTATGTAAAGGTGAATTTGTGCCTTATTTATATTATTTATTTATTTTAAAAAAAAAGGAATTAGTATATAATTTTTTGCATTGGAAAAATTATTCTTTTTTTATTTCAGTATTATGTTTGTTTTTTTCTATTGTAAGTATTGAAATGTACGGATTTAATTGGAATATTGATTTTACAGGTGGTTTTATTTTTCAAATTCGTTTTGATAATTTAGTAGAACTTAATGATATTTCAAACGTTTTAAATGACGTTGGATTATATACAAATCAAATTAGTTATTTTGGGGGATTGGATGAAGTTATAATACGTTTTCCTTATTTTTCAAATATTTCTATAACAGATTTGTTTAATAAGATTTTTATATCCTTAAATAGAGGTTTAAAATTTAAGTGTCATATTATTTCTTCAGAATATGTTGGTCCAAATGTTGATGAAAACTTATTAATATTTTTCTTTTTATCTTTGTTCATGTCTATTCTATGTACTTCTTTTTATATTTTTTTTAGATTTTCATGGTATTTATCTATTGGGATTATATTATCATTATTTCATGATTTATTGTTAACATTAGGTTCTATTTCTTTTTTATATATTGAAGTGAGTCCAATTGTTATAGTATCTTTATTGTCTATTATAGGATATTCAATAAATGATAGCATTGTTATTTCTGATCGAATTCGTGAAAACAGTAAAAAGTTTAAAAATTTATCATTTTTTGATATTTTAAATTTATCTTTAACTCAAACATATGTGAGAACAATAATAACTTCGGCTACTACATTTTCAGTAGCAGCAGTATTGTATTGTTTTGGAAGTGAAATGATTAAAAATTTTTCTCTTATAATGATGATTGGCATATTTTTTGGAACGTTATCTTCTATCTATGTTTCTTCTTCTTTATCTTTTCAACTATACAATATGAAACGATTTAAAATTAAAACGTAATTTAATTTAGTATAAAAATGAAAAATCTGCAGTATTAAGGAACAGTTCTTTTATTTTGTTTAAAATAGTTAATCTATTTATTTTAATTAAATTGTTTCGATCTTGTATTTTAACTTTTTTAAAAAAATTCGAAATTGGTTCATTAAAATTGTTTAATTCAATGAGCATAGATGTATGATCGTTTTTGAAATGAGAGTTTAACATTTTTTTTTGTATATTAAATATTAGTTGTACTATTTTTTTTTCTTCTATTGTTTTTATTAATTTAAAATTTATTTCATCGTATAAAGACGATATTTCTTTAAAAGATTGTAATATATTAGAGATTCGTTTATGAATAGTGATCAATGATGTAAAAATTTTTGAATTATGTATGTTTGAAAGAGTTTGTATTCGAATTTCAATTTCGACCAAGTTTGTAATGTTTGTTGCTAATACTGATTTGATAATATTAGAACTATATTTTTTTTTAATAAATATAAAATATAGTTTTTTTAAGATAAATTCTTTTAAATTTTTTAAAATGATATGTTTTTTTACAATTTTTTTATATATATTTAGTGATTTCTCTAATAGCTCTGACATTTCAATAAATATTTTTCTTTTTAAAACGATTTTTATGATTCCTATAGCTAATCTTCTTAAAGAAAATGGATCTTTGTCTTTAGAAACAAGATTTTTTTCAATTATAAATAAACCTACTAAAGTGTCAATTTTATCAGTTAATGCTAAAGAAAATGAAATAGGATTAGATGGTATTTTGTCATTAGAAAATCTAGGAAAATAGTGTTCTTTTATAGCTTCAGAAATATCTCTTTTTTCATTATCTTTTAGTGCATAATACATTCCTACTATTCCTTGCATTTCAGGAAATTCAAATACCATATTAGTAACTAAATCACATTTGCATAAAGTTACTGCTTGAATACAATCTTGTAAATCAGCTTTAGTGAATTGTACTATCCAGGATATTAGTTCTTTCATTCTTTGAATTTTATTAAAAATAGATCCTAAAGAATTTTGAAAAACAATATTTTTTAATAAAGATTGATATTCTTTTAGCGGTATTTTTGTATCTTTTTTGAAAAAAAATGTTGCATCAGAAAATCGAGAATTTAGTATGTTCTCATTTCCAGATATAATTCTATGAGGGTCTTTTGTTGCGTTGTTCGAGATAATAATAAAATTATTTGTAATTTTTCTATTTTCTTTGTTATATATAGAAAAACATTTTTGTTGATTTTCTATAATATATGTTAAAATTTCATATGGCAAATTAAGAAATTTTTTATCGAAACTACCTAAAAAAACCGCAGGCCATTCTACTAATGATGTTATTTCATCTAAAAATAGGTTGTTTATTTTTAGAAATCCTTTAATATTTTTGACAATGATTTCAGATTCTGTTTTGATTTTTGTTTTTCTTATATCGTAGTCAGCAATTACTCTAGCGTGTTGAAATAGTATTTCTGGATATTGATTAGCATGAGAGATGTCAATTTTTTTGTCTTTTGTGAAAATATTCCAAAAAAGTGATCTATTTGAACTTAGTCCTAATATTTTTCCTTTTATAATTTTTTCGTCTAGTAACATAACTATATTTCGTATAGGACGAGAAAATTGCATTTTTGTTGAATTCCATTGCATAGAATTAGGAACAGAGATATGTTTTATAGAATTTATAGTTATTTCTATTAATTTTTTTTCAATTGTTTGGTGTTTTAAATAGTATTCATATGATATCCATTCTCTTTTTTTTTCTATTATTCGAGATGTTTGATCTATTGTAATTCCTATTTTTTTCATCCAACATTTAGTTGACTGAGTCGGATTACCTAAATTATCGAAAGCATTAGAAATAGAAGGTCCTCTATGGTTTTTTTTAATTTTTTTTATGTTTGTATTTAATTTTTCTATTTTTATAGCTAGTCTTCTTGGAGTTGAAAAGCATGATATTTTAGAATACTCTATATAATTTTGACTTAACAAAGATATTATATTTTTTTTGAGACATTCTATTGTAATCAGAAGTGATTTCGGAGGTAGTTCTTCTGTTCCAATTTCTAATAAGAATGTTTTGTTCATATTTTTCCTTTTAAATGTTATTATGAAATTTAAAAAATTTTTAATGTTTGTTCAAAGTATGATATTTTTTTGCAATATTTTTAATAATAGTTCGAATGTTTAAAATATGCTGCTGTCGTTCGGTAGTAGAAAAAGTTTTTTTTGCGTCTAATAAATTAAAATAATGTATCCCATATAATGCTTGTTCATATGCTGGAATTAACAAAGGAGATGAAAAATTTATTATATTTTGTGCTTCTTTCATATGAATATTAAATAAATTGAAACATACTTTAATATTAGAATATTCAAAATTAAATATGGAATTTTCTAGTTCGTTTTTAAGAAATAGGTCTTTATAAGTATTTTTTTTTCTATTTGTATCCCAATTTAGATCGTATATATTATTTTTGTTTTGTATATGTAAAGCCATTCGTTCTAATCCATATGTAATTTCGACAGATATTGGAGTACAATTTAAACCCCCCATTTGTTGAAAATAAGTGAATTGTGTGATTTCCATTCCATTAATTCGTACTTCCCATCCTTTACCAGATGCTCCTAACGTTGGATTTTCCCAATTGTCTTCCATAAAGCGTATGTCGTTAGACTTTAAATCAATATTTAATTGTTCTAACGATTCTAAATATAAATTTTGTATATTATCTGGAGCAGGTTTAATAATTACTTGAAATTGATAGTAATGTTGTAGTCGATTAGGGTTTTCTCCGTATCTTCCATCAGAAGGTCTACGACACGCTTGTACATATCCAAAAGAAGTAGGTTGAGAATTAAGTACTCCAAAAAATGTTTGATGGTGGAAAGTACCAGCTCCTACAGGAATGTCTAATGGTTGGAGGATAGTACAATTTTTATCATTCCAATAATTTTTTAATGTGAGAATTATTTGATAAAATGTCGTTAAATCACTCATTATATACTCTATATAGTTACTTGTGTATGATATACTTGGATGTTTTAAAAAATTTTAATTAATTAAGTTTTCTAAATGATATTTAGTATTAAGTATTTTGACACTTTATAATGATATTTGCTTCTATATAAAATATAATTTAGTGTCAGAACTAATTAATATTGTAAATTTTAAAATAGGTATTTTAAAATTTTAGGTTTTATTATTTTATAGTTTCTTGTTAATTAACATAAAATAGAATAAATTTTTTGAATATATTAATATTAAAGAATTATTAGTTTAAATTAACGTTTAGTATTAACAATTTTCAATATCTCTTTAAATTTTAATAGGTTTAAATTTTAGTTATATTGGAAAATTTTATGTTTAAGTTTTTTAAATATCTTAAAATTTATTTTTATAATTTTATATTGAAAAGTTTAATATATTTATAGGATAAAAAATGAAATATATAGGAGCTCATGTTAGTATATTAGGGGGTTTAGATCAAGCTGTTATTAGAGCAAAAAAAATAGGGGCAACTGCTTTTGCTTTATTTACTAACAATCCTTTACAATGGATTAAAAAAGAATTAAAAAAAAAGATATAATAAATTTTAAAATTGCATGCAAAAATTTTAATTATTCATCAAATCAAATTTTACCTCATAGTAGTTATCTAATTAATTTAGGAAGTCCTTTTAACGATAAATTAAAAAAATCTAGATTAGCTTTTATTGATGAAATACTAAGATGTCAAAAGTTAGGATTAAATCTTTTAAATTTTCATCCTGGAAGTCATTTACGAAGAATTAGTGAAGTGCAATGTTTAGAAAGGATTTCTGATTCTATTAATTTGGCATTAAATAATACTAGAGATGTTAAATTAATTATTGAAAATACATCGGGTCAGGGAACGAACGTAGGTTATTCTTTTGAACATTTAGGTTTTATTATTAATAGAATTCATGATAAATCTCGTATTGGAATTTGTTTGGATACATGTCATATGTTTTCTTCTGGATATGATTTACGTACAGAATTATCATGTAATAAAGTGTTTAAACATTTTAAGAATATCATAGGATTTAGTTATTTATGTGGTATGCATTTTAATGATTCTAAATCAATATTAAATAGCCGCCTAGATAGACATCACAATTTAGGAAAAGGAGAAATTGGAAAATTAGCTTTTATTTGGATTATGAGAAACATTAAATGTGAAAACATTCCTATTATATTAGAGACTAAGGATAAATTTTTGTGGAAAGAAGAGATAATGTGGTTAAATTCATTATAGAAACATATAGTTATTAAGTTTTAAAAATATTTAATAAAAATTTTTAAAATTACAAATTGTAAAATGTCATTTTCATAGTTTTTGTAGTATTATAAAAATAATTTATTTGATTTATAAATTTGATAGCTAATGATCACTATCCACGCTACTAAGCGAAAAAAAATTGGAACAAGTTCGAGTAGATGTATTCGTTTGAATAACAAAATTCCAGCTGTGATGTATGGACCTTTGTGTCCTAATGTTTTTATAGAATTATATCATAATGTAGTTTTTAACATAATTTTAAATTGTGATACGTATAAAAAAAAATTATTACTAATAATAGATCATATACAACATATTGTCAAAGTACAATCTATTCAACGACATGTATTTAAACCAAATATTATACATATGGATTTTTTTAAAGTACCAAATAAGTAAAATTAAGCTATTTAAATTCTCGGCACGTATGGCATAGTTTCTTAAAATTAAGTAAAGATATACGAGTAATTTACATATAACAAATACATCGTGCCGATGAAAGTTACAAAACAAGTTTTTTATAAGTGTGAAGTGGTTATAATATTATGTGCAATTAGAAATACTAAAAATTTTACTGTTTTTCTATTAGAAGTTCTTACAAGTTTATTTATTATTTACAATAATAATTAATTTTTAGAAGTAATATATAACTAAAAAGTTTATTATACTCAATGTTATACTTACAATGAATAGATAAATTAGTAATTTAATATTAAGAATTTCGTTTATTTGGACATCATTATTTTTTCTTTTTTTAAATATTTTCCATATTAACCATATATTAATCCAAATTAATATAATAAAAGAACAAATAAAAAGTTTGAAATATGGATTTTCTTTTTTAGGAATAATATTGACAATTATCCCAGTTATAATTCCTGGAAAAAAATATATGGGAGGCCATAATACACAACCAAAAATTGTTGAGGCAAAAAATTTTTTAATAGATATGTTCAACATTCCACAAACCATAGGGATTAACGGTCTCGTAGGACCTAAAAATTTTCCTATTAATATAGTAATAGAAGTATACTTATTTAAAGTATTATTTATTTTTTTTAAAATTGTTTTATTTCTTTTTAAGAGATAACAATTTTTCAATTTTTTTTTAAATTTAAATCCAAAATAATATGAAATTACATCACCACATATACAACCAATAAATCCAGCTATCCAAGCTGGATAAAAACTTATTTTTCCATTTCCTATGAGTGTACCTAAAGTTGCCATAATAACTATTCCGGGCAAAAATAAACCTACTAACGCTAAAGATTCTAAGAATGCTACTATAGTTATAATTGGTAAAGAATACATAATGGATTGTTGTATTAAGTACAAAAACCAGTCTTCCATATTTTCTCATTATTTTGTTTTCGAAATATGTAATTATGATAGAATTGAGTGAAACATGAATAATTTTAAAAAATATTTAAACAATTTTTTTTTAAATATTTTAGTATTAATAAGTAGTTTTAATTATCTTTTATTAACGAAAATTAAATGTTTTAAGTGTTTTTATTAATATAAAATACAGTTTTTAATCTGTATAAATTTTATTAATTGTTGTTTTATATTTTTAAAATTAACTATATATTACTTATAGTATATAAAATTATTTATTTTCTCAAGAAATATTATTGATAAATTTTTAATATTTTTAATTGTATTAAAGTTAAATATAAAAATAAAATATGTCATTCATATGATGTTTAAATGTATTTAAGTAGTATAGTTTTATTTTTAAATAGAGAAAATTTAAAATTTTTTACATTAAAATAGATATCACAAGAAGTTACGTATTGTATTTATAATTTATAAAATTCAATCAAAGTTTAAAATGTTATGTATAAAAAATATATTTTAGTATATAAATTTTAAAAGCTATTAGCATAAATGATATGATTAAATTAAGAAACAATATATATAAGTCTAAAAAATTTTTGGGACAAAATTTTTTAATAGATAAATGTGTTATTAAACATATTATTTCCAGAATTAATCCTCAAAAGAAAGATGTTATGATAGAAATTGGGCCTGGATTGGGTGCATTAACATATGATATTTCTAAATTTCCATGTAAGTTGTTCTTAATAGAATATGACAAAGATTTAGCTTATAAATTATTTTTGTTTTATCGAGATATGAGCAATGTAAAAATTTTTTCAGAAAATGCTTTAAAGTTTGATTTTTTACGTGTACGAAAAAATTTTGAATTGATAAGAATTTTTGGAAATTTGCCGTATAATGTTTCAGTAGCATTGTTATGCTATTTTTTTACATATTATAATATTATTTTTGATATGCATCTTATGTTTCAAAAAGAGGTAGCAGATCGTTTATTAGCAGTGCCAGGTACTAAAAATTATGGAAGATTGAGTGTTATTTCTCAATATTTTTATAATATAACAAATCTGTTGGATGTATTTCCCAGATCTTTCCGACCTATTCCGAAAGTTAATTCAAACTTTTTAAGATTTACTATTCATAAAAAAAACAAAAATTTTGTCAAAAATGTAAGTAACTTACAAAAGATTACTACGTTAGCTTTTAGTAAAAGAAGAAAAATGATAAAAAATAGTTTATTTGAGTTGTTTAGTGAAGATGTTTTGACTAGTTTAGATATTGATCCTAAGTGTCGTGCTGAAAACTTATCAATAACACAATATTGTATATTATCGAATTATATAAGTTAATTTTTATAATAATTATTTTAAAGTGTTCTCAGTTTGTCTATTGCTTTTGTTAATAAAAACATGTATAAGAGGTAAAATTATATGAGTACATATCTTATTGGTGATGTTCATGGATGTTACGACGAATTAATGGAATTGTTAGAAAAAGCGTCATTTGATGAAAAATTAGATTATCTTTGGTTTACTGGAGATTTAACAAATAGAGGTTCTAAATCTCTGGAAGTATTACGCTTTGTTTCTAATTTAGGTATTCGTGCACGTGTTGTCTTAGGTAATCATGACATTAATTTAATTTCTATGTATGCTAATGTGAAACATAAAAAACTTGAAGATGAAATTATTTCTAGAATTTTAAAGGCTAAAGATATTGACTATTTGATTTATTGGTTGCGGAAGCAATCTTTTTTACAGATTGATGAAACAAAAAAAATTATTATGGTTCATGCTGGTATTCATCCTTTTTGGAATATTGATGCAGCTCGAACGTATTCTAAGAAATTAGAGTCTTTTTTGCATAATAAAAACTATGACAAATTATTGAACGGAATATTTGATAATAATTCAATAAAATATATTGATAATTCATTTAAAAAATTAGATCGTTTAAGTTTTAGTTTAAATGTATTTACAAGAATGAGATATTGTTATAATAATGGAACATTAGATATGAAAGTTAAAACATCACCTTCTTTAAATACTTCTGCATCATTATTACCATGGTTTTTGATAAATAATATAAGTTTAAAAAATTATTATGTATTTTTCGGACATTGGGCTTCTTTAAAGAGTAATTTAACTCCTTTAAAAATTATTCCTTTAGATACCGGGTGTTGTTGGGGTGGATATTTAAGTATGTTTCGATTTGAAGATAAAATGTGGTTTAATCAATCATCTTATATAAAAAAATATATGTAATTTTTAAATTTTTTTATTTGAATTTCGTTTTAAAATTTGAAATTGAAATTTATATTTGTTTTTTTGATTTATTATTGTGTGATTTTCTGAAAATATTTTTTTCCAACCTATATGTTTATATCTCGGAAAATAAGTATCTCCTATAAAACGATTGTTTATTTTCGTTAAGTAAAGTTTAGTAACAAATGGTAACATTTGAAGATATATTGTTTCTCCTCCAATAATCATTATTTCATTTTTATTAGTTGCTATTTTAATTGCTTTTTGAATAGAATTTACAAAAAATACATTTTTAAAATTTTTTATTTTCTGATGAGTCAATACTATATTCTGTCGCATTGATAGTCCAGGTTTAATAGAGTTCCATGTTATTCTACCCATTATTATACTTTTATTTAACGTATGTTTTTTAAACCATTGTAAATCTAATGGCAGATTCCAAGGTATAACACCATGATTACCAATTACAAAGTTTTTTGACATTGCAGCGATTATACTAATTTTCATATTGTATTTTTAAAATTTAATTCAGTGAATTAAAATAAATTATTTCTTTAAAATGGTTTTATGCCTATCTTGTAAAGATATTATATTTTTAATAGGACAGATTTCAATAGCCATCACTGTAGCAAAAGCTCCATTTAATGTAGTATCGTAATGCACTCGGTATTGCAAAGCACTTTGGCAGATTGTTTTAGAATCAGTAATTGTGTGATTGCAATCACTAGTATTTATTATATATACATATTTACCATTTTTAATTCGGTCTTGTACATGAGGTCTTCGTTCATTTACTTTGTTTACTATTTTAACATTTATTCCGTATTTTTTTAATATTTTTGCAGTACCTAATGTGGCATCTATTTTAAATCCTATTTTTTTTAGTTTTTTAGCTAAATTCACAATTTGTTTTTTATCGCTATTTTTGACAGAGAGTAAAACTCTTCCAAATTTTTTAATGTTTATTTGTGAGCTTAACATTACTTTTGAAAATGCTTCAGAAAAATTTTTTCCCATTCCCATTACTTCTCCTGTAGATTTCATTTCTGGTCCAAGTATAGGCATTGATCCTTGAAATTTATCAAAAGGTAATATAACTTCTTTTATTGAGTAGTATGGTGGAATAATCTCTTTTGTATAACCTTGTTTTGATAAAGTTATTCCTGTCATAACAAGCGCAGCTATTTTAGCTAAAGCTATTCCTGTAGACTTAGAAACGAAAGGAACTGTTCGTGCTGCTCTAGGATTAACTTCTAATATGTATACTTTTTTATTTTTTATTGCAAATTGTACATTAATTAGTCCTTTTACAGATAGTGAAAAAGCTAGTTTTTTAACTTGAGATCGAATAATATTTAAAGTTTTTTCGTCTAAAGTACGTGTTGGAAGAGAGCATGCTGAATCTCCAGAATGAATTCCAGCTTGTTCGATATGTTCCATTATTCCTCCAATTAGTACGTTTTTACCATCGCAAATTGCATCTACATCTATTTCAATTGCATTATTTAAATAGTGATCTAGAAGGATAGGATCTTTATTATTATGAGGTACCGTAGTTTTAAAATATTCTTTTAAAGCGTGTTCATTGTGGATTATTTCCATCGCTCGTCCACCTAAAACATAAGATGGTCTAATCATAATTGGATATTTAACAACCTTAGATTTTAAAATAGCATCATGTAAATTTGTTGCAGTTTCATTAGCTGGTTGCATTAATCCTAGACTAGATACAACGTTTTGAAAGTGTTGTCGGTTCTCTGCTTTATCTATGGAATTGGAATTAGTTCCAATAATAGGAACTCCTTCTATTTCGAGTTCTTTTGCTAATTTTAATGGAGTTTGTCCTCCGTATTGTATAATAATTCCATTAGGTTTTTCTATTCTTGCTATGTTTAATACTGTTTCTAATGTTATTGATTCGAAATATAGTCTATTTGAAATGTCGTAATCAGTAGATACAGTTTCCGGATTACAATTGATCATAATGGTTTCAAATCCATGTTTTTGTAGTGCTAGCGATGCATGCACGCAACAGTAATCAAATTCTATTCCTTGTCCTATCCTATTAGGTCCTCCTCCTATGATAATTATTTTTTTATTATTATGAGTTGGATGAGATTCACATTCGTCTTCCCATGTAGAATACATATAGGCTGTTTCGCTTTCAAATTCAGCTGCGCAAGTATCAATTCTTTTGTATACTGGATGCAAATTTAAATTATATCGTATATTTCTAATTTCTCTTTCAGATTTATTAGTTAGAATAGAAATTCTTAAATCTGAGAATCCCTTTCTTTTAAGAGATTTTAGATGAGAATAACTGATATTTTCTATGTCTAAAGTTTTTATTTTTCTTTCTATTTCTATTAGTTCTTTAATTTGATTCAAAAACCATTTGTCAATTAATGTTAATGCAAAAACTTTATTCAAGGATATTCCTAATCGGAATGCATCTCCAATATACCATAGTCTATCCGGACCTGCTTCTCGTAGTTCATAATGAATTTTTTTTATGTTGTTTAATGTATGTTCTTTAATTTTTTGATCGAATCCACTTGCACCAATTTCTAATCCTATTATAGCTTTTTGAAGAGATTCTTGAAAAGTTCTTCCAATCGCCATGACTTCTCCAACAGATTTCATTTGTGTAGTTAATCTATCGTTACATCCTAAAAATTTTTCGAAATTAAATCTAGGTATTTTAGTGACTATATAGTCAATAACTGGTTCAAAAGATGCCGTAGAATTTGGTCCTATTAAATCATTATTTAGTTCGTCTAAGGTATATCCTACAGCTAGTTTGGCTGCAATTTTTGCAATAGGAAATCCCGTAGCTTTAGAAGCTAATGCAGACGATCTAGATACGCGAGGATTCATTTCTATAACTATCATTTTTCCATTATTAGGATTTATAGCGAATTGTACATTAGCTCCTCCAGTTTCTACACCTATTTCTCTTAAAATAGATATTGATGCGTTTCTCATTATTTGGTATTCTTTATCAGTTAAAGTTTGCGCAGGAGCAACAGTAATAGAATCACCTGTGTGTATGCCCATAGGATCAAGATTTTCGATTGAACATACAATGATACAATTATTGTTTTTATCTCTTACAACTTCCATTTCATATTCTTTCCAACCTATTAAAGATTCATCTATTAATAATTGTTTTGAAGGTGATAAATTTAATCCTTGTATACAAATATTTTTAAATTCTTCATAATTATACGCTATCCCTCCTCCACTACCACCCATAGTGAAAAAAGGTCTAATAATTACTGGAAATCCTATCTTTTTGATAATTTTAGTTGCTACTTCTAAATTGTTTACGACTTTAGATGTTGTAGTACATAGTCCTATTTTTTTAATAGATTTTGCAAAAAGTTTTCTATCTTCTGCTTTTTTAATAGATTTAATAGTAGCACCTATCATTTCTACTTTAAACTTTTTTAGTATTCCATGTTTGTCAAGGTCTAAAGCACAATTTAGAGCAGTTTGACCACCCATGGTTGGTAATATGGCATTAGGTTTTTCAGTTTGTATGATTTTTTTAACTATTTTCCAGTGAATAGGTTCAATATATGTAACATCGGACATTTCAGGATCTGTCATAATAGTAGCTGGGTTAGAATTTACTAAAATAATTTTATATCCTAATTCTTTTAAAGATTTACAAGCTTGAGCACCAGAATAATCAAATTCACATGCTTGTCCTATGACTATAGGACCTGATCCTAGAATTAAAATAGATTTTATATCAGTACGTTTTGGCATTTTTCCTCTTGATTTTTAATGTCATAATAATGATTTTTTATAAAATCTGTGAATTTTTCAAAAAGTGACAAGGAATCGTGTGGTCCTGGACTAGCTTCTGGATGACCTTGAAAACTAAATGCATTTTTGTTGATTATTTGTAATCCTTGTATACTTCCATCGAAAAGAGAAATATGAGTAATTTGAATGTTTTTAGGAAGGTTGATAGGATTGACTGTAAAGTTATGATTTTGAGAAGTAACGATGACAGTATTAGAAATTAAATTTTTTACAGGATGATTTCCGCCATGATGTCCAAATTTCATTTTTATTATTTTTGCTCCGCTAGCTAGAGCTAATAATTGATGTCCTAAGCAAATTCCAAAAATTGGAATGTTAATTTTTAAAAATTTTTTAATTGCTTGAATAGCATAATAACATGATCTTGGGTCTCCTGGTCCATTGGATAAAAATATTCCATTTGGTAATAGTTTTAAAGCTTCTTGAGCAGATGTTTGTGCTGGAACAATTGTTAAATAACATTTTTTATTAGATAGCATGTTTAATATATTTTTTTTTATTCCAAAATCGTATACTACGATATGAAATTTAGATTTTTTAAGGGATGGAATTATTGTATTTGGTTTAATATGAGTATTATTTTGGTTCCACATGTAGGTGATTTTAGTGCTTATTTTTTTTGCTAGATCTGTTTTATTATGGTTGTCATATGTTTTAAGTTGTTTTAGAATTTTAGAAATTTTAAATGGTTTTTTAGTAGTAATACAACCGTATTGAGATCCTGATTGTCTAAGTATTTTAGTTAATTTTCGAGTATCAATTTCAGAAATAGCTACAGTTTTATGTTTAAATAAATATGTTGATAAACTCGTTTCACTTCTGTAGTTACTATAAACAGTTGAAAGATCTCGAATAATCAATCCCTTGGCGTGAATCATATCAGATTCACAGTCATATTTATTTACTCCAACGTTTCCTATGTGTGGATAGGTGAAAGTGATAATTTGATTTAAATAAGAAGGATCTGTCAAAATTTCTTGATATCCGGTCATAGAGGTATTGAATACAATTTCACCAAAAGTTTCTCCTAGTACACCTATTGATTTACCGTAAAATATAATTCCGTTTTTTAGAATTAAAACAGCTTCTGGAAAAGATGAGATTGTTATACTCAAAATGTTATGTTCTCCGACAAGAATTTTAAGTTTAATATATTTTATTTTGTGAAAATTATTGTATTTTTAGTATATCACGCATATGGAATAATCCTGTTTTTCGCTGTGATATTAGCCATTTTGCAGCTTTTAATGCTCCTTGAGAAAAAGTTGATCTATTAGTAGCTTTATGTATTATTTCAATTCGTTCTCCTAAATTTGCAAAAATAACTGTGTGTTCTCCTATTATATCACCTCCACGTATAGTGGAAAAACCGATTGTATTTTTTTTTCTTTTTCCAATTATTCCTTTTTTTCTGTAGACTTCTGTTTTTTGAAAGTCCCAATTCATTTCATTGGATATTATTTTTCCCATATGTATAGCTGTTCCAGAAGGAGCATCTTGTTTTTCACGGTGGTGGGCTTCGATAATTTCGATATCAGAATTTTTTCCTATAGTAATAGCTGTTTTTCTTAGAAGATATAACATTAAGTTAATTCCAATACTATAATTTGAATCAAGAACAATGCCTATTTTTTTGGATAATTCTTTAATTATTTCGATATCTGTATCAGATAGTCCTGTAGTTCCTATTACAATTTTTTTTTGGTTTTCAGAACAAACTTTTAAGTTATTTATTGTATTTTTAGGGTTAGTAAAATCTATTAGAATATCAAAATTATCTATTTCTTTTTTTAAAGAATCATTGATAAAAACATTAGTTTTTTTTATTCCTATTATTTCCCCTATATCTTGTCCTATTAGAGTGTTACCTTTTTTTACTATAGCAGATCCTAAAGTGATACATGGATGGTTTTTTTTGTATATTTCTTTGATTAAACTCACCCCCATTTTTCCTAAAGCACCTGAAATAGCAATTTTAAATATTGTATTTTTCATTTTAGTTCCTTTTAAAAATTTATTAACCGCATTTTAGTTTTTTTAGATCTTTAGGAAGGTGAAATTTAATATTTTCTTGTATTCCTACCATTTCTTGTATTTTATTTTTTTTATTTTTGTTATTTATTTTTTGTATCACTTTTTCGATGATAGTATTTGGTGTAGAAGCTCCTGCTGTTATTCCAATAGATTCTACTTTTTCAATCCATTTTATATTATTTATTTCTTTTTCAGAATCTATTAAGATAGAATATTTGATTTTTTTCTTTGTTATTTGAAATAATTGATTTGAATTAGAAGAGTGTTTTGAACCTACAACAATAATAGAATCAGATATTTTTAGAAGATTTTTTACTGCTATTTGTCGATTAATGGTTGCATAACAGATATCAGATTTTTTAGGTTTTATAATTTTAGGGTATATTTTATATAGTTTTTTTATAATGGGATTAATTTTTTCAAAAGATAGTGTAGTTTGAGTCATAAGCATTAATTTTTTTGGATTTCTTATTTTTAATTTTAAAACGTCTCGTATTGATTCTATGAGATAAATTTTTTTATTTTTATTAGTATATTGCCCAAGTGTTCCTTCTGTTTCTGGATGTTTTGAGGTTCCTATAAGTATGGCTTCAAAATTTGATTTACTAGCATAGGATACTTCTTTATGAACTTTTTTTACAAGTGGGCAGGTAGCATCGATGATTTTTAATTTTTTTTCTATAGCTTTTTTATATATGTATTTAGATGTTCCATGAGCTGAAAATATTAAAATTGATCCTTCTGGAATAGAGTTTATGTTTTTATTAAAAATAACTCCCATTGATTCTAAATTTTTTATGACGTGCGTATTATGTACTATTTCATGATTAACATAAATAGGTTTTCCATAAGTTTTTAACGCAATAATAACAATGTTAATCGCGCGTTTTACCCCTGCGCAAAATCCTCTTGGATTGGCTAAAAAAATATTCATATGTATTGTGTTATTTAATGGTTTTTATTTCGTTTTTATAACTATTATATTTTATGTATGGAATGTATAAATATTATATTATTACATTTCCTATTTTTTTTTAGAGAAATTTATATATAATAGTGAAATACAACCTAAAAAAATACTGATGTCAGCTATATTAAAGGTAGCAATATGCCAATGTTTAAAGTGAATATCAATAAAATCTATTACAAAACCGAAATACAATCGATTTATTAAATTTCCAATAGCCCCACTTATGATTAAAATGTATGGAAAATTGTAACAAATGTGATCATATAAAGTGAAAGATATAATTTTAAATAATATGATAATAGTTATGGTATTTATTAAAGATAAAAAATATTTATGTTCTTTACTTATATTAGAAAACATACTAAATGCTAATCCATAATTATGAATTCTAAAAATGTTTAACATTGAGTTTATAGATTTTATTTCGAATAATTCGTAATTATTAATTACCCATATTTTACTAAAAAAATCTAGTGATATTATTATACTAGAAATACTTAACAATATGATTGTATTTAAAACTAATGATTTTTTCATTATAAAAATTTACGTTGTTCGCCTGATCCTGAAATATTTAAAGTACATCGTTTACATATTTCTAATGTAAGATCGATGTTTTGTGTGTTTGGAATAATATGCCAGCATCGTATGCATTTTTTTCCACTTAATTTTATGACATGTATTTTAAGATTTTTTATTAGTTTACTGTTTATAGCATAATTTGGGGCAGAAGAGTAACTTTTTATTCGAATTTGAGAAGTTAGAAATAAAAATTTTAACTCGTTTTTTAATAATTTTAATTGTTTTTTGGTGTCATTATCTACGTATAATGTGATTAATGCTTCTAAAGAGTTTCCTAATTTTTTGTGTTTTCTAGCGTTTTCTAAAATTTTGTTAACTTCAGATTTAATAATTATTAGTTCGTTCCAGAATTTATTATTCATTGTATTTTTTTCATCTAAATGAAATAATTTGTCGAACCATTCTTCAGTAAATATAAATTTATTTTTTTTTCCTGGTAAATAACTCCATAGTTCGTCTGCAGTAAAAGATAGAATAGGTGCAATCCATCTCACTAATGAATGTAAAATTAAATACATAGCGCTTTGACAACTTCTTCTCGAAATACTTTTTGATTTTGTTAAATATTGCCTGTCTTTTATTATATCTAGATAAAAAGAACTCATTTCTATGGAACAAAAATACATTATATGTTGTACTACATCATGAAAGTTATAAGCTTTGTAACTATTAATTACTTTTTTTTGAGTGTCAAGAGTTTTGCTTACTGCCCATTGATCTATTTTTAACATGTTTTGAGAAGATATTATTTCTATTTCAGGATTAAAGTCGTATAGGTTTGAGAGAAGAAATCTGGCTGTATTGCGAATTTTTCTATATATTTCTGATACTTGTTTCAGTACTACTTCAGAAATAGAAAGATCTTTAGAATAATCAGTAGAAGCTACCCATAATCTTAATATGTCAGCTCCTAATGTTTTGACTACATAGTTTGGATGGATGGTATTTCCAATTGATTTGGACATTTTTTTTCCTTTTTCATCTACTACAAATCCATGAGTAATAACTGTTCGGTATGGAGAAATAGAATGGATAGCAGTAGATATTATTAAAGAAGACATAAACCACCCTCTGTGTTGATCTGATCCTTCTATATACAATACATTAGAAATATTTGTATTACATATTTTTTTTTCGTATACATCAGAAATCATTATAGAACCAGATTCAAACCAAATGTCTAAAATATCTGTTACTTGAATGTAATCTTTTGATGTATTTTCTAATAAAGTTTTTGGATTTATATTAAACCAAGCTTGAATTCCATTATTTTCTATTTTTTTTACAACTTTTTTAATAATCAGAGATAACTCTGGGTGAAGATCTCCTGTTTTTTTATGAAAAAAGATAGGAATAGGTACTCCCCAAGATCTTTGTCTAGATATACACCAATCGGGTCGGTTAGATATCATGTTGATCATATTATCTTTGCTCCAATTAGGAATCCATTTAACTTTTTGTATTTGTTTTATACAATTTTTTCTTAAATTCTTATGACTCATGTTTATAAACCATTGTTGAGTAGCTCGAAAAATAATTGGTGTTTGGTGTCTCCAACAATGTGGATAATTATGCGTGAGATTTTCAGATTTTAATAAAGAATTATTTTTTCTTAATAGTTTGATTATAATTTTTATAGAATTAAAGATATTAATTCCATCTAGTTTAGGATGAATATTAAGAATATAATTTCCGTTTCCATGAATTGTTTTTGTTGTACTAATTTTGTATTTTTTACTAATTTCATAATCTTCGTTTCCAAATTCTGGAGCTGTGTGTACAGCACCTGTTCCTAAATCTAGAGTGACGTATTTTGATAATATGATAGGGACATTTTTATTTAGGAAGGGATGAAAACATTTTATATTTTCAAGAAATTTACCAGATATTGAACTTAGAACTTTCCATTTTTTAATTCCGAAATTTTTTAAATTTTTTTGAACTAATTTTTCAGCTAAAATTAATATTTGATTTGGTGTTTCAATAAGTTGGTAATGGTAATCAGGATTTAACGCAACAGCTTTATTTGCTGGTAAACTCCAAAGTGTAGTTGTCCATACTACTATATATACGGGATGATATAAATCAATGTTTTTAAAAATTTTATTGATATCATTATCACAAATTTGAAACTTTATAAATGAAGAAATAGATGATTTTGGATAATATTCTACTTCTGCTTCTGCTAATGCTGATTGGCAGTTAGTACACCAATTTACTGGTTTAAAATCTTTGTAAATGTAACCTAATTTAATCATTTTAGAAAGATTTTTTAAGATTTTTGCTTCGTTTTTAAAATCCATTGTTAAGTATGCATTGTTCCAATCTCCTAATATTCCTAATCTAATAAATTCTTTTTTTTGATTATCAACTTGGTTTTTAGCATATTCTCTACATTGATTTCGAAAAGTATTTAAATCATTTTTATTTTTGTAATTCAAATTCATTTTTTCAATTTTTTGTTCGATAGGAAGTCCGTGGCAATCCCAAGCAGGAGTATAGGGAGCGTCATATCCAGACATATTTTTTGATTTAATTATTATATCTTTTAAAATTTTGTTAACTGCATGTCCGATGTGAATGTTTCCGTTAGCATATGGAGGACCGTCATGTAAGAAGAATTTTTCTTTTTTTTCTTTAGTTTGTCTGATTATTTTATAAATATTGTATTTTTTCCATTTTTTTAAGATTTCTGGCTCTTTCTTAGATAAGTTTCCTTTCATGGAGAAATCAGTATGTGGTAAATTTAGAGTTGATTTGTAGTCAGTCATTTTTTTCTCTTTTGTTTAAAATGTTTTATAATGTGATATCAAAATGTTTTTTTAAATATAAAATAGCTATATTAACATCATTTTCGATTCTTGTTTTTAAATCTTTTAGGGAAGTAAAAAGCATTTCATTTCGAATTTTTTTAATAAAAGTGACTTTTATATATTCTCGATATAAATTTATTGATATGTTTATTAGATGTACTTCAAGTTTGTTTTGTGTTCCATACATGGTAGGTTGATGGCCGACATTTGCTACTCCAAAGAAGGTTTTTTTTAAAGAATAAATAAATGTTTTTATTATAAACACTCCATGAACAGGAGATATATCATTATATAAAATAATGTTGGCTGTTGGAAACCCTGTTATTTTAGTTCCATATTGTTTTCCATATGTTACTTTTCCAGATATGCTAAAAGATCTTCCTAATAGCGTTTTAGCTAATTTTAGGTTATCATTTTGTAATGCTTTTCTAATAGCTGTGCTGCTTATTTTAGTGCCTTGTATTGAAAATATATTTTCAACATGAACTTTGAAATTGTAGAGTTTTCCTATGTTTTGCAATAAAGAAATGTTTCCTTTTCTTTGAGCACCAAATACAAAATTTTTTCCTACAAATAAAAAACAAGTATTTAATTTCTCAACTATTATTTTTTTAATGAAATCTAAAGGATCTATTAGAGAGAAATAGTAATTAAAGTATATGCATAAGATTGTATCTATGCCCCATTTAGATAGGTATTTTATTTTTTCTCGGAATTTCATAAGTCTTACAGGAGGATTATCAGAATGAAAAAATTCTTTTGGCTGTGGTTCGAATAAAATAATGGTTATTGGTTTATTTTCTTCTTTTTTTTTATTGCAAATTAATGTTAACAATTTTTGGTGTCCAAGGTGCATCCCGTCAAAATTTCCTATTGTTAGAATACAAGGACTAGTTTGAAATTTTAAGTTTTTTATATTTCGTATTATTTTCATGGCATTTAATAAAATATAGTGTTTAATATATAAAAGTATTGTAAAAATTGTTTGTTGAAGAAGTTAGTTTAGCTTACAATAATATATAGAACGTGACGAGTATATTTTATAATATAAAATACATTAATTAAAAAGCTTTAATTATATTAAACAACTTTGTATAGGAGGAAGTATGTGCTATGGCTAATTTAAAATCAGCTAAAAAAAACGTGATTAAGTCTGAGAACAAGAAACGTTATAATTCTAGCAAAAGATCTAAAATAAAAACATTTATAAAGAAAGTAAATTTTGAAATACTTTCAGGAGATAAAGAAAGAGCTAAATTAGAATTTGAAAAAGCACAATCTATTTTGGATAGATATGCTACGAAAGGTTTGATACATAAAAATAAAGCAGCAAGACATAAATCTCGATTGGAAAAGAAAATCAAGTTATTAGTTTAAGTTTAAATATGTGATTAAATTTTGTAATTTGCTTCCATAAAACTTATATAGAAGCAAATTTTTTAAAGTTTATTTAGTAAGATCATCAAAAAATCTTCTCACTCCTTCGAAAAATCGTTTTGATTGAGGGCTATTTTTGTCGCCCTTAAAACCTGCAAAACTTTCTCCTAATTGGTATAAAAGATGTTTTTGTTTTTCGTTAAGATTAATTGGTGTTTCTACTATTACTCGACAAAGTAAATCTCCTTTTCTATTATTTCTAATAGATTTTACTCCTTTTTCTTTAATTCTAAATAGTTTTCCTGATTGCGTTTCAGATGGAACTTTTAATTTTACTTTTCCATCTATTGTTGGTACTTCAATTTCCCCTCCCAAAGCTGCCATAGAAAAATTTATTGGTACTTCGCAATACAAGTTGTTTTCTTCACGTTTGAAAATTGGATGTTTTTTTACCTTTATTTGAACATATAAATCTCCAGGATTAGCTCCATTTTCACCTGCTTCTCCTTCATTATTAAGACGAATGCGATCGTCTGTATCAATTCCAGGTGGAATTTTAACTGATAAAACTTTAGATTTTTCTATTCTTCCGCGTCCATGGCATGTGTAACATGGAAATTGTATGAAAGTTCCTTTTCCCCGACATTGAGGGCAAGTTTGTTGAACAGTGAAAAATCCTTTTCTCATTTGTATTTGTCCCTTTCCGAAACATTTTTGACAATTTTGAGGTTTAGATTTGGATTGGGTACCATACCCGTAACATGATGAGCAAGTTTGTAAAGTTGGAATACGTATATTTTTTGTTGTTCCTCGAACTGCTTCTTCTAAAGTGAGTTGCATATTATAGCGTAAATCGGATCCTTGAGAAGGTGTTTTAGTTCTATTTCCTCCAAATATATCTCCGAATACATCACCAAAGATATCGCTAAAATCAGAACTAGTGCTAAAAGTATGAGTAAACGTATTAGTATTTGGATTTCCTTGTTCAAAAGCGGCATGTCCGTATTGATCATATGCAGCTCTTTTTTTTGTATCAATTAGAACTTCATAGGCTTCTTTGATTTTTTTAAATTTTTCTTCGGCTGTTTTATTTCCTTGATTTCTATCAGGATGATACTTTATAGCTAGCTTTTTATATGCTGTTTTTATATCTTTTTCATCAGATGATTGATTAACTCCTAAAATTTTATAATAATCTTGTTTTGACATTCGTTCATTTCCTAGTTTTAATAATTTTTCACGAGTATAATAAGATTTTTTTACACTCGTGTTTTAGTTCATTTTCAACGGTTTTAAGAGATTTTATTTCTTGGAATCTTTTACTTCTTCAAATTCAGCATCAACAACATTTTCTTCAGGTTTAGAATCAGTGTTGTTCTTTTCAGAGAAATTAGATTGTGAAGGTTCTTGAACATGTTTTACTAGTTTAGACGAAAGTTTAAGTAAATTTTGTATTTTTTCTTCTATTTCAGATTTACTTTCTCCTTTCAAAGCTGTATCTAATTCATATAAAGATTTTTCAATATCTTTTTTATCTTGTTCGGAAATTTTATCCTTAACATTTTGTAATTGTTTTTTAGTGCTGTGAGAAATTTGATCTCCTTGATTTCTTGTTTTTATTAGTTCTTCAAATTCTTTATCTGCTTCAGAATTTGCTTCTGCATCAGAAATCATTTTTTTAATCTCAGTTTCGTTTAATCCAGATGATGCTTTAATTGTGATCTTTTGTTCTTTTCCTGTGTTTTTGTCTTTTGCTGATACATGAAGAATGCCATCTGCATCTATATCAAACGTTACTTCAATTTGTGGTATTCCTCTTGGAGCAGGTTGAATTCCATCTAAATTGAATTGTCCTAATGATTTATTATCGGTTGATCGTTTACGTTCTCCTTGAAGCACATGTATTGTAACAGCTGATTGATTGTCTTCTGCTGTTGAAAATGTTTGACTATGTTTAGTAGGAATAGTTGTATTTTTGTTTATTAGTGTTGTCATTACACTACCCATTGTTTCTATTCCTAAAGACAAAGGAGTAACGTCTAGTAATAGAACGTCTTTTACTTCTCCGGACAATACACCACCTTGTATTGCGGCACCAACAGCTACTGCTTCATCCGGATTAACATCTTTTCTTGGTTCTTTATTAAAAAAGTCAGCTACCTTTTTTTGAACTAGCGGCATTCTTGTTTGACCGCCTACTAAAATAACATCATTAATATCTGAAATAGATAATTTTGCATCTTTTAATGCGGTTTTTAATGGTTGTATGGAACGAAGTATTAAATCTTCTACTAAAGATTCTAATTTAGATCTTGTTACTTTTATATTTAAATGTTTAGGACCGTTAGAATCTGCTGTAATATAAGGTAGATTTACATCAGTTTGTTGGGCAGAAGATAGTTCAATTTTTGCTTTTTCTGAAGCTTCTTTTAATCGTTGCATAGCCATAGGATCTTTTCTTACATCAGTTCCCTGGTCTTTCTTAAATTCTTCAGATAAATAATTTATAAGGCGACTATCAAAATCTTCTCCTCCGAGATGAGTATCTCCGTTGGTAGCTAATACTTCGAAAGTTTTTTCTTTATCTACATTATCTATTTCTATTATAGAAATATCAAATGTTCCTCCTCCTAAATCATATACTGCTATGATTTTATTTCCTTTGTCTTTATCTAAACCGTATGCTAATGCTGCAGCTGTAGGTTCGTTGATGATTCTTTTTACATCTAACCCTGCAATTTTCCCTGCATCTTTAGTGGCTTGTCTTTGGGCATCATTAAAATAAGCAGGAACTGTGATAACTGCTTGTGTAACAGATTCTCCTAAGTAATCTTCTGCAGTTTTTTTCATTTTTTTTAATATTTCTGCAGAAATTTGAGGAGGAGCAAGTTTTTCATTTTTTACATTTATCCATGCGTCTTCATTTTCAGATTTAATAATTTTATATGGCATTATTTTAATATCGCGTTGTACTTCTTCATCAGAAAATTTTCTTCCCATTAAACGCTTTATTGCAAATAATGTATTATTGGGATTAGTTATAGCTTGACGTTTAGCTGGTTTCCCTACTAAGATTTCTCCATCTTTAGTATACGCAATGATTGAAGGAGTGGTTCTATCTCCTTCAGAGTTTTCTAATACTCGTGTTTTATTTCCATCCATAATTGCAACACAGGAATTAGTAGTTCCTAGATCAATTCCAATAATTTTGCTCATTATCTTCTCCTATTGAATATATGAAATTTGATAGAATAATTAATTTATATAAAATATTAGCTTTTATAATAAATGTTTTAAAAATATCTTAAAATTATATGTCTAGATAATAAATAGATGGGGTCAATTTTTTTATCATCAAGTCTTTGCGAGAACTAATTTGAATATTAATTATTATATTGAATTTAAATAGAAAGTTTATGTTTTTTAGTTTAATATATGTTTATTTCATATGATATATTGATATCTTTAATAATACTATGAATTTTATAGATATTTTGTGCAACTTTCAATATTGGAATTTTTTGATATATTGCTTATTATCTTGTGGATTATGTTTTTCAATATTATTATTAAGTTCAATATTAGGTGGAAAATCTCGATCTAGATATAAACATACCCCGTTTGAATCTGGAATAATACCAGTTGATGAACTACCTTTGAATATATCTATTAAATTTTATTTAGTAGCAATTTGTTTTGTTTTATTTGATATTGAGTCATGTTACTTATATCTCTGGTCAATATGTATTGCTCAAGTAGGATGGTTAGGTTTTGTAGAAGTTATATTTTTTATTTTATTTTTATTGTTTGGATTAATTTACTTAGTTCGTTTAAGTTTGTTAAATTGGGAGAGTCCTAAAGATTTTTAGAAGAATTTTAATATTGATTTTCTAAAAGTGAGTTTCGTTATGAAATATACATTAACTAGAGTAGATAATGAAAATGCAAATAAAAATTATCCTGCTCAAACGCAAAAAATTGTATCTGATCCTGTTCAAGATTATATAAAGAAAAACGTTTATATGGGTAAAATTAGTCAGTACATTCATAGTTTAGTTAATTGGGGAAGAAAAAATTCTTTATGGCCTTATAATTTTGGTTTGTCTTGTTGTTATGTCGAAATGGTTACTTCTTTTACTTCTGTTCATGATATTTCAAGATTTGGTTCTGAAGTTTTGCGTGCATCTCCAAGACAAGCTGATTTTATGGTGATAGCTGGTACACCCTTTATTAAGATGGCACCTATTATTCAACGTTTATATGATCAAATGTTAGAACCAAAATGGGTAATTTCCATGGGTGCTTGTGCTAATTCTGGTGGAATGTACGATGTTTATTCTGTAGTACAAGGTGTAGATAAGTTTTTACCTGTAGATGTATATATTCCTGGATGTCCACCTAGGCCAGAAGCATATATAGAAGGATTAATGTTATTACAAAAATCTATATCTAAAGAACGTCGACCATTATCATGGATAATAGGAGAACAAGGTGTATATCGTGCTAATATGCCTTCAGAGAAAAGTCAACGTAGGAAAAATTATATTTCTATCAGAAATCTTCGTTCTCCAGATAAGATTTAAAAAATATTATATAAATTTTTTAAAAATTATGTGTGTTTTTATTTAATTTAGTATGTCTGATGATTCAATTACATAAAATATAAAGTTGTCATTTAATTTATGAAAAGAAATATTTTAGAAAGTAATAATGTGGAAGTAAAACATGCTTCTAAGGATCACATTCATAATACTATTGTAACGGAATTATTTGAAAATTTTGGAAAAGACAAATTTACTCTTCAGTCAACTTTAATGGAAATTCCTGTATTGTGGATAAACAAACATATTTTGCTTAAAGTAAGTAAGTTTTTATTAAAAGTTTTGAATCCTTATACAACGTTGTTTGATCTTCACGGAATAGATGAGAGATTTCGTTCTTGTCGTTCAAACTTGCCATTAGCTGATTTTTCAGTATTTTATCATTTTATTTCTTATTCTAGAAATAGTGATATAATGTTAAAAGTAGCACTGTTTAACCATGAATTAAATTTGCCTACATTAACGGGATTATATCCGAATGCTAATTGGTATGAGTGTGAAACATGGGAAATGTTTGGAATTGTTTTTAATAATCATCCTCATTTAACTCGTATTATTATGCCAAAAACTTGGAAAGGATATCCGTTGCGAAAAGATTATCCGTCTAGGGCGACTGAATTACATCCTTTTGTTTTAAATAAATGTAAAGAAGATTTAGAGATGGATTCTTTGCGATTTAAACCGGAAGAATGGGGTATGAAAAAACATAGTAAAAATAATAATTATATGTTTTTGAATTTAGGACCGAATCATCCTTCTGCTCATGGAGTATTTCGTATTGTTTTACAATTAGATGGAGAAAAAATTATTAATTGTGTTCCAGACATTGGGTATCATCATCGTGGTGCTGAAAAAATAGGAGAACGTCAAACATGGCATAGTTATATTCCATATACAGATCGAATTGAATATCTTGGTGGATGTATTAATGAAATGCCTTATGTATTGGCAGTAGAAAAATTAGCTGGAATTACGGTACCTAAAAAGGTAGAAGTAATACGTATTATGTTGTCAGAGTTGTTTAGGATTAATAGCCATTTATTGTATGTTTCTACTTTTATTCAAGATATAGGTGCTATGACACCAGTTTTTTTAGCTTTTACTGATCGTCAAAAAATTTATGATATTATTGAAGCTATTACTGGATTTCGTATGCATCCTGCATGGTTTAGAATTGGAGGAGTAGCACATGATTTACCGAAGGGATGGGATACTTTGCTAAAAAACTTTTTAAAATGGATTCCAAATAGATTAAATAAATATATCAATGTTGCTTTGAAAAATAGTATTTTAATAAGTCGATCAAAAGGAATAGCTGAATATAATAAAGATGAAGCTCTTAAATGGGGTGTTACAGGATCTGGATTACGTGCCACTGGGTTAGAATTTGATGTTCGAAAACAAAGGCCTTATTCGGGATATCATAATTTTGAATTTGAAATTCCTATAGGAAGTGGTATAAGTGATTGTTATTCTAGAGTTATGTTAAAAGTAGAAGAAATTTGGCAAAGTATTATTATTTTAAAACAATGTTTAAAAAATATGCCTGATGGACCATTCAAAGCAGATCATCCTTTAACTACTCCTCCTCCTAAAGAACGCACGTTACAACATATTGAGACAATGATTACTCATTTTTTACAAGTTTCATGGGGTCCTATTATACCACCTAATGAAAGTTTTCAAATGATTGAAGCATCTAAAGGAATAAATAGTTATTATTTAATTAGTGATGGTAGTACTACAAGTTATAGAACTAGAATAAGAACGCCTAGTTTTCCTCATTTACAACAAGTACCATCGGTCATTCGTGGGAGTTTAATATCAGATTTAATAGTTTATTTAGGAAGTATTGATTTTGTTATGTCTGATGTTGATCGTTAAGTTAAAAACATGTCAAAAAAAATATTATATAATGATAATTCTATGTTAAGCAGTGAAGAAAAAGTAGAAATATTAAACAATAAGAATAATTATGAAGATCCGCGTGCCAGTTCTATAGAAGCATTAAAAATAGTTCAAAAGAAAAGAGGTTGGATTTCAGATTTTGCTATTTTTGAAATTTCGAAAATACTAGGAGTTTCTGAGGTTGATTTAGAAGAAATTGCTACATTTTATAGCCAAATTTTTAGAAAACCAGTAGGACGAAATATAATACGTTATTGTGACAGTGTTGTGTGCTATATGTATGGTTGCGAAGATATAAAATCTTGTTTCGAAGATAAACTAAATATTTCTATTGGTGAAACGACAAAAAATTTTGATTTTACTTTACTGCCTATTGGTTGTTTGGGGAACTGTGATAGAGCTCCTACTATAATGATAAATAACGACATTTACTCTTGCGTTACAGAAAGTTTGATAATTAAACTATTGGAATCGTATAAGTGAAAAAAATATTATGTACTCGAGAAACTCATCCATTAACTTGGTGGTTAGGCAAGAAAAATGATGTGGTATGGATTGAAGAGTATAAAAAGAAAGGAGGTTATTTAGCTTTTGAAAAAGCGATTAAAACTATTGAACCTAAAAAAATTATAGATATTATAAAAGATTCAGGATTAAAAGGACGTGGAGGAGCAGGGTTTTCTACGGGAGTAAAGTGGAGTTTAATGTCTCAGGATAGTAGTAATAGTGTTCGTTATTTATTGTGCAATGCTGATGAAATGGAACCAGGAACATATAAAGACAAATTTTTAATGGAAAAAATTCCTCATCAATTAATAGAAGGTATTTTAATTAGCGCGTTAGCATTAAGAGTGACTGTAAGTTACATTTTTTTAAGAGGTGAGTACATTAATGCTGAATATGTTTTAAGTAAAGCTATCTATGAAGCTAAGAGAAACAAATATATTGGAAAAAATGTTTTTAAATCAGGTTTAGATTTTGAAATTGTTTTACATAGTGGTGCTGGTCGTTATATTTGTGGAGAAGAAACGGCATTAATCAATTCTTTGGAAGGTAAACGAGCTAATCCTAGATTTAAACCTCCTTTTCCTGCTTTTATAGGGGCATGGGGAAAACCTACTTGTATTAATAATGTTGAGACTTTATCTAATGTTCCATCTATCGTTTTTAATGGTGTAGAATGGTATAAAAATTTGTCAAATAGTTTAGATTGTGGTACTAAGATGATGGGATTTTCGGGAAAAGTTAAAAATCCTGGATTGTGGGAGTTGCCTTTTGGAACTTCAGCTCGCGAAGTATTAGAAGATTATGCGGGTGGTATGCAGGATGGATTTACACTTAAAGCATGGTTACCAGGAGGAGCAAGTACAGATTTTTTGACGCATAAACATATTGATGTTCCTATGGATTTTTCTAGTATTCAAAAGTTAGGGAGTAGATTAGGAACTGCTGTTTCTATGGCAGTTGATCATACCATTAATATAGTATCCTTAGTAAGAAACATAGAAGAATTTTTCTCTCGTGAATCTTGTGGATTATGTACTCCATGTCGAGATGGTTTACCATGGATTGTTTCTATTTTAAGATCTTTAGAAAAAAAAGAAGGACATGAGAATGATATTAAAATTTTAGAAAGTTTGTGTTTTCAATTAAGTCCAGGAAAAACGTTTTGTGCACATGCTCCTGGAGCCGTTTCTCCATTGAGAAGTGCGATTAAATATTTTCGTCCGGAGTTTGAAAGTTGTATTAAAAATTCATCGTCAATTATCAATGTCAAATGCATAGAAGGTATTCAATTAAATGATATTTCTAATAATTAGTTTGATGATATAGTGCAATGTTGTGGAATAGTTATTGTATATCAACATAACTTAATTTTATCATATAAATAATATGCAATTTGAAATTACCAAATGAAAATGAAGATTATTTTATGGCTACAATTTTTATAGACAATAAAGAATATAATATTTGTGATTCAAATAATTTATTGCATGTGTGTTTATCGCTTGGTTTTGACATACCTTATTTTTGTTGGCATCCTGCGTTAGGTAGTATAGGTATATGTCGTCAGTGTACCGTAAAACAGTATCATGATTTTAAAGATACATCTGGAAAATTAGTAGTATCTTGCATGACTCCTATTACAGATGGATTAATAGTTTCTATTCATGATAGTGAAGCAGTAGAGTTTAGAAAGAATATTATTGAATTGTTAATGACTAATCATCCTCATGATTGTCCTGTTTGTGAAGAAGGTGGAAGTTGTCATCTTCAAGATATGACCGTAATGACTAAACATTATATTAGAAAGTATAGATTTGAAAAAAGAACTCATAAGAATCAAAATTTAGGTCATTTTATTAAGCATGAGATGAACCGATGTATTTCTTGTTATAGATGTGTTCGTTATTATAAAGATTATTCTGATGGTACAGATTTTGGAGTTTTTGGAATTAGTAATAACGTTTATTTTGGAAGGTTTAAAGAAGGTTCTTTAGAGAGTGAGTTTTCTGGAAATTTAATAGATATTTGTCCTACTGGAGTATTTACTGATAAAACTCAATCAGAAACATATACAAGAAAATGGGATTTACAATATGCTCCGAGTATTTGTCAACATTGTTGTATTGGATGTAATATTAGTGTAGGTGAAAGGTATGGAGAAATATGTAAAATAGAAAATCGATATCATCGTAATATTAATCGTTATTTTTTATGTGATTTAGGGAGATTTAGTTATGGGTATTCCAATTTAAAAAATAGGCCACGATGGTCTATGAAGCGCAAAAGTAATGGGAAGTGGGATACTATAGAAAGTATAAAAAAATCTATTAAACTGGTTTCTGATAGTTTAAATGCTTCGTCAAAAATTATGGGTATTGGTTCTAGTCGTGCTAGTTTAGAAAGCAATTATGCTCTTCAAAAATTGGTTGGACAAGAAAATTTTTCGATAGGAATATTACAAGATGAGTTAGATTGTGTGGAATTAATAGGGAAAATTTTAAAAGATAGTGGCATTTATACACCTACATTAAGAGAAATAGAAAAAAACTATGATACGATTCTCGTTATAGGTGAAGATATTACGCAAACTTCTCCTATGATGGCTTTATCAATTCGTCAATCGATAAAAAGGAAATCTAAAATAGTTAAATCTTTTAAAAATGTTCCAAAATGGCATGCGTTAGCTTTAAAAAATCTTCCTAAAGATAAGAAAAATAAATTATTTGTTATAAATGCATATTCTACTAAATTAGATGATATTTCTGAAATACATGATTATTTTAAAATCGACGATCAGGTACAATTATGTTTTCAAATAGCTCATGAGATTGACAAGGATTTTTTTAATTGTAGCAATTTAAATGAATCTGAAGCAGGAGTAGTAAAAAAAATTGTTGTAGCTTTATTATCATCTAAAAACCCTCTTATTATTTCAGGTTCTCATCATAATTGCACAGAGTTAATTCAAGCTGCATATAATATTGCAAAAGCATTAAAAAACGTAAATAAAAAAGTTGGTTTAGTATTATTAACGTCAAATTCTAATAGTTTAGGAGTTTCTCTGTTAAAAGGAATATCATTAGAAGAAGTTGTAAGTAATTTGTCAAAAGAAGATTATAATTCTTTAATTATTTTAGAAAATGATTTATGTCGTTATCTGTCTAAGGCAGAAGTTTTAAAATTATTCAATAATATTAAAAATGTTATAGTTATTGATCATCTTAATACTGATACAATGAGAATGGGAAAAATAACTCTTCCGGCTACTAATTTTTTTGAAAGTTCGGGAACTATAGTAAATTATGAAGGACGAGCACAACGGTTTTTTCAAGTTTATGATGCTAATTTTTATAATAGTTCGCATCTTTTAAATAGTTGGATGTGGTTACATTTGATACAATGTAAGTTGTATAAACAATCTAAGTTTTGGAATACATTAGATGACGTTATCGAAAGTATGTGTTCTGAAAACGATGATTTTAAAAAATTAAAATTTATAGCTCCTCATGCATCTTTTACAGTTCTTGGACAAAAGTTAGCTAGATCTTCACATCGTTCTAGCGGTCGAACTTCTATGCGGTCTCATATTAACGTTCACGAAATTAGTCAACCTGAAGACAAAAATTCTATGTTTTCTTTTTCTATGGAAGGATGTCAACAGATTTATAAGCATTCTTCATATATACCTTTTTTATGGATGCCTGGTTGGAATTCCATACAAGTATTAAATAAATTTCAAAAAGAAATAAACAGTAAATCATATTGTTGGAATTCTGGAATGAGATTATTTTTACATGATTCAAATAAATCTATGCCTTGGTTCAAGAATTTATCTTTTACCACTGTTAAAAACGTTAATTATTATGTCGTTCCATGTTATTTTCTACTAGGTAGTGAACAATTGTCGCAATTTTCTCCTGTGATACAAAAAAATATGGTACATATTTCAGGAATTATGAATAAAGAAGATGCAAATAATTTATCTATTCAATCTGGATCAAAAATAAATTTTATTTGTTGTGAAATTAAATTCACAATAACTGTGCATGTATCTTCTAAAATACAATCGAAACAATTAGGTCTACCTTTAGGAACTTTAAATTTTCCTTTATGTTTAAATAGAAAAAAAGTTGTAGAATTATGTAAGATAATTGTATGATACATTTTTAATAATTTTGTGAGAAAAGATGTGTCAGTTTTTAAATCGATTTTGTTATTATGTATTGTTTTTTTTTGTGCCGCAATTATGAGTATATTTGAGCGTAGAATACTAGGTTTATTGCAAAATCGTTATGGACCTAATAGAGTTGGATGGCATGGGATATTACAAATAGTTGCAGATATGATTAAAATACTTTTTAAGGAAGATTGGATTCCTATATTTAGTAAAAGAGTAGTGTTTGTTTTATCTCCGATTTTTGGATTTATTTGTTTATTACTAGTTATGGCAATAATACCGTTTAGTCACGATTTTGTATTAATAGATTTAAACATAGGTATTTTATTTTTCTTAATGATGGCGTCTTTGTCAGTATATTCCGTACTATTCGCGGGTTGGTCTAGTAACAATAAGTATGCATTGTTAGGAGCTATTCGCGCTACAGCACAAACTTTGTCTTATGAGATTTTTTTAGGACTTTCTTTAATGGGAGTAGTAGCTCGCGCACAATCGTTTAATGTAATTGATATTGTTAATAGTCAAGTTTCCATATGGAATTGCGTTCCTCAATTTTTTGGATTAATAACGTTTTTGATAGCAGGTTTGGCACTATGTCATCGACATCCTTTTGATCAACCTGAATCTGAACAAGAATTAGCAGATGGCTATCATATTGAGTATTCAGGAATGAAATTTGGTTTGTTTTTTATTGGTGAATATATCTCTATTATAGTAATTTCTAGTTTAATTGTAACTATGTTTTTTGGAGGGTGGTTGGGATTTGGATTTTCTTCAATAATCTGGTTTCTTTTAAAAACTGTGGTTTTTATATTTTTTTTCATTTTAATTAGAGCTTCTTTACCTAGGCCTCGTTATGATAAAATAATATTATTTGGGTGGAAATTTTGCTTTCCTTTAACTTTGATAAATTTAGTTTGTACTGCTGCTTTTATATTATGTAACGTTTAGTAAAGGATTAATGATATGAGAATTTCAGAAGTAGTATATTTTTTGTTTAGTCAAATTCGAAGTATTTGGTTAACTTTTACTAATATTTTTTCAAAGCGAGAAACGATAATGTATCCAGAACAACCTATTTATCTCCCTCCAAGGTATAGAGGTCGTATTATATTATCGCGTACTACAAAAGGAGAGGAACGATGTGTAGCTTGCAATTTATGTGCAGTAGTGTGTCCTGTGGATTGTATTTCGTTGAAAAAGTCTACTTTAAAATCTGATAATCGTTGGTATCCAAAATTTTTTCGTATTAATTTCTCTCGATGTATATTTTGTGGATTATGTGAAGAAGCTTGTCCAACTGCTGCTATTCAATTAATTCCTGATTTTGAACTTTCAGAATACAATAGGCAAGATTTAGTATATGAAAAGGAGGATTTATTAATTTCAGGACCTGGAAAGTATTCTGATTATAATTTTTATAATTTTTCAGGTGTTAACATTCAAGGAAAAGAGAAAGGTGATTTAGATTATGAACGTAATCCTATTGATGTTAAAACGTTATTACCTTGAGGAGTATTGACGTGGAATTATCTTTTTATAGTTTTGGATTAATGTCAGTTATATTTACTATATTTTCAATTTTTAGCAAAAATCCAATGTATTCGTTAATTTTTTTGATAGCATCTTTTTTATCTACATCAGGTGTTTTTTTTTCATTGGGAGCGTTTTTTGCAGCGGCGTTAGAAGTAATAATTTATGCTGGTGCTATAATGGTTTTGTTTGTATTTGTTATTATGATGTTTAATTTTAAAAATTCTACTTCTTGCTCTATAGCATTTAATCTGCCATTTGTTAAATTGATAATGATAATTACATTTTTTATGATATCATTCTGTGGTTTATTTTTTTTATTATATAATTTAAATAGTCAATATATATTTAATGTGGTTATTAATACACGCGAGATAGGAATAAAATTGTTTCAAGATTATGTTTTAATTATTGAATTAATATCAATGTTGTTATTAACTGCGTTAGTAGTAGCGTGTCATATTGGAAGAGAAAAAAAATAATGTGAATAGTTTTATTTATTTTAGGATTAGCTTTTATGATTTCTTTATTTCATGGTCTAATTTTATCTTCAATTTTATTAATGTTAGGTTTTTTGTCTTTAATAATTCATAAAAACCTTTTATTTATGTTAATTAGTTTAGAAATTATGATTAATGCAGTGTCTCTAGCATTAGTAACAGTAGGTAGTTATTGGAATCAGGTAGATGGACAGATAATGTATATTTTGATTTTGACTGTGGGTGCTTCGGAGTCAGGAATAGGACTGGCACTTTTAATTCAATGTTATCGAAAACTTAAAACTTTAGATGTTGATAAGTTAAGTGAGATGCATGGATGAATATTATTTATATTATCACTTTACTTCCCTTAATTAGTTGTGTTGTATTACTTTTTTTTAAAAAATTCTTTACTGATTTCAAAGTTGTAATATTTTCGGTAGGATCTATTTTTGTATCTACATTGTTTTCAATATATTTAATTCAAGTTTTTTTTCATCAGAATGATGATGTGTACTTTAAGAAGTTATGGACTTTTATATATGTAGATAATTTTAAAATTAATTTTGGATATCTGATAGATGGTTTATCGCTTACCATGTTAATGATGACAACCTTTATAGGTTGTTTAGTTCATCTATTTTCTTCTTGGTATATGAGATTTAAAACTGGGTTATCAAATTTTTTTGCGTATATGAATTTATTCATTTTTAGTATGATTGTATTAATATTATCAGATAATTTAGCATTTATGTTTTTGGGATGGGAGGGAGTGGGTGTATGTTCTTATTTATTGGTAGGATATTATTATAATAATATTAATGCTAGTTATGCTGCTTTAAAGGGATTTATTATTACTAGAATTGGAGATGTTTTTTTATTATTGTCAATATTTTTTATTTATAAAGAATTTGGTACTACGAATTTTGAAGAGCTAAAATTAATTTTAAAAATGTCTACAATAGATGAACATATAGTATCATTAAAGTTAATTACTCTTTTTCTATTATTCGGAGCTATAGGAAAGTCTGCTCAAATTCCATTACATACGTGGTTAGTAGATGCTATGAAAGGTCCAACTCCAGTATCTGCGTTAATACATTCTGCTACTATGGTAACTTCTGGAGTTTATTTAATTGCAAGAACTCATTTTTTATTTTCTCTGAATCCAGAAGTATTGTATATTTTGGGAATAATAGGTAGTTTAACAATAATAATATCCTGTTTTTCAGCATTAGTTCAAACTGATATAAAGCGTATATTAGCGTATTCTACGATGAGTCAAATAGGCTATATGTTTATTGCGTTAAGTATGCAAAATTGGATAATTGCTATTAAGCATTTAGTATCGCATGCATTTTTTAAAGCGTTAATGTTTCTTGCTTCTGGTTCTATCATTATTTTATCGAAGAATGAAAGAAATATTTTTAAAATTAGTGGGTTAAAATTTCAAGTTCCTTTAATAATATATATATCTTTTTTAGTAGGAGGAGCTTCTCTCGCTTCATTTCCATTTGTTACGTCAGGATTTTATACTAAGGAAAGTATTTTGTTGTTTGCTTGGGAAAACAATTTCTTATTTTTTTTCGTAATTAGTATTTTAGGCTTATTATTGACTACAATATATACATTTAGAATGATTTTTGTAGTTTTTCAGAAATGTAGAAAAAAAAATTATATGTCTCTTAGAGAGATGAATCATAATTTACCTTTAATTTTATTAATGATATTTTCTACTTTTATTGAGTCTTATATAACTTTCCCACTATCTCATGTTTTTTCAGAACAAGAAGAAAGTGCGTACTCTAATTTTTATTTGACAATGATATGCAGTTGCATATCCTTTTTTGGTATATTTCTATCATATTATTTATGGGTAGTGAATACGAGAATAATTAGCAATATTTTATATACTAAAATAGGAATTTTTGTCAATCGATTTTTCTTTAATGCTTGGGGATTTGATTATATATACAATTTGTTGTTTGTACAGCCGTATCTTTACATTTCTAAATGTTTAATATGTGATCCTATTGGAAGTATTTTAAATTATTCTAAAAATTTATTTCATGTTTTTTATCGTTTTCATATTTATATATATAATGGACATCTACGAGTGCATTTGTTATGGATAATCGTTGGATGTGTTATGTCTTTAACAACTACATTTTTTTAAATTAATAAGTCAAATTTATGTAGTGTTTCAGGTAGTAACTAAAATTAATTATTTATTTTATAAATTTATTGTTAATTTTTTTTAAATAAGTGAACTGAAATTAGGAATATAATTAGCATGATACTACCTATCTTTATTATAATTCCATTTTTAGGTGGAATTATATGTTGGTCTTTAGATCAGTATGGTATAAAAATTTCTCATTACATTGCATTGATATTTTCAAGTATATTATTTTTACTGTCTTTTTCACTTTTGTTTTATGATTTAACAATTTTTGTTTCTCATTCATATGAATCTTGTTGGAATTTTGAATATGAAATTCCTTGGATGCCAAGGTTTGGAATTTCTTTTCATTTAGCCGCTGATAGTTTATCGATTTTAATGTTAGTTTTAACTAGTTTTTTAGGAATAGTATCGATTTTGTGTTCTTGGAATAAAATTAAAAAAAAAATTGGATTTTTTTATTTAAATTTATTATGGATTTTAAGTTTTTCTATAGGAATTTTTCTTTCTGTTGATCTTTTTTTATTTTTCTTTTTTTGGGAAATAATAATTTTTCCATTGTATTTTTCAGTTATATTATGGGGATATAAGATTGATAATAAAAGTACATGTTTAAAGCGATATTCAGCTGCGAACAAATTTTTTGTATATTCTCAATTGTCTGGTTTAATTTTATTATTTTCTATATTACTATTAGTTTATTCTTGTTATATGTCTACTAATGTTTTGAGTTTTAATTATGATATTTTGAAACATGTATCTTTAAATTTATGTATGGAAACTTATATTATGATAGGTTTCTTTTTAGCTTTTTCCATTAAAATACCTATTGTTCCTTTTCACAGTTGGCTTCCGGATTTTCATACATATTCGCCTATATTAGGTTCTCTAGATATTTCTGGAATTTTGTTGAAAACAGCTATTTACTCCTTATTGCGATTTAACATTGTTCTTTTTCCACATGCTTCAGCTAATTTTTCATTTGCTTTTATGTGTTTAGGAGTTGTTACTATTTTTTATTCTATATTCGTAGCGTTTTCTCAAACTGATATTAAACGTTTAATTGCTTACATGTCTATATCTCATACGGGTATGTCTTTAATTGCTATCTTTAGTGCTAGTCAAATAGCATATCAAGGAGTGATAATTCATCTTATTTCTTACGCTATTTCTACTTCTGCTTTATATTGCCTTGTAGGTCAGTTATTTGAGAGGACTTATACCCGTGATATGAATAACATGGGTGGCTTATGGTCTAAAATTAATTGGATACCTAGCTTTTCTTTATTTTTTTCAATAGCAAGCTTAGGAATTCCGGGAACAGGTAATTTTGTTGGAGAATTCATGATATTTCTTGGAGCATTTAGTAATAATATGTTATTAGTTATTATATCTTCTTTTTCTTTAGTTTTTACAGCATTATGTGCATTAATTATGATACAAAGAACGTATTTCGGGTCTTGTTTTCAACAAGATATAATAGTTAATTTGAAACCTGTTTCTTTCCGAGAAATTTTTATTTTAATATTATTATTAATAATTTTACTTCTAATTGGAGTTTTTCCAAGTACAATTTTAAGAATATCTGAAATTCCTTTAAATAATATTCGAACTGTTTTTTTTAATTTTATTTCAATTGCAAGGTTATAATTTTCGATGATAATTAATTCAGAACAGTTAGTAGTTTTATGCCCATTATTTATTTTATTATTAACTGTAACAACGATACTTTTATCTATTTCATATTATCGTGATCATTTTTTTATTTTTTTATGTTCTATTTTAGGATTAATATTTTCTTTATTTTCTTTGTATATAATTAAAAATATTATACCTATAGACATCACTATTCTGTTTCATGTAGATAAGTATTCTTTATTATATATTTCGATAGTTATTTTATCGAGTATTTTTTCTTGTATGTTTTCATATTTTCAGTTAAAAAATTTTTATGGAAAGTGTGAAGAATTTTATTTGTTATTATTACTTTCTACGATTGGTTGCATTGTATTAATTATTTCTAACCATATGTTTTCTTTGTTTATTGGAATGGAATTAATATTTTTGCCTACTTTAGGACTTATTTCATATTCATATGACAAAAAGTATTCTTTAGAAGCAACTTTAAAATATATGATTTTATCTTGTTCAATATCGGTATTAGCATTGTTCGGAATTTCTTTAATATATTCTATTTCAGGTAGTTTAACGTTTTGTAGTTTAATATATGAATTAGTATCCTCTGTTTCGCATTCAAATAGTATTTTATTGTGTGGTTTAGGATTAGTTATTTTAGCTTTTTTATTTAAGTTATCTATATTTCCGTTTCATATTTGGATTGTGGATGTTTACGAGGGAACTCAATCATCAATATTAATGTATTTTTCTACTGCAATAAAAATCGCAGTATTTAGTTTATTTTTTAAAATATTTGTTTTTTTAGCATATTTTCATGTGGAATTCTTTAATGTTTTGTTGAAATATCTGTCATGTTTATCTATTTTATTTGGAAGTATAATGGCTTTATTTCAAACTAATTTAAAAAGATTTTTAGGATATTCATCTATTTCTCAATTTGGATATGTATTGATACCATTGTTATCTTCTCAAAATTTTAATTTTGCTTTAGAGGCTACTGGAATATATTTAATAGGTTATTTTTTGTCTAGTATGGGTGTTTTTGGAATAATGAGTCTTTTATTTGATTCAAATAATAAGCATAAATGTGACTTGATTGATTTTTATAGTGGATTATTCTGGAAAAGTCCAATTTTAGCAGGCATTTTTAGCGTAGTGTTATTTTCTTTTTCTGGACTTCCTATAACTGTTGGTTTTTTTGGTAAATTTTATTTATTATCAATAATTATAAAAGAACATTTTTGGTTTTTAGGTATCGTGTTTTGTATAGGATCTATTTTAAGTATATATTCGTATCTTAAAATAGTTACGCGTTTATATATATGTCCTGGAAAGAATGTTCTTTATAGAGAGAAGATAATTGTAAATGTTAATAGAAAAAAGTATGTATTATTTTTGTTAGCGATATCTTTTTTAATATTAATGTTAGGAATTTATCCTAGTATGATAATTAACATAATTTCTATGTCTGAACCTACTTTATTTGTTAAGATTTAGTAATTTTATTTTATGTATAGAGGAAAATATTATTAAAATTTTTCTTTGTTTTTACATTAAATTGTACATTTTAACATTTAAAACTTTATTTTAGTATAATGTTTTAATAAAATATTTAATTATTGATTCTTATTAGGAAAAGCTTGAATATATAATATATGAATAAAAATATGATGAAATCTTTTTATGAATGGATAAATTATATTCAAAAGTTTAATTTAGATACGCAAAAAAGTAATTTTAAAAATGTTACTTATGTTGCTAAAAAATTAGGAATATCAAAATTAAATACATTTATTTATATAGTAGGAGGAACTAATGGAAAAGGAACAACATGCTATGTATTAGAGACGATATTGCTGAAACATGGATATAAAGTGGGACTATATACTTCTCCACATTTACTTCGTTATACTGAGAGAATACGCATTAATGGATGTGAATTAAATAAAAGTTTATATGTCGCTTCTTTTATTGATATTGAACGTGTTCGTGGTGCGTTGCCTTTAACTTGTTATGATTTTATGACTTTATCTGCTTTATATTTATTTAAAAATAGTCAATTAGATGTAGTTATTTTAGAAGTTGGATTAGGTGGAAGATTCGATGCTACAAATATTGTTACTCCTAATATTTCTGTTATTACCAATGTAGATTTAGATCATATAGATATATTAGGAAGTAATAGACATTTGATTAGCATGGAAAAAATTGGAATTTTAAGAAATAATAAAATAGCAATAATTTCTGAAAAAAAACTACCTAAAATTGCAAAAAAAATCATTAAAAAAAATAAAGTAAAAGTTAGATTGGTAAATCGAGATTGGTTTTATAAAAAGTATGACACTACGTGGTCGTTTATTAATAATGATTATTATTGTTTAAATCTACCTCTTCCACAAGTTCCTCTAATAAATGTTGCTACCGCGTTAGCAGCTGTTTCTGAATCTAAAATTTCTTTAAAAAATTTTATTATTAAAAATTGTCTTAAAAATTTTTTTATTCCTGGACGGTTTCAAATAGTATCTTGTTATCCGAAGATTATTTTAGATGTAGCACATAATGGTCATGCTGCGAATTATTTGCTAAAAAAATTAGTTAACATGAAAAGAATTGGAAAAATATATGTTATAATAGGAGTACTAAGAGAAAAAAATATATTTAAAATTATAACTCCATTAATTTCAATAATAGATTTTTGGTATTGTGTTAAATTAAAAACACATCGTAGTATTAATCCTGAAGAAATGGCACAATATTTACCAAATAATTCTTATGAAGTATGTGTAAGTCTTGAAGATGCTTGGAATAAAGTTCAGGGTTTTGTAAATGTTAATGACATTATTTTAATATACGGATCTTTTTTTGCAGTGAGAGAAATGTACAAAATTTTAAAAATTTAAAAAACTTACAATAAGTTTTCTACTTTATAAAAAAATTAAATCTATAATGAATATCATAGACTATGTTTCGATAATAATAATTTTTGCTTCTGCTGCTATAAGTTTTTTCCGTGGATTTTTTCAAGAAATTATATCTATTTTTATGTGGTTTATAGGAATATATACTTACATTAAATATTATTATATATTTTCGTTTTTTTCAGTTTATATTAATAATAAGATTATTAAATGTATAGTTAACTTTTTGTTTTTTTTCACTTTATTTTTAGTAATTAAATCTATATTAAGTTATTTAGTAGCTATTTTTATTAAACAGTTTCATCTTTTTTTTATAAATCAAATATTGGGAATATTATTTGGAATTATAAGAGGTGTTTTTATTATTTGTGCAGTTTTGTTTTTTTTAGAATTTTCATCTAAATTTATAAATAGTATGAGTTTTAAAAGTTCATTATTAATTCCTTATTATAATTATTTTACAAGAATATTTTTAAAATTCTTCATAAAAAATATTTTTATGTAAGAAATTCAGTTAATATAAATATTTTTATAAAATAAAGGTACTTATATAATATTTAGACAAAATTTATTTTTTAAATGTTTTGAGTACAGTAAATGTGTATTTATTGCACTCAAAATATTATAAATTTTAAAATTTTACACGTTAGTGTTCAAACATAGCAGATATTGATTCTTCATTACTGATTCTTCTGATAGCTTCTGATAACATTCCAGATAATGTTAGCGTCCTTACATTAGAAAGCGTTTTAATATTTTTTAACAATGGAATTGTATCACAAACTATGACCTCATCAATGGTAGAATTTTTTAAATTTTCTGCAGCATTTCCTGAAAAAATGGGATGTGTTGCGTAAGCGAATACTCTTTTAGCTCCTCTTTCTTTCAGAGCTTCAGAAGCTTTGCATAATGTTCCTCCAGTATCAATCATATCATCTACTAAAATACAATCACGATTATCAACATCTCCAATGATATGCATAACTTGTGATACATTCGTATTTGGTCGTCTTTTATCGATAATAGCCATGTCTGTGTCATGTAATAATTTTGCAATCGCTCTAGCTCGCACTACTCCTCCTATATCTGGAGAAACAACTATAGGGTTCTTAAGATCAATTTGTAACATATCTTCTAATAAAATTAAACTTCCAAATACGTTATCTACAGGAACATCGAAGAATCCTTGAATTTGCTCAGCATGTAAATCTACTGTAAGTACTCTATCTATACCAATACTGGAAAAAATATCTGCTATTACTTTTGAAGTAATAGGAACTCGAGCTGAACGTACTCTACGATCTTGTCTAGCATACCCAAAATAAGGGATTACAGCTGTAATTCTTCCTGCAGATGCTCTTCTTAAAGCGTCAACCATGACTATCAGTTCCATAAGGTTATCATTTGTAGGATAACATGTTGATTGAATGATAAATACATCATTTCCACGAACGTTTTCGTTAATTTGAACGCTAGTTTCACCATCACTAAATTTCCCTATTGATGCATTTCCTAAATTCATACAAAGTTTAGTAGCGATAGATTGTGCTAAATTGGGTACTGAATTTCCAGAAAATAGTTTCATATCGGACATAAAATAGCCTTAGTATTTAAGATATATCTTCAAATTTATAGAGTATTAAAATTTTATGTAATAACTTCCTTAACATTATCGCAATTGTTTGTGTAATATAGAAGTGTTGGTACTTTTTGTAACGAATCCATATATATTAGGTGGTAATATAGAAAGAATTTCTTTTGCTTGTTGTTCTGAATTGAATTCAGAAAATACACATGATCCTGTTCCTGTTATACGAGAAGGTGCATATTGAGATAACCATGTAATTAAAGTATTAATTTTAAAAAATTTTTTTTTACAAGGTGTTCGAAATCATTTTTAAATGGAATAGATAATAAGGAATAAATATGTTTTTTGGAAGAGTTTTTTTTAAGTTTCAGGAAAGAAAAGATTTTTTTAGTAGAAATATTAATTTTTGGATAAGTTATTAAATACCATTTTCTCTCGACATGAATAGGATATAGTATATTTCCTGTTCCTTCTGCTAACGCTGTTTTTCCCATTATGAAAAGCGGAATATCAGATCCCAAACATTTTCCGAAATTAGCTAGTTGTGTTAATGTAAATTCTGTTTTCCATAGTTTATTTAATACTAGTAGTATGGTTGCAGCGTTTGAAGAACCCCCCCCTAATCCACCTCCTATAGGTATATTTTTTTTTATATAAATGTTAGCTCCTACTTTTTGAGAATAATTTTTTAGTATTTGTGCTTTTTTCTTAAGTAGTTTCGCTGCGCGAATTATTATGTTTTTCGAATTTGGTATGTTTGGTATACGTGTTAGTAGGTTGATATTTCCAAGTGTATTAGAAGATATATAAATTATATCTCCATAATTTAATAATTGAAAGAATGTTTGTATGTCGTGATAGCCATCAGAACGTAATTTTGTTACGTATAAAAAAAGATTAATTTTAGCGGGAGAGTGCCACCCAATAGTTTTCATTTGTTTTAAAGTCCAGTTATTAGTTTTTAATTTTAATATACTTTCTTTTATTATTAATTTTAATTTAATTACATATTGTGTTTTATATCGTGAGTTTTAAGTTTTTAACTGAATTGTGTAGATATAGTAGTTAAAGTTATTTTATGTTTATATTATTAAATATATATGTTTATTTTTAATTTATAGTAAGATAATTTGTTTTTGTAAAGGTAGTTATCAAAATTTTAGATTTTTGGAATTTAGATAGAATTTTTAATTATAAATTAATATTTGTGTTTCTGTTGTAGATGATTTTAAGAATTTTTTTAAAATATTGTTTTGAATTGCATTTAATAGATTAAATTTGTAAGTATCATTAAATATAATATAAAGGCATTTTAACTAAAGTTTGCAGACGTTTTATTTCAATTTAGAAAGAGTTATAAATATTTATTTTGTATTTTTGAGTTCTCAAATACTAGGAACTTTTGGTGTATTGTAGATGCTAATAGGATGTATGATATATAATAAAGCAATATTATAGTAAATAAAATTTCAAATTTTTTATTGAGTAAAGATATATTTATAGGATGTTTGAATATGGAGTTTGTTTGATAAGTTTTATAATTACTTAAAGTTGTTACATATAACTTGATTAAGAATAGTATTTAATAAATGTAATATATGTTATTAGTATTTCAATGAGACATTCTAGATTTAAAATAATTTATATTGATTTTAATAAGTATTATAAAATTTTTAAGGACGTTTTAGCAAAATATCAATTAATATAAGTTTTAATTAAAATTTTAGAACATTTAAAAATATAACACGTTTTTAAATTTGTAAAAACAAGTTGTTTATGTAATGTTTTATATAGGCTAATTGGGAGGTATATTGATTAATGAAAAATTCTATTTTGAAGAAATTAGAAATTTTACATGAGAGATATGAAAAATTAGAGTTAATGTTATCTGATGTTAATATCGTTTCTGATCAAAAAAAATTTCGTAAATTGTCTCAAGAATGTTTAAAGTTATCCAATATTAATAAATGTTTTGAAAGTTGGAAGGAGAATGAGAATAATAGAAAAAAAATTTCTTGTTTATTAAACGATCTTGAATTGCATGATATAGTTAGAGAAGAATTAAAAGTAGTTTTTTTGAAAAAAGTTGAGTTAGAGAGTAAACTACAAAAGTTGTTGTTACCTAGAGATCCTTTTGATAAAAATAGTTGTTTTATTGAAATAAAGGCGGCAACAGGTGGCAATGAAGCGGCTATATTTGCTGGAAATCTATTTAAAATGTATATTAGATATTCAGAAATTCGTCATTGGAAGACAGAGGTCATTAGTATGAATTATGGAGACAAAGGTGGATTTAAAGATATAGTGATCCAAATTACTGGAAAAGGAGTATGTTCAAGGTTAAAATTTGAATCTGGAGGTCATAGAGTACAGAGAGTTCCTAAAACAGAATCTCAAGGACGTGTACATACTTCAACATGTACAGTAGCTGTAATTCCTGTAATACCTCAAAAAGAACTGAAAAACATAAATTTGAATGATTTAAGAATTGACACTTTTAGATCTTCAGGAGCAGGTGGACAACATGTTAATACTACAGATTCTGCAATTAGAATAACTCATATTCCCACGGGTCACGTTGTTGAATGTCAGGATGAACGTTCTCAGCATAAGAATAAAACTAAAGCGTTATCTATTTTAGTTTCTAGAATTCAAGCAGAAGAATTTTCTAAACGTCAAAAAGAAGATTCGATTATGCGTCGTAGCTTATTTGGAAGTGGAATGCGTTCAGATAGAAATAGAACTTATAACTTTTCAAAAAATAGAGTAACTGATCACAGAATTAATTTAGTATTATATTCTTTAAGTGAAATATTAAGTGGAAAATTGGATTTGCTTATTGATCCTATTATTCAAGAATATCAAGCTAATTATTTATCAAATATTTCTAAAGATTTTTCAGTATAAATGAATATTAAATTGTGGTTAAATATAGCAGTATTAAAATTGAAGTTATCTGGATGTTGTAGTCCTAGACTAGATGCCGAGGTATTATTAAGTTTTGTTCTTAGAAAAGATGTTAGTTGGATAATTAGATATAGTTCTTTTAAAATACTTGGACATGATTTAAATAAGTTAAATAATTTATTAAAACGTAGATTAAATGGTGAACCTATTGCGTATTTAGTTAAAAAAAAAGAATTTTGGTCTTTGTCTTTTATTGTATCTAAGTTTACGTTAATACCTCGTCCAGAAACTGAAACGTTAGTTGAATGTACTTTAGAAAGATTAAATAATGCTAATTATATAGATATTTTAGATTTAGGAACAGGGTGTGGTTGTATAGCGCTAACATTAGCTAGTATGAATCCAAATTGTAATTTTATAGGAGTAGATTGTTCGAAAGAATCAATAGATGTAGCCAAAGAAAATGCAAGAGTTCTAAAATTTAAAAATGTTAAGTTTTTTCAGAGTTTTTGGTTTTCTCTTATTAAGAAAAATTTTGATGTTATTGTTAGTAATCCACCTTATATTAGTTTGAATGAAATAAGTGGTTTAGACAGAGAATTATTGTTTGAACCTTTTTTAGCGCTAATTTCTGCAGATGATGGATTAAGTTCTATTCATTATATAATAAAAAATTCTAGAAAATACTTAAGAAATATGGGATGGCTATTAATAGAACATAGTTGGATGCAAAGGTCACGTGTACAAAAATTGTTTAAAAAATATAATTTTACTAATATAATGACTTATCGAGATTATTCTGGTAATGATCGAGTTACAGTTGGACAGAAGATAGATTTAAAATGAGATTAATTGTTACATAATTATATATTGATATTGAAGAAATTATTATTTTTTAATAATATGATAGTTTTATATTGATATAAAATTAAATTTTTATGTTTTATTTTTTTTTGATATCACAATAAATGTTTATAAATGATTAATTAATTGGAAATTATATGACATCTTTTTTTGATTATAACGTTTCTAAGTCGCCTTTATGTGATTTTCTTGCAAATATATTGAGTCTTATTCGACCAGATTTTCCAACTCGTTTTGTGGTCAAGGAATTACAAAACAAGGTGGATGAAGCTGAATTGTACATAGCTACTGAAAAAGAAATATATTCTAAATTAAAAAAATTGATAGAATTATTTTATGGTCGTTGGAAATTTGGTGAAGCTACTGGAGTTTACAAATTATCTGATGTGTTATGGTTAGACAATGTTTTACAGACTCGAAAAGGTACCGCAGTATCGTTAGGAGTAATATTATTACATATTGCTCAAAAACTTTGTTTGCCTCTTATGCCTGTTATTTTTCCTACTCAACTTATTTTACGTGTAGATAAATTTGACAAAAGAATGTGGCTAATCAATCCGTTTAATGGAGAAACATTGGATGAGCATGTTTTAGAAGTATGGTTGAAGGGTAATATAAGTCCTACAGCAGAATTGTATAAAAATGATTTAAATAAAGTTAAACATGAAACAGTTATTCAAAAAATGCTTGACTCTTTAAAAAACGCTTTGATAGATGAAAAAAAAATGGAATTAGCTTTAAATGTTAGTAATGTATTATTAAAAATAAATCCTAATGATCCTTATGAAATACGCGACCGAGGATTAATATATGCTCAATTAGAATGTAATCATATTGCATTGACAGATTTAATTTATTTTGTAGAACATTGTCCCGAAGATCCTATTAGTGAAATAATAAAAGTTCATATTCATTCTATAAAAAAGAAGAACGTTGTTTTACATTGAAAGTTTTATGAAGAGACAACATTTTTATAGTTTTAACTTCATATTAAGTTATTTGAAATTTTTATATTTACTTTTAATATCGTACGATTATATAAGTTATAATTTTTGCATTTGTATGTTTTATAAGCGAAAAAATTATTTAATAGTATGGTTGTGTATTAGGTGTTATTGGAGTTTGGCGTTTATGTAAAGTATTGATATAATATTTTTCGATGATTAATTTACTCTTTATATTAATTTTTTTTCCTTCTAAATAAGAATCAATATCATGATATGTTATACCTAATATTTCTTCGTCCGTTTTATATGGATGTTTGTCTTCCAGGTGAGCTCTTGGTGGTTTGAGATAAAGGTGAGATGGACATTTTAGTTCTTTTAGTAAAGATCTTCCTTGTTTTTTATTTAATTCAGAAATCGGATTAATGTCTGATCCTCCATCTCCATATTTTGTAAAAAATCCAGTAACAGCTTCAGAAGCGTGGTTAGTTCCAATTACAATACCATGATGTATACCAGCAATGCTATATTGTATTTTCATTCTTTCTCTAGCTTTATTGTTTTCGTGTACATTTTTAGATACGTATATTCCTGATTGTTTTAAAGATTTTTCAGTACTTAGTACAGAATTTTTTATATTGATGTTTAATATTATTTTTGGTTGAATAAAATTTATTGAATCTTGACAATCTTGTTTGTCTATTTGTTTTCCATATGGTAAACATAATAAAATGAGTTTATATATATTTTTTTTAAGAATTTTATTCAGTTCTTGTATAGCTAATTGGCAAAGTTTTCCGGTTAGTGTAGAATCTTGCCCACCACTTAATCCTAGAACTAGTGTCGTTATGTTTTTATGTTGTAATAAATATGTTTTTATAAAATTTAATATTCTTCGAATCTCGAATTTTGGATCAATAATAGGTTTTACACCTAAAATTTTAATAATTTTTTTTTGCAAACTCATATTTTATTTTTTGAAATATGTTCATATTTTGTAAGGTAAGATTATATCTAATATCTTTCAAAAGAACAAATTTAATCTTATATTTTAAATATTAAAATTTTATATTTATAAATACTTAAATTTCAATATCTTTTTAATGGCAAATTTTATAAAATATTTAACTATATACAAACAAGATATATTATTTAGAGTTAGAATAATTATGTCTAATATTTTTGCATTAACGTTAAATTGTGGTAGTTCTACGTTAAAGTTTTCTGTTGTAGATTTTAAAAAAAATAAAGAATTGATATTAGGAATGGCTGATTTTTTATGTTCTTCTGGAGTTTCTATTTTATGGAAAACTAAAACTGGTAAGTATAATGATATTTTACATAAACAATCTAATATTGAAGAAATAATTGATTTTATTTCTTATAATATTTTAAAAAGTAACATTAAAATATTTAATAATATTGTGTGTATAGGTCATAGAGTAGTTCATGGTGGATCAAAGTTAAGAAAATCAGTTATTATAGATAAAAAAATAATTAAACATATTGAACATGCTTCCATTTTTGCTCCTTTACACAATCCTATTAATTTATTAGGAATACAAGCTTCGTTTAATATTTTTCCTCATTTAAAAAAAAAAAATGTAGCTGTTTTTGATACGGCATTTCATAGTACGTTACCTAAAAGATCTTATTTATATGGAATTCCTTATGGTTTTTACAAAGATTACGGTATTAGAAGGTATGGAGCACACGGAATAAGTTATTCGTATGTTACAAATCGTTCTTCCGAAATTTTAAAGATTTCAAGACATCGATTAAATATTATTGCTTGTCACCTAGGAAATGGTGCATCAATAGCTGCTATTCGCAATGGTGTTTGTCTAGATACTTCTATGGGTTTGACTCCTTTAGAAGGATTAATTATGGGTACTAGAAGTGGTGATATAGATCCTTCTATTATCTTTTTTATGTATAAAAAATTAAAGATGAGTATTAAAGAAATTGAAAATATTTTGATTAAAAAATCAGGATTATTAGGGATAAGTGAATTAAGTAGTGATTTTCGGATTTTAGAGAGTAATTATTTGTCATGTGAAAAAGTAAAATTATCAATCGAGGTATTTTGCTATCGTTTATCTAAATATATTGCTTCATATACTACTTTAATGCAAGGGAAGTTAGACGCTATTGTTTTTACTGGAGGTATTGGGGAAAATTCTTGCTTAGTTAGAGAGATTACTATATCTAGGTTATCTATTTTAAATTGTAACATTGATATTAAGTTAAACACATCTATGATATCAGGAAAAGAAGGTTTTATTAATTCAAAAAATAGTATTTCTATATTAGTTATACCTACAAATGAAGCATTGGTAATAGCTAAGGAATCCGTGTTATTATTTAAAAAGAGTATTTAAAGTATAATTGTTTAAAATAATGAAAATATAAGATGGTGTTTATTTATTTTACGGAGTTAATTTTGAAACGAGTCTTAATGTTAATTCCTATAGGATTTAATGTAGGGTTAACAACCACAAGCATAGGATTAATACAAAAAATTCAACAAAGTAATCTTAAAGTAAAATTTTTTAAACCAATTTTTAGTAATCTCAATTTTAAAGGTTACATTGATCATACTACAAAAATTTTACGAAATATGAGTTCTGTTGCATGTCTTAATCCGATTAAAGTTAGAAACTTAAATGATTTTTTAACTCAGGAAAGTCGACAAAATATTTTAAAAAATGTTTTATTAGAAATAGATTCTGATAAGAGAAAATACGATGTTTTGATTTTAGAGGGAATATGTTTACGATATTCAATTTTATTATCAAGTATAATAAATTATGAAGTAGCACAATCTACTAATGCAGAAATTATTTTTATGTCTACTGTAAGAAAAGATAACATTGTTGATATAAATAATATCATGAATATTATTAAAGAGTATTTTTTAAAAAAAAAATGTATTAGTGTTAAAGGAATTATAATCAATGAATTTGCAACACTGCAGTTTGATTTTTTTGGAAATTTTATAAATTATTTTAATATGTTTAATACTATAGTAAAAAAAAATAAAAATAATAGCATTGATTATAATATATTTTGTAAAAATTATGGTGTTTCATTATTAGGATATATTCCATGGCATTCGAAGTTAATAGAGAAAAGTTTAGATGATATATCTCGTTATTTTAAAGTTTATCCTATTAACAAATGTAATTTAAGTAATATATCTGTTCGGTCTATTACTATATATCATAAAAATGATATTTTAAAAAATAGTAGAAATGTTTTATCTCATGCAATATTAATAATTTCTCCAGATCATTTACATGATTTACATGGAATATCGGAATATGTAGATCAAAGCAATGATATTAGCGCTTTATTTTTTACAAATAGTTATGAAATTGATGTAGATGCAATTAAGTTACATTTCAATATTAAAAAAATGTGTGTTCCTATTTTTTTTATGAAATGTAATTTGTTAAAAATGATTGATTTATTTAGAAAAATTTCTTTTAAAATGTCTTGTAAAAATTTTAAAAAATTTAAATTAATACAAAATTATGTTTCTAAATATATTCGTCACGATTTAGTTACTTTTATAAAAGCGCAATGTGTATATAAATATCAAAAATCTCCAGCACTATTTATTTATAATTTGCAAAATTTAGCAAGAAGAAATAAAAAAACGATTCTTCTTCCTGAAGGAAATGAATTGCGAATTATTAAAGCAGCTTCTATTTGTTCGGATCAAAATATAGCAAATTGCATATTATTGGGAAATTCTAAAGAAATTATAACTATTGCTAAATTGAATAATATTAATTTGAAGTCTGATATAGAAATTTTAAATCCAGAATTAATACGATATAAATATGTTGAAAGGTATTTAGAATTACGTCGTAAACATAAAATTACTACTTTGCAGGCGAGAAAAGATCTTAAAAACAATTCTATTTTGTCTACTTTAATATTAGAATCTAACCAGGTAGATGGATTAGTTTCAGGATCAGTAAATACTACTTCTGACACTATATTACCTGCTTTACAATTAATTAAAACATCTCAATATGCTTCTTTAATATCGTCTGTTTTTTTTATGTTACTTCCAGATCACGTATTATTGTATGCAGATTGTGCAATTAATCCTAATCCTAATGCTGATCAATTAGCAGAAATTGCAATTCAATCTGCTAATACTGCTATATTATTTGGAATATGTCCTAAAATAGCCATGTTATCTTATGCAACAGGGTGGTCAAGCAATAGTAAAAAAGTAGAAAAAGTTAGAAAAGCTACAGATATAGTAAAAAAAATGTGTCCTAATCTTATTGTAGAGGGTCCTATTCAATATGATGCAGCTATAGATAGTATAGTTTCAAAATTAAAATGTTTTAATTCTGTTATAAAGGGTACTGCAACAATATTTATATTTCCTGATCTTAATTCTGGGAACATCGCATATAAAGCAGTACAGAGATCTACTAATATTATTTCAATTGGTCCCATATTACAGGGGATAAAAAAACCAGTAAATGACTTATCTCGAGGAGCTTCAGTTCAAGATATAGTATATACCATTGCTGTGACTTCTATACAAGCTGAATAAATAAAATTTTTAAAATAAAATTGTATTAATTTAGTATAAAAGATAAGTATATAATTTATATATTGTTAGATATTTATTGCATAGTTTATATTGCCATGAGCAAGTATTTTAAATGTTATTAATAAATTTTTAAGAGAAGTATTAATTTTTAATCATTATTTTTATTAATTTAATTTTATAAAATCTATAAAGTTTTTTTTGATATTAATATAAATGTTAATTTGTTCAATTTAAGTATAATTAGGAATTAAATTCGTATAAATTCATAATTAAAAATAGTAAAGTTTTATTATAAGTTCTAAGTAGTATAATCTAAAATTATTTTATAGTTTAAATTTGTTAAATTCAGAATTTTTGATGTCAGAATCAATTTGACCCACTAAGTATGAACTAACAGAAGTTTCTTGTGGAGCCACTTGGACATTATCTGAAATTAACCAAGAATTTATCCATGGGATAGGGTTAGAAGTAGTTAAAAATGGCATAGGAAGTCCAACTGCATGCATTCGGATATTAGTAATATACTCTATATACTGTGATAAAATTTCTTTGTTTAATCCTAACATAGATCCATCTTGAAATAAATATTCTACCCATAGTTTTTCTTGTTCCGAAACTAGAATAAACAAATTATAACATTCGGTGTAACATTCTTGGACAATTTCAAACATTTCTTCTTTATTATTTTTGTTTCTTAATATGTTTATGATATGTTGAGTTCCAGTAAGGTGTAATGCTTCATCTCTAGCGATAAGTCTAATTATTTTTGCGTTTCCTTCCATAATTTCTCTTTCTGCAAATGCGAAAGAACATGCAAAACTTACATAAAATCGAATAGCTTCTAATGCATTTACACTAATTAGACATAAATATAATAGTTTTTTGAGTTCGTGTAAGTTAACTAATATTTTTTTTCCATTAATCAGATGTGATCCTTCACCTAACAAATGCCAATAACTAGTCATTTTAATAAGATTGTCATAATATTTTGAAATATCTTGAGCTCTATTAGATATATTTTTGTTATTTACTATATCATCAAATATTATAGATGGAGTGTTAATAATATTTCTTATAATGTGAGTATATGATCTAGAATGAATAGTTTCTGAAAAAGACCATGTTTCTATCCATGTTTCTAACTCAGGGAGAGAAACAATAGGTAGGAAAGCGACATTAGGGCTTCTTCCTTGAATAGAATCTAATAAAGTTTGGTATTTTAAATTACTAATAAAAATATGCTTTTCGTGGTTTGGAAGATTTTGAAAATCAATTAAATCTTTAGATAAATCTACTTCTTCTGGTCTCCAAAAAAAAGATAGCTGTTTTTCTGTTAATTTTTCGAAAATTTCATATTTTTGTTGATCGTATCTAGAAACGTTTACGGGTTGTCCAAAAAACATTGGTTCAAAAAGTGGATCGTTTTTCTTTTTAGAAAAAGTAGTATATGTCATGTTATGTCTCTTGTATAAGAATAAATATGTTAAAATTTTGTTAAAATGAGATTTAAAGTCTATATTTTACAAGCTCCGTTATTACAATTATTGTTACTATTTAAAGTTAAGAATTCACTTTGATTGTCTTTTGCGTCATCTCTCGTATTTTGATAATACAGTGTTTTTAATCCTAATTTATAAGCTATTAATAGATCGGTTATTAATTGTTTCATCGGAATCTTTCCATTAGGAAACGACTTAGGATCATAATTAGTATTAGTAGAAATAGATTGATCTATGAATTTTTGCATAATACTAGCAAGTTGTAAATATCCTATGTTATTTGGCATATTCCATAATAACTCATAATATGATTTTAATCTCTTATATTCAGGAACAACTTGGCGTAGCATTCCGTCTTTAGATGCTTTTATGCTGATAAATCCTCTAGGAGGTTCTATGCCGTTCGTGGCATTAGAAATTTGAGAAGATGTTTCTGAGGGCATTAATGCTGATAATGTGGAATTTCGTAATCCGTATTTTTTAATTTTTCTTCTTAAATAATTCCATTTTAGATGTAGCGGTTCGTTGCAAATATTATCTACTTCTTCTTTATATGTGTCTATAGGAAGTATACCTTGATAATATGTTGTTTGGTTAAACCAAGCACATGCTCCCTTTTCTTTAGCTAATTCGCATGATGCATTTAATAAATAATATTGTATTGCTTCAAATGTTTTATGTGTTAGAGAGTTAGCACTTCCATCTGAGTAACGTACTTTATTTTTAGCTAAATAGTATGCAAAGTTAATAACTCCTATTCCTAATGATCTTCTTGATAGTGCAGATTTTTTAGCTCCTTCAATAGGATAATTTTGATAATCTAATATTGAGTCTAATGCTCTAACGATTAAATTTGATAGTTCTGATAAATCATGAAGGTTTTTTAAAGAACCTAAGTTAATAGCGGATAAAGTACAGAGAGCAATTTCTCCATTTACGTCATAAATGTCGTTTAAAGGTTTAGTAGGTAATGTAATTTCTAAACATAGATTAGATTGTTTTATAGGTGCTAATTTTGGATTAAATGCACTGTGTGTATTGCAATGATCAACGTTTTGTATATATATTCTTCCAGTTGAAGTTCTTTCTTGCATCATCAAAGAAAACAAGTTAATTGCTTTTATTTTTTTTTTTCTAATATTGTTATCTTTTTCATATTGAGTATATAGAAGTTCAAATTTTTTTTGATTAGAAAAAAAAGCATTGTATAAGTTTGGAACATCTGACGGACTGAACAAAGTAATATGCTGATCTAATATCATTCTTTGATACATTAATTTGTTAATTTGTATTCCATAATCCATGTGTCGTACTCGATTTTCATCTATCCCTCTGTTATTTTTTAAAACTAATAAATTTTCTACCTCTAAATGCCAAATAGGATAGAATATCGTAGCAGCGCCACCCCGTACACCTCCTTGAGAACATGATTTTACAGCGCTTTGAAAATGTTTATAGAATGGAATGCATCCAGTATGAAATGCATCACCTCCTCTAATAGGACTTCCTAAAGCTCTAATTTGCCCTGCATTAATTCCAATTCCAGCGCGTTGAGAAACGTATTTTACAATTGCGCTAGTAGTAGCATTTATAGAGTTTAAATTATCAGCACATTCTATTAAAACACAAGAGCTAAATTGTCTGGTAGGTGTTCTTAGTCCTGCCATTATTGGAGTAGGTAAAGAAATTTTAAAAGTAGAGAGTGCATCATAAAAATTTTTGACGTACTTTATTCTTATTTTTTTAGGATATGTATGAAATAAACATGCTGATATCATTATGTACAAAAACTGAGTACTTTCATAAATTTTTTTGGTAACCCTATTTTGTATTAAATATTTACCTTCTAATTGTTTTATCGCTGCATAAGAAAAATTCATGTCACGGTCATGTCTGATAAAAGAATTCATCTGTGTATATTCTGTTTTAGAATAATCTTTTAATAAATGTTGATCGTATTTTCCTAGTTTTACCATTTTTTTTACATGTTTATATAAGATTGGGGGATTAAATTGACCAAAAGCTTTTTTTCGAAGATTAAATACAGATAGTCTAGCAGCCATATACTGATAATCAGGTGAATTTTCAGAAATTAAATCTGCTGCAGCTTTTATAATGGTTTCATGTATAATAGTGGTTTTTATATTGTTATAAAACTGAATTTTAGATTTAAGTGCAACTTGGGATACAGAAATATTTTCAAGATCTTTTGCAGCCCAATTTAGCACTCTATGAATTTTATCGAAATTTATTAATTCTTTTTGCCCATTTCTTTTTGTGACTAGTAATATTTGATTCATTTTTTTCTTCTAATGTTTAAATTTATTTGTTTGGGTTATTTTAAAATAAATGTTGCTCTATTTCATATTGTAATTATAAATAGTGATTTAGTTAACAATACTTAATATAAAGATTATAGAACAGCAAATTCTATTTAATTTTAAAGTCATAAATTAATGTATAATTATTTAATTTTTTAATATGGTGTCAAAATATTAAAACTAATGTTTAAAATATATTTATTTGGAATTTTAAATACGTTTTATTAAATTGATAAATTATAAAAGTGGTTCGTTAGCTTTTTGAACAGCTACTACTTTTTCTTTTTCAGAAGTTCTAATTAAAATAACGCCTTGCGTATTTCTTCCAAGTACTCCAATTTCTGATATTCTAGTTCTAACTAATGTTCCTGCATTAGTGATAATCATAATTTGATCTTTTTCTATAACTTGCATAGCTCCAATCATAATTCCATTTTTCTTAGTTATTTTTATAGCAATTGTACCTCGAGTGGCTCTAGATTTTATTGGAAACTCGCAAATTTCTGTTCTTTTTCCATATCCGTTTTCGGTAACGATTAATATATTTCCGATTTTTTTTGGAACTACTAAAGAAACCACTTTATCTTGTCTTTTTATAGAAATTCCTTTCATTCCAGAAGTATTTCTTCCCATTGTTCTTACAGACTTTTCAGAAAAATGAACAGCTTTTCCTGCTGCAGTAAATAGCATAATTTTATCTTCCCCATTGGTAAGAGATACTCCAATCAATTCATCGTCATTTTTTAATTTAATAGCAATTATTCCTGTAGTTCTCGGTTTTTTAAACTCACATAAATTAGTTTTTTTAACCATGCCTTTAGAAGTAGCCATAAAAATGTTTATACTATCTTTATACTCAGAAATTGGCAATATAGCTGTAATTCTTTCTTTAGCACTAAGTGGCAAAAGATTTACTATAGGGCGTCCTCGAGCATTTCTACTAGCTTCAGGCAATTGATATACTTTCATCCAATATATAATTCCACGACTGGAAAAACAGAGAATTGTATCGTGTGTGTTTGCTACTAGTAAACTTTCTATAAAGTCTTCTTCTTTTGTTTTTGCAGCAGATTTTCCCTTCCCACCTCGTTTTTGTGCTTCATAGGTAGATAAAGGTTGATATTTTACATATCCAGAATGTGATAAAGTAACTACTACGTTTTCTTGATCTATCATATCTGCAATATTGATATCTTTATAACTTCTAATAATTTGTGTACGTCTTTTATCTCCAAAGTGATTTTTAATTTCAATTAGTTCTTTTTTCATGACTTTGATTAGTTTGTTGGTATCTTGTAAAATATTTTTTAATATTGTAGAGGATTTTTGGAGATTTTCGTATTTTTCAACAAGTTTTGAAAATTCTAAATGAGTAAGTTTTTGAAGGCGTAATTTTAATATTGCGTTTACTTGTATGGGAGTTAGAAATATATTAGTATTTTTTTCGAATTGAGATTGAAAAATGTTAGATTTTAAAAAAATATTTTTTGATTTTTCTACATTTTTTAAATTTTTTATTTTCCAACTTTTGGATAACAATGATTTTTGCGCTTCCAATAACGATGTAGAATTTTTAATTAATGTAATAACTGTATCTATATTATTTAAAGAAATAATTAATCCTTCAAGAATATGTATTCTTTTTTGGACTCTTTTTAGATCAAATAAACTACGTTTGGTTATAATTGTTTTTCGATGAGATATAAATTCGTGTAGAATATTTTTTAATGACATAACTTTAGGTTGTCCACGAGTTAAAGCAACCATATTGATTCCAAAAGAGATTTGTAGTTGAGTAAGAGTATATAATCTGTTAAGAATTATTTCTGGTTTAGCTTCTTTTTTTGTTTCAATTACTATTCTCATTCCTTCTTTGTCTGATTCATCTCTTAAACTACTTATTCCTTCAATTTTTTTATCTTTTATCAATTCAACTATTTTTTTAATAACTCGTGATTTATTAACTTGATAAGGTAGTTCGAAGATGACTAAAGATATTTTTTTGGTTTTTTTTTGAATTTCTATTTTACTTCTAGCTCGGATATGAATTTTCCCCTTTCCTGTTTGGTAAGCTTCTGTAATTCCTTTACATCCATTAATTATTCCAAATGTTGGAAAATCGGGTCCTGGGATATATTCCATAAGTTTTTTTAATGTGATATTATTATCGTTAATAAGAGCAAGACAACCATTTATAACTTCATTTATATTATGAGGTGGAATGTTAGTTGCCATTCCAACTGCAATGCCTGACGAACCGTTTACTAGTAGGTTGGGTATTTTTGTAGGTAGAACTTCAGGAATTTTTTCTGTTCCATCATAATTAGGAAGGAAATTTACTGTTTTTTTATCTAAATCGCTTAATAATTCATATGCTATTTTAGACATTCTTATTTCAGTATATCTCATTGCTGCAGCAGAATCTCCATCTATTGATCCAAAGTTTCCTTGTCCGTCAATGAGAGTATATCGAAGTGAAAATGATTGAGCCATTCTTACTATAGCGTCATATACAGCGGTATCGCCATGTGGATGATATTTTCCAATAACGTCTCCAACTATTCTAGCAGATTTTTTATAAAGTTTGTTCCAATCATTGTTTAACGTTTTCATTGCAAATAATATTCTTCTGTGAACTGGTTTTAATCCATCTCTTACATCTGGTAAAGCACGACCAATGATTACTGACATAGCATAATCTAAATAAGAATCTTTAAGTTCGTCATTAATATTTGTTTTTATAATTTCTTTTGCAATTTTTTTCATAGTTAAATATTCTATTTTATTAAATCAAGAGTATAATAATATTATTTAAGTTAAATGGAAATTAGAAAAATATCACTTTATTAGAAGATTGTAAGTTTAAGATTTTAATAAAATGATATTTCCTTTATTTTGTATATTTAGTAGTATAATTAATGTAATAAATGTTTTAAATACATAAGTTTTTTAAGACATTAAAATGTAAAGTATTAAGAAAAAGTATTTTATAGTTATATTTTGAATATATTTTAAGAATTTTTGTTCTTTAATATATTTAGTTTTCTAAATATTAGTTTCAAAGATAAATTTAAGCTAGCATAAAATGTTACTTTACAATATCATATGATGTATGCGTTTTTAAGATTAGAACTAGTTTTTAAAATTTGTTTTAAAGTATATATTTTATGTTAAATATTATTGGATTTGTTTTATAATAAATATTTTAAATTATTTCCACGATAAATCAATTTTTTAAAGATTTTAAATAAATACAATGTAAAATATTATTTTAATTAGTATTTAAATACGCATAAATAATAATTTTTAACATATATTAATGGAGTTTAATATGAGTAATGATGAACAAAAATTAATAGAAAATTTGTTTTCTCGATTATATCAAACTGAAATTAAAACTTCTAATCGAGATAATGTAGCTGAACAATTAATAAAAGATCTATTAAAAAAACATCCAAATTCGCCATACTACATGGCACAAACAATTTTAATTCAGGAAACTGCAATAAAAAAATTAAATGAGAAAATTTCTTTGCTCAATAGTGACAATAATATCAAAACAAAAGAAGATAAAAAAAATATATCTGGTGGTTTTCTATCCAATTTGTTTGGAACTAAAAAAGCTAAGCATTCTTCAAACGAATTAAGTTCAGATAGAACTTCAAATAATTTAAAAGATCAAGTAAAAGATTCTCATCTTCATTCATTTCCAACTCAATCTAGAACTAGTATTACCCCCCAAGGTGGAATAGTGGGTAGCAATTCTAATGGATTTCTTAGCGGAGCATTACAAACTGCTGCAGGAGTAGCCGGTGGTGTTGTTATGGCTAATATGTTAATGAATCTTTTTCAACATAAAAAACCTGAAGAAGAAATAATGGATGCAGCATCGGCTCACAATATTGGTTCTTTTCATGACGTTAATCCTAATTCTTTAGAAAATGATTCTGTTCATAATCAGCATATTAGTGGTGGTGATCCAATTCACAAAGATGATGACGACGACGATGATGATAATGATGATAATGATGATGACAATGATGATGATGATTCATATCAACCTGATTGTGATTCTTCTGTGGAAGATAATAGCGATAGCGATGATGCTTCTGAAGATGACGATTTTATATAATAATTTAAAATTTCAATTCTATAAGTTATTTTTAAATAAATAAAACCAGCGATAAATTTATTTTTTGCTGGTTTATGTAAAACTTTGATTTTAGATTAATAATTTATAGAAAATATATTTATGAAATATTATGTAAGCTTCTTAAGTATTTTTTAACTCCACTAGAAGTGGCTTCCATGCTAGGCTTTCCAGGTTTCCAATTAGCTGGACACACTTCTCCATTTTGTTCATGAAGGTGTAAAGCATCTATCATTCTTATTATTTCGGGGATGTTTCTTCCAAAAGGAAGATCGTTAATTACTTGATGGCGAATTATTCCCATTTTATCAATTAAGAAGGAAGCTCTGAGTGCTACACCTAATGAGGGATGTTCTATTTCGTATAATTTTTGTATTTCTCTTTTTATATCGGATACCATAGTATATTTTATTAATCCAATACCTCCTTGATTAGGATCAGTATGACGCCATGCACGGTGTACATATATTGAATCAATAGATACTCCTATTATTTCGGTGTTTCTTTTTTTAAAATCAGGTAAATATTGATCAAAAGCTATGATTTCTGAAGGGCAAACGAATGTAAAATCCATAGGCCAAAAGAATAAAACAGCAGTTTTTCCACGAATATAATTTCTAAAATTAAAATTATTTATGATTTCATCATTACATAGAATAGCTGGTGCAGTAAAATCAGGAGCAGAATAGGTTATTAACATATATATGTTCTCATTTTGTATAATTATGTAATTTTTAATTTATATAAAATTTTACTAATGAATATATTGAATTGTATTTTGAAAATTTATTTTTTAAAAATATATTATATAGAAAAATTTTATTTTAATATATAGGATAATATTTTTAATAGGAAGAGATTTTAAAATATTTATATGAAAAATCATATTATAAGTTGGAAAGATGTATTAAGACAAGAAAAAAAAAATCTTATTTTATTCATATTATTAAATATCTTTCTAGAATAAGAAGAATAAAAACGATTTATCCCCCTAAAACTGAGGTATTTAGTGCTTTTTCGTTAACTAAATTTTCTAATATTAAAGTGGTTATTATTGGACAAGATCCGTATTGCAATAAAGGTCAGGCGCATGGATTGGCGTTTTCTGTTAAAAAAAATGTTAGAATTCCACCATCTTTGTTAAATATTCAAAAAGAGTTAATTAATGATATTGGAGTTAATTTTCTTTTTAAACATGGTTGTTTAAATAATTGGGCATCTCAAGGAGTTTTTTTGTTAAATTCTATTTTAACTGTAGAGTCAGGTAAACCAGGTTCTCATTTTAAATTAGGGTGGGAATTGTTTACAGATACAGTGATAAAAATAATTAACGCATATCATTTAGGAGTTGTTTTTTTATTGTGGGGATCTTATGCTAAGAAGAAGTTAAAAAACATTTGTTCTCAACGACATTATGTTTTATTGGCTTCGCATCCATCACCATTATCGTGCTATAAAGGTTTCTTTGGATGCCGCCATTTTTCAAAAACAAATTTTTTTTTAAAAAGACAAGGAAAGTCTGAAATTAATTGGTTTTTATAGTTTTTTGCAACGTAGTTATATATTGTTCTGAATATTTTAGAATATTAATATTTTAGAATTTGCAATATATTTTATTGTTTTTGAATTTTTACTGTAGCTTTTCGTATTATTTTACCATGATATATATAACCATCTTTAATTATTTTGGAAACATAACAATTTTTAGTGTCGTTTAAATTTTGGTTGGATTCAGTTTGGTGCAATAATGGGTTAAATTCTACATTTATTTTTTTTTCTGCTGTTAAATTAAATTTTTCAATTGTATTTGATAATAATTTTAAGGTTAATAAGATTCCTTTAATTACTTTGTTATTTTTTATTTTAAGTGCATGTACTGTATTTTTTATATTTTTAAAATCGTCTAGTATAGGAATTAGATTTTTACAAAAAAATTCCAATTTTGTATGTTGTATTTTTTTTATTTTTTTTTCAGTTTCTTTCTTGATATTTTCAATTTCAGCTTGCTCCCGCAATTGTATTTCCATTGTACTTTTTTTTATATCAGATATACGTTTGTTTAATTCATGAATGTCATTTAATTTATAGTTTTGATTATTGTCGTTTTCAATTTTTTTTATATTAGAGTTATGATGTTTAACATTTTTTTTTGATTGTATATTTTCATTGTCGTTACTCATATATATATTCCTATTTTATTTTGTTTTTATTAATTTTTACTTAACATAGAGAATGTTAAAATAACTTAATATTGTTGCGTTAGTTAATAAATAATAATTTTATTATAGAGGAAGTAATTTTGTGAAACAACATTTTCGATGCATTGGAATAATTGGATATCCAAGATATTCTAGTGCATTATCTACGCATAAAATTCTTTATAGCTGGTTAAAGAAAAATTATTTTGTTATTGTAGAAGATAAATTAGCGGATAAGTTAGATTTTAAAGATATTCAAAAGGATTCGTTATCTAACATTGGCAGACAATGTGATTTAGTAATAGTAGTGGGAGGTGATGGAAATATGTTGCATGCAGCTCGTGTTTTCTCTGGATATAATATTAAAATTATAGGAGTGAATAGAGGACATTTAGGATTTTTAACTGATTTAAATCCTGATACTGTATTAGAACAATTATTCCTTGTCTTGTCTGGAGAATATATTCAAGAAAATCGTTTTTTATTAGAAGTTAAAGTTATAAAAAAAAATGGATTATTTTTTGTGGGAAAAGCTATTAATGAAATAGTGTTACATACTGAACATGTAGCTCACATGATTGATTTTAAAGTATATATAAATAATAATTTTGCTTTTTCTCAACGTTCTGATGGTTTAATTATTTCTACTCCTACAGGATCTACCGGATATTCTCTTTCAGCTGGAGGTCCAATATTAGTTTCTTCTTTAGAAGCTATCGTATTAGTCCCTATGTTTCCTCATACTTTATCCTCTCGCCCTTTAGTAATCAACAGTTCTAGTACAATTTTTTTGTGTAATATGAAAACTACATCGGAATTGAAAGTTAGTTGTGATAGTCAGATTATAATACCAGTAGGAAAGAACGATGTAGTTTCTGTTAAGAAAAGTAATGATCTCTTGTGTTTTATACATCCTAAATCTTATAATTATTTCGAAGTTTTAAGTTCTAAACTTAGTTGGTCAAAATAATAGAATTATAAGATTTTTAAAGACAGAGTTTTTAAAATTAGTTATTATTTTTTGGATTATATTAATGAAGACATATATAAAAAATTTTATATAACGTATTTTGGAGCTGGCGGGAATCGAACCCGCGTCCAAAATTTCTACGACTTTAGTGACTACATGTATAGTCTATTATTTTTAAGTACTCTATGATCTTATAGACATGTCATAGATTTTGCTTATTAAATATTAATTTAAGAATATAAGCTTATCTTAAATTAGTAAAAAGTCTCTTTTTTGCTGTCTCTATTATCTTTATTTGAAAGAGAAAAAATAAAGAAAGAGAGCTTTAATGCAGTTTATTAAGCTGCTAAAGCGTATGGTTTTTGTTTTGCTATTATATTTTTTGGTTTTTTAACGAGGCAAACCATCCTCGACATGCACTTTAGTTTTCAATAATTTTGTCAAATCCAAAATCAGCCCCTTTTTCTTATTATATAATAAAAAAATATTATTATCTAGTAGTTAAGTTTTAATTAGTTTTTTATATATAATAAATATATAATTTTATATCTAAATCTAATTTAGAGGCGTATAGGAATAAAAAATGAATGTCATAAAAAAAATTCAATCTCAAATTAAAAATAATCCTATATTAATTTATATGAAAGGTACCCCGTCTTCTCCTAGTTGTGGCTTTTCTGCTCAAGCGGTTCAAGCGTTGTTGTCATGTGGCGAAAAGTTCGCATATATAGATATTCTTAAATATCCAGATATTCGAATGGAATTACCAAAATATGCTAATTGGCCGACTTTTCCGCAATTATGGATTAATGGAGAACTTATAGGAGGATGCAATATAATTTTAGAATTATTTGAAGGCGGAAAATTAAAAAATTTAGTTATGAAAGCTTTAAATAAAATTTAAAATAGTTTTAAAAAGTTATTCTTTTGTTATTTATAATTAAATTGGGTTATAAATTAGATATTTAAAAATTTTTACTATTTTAAATTTTTATCGATAGCATTTTAATTTTTGGGTGGCCATCCACCCAATTTTTTCCAACGATTCACTATTTTGCAAAATAAGTTAGCTGTTTTTTTTGCATCGTATAAAGCTGAATGTGCTTGGTTATTATCAAATTTTAATCCAATAGCTTTACATGCTTTCGCTAGTACGGTTTGTCCTAATGCTAATCCACTTAATGTAGCTGTATCAAAAATAACAAAAGAATGGAAGGGATGATTTTTGATTTTATTTCGTTTGATAGCAGCCATAATAAAATTATAATCAAATATTGCGTTATGAGCTACAATAATACCTTTACTACATCTTTGTTGTTTTATGTTTTTGTTAATAAGTGTAAAGATAGAGTTTAGCGCTTCATATTCATTTATAGCTCCTCGTAAAGGACTAAAAGGATCAATTTTATTAAAATTAATAGCATTAGGATCTATTATCGATCCTAAAAAAGGTTTTATATGATAGTGTAAAAGTGTTTCTTTTTTTAGTAATCCCAAGGAATTAATTTTTAGTGTAATTACAGCAATTTCTAAAAGTGCATTAGTTTTTGAATTTAATCCTGAAGTTTCGATATCTATTACTACAGGATAAAAGGTTCGAAAACGTTTTCTTAAGAAATAATTTGTTTTATCTTTATACATTAGACTCTCATTTTGTATTAAAATATATTTAATTTTTTATAATATTTTGTATAATATTAAATTAAATTTATTACGTTTTTAAAATTTTTTAAGATATAATGTATAATATTAAAATAAGAGATTATTATTATAGAATTATATTTTATTTTAGTAGTAAATATTATATATATTTTAAATATAATTTTAGTTAATACATTAGAACACTAGGACTATACAATGAGTTATATTTTACCAGCACTTTCTTATTCTTATGATAGTTTGGAACCTTACTTAGATCAACAAACAATGAAAATTCATCATTTAAAGCATCATCAAGCATACATTAATAATACTAATGAAATATTGAAAAATGAAGATAAAGCGTATATGAACATGCCTATTAATAGTTTAATTTCTCAATTAAGTATAATAGATGTGAAAAACAAGATAGGATTGCAAAATAACGCAGGTGGGCATGCTAATCATAAATTATTTTGGACTATTTTAAAACTTGGTACTACTTTATCAGGTAATTTAAAAATAGCCCTTGAAAATAATTTTGGGTCTATTGAAAACTTTAAAAGAGAATTTGAAAGAATTTCTGTAAATCACTTTGGTTCTGGTTGGATTTGGTTAGTTAAAAAAAATAAAAAATTAATAGTTGTTTCTACAAGCAATCAAAATAATCCATTAATGGGGGAAGAGATATCTGGAACATCGGGTTTTCCTATTTTTGGTTTAGATGTTTGGGAACATGCTTATTATTTAAAATATCAGAATAATCGTATTAATTACATAAAATCTTTTTGGAATGTAATTAATTGGGATAAAGCTAATGAAAGATTTGAAAAAAAATAAAATTTTAATTTTATGAATATATTAGTTGATTATAATTATTTTAATATTGATATATACATTTAGTTAGGAATATTTTAAAAGAGTAAAATTTTGAAAAATGTTAAATTGATAGTCGGATTGTCCAATCCAATTATTCAGTATAATCAAACTCGACATAACATGGGTGCTTGGTTTATTCAAAATTTAGCTAAATTTCACAATCAAATTTTAAAAAAACATGATAAGTTTTTAGGATATATAGGGAATTTTACTTATTATAATTCTAAAGTATATTTATTAATACCTAATATATTTATGAATTTAAATGCTCAATCTATTTTAATAGTTTCTAAATTTTATAAAATTATGTTAGATGAAATTTTAGTAGTTCATGACGAGTTAGATTTAAAACCGGGTTCAATGAGATTAAAATTAGGTTTTGGTCATAATGGTCATAATGGGATAAGAAATATTATTAATGTAATTTCAAAGAAGAATGGTTTTTTAAGAATTCAAATTGGAATTGGACGTCCTCATGGATCAAAAAAAATTTCTGATTTTGTTTTATCATCTCCTTTATTAGAGGAAAAACAATTAATTGAAAGATCCATTCTTGATGCTGTAAAAATAACTAACATGTTAATAAAAAAAAATTGTTTTTCAGTGCAACATCTTAAAAAGTTAAATCAAATGATTAATTTAAGATAATTATAAAATATAATTAAATTTAAAGTTTTTTATGAGGTTGGTATTTTATGGGGTTTAAGTGTGGTTTAGTAGGTTTACCTAATGTAGGTAAATCAACTATATTTAACGAATTAACAAGTTTAAATGTTCCAGCACATAATTTTCCATTTTGTACTATTAAACCTAATGTTGGAACGATGTTTATTCCTGATAGTCGTTTGAATAAAATTGCTAGTATAGTCAATTCTAATCGTGTTATTCCTACGTGTATAGAATTAGTTGATATAGCTGGTTTAGTAAAAGGAGCACATAAAGGAGAAGGATTAGGAAATAAATTTTTAAGTCATATCAAACAAACAGATTTAATTATCCATGTAGTGCGAGGTTTTAAAAACAATGCTATTACTCATGTTTACGGAAGAGTAAATCCTATAGACGACATTGAAATAGTTAACTTAGAATTAATATTTTCCGATTTAAATACTTGTATAAAAAGAATAGATAAAATTAAAAATAATAATATTTTTAACAAAAATAAAACACACCGAGAATTAGAAATATTGAATCGTTGTTTAATGTTTTTAAAAGAAAATAAATTTTTAAAATTTTTAAATTTAACTCCAGAAGAAATAAAAGTTCTTAATCATTTGCAATTAATTACATTGAAACCTATGATTTATGTCATTAATATGAATCATCATATTGATGATAATGATGTATTTTTTAAAAATATATCTAATATTTTTAAAAATAAACATTTTAAATTTTTATATATTCATATGAATTGTAAAAATAAAAATTCTTTACAAGAAAACAAGGTTGTTAAAAATTTAGAATTACCATTAGGAAAGTCTGGTTTAAGTAATATTGCTAAGTTAGGATATGAGATTTTAAAATTAAAAACATTTTTTACCGCTGGAGAGAAAGAAGTGCGTGCATGGACGACAAATAGTGGAATTAAAATTTTTGAATCAGTTAAGTGTATTCATACAGATTTTAGTAAAGGTTTTATTCGAGCTCAAGTAATTTCGTATCTTGATTTTATACAGTATAATGGTGTTAAAAACGTTAAAAAAGCTGGTAAAGTAAAATTAGAAGGAAAAGATTATTTTATTAATGATGGAGACATTATTAATGTTTTATATAAGATATAAAGATTTATTATTTTTAATATAAAAGTAAAATACTTTATAGAAGATTTTCATACAAAATACGCATTTTGTATACAGAGAAATATTTTTCTCTATATACAAGTACAATTTTGTTATTTTATTAAAAATTTTCTCAATTCATATAGATTTGGGGAAATATTATGCGAAAACATAGGTAATTTAATGCGGCTAGATAATTCAATAGGTAAAGTTAGAGTTATGTTTAAGATTTTTTCTACAGTATTTTTAAATTTTGATGGGTGTGCAGTTCCTAAAAATAGTCCAAATTCTTCATTTTTTATTTTCTTTTTTAACACATCATATGCTACTGCTGCATGAGGCTCTGAAATATATCCTTTTTGTTTTAAATCTATTAAACTTTCTTGTGTTGATATTTCAGATGTGCTTCCAAATCTTAATTTTTTTAGTGACCATGATTTTCTTTTGAATAGCTCTTCTATTCGTGGCCAATTGTTGGGTTGGCTTATATCCATAGCATTAGAAAGTGTTGATATAGTATTTTTTGGAATCCAAGCGCCTGTTTCAAGAAATCTTGGAACGGTATTGTTAGAATTAGTAGCTGCTATAAATGATTTTATAGGAAGACCCAAGGATTTTGCTAGTAAACCTGCAGTGATATTTCCAAAGTTTCCACAAGGTACAGATATGACTAGATTTTTTTTTTGTATAGGTGTGAGTAAAGAAAAGGCTTCAAAATAGTAACACATTTGTGCAAATAGTCTACTTACATTGATGGAATTGGCGGAATTTAATCCTATTGATTTTTTGAGATTTTCATCTTGAAAAGCTTGTTTCACAAGATTTTGACATTCATCAAAGCTACCATTTACTGAAATAGTAACTATATTTTTTCCTAATGTACAGAATAGTTGTTCTTGTAATTTGCTGATTCTTCCTTTAGGATAAAGAATAACAACTTTGACATTTTTCATTTCATAAAAAGCATGAGCAACAGCAGCTCCCGTATCTCCAGAAGTAGCTGTTAAAATTGTTATAGTCTCGTTTTTTTTGTAATTTAAAAAAGATATGACTTGAGCCATAAATCTTGCTCCAAAGTCTTTAAAGGCTAATGTAGGACCATGAAAAAGTTCGAGGCAAGCTATATTTTTTGTAATTGGAGTTATTTTTGGAGTAGTACGAGAGAATGCTGCATCGATTTGTTTTTTTATATCAGAAGAACAAATTTCGTCTCCTATTATAATAGATAATAGTTTTTCACTGCGTTCTAAGAAATCCATTTCTAATAATTTTGAGAGTTCTTTATGTGAAATAGTAGGTAACTTTTTTGGAAAGAATAATCCTTGTTGATTTCCAAGTCCTAATTTTACAGCTTCAGAAAAATTTTTTTCTTCTTTTTTATCTTTGAGATTATATAGTTTCATATATTATCCTATTTGACGTGTTCCTATAGTGTCTAATTTACATATGTGAACAAATCCCTTTTTTGTTTGAAGGTAATTCTTGTTTAGCCATGTTTTTATTTTTTGAGCTTTTTGTAAATTGTCAGATATAACGAAAATAGTTGGCCCTGATCCTGATATTCCACATCCTATAGCTCCTATTTTTTTAATTTCTTTTTTTGTTTTTAAGAAATTAGGTATTAATTTAATTCGATATGGTTCAGCTATGATGTCTTTCATAAGTTTTGAAGTTAATTGTGGTTGTTTGGTATGCAAAGAATGAATAAATCCAGCTAAGTAACGACTATGTTTTATACACACATCCTTACTGTATTTTAGGGGTAATATCGTTCTTGCATCTTCTGTTTTTATTTTAATTCCAGGCCAAGCAATTATCCAAAACCAATTTTTAAACATTGGTAATTTTTGACAGATAATATTATTGGTGTTAATTATTAATTGTAATCCACCTAAAAAGCATGGTGCAACATTGTCGTAATGTATGCTTCCAGATATCTGACCTTCTAATTTTCCCATAAGCAATAGTAATTCAGAGTTTTTTATTGGATTATTAAAATATGTATTCATAGCTGTAATAGAGGCTACTACAGAACAAGCACTTGATCCTAATCCAGATCCGATGGGCATGTTTTTTTCAAGAATTATAGTAATAGGAAGATTTTTTTTTAAAAAAGAGCAAAAATAATTCCAACATTTCCAAACTATATTACTGTTAATATCAATAGGTAATTGATTTGAAAATGCTCCTTTATTTATTAAATTAAAAGTTTTAGAAGGAACAATAGTTACAGTATCTCCTAAACATGATCCATCTATTGGTGTAATAGCAGCGCCTAATACGTCAAATCCAACTCCTACATTTCCAATGGACGCAGGAGAATAAATTTTTACCATTATTCAAATTCCTTATTTTATAATAATATACGTAATATATCAGAAAACACTCCTGCTGCAGTGACGACTTTGCCTGCTCCGTATCCCCTTAATACTAGTGGAATGGGATTATAATATTTGCTATAAAAAGCTAATGCGTTTTCTCCATTTTTAATTTCATATAATGGGTCTTGTTTGTTTACTTCATCTATTTTAACTTCACATGATCCTTGTTTATTGATTATTCCAACAAACCTAAGAGTTTTTCCATTTTTCGCAATTTTTTTAATACGATCGTAGAAAACTTGATCTAGGTCTTGTAATTGAGTAATAAAATCGTTGGAATTAGAAATATGATTAAATTTTTCAGGTAATATAGGATTAATTTTAATATCTTTTAGTTCTAAATTTAGTCCAATTTCTCGAGCTAGTACTAATAACTTTCGAGCTACATCTATTCCAGATAAATCATCTTTTGGATTAGGTTCAGTAAATCCTAGTTCACGTGCTTGTTTCGTTGCTTCAGATAATAATATATTTTCTTCTAATTTTCCAAATATAAATGATAGTGATCCTGATAAAATTCCTCTAAAATGTATTAGTTTGTCTCCTGCATAAAACAAATGTTTTAAATTTTCTATTATTGGCAATCCAGCTCCTACATTAGTTTCATATAGAAATTTTTTATTAGAATGTAAAGCAGAAGATCTAATATTTTTATAATATTGCATGTTAGATGTATTGGCTTTTTTATTAGATGCTACAATATTAAATCCGCTTGTGAGTAGTTTAGCATATTGGTCTGCTATTTTTTGATCAGAAGTACAATCTACAATAATAGGATTTATTAAATTATTATGTTTAGATAAAGAAATTAAGTCGTTAATTTTAAATGGCTCTTCAGTGATAGAAAAGCTTTCTTTCCAATTATTTAAGTTAATTCCATTTTCTACATTTTTAAGTATTTTTTTTGAGTTTGCTATTCCGCATATTTTTAAATTTATGTTTTTTGACTTTAACTGATATTGTTGTTTTTGTAATTGATTTAATAAAGTATTTCCTACACCACCAATGCCTATAAGGAACAATTCAGCGGAATAAAAGTTGCGATTTTTAAATAAAATATCATGTATTGCTTTAGTTCCGGATAATATATGATTATTGTGTATTACTATTGAAATAGAATTTTTCGATAATTCTTGCGAAATAGAAAATATTTTTATGTAAATTTTAGATAACTTTAAAAATATTTTATGGAAAGAATTTTTTTGCGTTGTTATCCCTGATCCTATGATAGATAAAATAGCTAAATTTTTTATTATTTTTATAGGACGGAGAAGTTTATTTTTTAGTTCTAGATGAAATTCATTTTTTAATACATTAAAGGTTTTTTCCATGTAATTTTTAGATATGCAAAAATTAATGCTAAATTCTGGAGAGCATTGTGTTACTAGTATAATTTCAATTTTATTTAGGGACATAATAGAGAAAATTCTTGATGTTATTGAAATCATATTGTTTTCTTTATATTTTTCAATGCAAAACATGATTATATTATTAAGATGAGTAATTCCTTTTATTGAAGTTACAGTATCGTTAGAATTTTTATGTATTATTGTTCCATGAGAACTTGGATTTTTAGTGTTTTTAATTAGGCAAGGTATCTTAAATTCTGAAAGTGGAGCTATAGTTTTCGGATGTAAAACGTTTGCTCCAAAATAAGACAATTCTATAGCTTCTTGATATGAAAGTGCTTTAAGTAATTTTGCATCTTTTATATATTTAGGGTCACATGTATATATTCCATCAACGTCTGTCCAAATTTCACATATTTTTCCTTTTAAACATACAGATAAAATAGCTGCAGAGTAATCGGATCCATTTCTTCCTAAAACTACCAATTCATTTTTTTTATTTCCTGCTATAAATCCAGCCATTAATATAATATGATTTTTAGGTATATTTATAGAATGAATTCTTGAAGTTGAAATATAGATGTCAATAGTAGAATCTAAATAACCTCCTGTAGCTAGAAGATTTTTTTTTGGGTTAATAATTGTAACTTCATGAGAATTAGATTTAAGAATATTTTCCATAATAATGACAGATAATAATTCTCCATAACAAATTATTTTAGCACGAATGTTATCAGGACATTGTTCTAATAAGTTTATTCCATTAAAAATGCGTTTTAATTTTAAAAATTTATTTTCGATAATCTCTGTTACTAATTTGTGTGGAAAATTGTTATTTTTTTGATGTATGTTAGAAATTAATTCAGAAAAAATTTTTTTTATTTCATAAATTTCACATGATATAGATTTTTTTTTAATTGAGTTTTCAATTATATTAATTAAAAAATTAGTAATTTTTTCTGGTGCAGATAGTACAACAGCCACTTGTTCGTTTTCAAAACTTTTTTGAATAATTTGTGAAGAACGTAAAAACATTGTTGCATTTGCTAATGAAGTTCCACCAAATTTAAGTATTTTCATATTTTAAGTTGTTCCTGGAATAATATATAATAAAAGCCCACACTTCGTAAAAGGGTAAGCTTTTATATGCATATAGCTTAAGTTGATTTTCAATACGTTTTCAAATATAAATATATTTTTACATAGTCATGAATATCGAATTTTTAAATATATGAGTTATGTTAAATAGTAATCTTGGTATAAAATATATTGAATAGGTATTTTATGTGATAAATTTAATATTTAATATATTATCATATCTATAATAAAAATATTTTATATATTTTCTATTATAAAATTATAATTTTAATTTTTGTTTTATAAGAAACATTATTGTAGCTTAGGAATGATATAATGAAAGAATAATGTAAGATTATAATATTTTTATAAAATTTGTATGTGTAATTAAATAAATTGTATTGAAAAGTTAATTAATATTATTGAATTCTATAGATTTCTTATATAATCATGTTTTTGATAGTAGTTAATTTGTATTTTATGATCAAAATTAATTAGAAAATTGATTGCTTTCATGGTTAATTATAGATATAGCTAATTTTAGGTATAATAATAAAATTTTTAAAATATTAAGTGTGGAACATCTATCCAGGCATGTTACGATAATTAAAATAGTGTCGTTTTATGTATTTATCTAAATATTAATAATATAAACGTTATAATTATTTTTAATTGTATTTTATTTGATTTTAAGTTTTAAAGATTTTTAAAATATAAGTTATATTGAACTATATTATTAAACTTTACAATATTTTTGATTTTAATATTAAAGAGTTTTTTTAAACAAATATATTTTAAGTGAAACGGGAAGAGTCCCGTTCACTGAGATATTACATAACATATTTTCATCCTAACATTTGTTTCTTTCTAATTTCTGATAATGTTTTGCAATCTATGCATAAATTGGCTGTAGGTCGTGCTTCTAATCTTTTTATCCCAATTTCTACTCCGCATGAATCACAATATCCAAAATCGTTTTCTTCGACTTTTTTTAAAGTTTTTTCAATTTTTTCTATTAATTTTCTTTCTCTATCTCTATGTCTTAATTCAAAATTAAATTCTTCTTCTTGTACAGCTCTATCAATTGGATCTGGAAAATTGGTAGTTTTTTCTTGTGTGTATAGTTTTTGTTTAGGAACGTCGCGTTTTAATTGAGCAGCCCAAGCAAGAAGAATTTTTTTAAAATGACTTATTTGTTTTTCGTTCATATATTTTTCATTTTTTGTGTTTTCATAAGGTTGCACTCCTGCCATGAACAAGATACTTAAAGAAGATCTTTTTTTATTTTTTTCTTTGTGCATGATATATATCCTTTAAATACACTTTATTTTAGATAAAAAGTATTACAAGTGAAAAATTTTTAGCTGTATTTATATTGTTTGGTGTACACATGAGGTATTACATGTTTATTTGTTGGAGATTATGTATATTTATTTTATATTTTTGATAAATCAATATTATCAAAATATAAATTTATTGCAAATTTTATACTTTTTAAAATTATTTGTTAAAATTATTTTAAATATTTTAATTAAAATAGATTTAATAATGATTTTTAATAGTTAGAAACGTAATAAGAAATTTAGTACTGCAGTTTGGAGAAATTTAACATGAATACAACAATTAAACAAAAAAAAATCGCATTGGGAATTGAATATCAAGGAAGTAATTATCATGGTTGGCAATATCAAAGATTAGTTCCAAGTATTCAAGAAAAAGTTGAATTAGCACTATCGGTGATAGCTAATCATGCAGTTAAAGTTTATTGTGCAGGGAGAACAGATGCAGGTGTGCATAGTACTGGTCAAGTAATACATTTTTATACTTCTTCAGAGAGAGATTATAAAGCATGGACTATTGGAGTAAATTGCTATTTACCTCAAGATATCTCTATATTATGGAAAAAAGAAGTATTAGAGTCTTTTCATGCGCGTTACAGTGCTTTATCACGTAGATATCGTTATATAATTTATAATTATAAATGTCGTTCGTCTATTTTTTTAAAGAGATTTTATAATTTTTATAAAAAATTAGATGTGTTTAAAATGAATCGTGCTGCTCAATATTTGGTTGGAGAACATGATTTTACATCATTTCGATCTATTAATTGTCAATCTAGTACTCCTGTTAGAAATATTATGTTTATAAAAGTTTTTAGTTTAAATAGATTAGTTATAATAGATATCATAGCAAATTCTTTTTTATATCGTATGGTACGTAATATTGTTGGATGTTTAATTGAAGTAGGAATATCTAAATATAGAGAACATTGGATAAAAGAATTATTATTATCTAAAGATAGAAAGCTAGCGTCTTCAACAGTAAAGTCTGAAGGATTGTATTTAGTAGAAGTAATTTATCCGAATATTTTTAGGATTCCGAAATTACAAGTAGGTCCTTGTTTTATAGATCGAGTAATTTAGAAATTAGAATTAAAATATACAATTAATATTTTATTTTAAATTGTAAGTAATATATTTAATATTAACATTTTAGTCTGTTTATTCTATAAATTTGTATATGTAAAAAATTTTGATTTTGCTTTTTTTATTTTATTTATTTTAGGTGGACATATAAAGTTATATTTTATTGTAATAATTTTTTTTTTGAAAGATTTAGTAATAATTTATTATAAAAGATTTTTTAAAGGTTTTTTAGAATGTATAAAATGAATATGAAATATAATATTACTTTGTTAGCAAAAATATTTTTTTTTGTGATGATATCGTATGGATTTTTTTTATATTTTAAGATTAATTTTCTTATCAATAAAAAAATGCGTCTTTTTCCTGTTTTTATATATAGCAAGGTGATTACTTTACAACCTGGAAATAGTTATTCTCAGAAAGAAATAATATCTATGTTAAGAAATATTCAATATAAATATGTTTCTGTTTTGAGAAGTTCTGGAGAATTTATTACTGAAGGAAAAAATGTAATATTGATAAGACGATCTTTTGATTTTCCAGATGGAAGAGAAGAAAAAATTTGTGTAAAGTTATTTTTTAATGGAAATAAATTAATAAAAATAAAAAACTTATATAACAACCGAAATTTTAGTTTTTTGAGATTAGATCCTAAATTAATTATGATATTACGATCTTTAAATGGAGAACAAATGTTGGTTTTACCTAAAAAATGTTATCCTTCTGAATTAATAAATATGTTATTAACTGTAGAAGATCGATATTTTTACATTCATCATGGCATTAATGTTTATTCTATTATACGTGCTTTTTTGATTAATATTCGTTCAGGTTATATTGTTCAAGGTGGTAGTACTCTTACTCAGCAATTAGTAAAAAATTTGTTTTTAACTAATACTAAAACGTTGTGGAGAAAAATAAAAGAAATATATATGGCACTAGTAGTAGATTGGAAATTTAGTAAAGATAAAATTTTAGAAGTGTATTTAAATGAAGTATATTTTGGACAAGATAGGAACAAGCAAATAAGAGGGTTTCCATTAGCTAGTTTATATTATTTTGGTCGATCTATAAATGAGTTAAGTCTTGACCAATGTGCATTGTTAGTAGGGATGATAAAAGGAGCTTCATTATATAATCCTTGGAAAAATCCTATGATAGCATTAAATCGTCGTAACGAAGTATTATATATATTGTTTAAACAATGTATTATTAATAATAAATTATATCGTTCTCTTATATCTAAACCATTAATTGTAAAATCTAGAAAAAATATTGTTTCAGATGAAAATTCTTTGGTACAAATTATTCAAAAAGAATTAAAAAGAAAATTAGAAAACAAAACAGAAAATTTATTAGGTATAAAAGTTTTTACTACATTAAATCTCGTTTCTCAGGCTTATTTGAATCATCCTATAAAAATTATTATAAATTTTTTAAAAAAGTAATATTTTAAAATTTATATATAACAAGTTTCAATGTGTATGAAAATAACATTGATGAATATATTAGTTTATTTTATTAATAATATTCTATAATTAATTTAAATATATAATTAGGATTGAAATTATTATAAGCATCAATGTAATTAGATTGTATTAGTACTAAACGTTTTTAATTTTTTGGATTTTTCGAATTAAATTCGATAGAAATTTTTAGATGTTTTGATTTAAAAGTAATAGAAGATGTAAATAAAATATATTTTTTAAAAAATAGTTTTAAAAAAATAAGTATAAAACGTATACATTAATATATTTCATTTTAACAAATAGTACTATAATAATTTATATATTTGAAATAAAATATTGTTTTATTAAAAACAAAACGTCATATGTTTAGGAAATTAAAAAATTGATTCAAAAGTGTTATTAAATAAAATAGAGGTAAAAAATGATTTAATTAATATTCGGATTTTAGAATTGATGATATATTGATTAAGAACTATGGATTTAAAAAAATAGCAATAAATTTACGGAATTTTATAGATTGTGAAAATTACATAAGTTTATTATCGTGATTTGAATTTTATAAAATCTAAGTTGTAATTTTTATATTTCTTATTAATGCGAGTGTATTAAATTTTGATTTAAAAAATATAATATAATTTAAATATTAGTGATATATTATCATTTTATCATGAAGTAGAAGTAAAATAAGTTTTATTTTTGAACTTTAAGATTTTATTCAATATAATAATGATTCAAGTTTTTCAAATAATCTTTAAAATATAAAGGTATTAATTTTATAAGTTTTTAAAATTTTATATATTTGTATTTCTTATTATTTCATAATAAAAATTAATTTTTTAAAAAGTTGATTAGTGTTTAACATATAAAACTAATGAATAGAATCTTTATTTTGATTTTATAATTTACGAAGATTATAGTTATGAGTAACATGTTTTATTAAAATGTATTTTATATTATTTTAGATGAATGAACCGTTGTACTAAATATGTTATATGTAAATGTATAATATTGTTTAAGAGCTATTAACATAGTTTTGTATATTTTGGTGTCATTTATTTTGGATAGTTAATAAGTTGATATATAAAATATTTTAGTAGTATCATAATAAAAATAATAAATTTATGTCTATTTTAGATTGCTTGAAATTTTAATTTAATTTTTTTGATACATAGTATTTTAATTTTTTGTTTTTAGATATGAGACTAGATGAATATAATAATCAAGTTTTTGAATAAATTATTTAGTAATCACAATGATCGAATAATAACTAAAATTCAGAAAAAAATAGATTACATTAATGATTTAGAATATAAATTTTCAAAGTTATCTGATACGCAATTACGAAAAAAAACTGTTTTATTTCGAGAACGTTTAAAAAAAGGTTGTGAGTTAAATAGTTTATTATCTGAAGCTTTTGCTTTAGTAAGAGAAGCAAGTAAAAGAGTTTTTGGAATGCGTCATTTTGATGTGCAATTATTAGGTGGAATTGTATTACATTATGGATGTATCGCGGAGATGAGAACAGGTGAAGGAAAAACGTTAGCTGCAACATTACCTGCATATTTAAATGCTCTTGAAGGTAAAGGTGTTCATATTGTTACTATGAATGATTATTTAGCTAAGAGAGATGCTGAGAATAATGCAATATTATTTAATTTTCTTGGTTTGACTGTTGGACTGAATATTTCAGGAATGTCTTCTGAATTAAAAAGACAAGCTTACTGGTCTGATATAACATATGGTACTAATAATGAATATGGATTTGACTACTTAAAAGATAATATGGTTTATTGCAAAAGAGATAAAGTTCAGAGAAGTTTAGAGTTTGCATTAATCGATGAAGTGGATTCTATTTTAATAGATGAAGCTCGTACACCACTAATAATTTCTCGAGATTCAAATAACAGCTCAAAACTATATTCTAGAATTAATAATATTATTCCAAAATTAATATTTCAGAAGAAAGAGGATTCGGATACGTATTCTGGAACAGGAGATTTTTTTGTTGATGAAAAACAACGTCAGGTAAACTTAACTGATAGAGGTTTAGAAAAAATTGAGAATTTTTTAGTTAAAGAAAATTTAATCAAAGATAAGAAATCTTTATACTCGTCTAAAAATATAGTTTTGATGCATTATGTTATAGAAGCTTTAAGAGCACATAACTTGTTTTTTAAAAATGTAGATTATATTGTAAAAAATAAAAATGTAGTGATTGTTGATGAACATACTGGTCGTATCATGGAAGGAAAAAGATGGTCTGATGGTTTGCATCAAGCAATAGAAGCTAAAGAAAAATTAAACATTAAAAGTGACAGTCATACATTAGCATCCATTACATTTCAAAATTATTTTAGATTATATCAAAAGTTATCAGGAATGACTGGTACTGCTATCACAGAAGCATCTGAATTTAAATTAATTTACAATTTAGATACAATAGTTATACCAACAAATCGTCCTATGATACGTAATGACATGCCTGATGTTATATATATGACAGAATCAGAAAAAATTGATGCTATTATAAAAGATATTCAAGCATGTATTAAACGTAATCAGCCTGTTTTAGTAGGAACAATATCTATTGAAAAATCAGAGTTAATTTCTAATCGTTTGATAAAGTTAGGTATTAAGCACAATGTTTTAAATGCTAATTTTCATTCTAGAGAAGCTAAAATTATTGCTCAGGCTGGGAAATTAAAGGCAGTAACTATTGCTACTAATATGGCTGGTAGAGGGACTGATATAGTATTAGGAGGAAGTTTAGATTTTAATCTAATTAAAAAGAAAAAACTAAATAAAGAACAAGTGCAAAACTTAAAACATCAATGGAAAATTCATCATGATCTTGTATTAAAATCGGGGGGGTTACATATTATTGGAACAGAAAGGCATGAATCAAGAAGAATTGATAATCAATTGAGAGGAAGATCAGGTAGACAGGGTGATGTTGGATCTTCTCGATTCTATTTATCTATGGAAGACTCGCTTATGCGTATTTTTTCTTCTGATCGTATTATCAAAATTATGAAAGCATTAGGAATAAAACATGGAGAAGCTATTACTCATTCTCTTATTACTAAAGCCGTTTTTAATGCTCAAAAAAAAGTAGAAAATCGTAATTTTAATATTCGAAGACAATTGTTGGAATATGATGATATTGCGAATGAACAACGTCATATTATTTACTATCATAGAAACTATGTACTGAATTCCGAGAATATTAGTAATGTTATAGAAACAATTACTCGTGATGTATTTACTGAAATTTTTAATAAATATATTAAAAAAGATTCATTAAAAGAAACTTGGAAAATTTCTAAATTAGAATCGTGTTTATATAACGATTTTAATTTGTTTTGTCCTATCTCGACATGGTTGCATGACGATGAAACATTGTATGAAGAAGAATTAACTCAGAAAATTTTAAAACATGCCAGTATAAGTTATGAAGAAAAAAGACGGGTTATTGGATTGGATAACATACAAGAGTATGAAAAGTCAGTTATGATTGAAATATTGGATATGCTTTGGAAAGAACATTTATCAGATATGGAATATATTCGTCAAGGTATTCATTTAAGAGGTTATGCACAAAAAGATCCAAAACAAGAATATAAAAAAGAATCATTTTTTATGTTTTCTAAAATGTTAAAAATATTAAAATATGAGGTAATTTCTGCGTTGTTTAAAATTGACATAACGAATCGAGATAAGATAAGTTTTTAAAAATATTTTCTAAAACGTTATGAAGAATAAAAAAATAAACATTTAGAAGAATAATACAACTATAACATTTTTATAAAATTTCTAAAATGTATTGTTTTATCTATTTAAAAAAATTCCTTTATGTTGTGTAGTAACTATTTTATGTTTTGATATGTTTTTAGTTGACATTTCAGAGTAATAATTATTTAGTTTTTCAACGCAGAATTTTAAAGAATTAATAGTACTATCATTATTTATTATGTCATTTGCTATTGATAATCTTTTTAATCTAGTGGTTTGGGAAGTAATAATTAATTTAGCTTGTATTTTACTGATTTTATCTCTTTTTATAGTTCTAAGGAATTGTTGTTGTATAGGTGTATCAACTAATAATATTCTATTAGAATATTGGTAGAGTTGCATTTCTATTAGTAAGGGAATGACTAAAAGGATCCATAAACATTTTTTTGGTTCTTTAATTTTTTTTTCCATGTTTTTTATGATTTCTGGATGTAATAGTTGTTCTAACCATAATTTTTCCTTTTTATAAAGGAACATATAGTTTCTTAAGTATTTTCTATTTATCGATTTATCTATATTTAAGCATTGAGATCCATATCTTTTTACGATATTACTGACTATAGTTTGATTATGAGTTAAAATTTCTTTTGCAATTACATCAGTATCAATAATTTTAACGCCAATCTTTTTAAATAGATTAGAAACAGTGGTTTTTCCGCTACCAATTCCTCCAATGAGAGCGACAGTATAGGTCATAGAGTTTAAATTTTAAGTTATAGTTAATTTATAAAAATTTTTAAATATTTTAATTATGAATTAATATAATTAATTGTAAACTATTTCTATAGTAATAGTAAATATAATTTAATTATATATATAGAGATTATTAATTTATGCGTATTGAAGAAGATATAAAATTAGGGTTTAAAGACGTTCTTATCCGACCGAAGCGTTCTATATTGAAAAGTCGATTACAAGTAGATCTCAATCGAAGTTTTGATTTTAAGAATTCCAATCAAAATTGGATTGGTATTCCTTTAATTGCTTCTAATATGGATACAATAGGAACTTTTTGTATGGTTAAGACTTTATCATCTTTTCATATATTAACAGCAGTCCACAAGTATTATTCATATAAATGTTGGAAAGATTTTATTTACAGTGTTTCTGACACTGTATTAAAATACGTTATTGTGTCTACTGGAACTTCAAAAGAAGATTTTATAAAGTTGAAAACTATTTGTTCTTTATCTTCTAAATTAAAATTTATTTGTATTGACGTAGCTAATGGTTACACAGAACAATTTGTTTCTTTTTTGAGAAAAGTCCGAGATCATTTCCCGGAAAAGATTATTTGTGCAGGTAATGTAGTAACTGGAGAAATGGTTGAAGAATTAATTCTGTCTGGAGCTGACATAGTAAAAGTAGGTATTGGTCCTGGATCTGTATGTACGACACGTATTAAAACTGCTATAGGATATCCACAATTGTCTGCTGTCATTGAATGTTCGGATGCTGCTCATGGATTAGGTGGAAAAATTATAAGTGATGGAGGTTGTGTTGTTTCAGGAGACATAGCAAAAGCGTTTGGAGCTGGATCTGATTTTGTCATGTTAGGTGGTATGTTAGCTGGACATAGTGAATGCGAAGGGTCGATTTTTGAAGAAAATAAAAAAAAATATATGATTTTTTATGGAATGAGTTCTAAATCTGCAATGGATCGTTATACTGGTGGTGTAGCTGAATATAAAGCTTTAGAGGGGAAAGTAATAAAATTACTATTTCGAGGATCAGTTAATACCACTATATGTGATATTTTAGGAGGGTTACGTTCTACATGTACTTACGTAGGAGCATCAACGTTAAAAGAATTAACTAAGCGCACAACATTTATAAAAGTTTCTGAGCAAGAAAATAAAATATTTAATGGACAAGAAATATAGGATTAAATATTACAAGTGGTATGTTAATTAAAATAAAATAGTTAAAATTTAAACATTTAAAATTATATTTCATATATTTAATTTTTAACATTAGCATATTAAACTTGTAATGTTTTGTTTTAAAATATTATAAATTAATATTTTGCTTAATTAAATAGTTAAGTTTTATTAAAATAAATAATTTAAATTCAAATTAGTACAAAGTTATCTTCGTGTATGGTTTTGTATTTTATAATTTAACAATTAGACTTAAATCATTAAAATTATATGTTTTATTTTAAGATTTTTAAAATTTATATTGATGTTTTGTAAAGTAGGTTAGTAATAATTTGTTTACATAATTTATAAGGAAATGTGTATATGACAGAGTTGTTTTTAAATGATATTGATCCTGTGGAAACGGATGATTGGATACAAGGAATTAATTCAGTCATTCGTGAAGAAGGTATTGAGAGGGCTAAATTTATTGTATATTCTATTATAAAAAAATTAGGTAAAGAAAACATAAAATTTATAGAGAATAATATCATTAGTGATTATGTAAATACTATATCTGTTTCTGAAGAGTCTGTATATCCAGGAAATTTATTTTTAGAAAAGAAAATATGTTCTGTAATAAGATGGAACGCAATAATGATTGTATTGAGAGCTTCTAAAAAAAAGTTGGATTTAGGAGGTCATTTATCCTCTTTCCAATCAGCTGCAATAATTTATGAGGTATGTTTTAATCATTTTTTTCAAGCTTGTAATAAGAAGTCAAGTGGTGATTTAGTTTATTTTCAAGGTCACATTTCTCCAGGAATTTATGCTAGAGCATTTGTTGAAGGAAGGTTAAACAAAAAACAGTTAGATAATTTTAGACAAGAAGTAAATGGTAATGGCCTTCCTTCTTATCCGCATCCAAAATGTATGCCAAATTTTTGGCAATTTCCTACAGTATCTATGGGGTTAGGTCCATTGTGTGCTATTTATCAAGCAAAATTTTTGAAATACTTAGAAAATAGAAATTTAAAACATACATTTAATCAAAAAGTATATGCCTTTTTAGGAGATGGAGAAATGGATGAACCAGAATCTAAAGGAGCTATTTCCATTGCTTTTCGTGAAAAGTTAGATAATTTGATTTTTGTAGTAAATTGTAATTTACAAAGATTAGATGGCCCTGTTATAGGAAATGGGAAAATTATTAATGAATTAGAAGGTATATTTAAAGGAGCTGGTTGGGAAGTTATTAAGGTAATATGGGGTAGTGAATGGGATAAATTATTAAAAAAAGATGTAACTGGAAAGTTAATACAATTAATGAACGAAACTTTAGATGGTGATTACCAAACGTTTAAATCTAAAAATGGAACTTATGTGAGAAAACATTTTTTTGAAAAATATAAAGAAACTAAAAGTTTAGTTCAAGATATGACAGATGAAGAAATATGGAATTTAAATCGAGGAGGACATGATTTTAAAAAAGTTTATTCTGCTTTTAAGAAAGCACACGATGTTATAAACAAACCAGTAATAATATTAATACATACTATAAAAGGATATGGACTAGGTAACATAGCGGAAGGAAAAAATATTGCTCATCAGATTAAAAAGATTAATATTGAAGATATAAAATATATTCGAGATAATCTACGTATTTTAATAAAAGATGAAGATCTTAGTTCTTTTCCCTATATTTCTTTTGATGTTAATAGTGAAGAATATGAATATCTTCATAATAGAAGAAAAAAATTAGGAGGATATCTTCCATCACGTTCGCCTTTTTTTGCTGAAAAGCTAAAACTTCCTCATTTGAACGATTTTAATTCACTTTTTATTGAGCAAAAAAAAGAAATTTCTACTACTGTAGCTTTTGTACGTATATTAAATATCATTTTAAAGAACATTAATATCAAAGATAGGATAGTTCCAATTATTGCAGATGAAGCACGCACATTTGGAATGGAAGGATTATTTCAAAAAATAGGAATTTATAATTCTAATGGACAAAAATATGTTCCTCAAGATCAAGATCAATTTTTATATTATAAGGAAGATCAAAAAGGTCAAATTTTACAAGAAGGAATAAGTGAAATGGGTGCTTTTGCTTCTTGGTTGGCAGCAGCTACTTCTTATAGTACTAATAATTTTCCTATGATTCCTTTTTATATTTATTATTCTATGTTTGGATTTCAAAGAATAGGAGATATGTGTTGGGCGGCAGGTGATCAACAAGCTAGAGGATTTTTAATAGGAGGTACGGCAGGGAGAACAACATTAAATGGAGAAGGATTACAACATGGAGATGGTCATAGTCATGTTCAAGCGTTAACTGTTCCTAATTGTATATCATATAATCCTGCATATGCTTATGAACTAGCAGTAATTATTCATAATGGTTTAAATAGGATGTATGGAGATTTTCAAGAAAATATATATTATTATATAACTACATTTAATGAAAACTATAAGATGCCAGCTATTCCTATAGGATCAGAAGAAGGTATTTGCAAAGGTATTTACAAGCTAAAAAGTATTGGAGAAACAAAAATTAAAGTTCAGTTATTAGGATCCGGTTCTATTCTAGAATGTGTTCTTAAAGCTTCTTTGATTTTATTTCGAGAATATGATATTAGTTCAGATATTTATAGTGTTACATCTTTTACCGAGTTAGCTAGAAATGGACAAGATTGTGAAAGATGGAATTTATTGCATCCTACAGCTAAAAAAAGAAAAGTTCCTTATGTTTCGAAAGTAATGAATGAATTTCCAGCTATTGCTGTGACAGACTATATGAAAATTTTTGCTGAACAAATTAGAGCTTATCTTCCTGGAACAAGTTTTCGTGTTTTAGGAACAGATGGATTTGGACGTTCTGATAGTCGAAAAAATTTACGAAGTTATTTCGAAATTAATGAATTTTATATAGTTATTGCTGCTTTAGTAGAATTGTCTAAATTTGGTAATTTTGATAAAAAAATTATTGAAAATGCTATTCATCAGTTTGATATAGATGTAAGAAAAGTAAATCCGAGGTTAGTATAAAAATAAAATGGATATTGAAATTAAGATTCCTGATATTGGTACAGATGTAGTTGAAGTTATTGAAATATTTGTAAAAGTAGGTGAAGAAGTAAAAAAAGATGATTCTTTAATTACTGTTGAAGGGCAAAAGGTATCAATGGAGATTCCATCTACTCACTCTGGAAGAGTTCAGTCTATTTTTGTAGAAATAGGACAAAAAGTACAAACTGGTTCGTTAATTTTAGTTCTTTCATCTCTTAATGAAAATTATATACTATGTGATGATAGTAAAAGTACTTGTTTGAATAACTTAACATCCAACGATAAAGGACATTCTGAAGTCTATACAAATTTAAAAAATAGTATTGATGAACAAGAAGTATTAGTTCATGCAACTCCTATTATTCGAAAATTAGCTAGACAATTAAATGTTAATTTAAAGAATATTATAGGTAGTGGAAGAAAAGGTAGGATTACAAGAGAAGATGTTATGTTACATGTAAAATACCGATTAAAAAAAGAAAAAGATCATGTTTTTAGTAAATCTAATTTTAAAAAGATTCCTTTAGAGTTGAATTTGACAAATATTCAAGTAGTTTCCAGTAAGCATGTATTTAAAAGTTGGTCTATTATTCCACATGTAACACAATTCGATGAATCTGATATTACGAATTTAGAAAAATTTCGAAAAAATTATAATCTTAAGTTGCATTCGAAAGGTACAAATTTAAAATTAACTATTTTAGTTTTTGTAATTAAGATAGTAGCTAAAGCATTAAAAATTTTTCCAAAATTTAATAGTACACTATGTCCTAATACTAAGAGAAAGTTAATTTTAAGCAAAAATATTAACATAGGAATTGCAGTAGATACAAAAGATGGATTATTAATTCCTGTTATACGTAATGCTGACAAAAAAGATATATCTGAATTAGCATTTGAATTAAATTGTTTTTCTAAAAAAGCTAAATCAAAGATGTTAAATGTTTCAGATACGACTCATGGGAATTTTACAATTTCTAATTTAGGAGGTATCGGTGGAGTTGGTTTTACTCCTATTATCAATTATCCAGAAGTAGCAATTCTTGGTGTATCTAAGTCTGTAATTAAGCCGAGTTGGAATGAAAAAGAATTTATACCACGTTTAATGTTACCTTTTTCATTGTCTTACGATCATCGAGCTATTGATGGAGCAGAAGCTGCTCGATTTACTAATTGTATTAGTGAAATGTTATCAGATATTAGGTTGTTGATGTGTTAAATTATTTTTAGGTTGATATGTAATGTTCTGTAGTTTACTAATGATATTTTGTAAAATATTTTGTTAAAATTGAATATTAAGATAATTTTATTAAATAGGTATATAAATATGTCATGTGAACAAATGTATACTCAGGTAGTGGTGATTGGATCTGGTCCTGCAGGATATTCTGCTGCCTTTCGGTGTTCAGATTTAGGATTGAATACGATTTTAGTGGAAAAATACAATAGTTTAGGAGGAGTTTGTTTGAATGTTGGTTGCATTCCTTCTAAATTTTTATTGCATATTTCTAAAGTTATAAAAGAATCTCAAAATTTGTTTAATTTAGGTGTGACATTCTCACAACCTATTATTGATATAAACAAAATACGTCAATGGAAAGATAAGATTGTTAATAGGCTTAGTTCTAGCATTAGAAGCATGGCAAATAAGAGGGATGTAAAAGTTATTTCTGGACACGCGAAGTTTTTAAATAAGAATAGTATTTTGGTAGAAAAAGAAAATAAACGTATGATTATTTCTTTTGAAAACATAATTTTGGCAGTAGGTTCGAATACTAGAAAGTTAAATTATGTTTCTTTTGATGATTCCAGAATATGGAATTCTACTACTGCATTGTCGCTTCCTAGTATACCTAAAAACTTATTGATTATTGGATCAGGAATAATTGGACTAGAAATGGCCACTGTTTATAGTACGTTAGGATCTAAAGTAGATGTTATAGATAATTCACATGAATTATTATCTTATTTAGATCGAGATGTAGTAAAAATGTTTTACGATGCAGTAAAAAAAGATTTTAACATTTTTTTAAATTCTAAAATTGAAAAAATTATATCTGATAAAAAAGGGTTTTTAGTTTCAAGAAATCAAAATGATAATATTCAAAATGCTAAGTTGTATGATGCTGTTTTAGTATCAGTAGGAAGAGAATCAAATTTGAGTTCATTAAATATTGATAATATAGGATTAAACATTAATAGTAATGGATTTCTTGAAGTCAATGAACAGTTACGTACTAATGTGTCTAATATATATGCTATTGGAGATGTTACAGGGCAGCCAATGTTAGCACATAAAGGAATTTATCAAGGACATATAGCAGCTGAAGTAATTTCTGGAAAGAATCATTTTTTTAGTCCTTATGCAATTCCAAGTATTTTATATACAGATCCAGAAATAGCTTGGGTAGGAATAACAGAAAAAGAAGCAATTCGAAATAATATAAAATACGAAAGTGCAGTTTTTCCTTGGAATTGTTTAGGAAAAGCAATTTCTTCGAATTTTTCTTGTGGAATGACTAAGTTAATTTTTGATCCTAAATCTAAAAAAGTTATAGGTGGCTCTGTAGTTGGAAATAGTGCCGGTGAACTTTTAGGAGAAATTGGGTTAGCGATTGAAATGGGATGTGACGTAGAAGATATTGCATTGACTATTCATGCTCATCCTACTTTGTATGAATCTATAAATTTATCAGCGCATGTTTTTCAAGGAACTATTACTGACATACTTAATTTAAAAAAGAACAATATTTGAAAATTAAATAATTTTTTTTAGATACCATGATGTATTTTAAAAAAATAAAAATTTTAGATAGATTGGTGAACTGTTTAATTTATTTAATATTTAAAGTTCTGAATATCCATGTGTTTTACAGTTTGTTTTAAAGTGTAGTAACATTTGAACCGTGCATAAAATACATATTAATTTTGTTAATATTTAAATATAAAAATTATTTTAATTTCTTAATGATTAGAAATCATAAAAATTGTTACTTACTTTATATATAAATATTTTAACAAATATTGGATAATTTTTAAAAATGTTTTATTTTCTAAGCAAATAAATTTTTTGAAGTCTAATACGGAATTATTATTTGAGAAATCCGATATAACTTTAATAGTTAGAAAAGGTTTATTGAATTGATAACATACTTGAGCAATTGCTGTTGATTCCATGTCTACTGCGATTGCTTTTGGAAAGCATTTTTTTAGTCGCTTCTTGTATGATTGTTTATCAACAAATGAATCTCCGCTTATTATAAGTCCTTTGTAATAGCAAATTCTTAATTTTAATAAACATATTTCTATAAATTTTGTTAAATAGTTATTTACTAAAAATTTTTTAGGAAAACCTTTGATTTGTCCTAAATCATATCCAAAAGCAGTTAAATTAATATCGTGATAGCACGTACTATTAGGAAGTATTATAGCACCAGGTTTTAGTTGTGTACTTAAACTTCCAGCTGTTCCAATATTAACTATAAAATCTATTTTATAAATTTGTAGTAATATAGTACATGTTGTACTAGCTAAAACTTTTCCTACTCCTGATTGAATTAATATAACTTTAATCTCATTAATTTTTCCTATATGAAATTCTTTATTGTAGATTACTATTTTTTTATAAAAATGAATATGTTTATATAAGAACATAAGTTCTTTTTTTAAAGCCCCAATAATTCCGATAGTAATTTTTATTGTATTTTTTTTCATAATATATAAGGTGTTTTTAGTTAGTATTAATTTTTATTACACACTAAATGAAATTCCGCAACTGCAAGTAGTTTTTGCTTTTGGGTTGTATACAATAAATTTAGAACCGTTTAAATTTTCTTGATAATCTATTTCACCACCCATTAGATACTGTAAGCTAATAGGATCTATTATAACAGATGCTCCTAATTTAGTAATAACTGTATCATCATTATATTGATTTCTATCAAATTTAAAATTGTATTGAAATCCACCGCAACCTCCTCCAGTAATATAAATTCTTAGTTTCAGATTAAATATTTTAGATTTCTTAGTCATATAGTTAATTTTTTTGATAGCTTCATTGGAAAAAGATAATGGAAATGTAGAAAATTTTTTCATATTACGTTGCTCAATTTAAAATATTTCTTGATTTTTAATTTATATTCGTTAAGTAATAAATTTAATTTAGTGTTCACATGTTTTATTTTTTGTTATCAAATTATAAAATATTATTTAGATTTTTTTCTTAAAAAAGTTGGAATATCTAGATAATTAATATCGTTATTATTTGATAACATATCGTTGATATGCTTTTTTGTTTTAGTGTTAATTTTGTGTTTTGGTACATCAAAAAACGTGTCCTGTTTTTCGAACTCAATATTAAATAAAGATTTATTAGAGTATACGTGTTTAGAATATTGTTTATATGTCGATATTTTTTCGATTCTAATCCCTGTTGCTATTACTGTTACTCGGAGCGCATCATTCATTTCTGTATCTAGTGATGTTCCGATTACTACAATTGCATTATCTGAAGAAAATGATCTTATAATGTTTCCTATTGTTTCAAATTCATCTAGTTTCATATTTAGTCCTGAAGTGATATTTACTAATACCCCTTGAGCACCAGATAAATCAATGTCTTCTAGAAGAGGGCTTGAGATAGCAGTTTCTATAGCCTCTTTAGCTCGATTTTCTCCTGAAGAAACTCCTGTTCCTATCATAGCTAATCCCATTTCGGACATAATCGTTCGTATGTCTGCGAAATCTACATTAATTAGTCCAGGTTTAGTTATGAGTTCTGCTATTCCTTGAACAGCTCCTTTTAAGATATTGTTAACTGAACTAAATGCATCTAACAAAGAAATATTTTTGTTAAATATTTTTAATAATTTTTCATTAGGAATGGTTATGAGTGAATCAACATATTTAGATAGTTCTATTATACCTTGATTAGCATGAATCATTCTTTTTTTTCCTTCGAAATTAAAAGGTTTGGTGACTACAGCTACTGTTAGGATACCTAGTTTTTTTGTAATTTCTGCAATTACGGGGGCAGCACCTGTACCTGTTCCTCCTCCCATACCTGCTGCTATAAAAATCATATCTGCATCTTCTAACGTAGATTGTAATTTTTCTTTATCCTCTTCAGCTGCATGTTGACCTATTTTAGGGTTAGCTCCAGCTCCTAGTCCTTTTGTTATATGGTTTCCTATTTGTATAGTTTTTTTAACTTTTATCTTTTGTAGTGCTTGTATATCAGTATTAATAGCAAAAAATTCTACACCTTCAATTTTTTCTTGTATCATATATTCTACTGCGTTTCCTCCACCGCCTCCTATACCTATTACTTTAATAATTGCGTTGTTATTTTTTTCTACAGGTTCAAACATAAGTTGACATCCGGTTTTTGTTTTTGTTATTATAGTGCTTTTTTTATCCAATTGTTAAAAGAATTAAACCATTTTTTAAAAATATTTTTAGACATTTTATTTTTTTTATAATTTTGATAATGTTGTTTACCATAGTAAAGTAATCCTACTGCAGTAGAATAGTTAGATTTTTCAATATTGTTTACTACGTTTCCATTTTTTTCAGGTCTTCCTATTCTTATAGGCATATTAAAAATTTTTTTAGCATTTTGTGTTAATAATTTAATTTTTGAAGCTCCACCCGTGAAAACTATTCCTGCTCCGAGCTTGTAGTAATTTTTTGATTCTTGTAGCTTATCTTGTATATTTAAAATTTCTTTATTTATTAAATTTAATAGTTCGGTATACCTCAGTTCAATAATTTTTATTAGTGAACATTGTTCAAATGTTTTAACGGATTTGTTATCGATTTGAGCTATTTCAATTTTTTTGTGTATATTTTGTGAAGAAGGAATTTCAGCTAATCCATATTGAATTTTTATTATTTCAGCTTTTTTAAAAGGAATATTGAGTGCATAAGCAATGTCATTTGTTACAGAGTTTCCAGCATAAGGAATTACACAACTATACTGTAAAGTTCCATTTACATACATAGAAATGTCTATTGTTCCTCCACCAATATCTGCCATACACACACCTAATTTTTGTTCGTCTTTTGTTAATACTGCCTGACTTGAAGCTAGTCCTGAAAAAATCACACGATTAACTTTTATTCCACAAGTTTCTACTGCTTTAAGAATATTTTTTTTTACTTCAGTAAGACATGTAATTAGATGAACTCGTGTTTTTATTCTTTTTCCTGATAACCCAATTGGATTGTGTATTCCTACATGGTGATCAATAGAATATTCTTGTGGAATAATATGTAAGATATGATGTTTATTTCGAATTCGAACACATTTTGCTGTATGTATTACGTTTTTGACATCCTGTATAGTGACTTCATGTTTAGATATAGGTACAATTCCTACTTCATTTTGACAGCTAATATACTTATTAGATATTGCTAAATATACAGAAGAAACGTGATAATCTGCCATGTTTTCTGCTTGATGAATGGATTTTTTAATGCATTTTACAACTGATTTAAAATCATTTATAATTCCTTTTATTATTCCAAGAGAAGGGCAAATACCTATTCCTACAACATTGATAATACCATCTGTTACGATTTCTCCTATTAGAGTAATAATTTTTGTAGTTCCAATTTCTAATCCGACTATTAATTTTCTATTTTTTTCTTTTATCATGATTACTAATCGACCTATAATTTATTGTATCCGTTTATTGCTACGTTTGACTTGTATCTTATTTCAATTGTATTTAATTTTCTATTTTAACGTTTTTATTGTCTTTTTTAAAAACTTTAAACGTTCATTGATCTTTTCAATCTCATAATGTTAATTACACTTAATTTATCTAAAATTATTTCAATATTCTTATTAGTATATAATTTCCGAAAATTTTAAGGTGTTATGAAAATAGGTTTTAATTGAAGATTATTTATTTTTAATATTTTCATTATTGTATTGGAATTCTTTAGAAAGATTTTTTTATTATTATCGAATCTGTATAAGTGTAAAATATTTTTAATATTTATTTGACTTTGGTTAAAATTCTTGTGTTATCTAATATATAATCATTATTTTAATATACAATAGGAGTAGAATTTTCTATATAAGTTAATAATTTATTTGTATTTAACATGTGTATTGTAACATTTCTCACGAAAGGAAGTTTTTTTAGTGTATTTTTTGAAAAACATTGTATTTCATGTTAGTTTTATATAATTTTTTAGAGATAAAATAAAATTTTTAATTTTTTCCATTTAAATATCCGGACTTACCGTGAATAATTAAACGAGGTATTTTTTAGAAAGTATTTCAGAAGATCTTATTAGTATAAAATTACTAAAAATTATAAAAATAACTAAACATAGTATTGAAACACATTTTAATATTTTTGACGTTATTTATTACATAATAATTTAGATTTCATGTTTTTAGTTTTTTATTTAAATTTATTAATTAGTTGACTCTAAAATTTTCAAAACTAATTCATTAAAGGAAATTCCAGCTTCTTTGGAAGCTATAGGCATTAAGCTATGTTTAGTCATACCAGGGCAAGTGTTAATTTCTAGCAACCAAAATTTTTTATTATGATCTATTATTAGATCAATTCTTCCCCATCCTACGCATCCGAGTATTTTCCATGCTTTTTTAATTATGTTACTAAGTTTTATTTCTTTTTGTTTTTCTAATCCGCTAGGGCAAAAATATTGTGTTTCTTGAGACTTATATTTAGATTCATAATCATAAAAAGTATTCTTTGAGTGTATGCGAATAGATGGTAGAATTTTATTGTTTAGAATCCCTACGGAATATTCTTGACCGTATATAAATTTTTCAATTAAAATATCATTATCATACTTAAATGCTTTTATACATGCATCATATAAATAATCGTATGAATTGACTAATGAAACTCCAATACTAGATCCTCCCGTGTTAGGTTTTACAATGATAGGTAAATTTAATTTTAAGACATCATGTTTAAGGCAGTTTTTAGATATTTTTTGAAATTTTTTTATGTTGATAAAATAATAAGGTACAATAGGTAAATTAATACTTTTCCATAATAGTTTTGTTTTCATTTTATCTATTGAAATAGCTGATGATAAGATTTTACTTCCGGTGTAAGGAATTTTTAGATATTGTAAAATTCCTTGTATAGTTCCATTTTCCCCTTCATTTCCGTGAAGAGCAAGAAATGCTTTTTTAAATTCTTGATTGGATAATTGAGTTATTGGATAATGTTTTGTATCTATAGGATATGCATTTATTTTAGATTTTAATAAGCTTTTTAATATGTTTCTTCCAGATAATAAGGAAATCTTTCGTTCTTGAGACGTTCCTCCAAATAACACTGCTATTTTTTCTTTCATGATAGTTTTCTATATATTAAAATTTTTTATGATATGTTTTTTTACTATAATATTAATATTTCCTGCTCCTTGTATCAAGAGTAAATCGTTTCCTGATAGTTTACTTTTTAACATTTTAAACATTTTTTTATGTTCTAATATTAAATTAACGGACTCTTTTTTGTGTTTATATAATTCTTTGTATAAAGCGAAACTATCTGATCCTAAAATCACATTTTCGTTAGCAGAATAAAGATTTAATAAAAATAATTCATCTACTTTCTTTAAAATTTTTATAAAATCTTCAAATAAATAATGTGTTCTTGTATATTTATGTGGTTGAAAAATCATTATTAACTTTTTTTTGGGCCATCCTGATCTAGCGGTGTTGATACTTTCTAAAATTTCATTAGGATGGTGTCCATAATCTTGAATAATAATTATTTTGTTTTTTTTGTTTTTCGGATAATTTATTGAAACATTTCCTAATAGTTCAAATCTACGTTCAACTCCTTTAAAATTTTTTAATGACGTAAAAATATTAGTATTACTAATTTTTGTTTGAATAGCAACAGCTATTGCTGCTGCTGCGTTAAGGGCATTATGTTTTCCGGGGATGTTTAAAATTATTTTTAATATTTGCTTATTATTTTTTACTATTTTAAAGTGACTAGAAAATTTGTTTTGTTTATATTTATTTATTTTTATATCTGAATCTTCGCTAAATCCGTAAGTAATGACATTGCATTTTATTAATGACATAATGTTTCTAATATTTTTATTATCGATGCATATTACTGCTGTTCCGTAATTTGGAAGATTTTGAATAAATTTAATGAAAGTGAGTTTTAAATTATTAAAGTTTCCGTTATAGTTTTCTAGGTGATCATCATTTATATTAGTTATTACAGCAATTATTGGTTTTAAATATAGTAGTGAAGCATCACTTTCATCTGCTTCTACTATGTAGTAAGGACTTTTTCCTAATTTTATGCTGTTGTTAAGTTCTTTAAGATATCCTCCAGTAATTAATGTTGGATCTAGAAAACTATTATGAAATATGCTAAATATAATTGAAGAAGTAGTAGTTTTTCCATGTGTTCCAGATACTGCTATTCCATATTTATATCTTATTATTTCTGACAGCATTTTTCCTCTTGACATTATAGGAATATTTAAAGATTTTGCTTTTATAATTTCAGGATTAGAAAGTGATATTGCACTAGATGTTACTACAATATGTACATTTTTAACATTTTTTTTAGAATGATTAAAAAATATTTTTGCTCCTAAACTAATTAGTTTTTGTGTAATATGAGTAGGTACTAAATCGGAACCGCTTATGTTATAACCCTGCTTTAGTAAAATTTCAGCTATTCCACTCATTCCTATCCCACCAATTCCAACAAAGTGAATATTTGTAATGTAATGCGTTTTAGAAGTGAGTAAATTAAATTGATATGTTTTATTATTTTTTATAATATCATTCATATATATATTTATGTATTACTTTATTTTTAATTTAATTAGTCAATATTATTGGAAATTGAAGCTATATTGTTAATTATCTTAACAATTTTTTTAACAGAATTGATTGTTAATTTTGAATGTATTTTTTTTGACATTTTATTAATTATTTTTCGATTTATATTGTTTAAGATTTTAACAATTTTATGACTCTTAAAAGAATTTTGTTCTATTATTATTGCTCCTCCTTTTAATTTTAACGGATAAGCATTCCAATATTGATGTTTATCTTTGTGAGGATAGGGAATAAATATAGCAGGTAAACCAATATATTCGATTTCACTTACAGTAATAGCACCAGAACGACAAATAACCATATCTGCCCAAGAATATGCTTTTTCTATATTTTTTATAAAAGAATTTAATTTATATGGAAAAATTTTAAATTTTTTATAATTTCTTAATGTTTCAACTTTATTGTTTTTTCCTACTTGGTGCCAAATTATAATTTTATTTTTTAAAGAAAAAGCAATTTCAGGAAGTGTAGAATTAAAAATTTGAGCTCCTTGACTTCCACCTAAGACTAGTATTCTAAGTGGTCCTGTTCTATTCTTGAAACGATTTTTAGAATGAGAAAAATTGATTATTTCTTTTCTTAATGGATTTCCAACTGTTTGTGCATTTGATATTGTTCCTGGAAATGCTTGCATAGTTTTAGTAGATAGCTTTGATAAAAACTTATTAGATAAACCTGCTACTCTGTTTTGTTCATGAATCAAAAATGGTATTCTATATAAAGTTGATATTATTCCTCCTGGAATGGAAATGTATCCTCCCATTCCTAATATTATATTAGGTTTGATGCATTTTATGATACATCTAGATTGGTAACAAGCTCGAAGGACTTGAAAAGAAAATTTAATTAAACTAAAAAATTTTTTTTTTATTGAATCTATATCAATAAATTGAATTGGAATTTTATTTTTTGGTATTATTATGGATTCAAGTCTATTTCTTGTTCCTAACCAAAATACATTCCAATTTTTTTGTATTAATTTTTTAGCAATGATTAATCCAGGGAAAATATGTCCACAAGTGCCACCTGCTATAATAATAATTGTTTTTTTTTTCATTGAGAGCCTTGATAAATTTTTTTGCTCATTCGTGTTTCAAAATCAATACGTAAGAGTATAGAAATTGCAATTGATATAGTTACTAAGCTAGATCCACCATAACTAATAAGAGGAAGGGTTAAGCCTTTAGTAGGTAATATTCCAATAGTAGTACTAATGTTAATCAAAGTTTGAGAAATAAACCAGATTCCAATAGAAAAAGCAAAATATCCGGAAAAAAAATTATTATTTTTTAATGCTTTTTTTCCAATTTTTATTGCACGAAAAGCAAGAAATAATATCATAAATAATATGATACAAGATCCAAAATATCCTAGTTCTTCTCCAATTATGGAAAAGATAAAATCAGTATGTGCTTCTGGTAAATACTCTAATTTTTGAATAGATTTTCCTAACCCTACTCCAAATATATTACCTCTTCCTAGAGCCATTAATGATTGTGTTAATTGATAACCTGATCCAAATGGATCTTTCCAAGGATTCCAAAAAGATAATATTCGTTTATTTTGATAGGGTATAGAGGCAGTTAATACAATAATAATTACTATTCCTAATACAAATATAGGAATGAATTTCCAAATTTGTGCTCCAATAATAAATAGTAAAGATAATATAGTAATAAAATATATAATAACTGTCCCTAAATCGGGTTCTATTAGTAACAATATAGATATAATAGAGATAATTCCTATGGGTTTCAAGAATCCCCAAAAACTATTAATAATTTCGTGATGTTTTCGAGATACATAGTCAGAAAAATAACATAATATAGCTATTTTAGACACTTCCGAAGGTTGTATATGAATTGAACTTGATCCAATCCATCTGAGAGAACCATTAATAGGGGTGCTTACTATTAGAACCAGTAATAAAGAAATAATAGAAATTAGAAAAAGTTTTATGCTGTGTACTTTCCAAAAACGTATAGGTATTTGAAGAAATATATTTGTTAAAAATAAAACTATTATTAGGTATAGAATTTCTTTCTTAGCAAAAAATAATAAATCTCCATGTATACGATTAGCTATAGAAATTGAAGAGGAAGTTACCATAACTAGTCCAGTTAGTAATAAGCAAATAGTACACCATACTAATTTGGAATCGTATACAGTTTGTTTTTTGAATTTCGCGTTTTTTTTAAGAATATTTATTTTTGAAAATGAACTTTTTAATTTCATTAATGTAGCTCTTTTATTAATTTTATAAAAGTATTTCCACGTTCTTTAAAATTAGAAAATTGATCTAAACTACTACAAGCGGGAGACAATAACACTATATCTCCAGGTTTTACTATTTTTGCTATAAAATATACAGTATTATTTAATGTTTTTAAACGTATTGATTTTTCGGGACATAACTGAAACAATATGTTTTTGCTCATACCATAACAGTAAATTTTTATTTTTTTATTCTTAAGATAAGGTATTAATAAAGAAAAATTAGCTGATTTTCCATCTCCTCCTAAGATCAGTCTAATCTTTTTTTTTGCGTATGGTAAAATGTTTTCTATAGCTGATTTTGTACTTCCAATATTAGTGGATTTAGAATCGTTTATCCATGTTACATCATTTCTTTTACATATTATTTGAAATCTATGAGGTAGTCCTGAAAAATTTTTCAAAGCTTTTAAGCTAATTTCAATGTTTATTTTAAACTTATGAACAATTGATAGTGCAGATAATGCATTAACGTAATTTTGTTTACCTGATATTTTTAAATGTTTAGTATTTAATAGCTTTTTAGATTTATAAAACAACCAATAATTTCCAGACTTTTCTTTTAAGTGGTAGTCACCCTTAAGAGTTCCGAATGTAATATGTGGATATGCTTTAATTTTAGGGTTAAAAGATAAATTATCATCTAAATTTAAAACAGAAAACATAGCATTATTATAAATTTTTAATTTTTGTTTGATATACTCAGTTATACCGTATGGATATCTATTCATGTGATCTGGGCTAATATTAAGAACGGTTGCAACTCTAGCTTTTAAGCTAATAACGGTTTCTAATTGAAAACTAGATAATTCTATTACATATATTTCTGCAGAGTGATTAAGAATGTTAAGTACGGGTAGTCCAATGTTTCCGCCTAAGTATACTTTAATTCCAGAAAATTTTAATATATCTTTTACCATTGTTGCTACTGTGCTTTTACCATTAGATCCAGTAATGGCAATTATAGGAGTATTGGTTTCTCTTACGAATAATTCAATATCTCCAATTACTTCAATGCCTTTTAATTTTGCAAATATTATTGCTGGATGATATAGAGATATTCCAGGACTAACTATGATTAATTCGGATTCTTGTATCCATTTATAATTTATTGAACCAACGTGATATATTATATTTTTAAAGTTTTTTACATGTTGAATATATTTAGGATCTTTATTAAAATCTAGTATCTTTGGATATATGTTTTTTAATATAAAGAACTTTAAACAAGAAATTCCTGTTAATCCCATTCCTAATATTAATATTTTTTTTTATGATAATTATACATTTTAATTGACCTTAAGTATGAAATCTAGTCCTAATATTGTAAATATTAAAGAAATTATCCAAAATCTCACTATTAATCTTGGTTCAGGACACCCTTCTAGTTCATAATGATGATGTATAGGTGTCATTTTAAATATTTTTTTCTTTTTAATTTTAAAATAACTTACTTGAATAATTACTGATAGAGTTTCAATAATGAATATTCCGCTCATAATGAAAAATATCATCTCTTGATGCAATAATATTGCTATTATTCCTATAGTTCCTCCTAAAGATAAAGATCCAATATCCCCCATAAATATTTTTGCTGGATAGGTATTAAACCATAAAAATCCTAATCCAGATCCTATGATAGCAGAGCAAAAAACTGCTAATTCATCAATGTTAGGTGTGTATATAATGTTAAAATTTTGTAAATAATTTACATTTCCAGAAATAATTGATAAAAAGTATAATCCTGTAGTTATAAAAATTATAGGAACAATAGCTAGTCCATCTAGTCCATCTGTTAAATTTACCGCATTGCTAGATCCTAGCAATATAAAATATAGTAAAGCAATATATATTACTTTAATATTAATTAATATATATTTTTTAGTTGGCAATATCAATTGAATAAAAAAATTATTTTTAGTTGTGGAAAGAATCAAAATAATAGAAAAAATAGACATTATAGATAAAAGAATAAGTTTCGATTTGTATGACAATCCTGTTGATGTTTGATAATAATTTTTTTTATAATCATCAATCAACCCTATTAATCCAAATCCTATCAACGTTATAAGTGTATTCCATATATATATGTTAGACAAATCAGCCCATAAAAAGATAGAAATAATAATAGAAGATAATATTAGAAATCCCCCCATAGTAGGTACGTTTTTTTTTGTATAATGTATTTTTGGGCCGTTAGCGCGAATAACTTGATAAATTTTGTTTTTTTTTAGGAAATTAATTAGAATGGGTCCTAATAATAAAGAAGAAGTAAGAGCTGTTAATAGACTAAAGATGGAACGTTTTATTAAGTTCGAGTGAGTTTTAAAATATGCATAAAAAAAATATTTAAGAATTAGTAAGATCATTTCGGTACTCCTGAATTAATTTTTTAACTACTTTTTCTAATTTTTCACTCCTTGATCCTTTTATTAAAATTGTTATTTTTTTGTGTTTTAATGTTTTTTTTATTATTTTTTCTATTAGCATATTAAAAGAATAAAAATGTTGTCCTTTCTGGCTATTTTTACTTATTTCTAGACTTAATTTCCCAATACTCATGACATTATTTATTTTAGACATATAAATAACATTCCCGATTATTTTGTGATATAAGATACTCATCTTACCTAGTTCAGACATATCTCCAGAAACAAAAATTGTATAACCTGGCATATTTTCTAAAACTTTAATTGCTGCAATCATGGATGCAACGTTAGCATTATAAGTATCATTAATAATAGTTATATTTTTATTTATTTTAATTATTTCTAGTCGTCCAGATATTTTAGAAATTTTAGACAATCCGAGTTGAATAAACTTAAATGGAATTTTAGATGCTATTGCTATAGAAATTGCTGCGAGAGTATTAGAAATATTATGAAATCCTAATAATGGAATATTAATGTTAACGTTTCCGAAAGGGGAGTGTAATTTAAATGAAGAACCTTTATTATTAAGAATAATATTGCTGGCGAATAATTGGGTTTTTTTTTATTGAGAACCAAATTATGTTTCGGTTTTCCGCATTTTTTTTCCATTTATTCCAATGATGACTATCTGCATTACAAATAATTGTCCCGTTTTGAGACAATTTTAAAATAATTTCTTGTTTTGCTTTAGATACACCGAACAAAGTTTTAAATCCTTTTAAATGTGAGGGATGAATGTTGTTTATTAATACAATATTAGGTTTTACTATATTTGTAGAATATAAGATTTCTTTTGGATGATTGGCTCCAATTTCGACAATCAAATGTTTGTGTGATTTATTCAAATTTAATAAGGTCAATGGTACCCCTATATTATTGTTAAAGTTTTTCAATGTTGACAGAGTTTTTGCATAGCATTGAAATATGGAAGTAGCTATTTCTTTAACTGATGTTTTTCCAGAAGATCCAGTTATTGCGATTACGTTAGCATTACTTTTTTTTCTAATCCATAGTGCTATTTTTCCTAGCGCTAGAATGGTATTTTTGACGATAATTTGAGGAATGTTTATATTAGTTTTTTTTTCTAATAAAATGGCTGCAGCTCCTTTTTTGATCGCTTCTGGAATAAAATCATGTGCGTTGTAACGTTTTCCTACTAGGGCTATAAATAGGCATCCTGGAGTAATTTTTCTTGAATCGATATTTATAATAGAAAAAATCAAATTTTGTTTTTTTATATTTTTTGCGTTAAAATAAATTCCATTTGTAATAGAACGTATTTTTTTAAAGGAGAGTGGAATCATATTTGTTGTTTTAATAATGTTTTAATTGTTTCACAATCAGAAAAATATAAAACTTTTTCTTTTATAATTTGGTAAGTTTCATGACCTTTTCCTAATACTAGAATGCAGTCAGAAGTTTTCGCATTTTTTATTGCAAATTGAATAGCTTTTTTTCGATCTAATATAATATAAATATTTTTTTTTGATTGAAATCCTTTCATAATTTCATTAATAATTTCCATAGGATCTTCATTCCTTGGGTTATCGTTGGTTAAAATTATTTTGTCGGCTATTTTTTCCGAAATATGCCCCATTAAAGATCGTTTAGATTTATCTCTATCTCCTCCACATCCAAAGATGCACCATATGTTATGGTGGTATTGTTTTCGTACAAAAGTTAATACGTTTTTGAGAGCATTTTCGTTATGTGCATAATCAACAATTATAGATGGTTTTTGAGTAATTTTAAAGTGTTGCATTCTTCCAGAAATAGTTTTTATTTTTTTACATTTTTTTATTAATAATGAAAATGGATATTTTAACTTTAATAATGCAGCTAAAGCTAACAACATGTTAGTAACATTAAAGTCCCCAACTAACTTACTATTTAATTTTCCTTGCCCCCAACTAGATTTAAAAAAAATTATAGTGCCATCTATGTTATTTATAATTTTGTGAGCATATATCCATTTTTTAAATAAATAATATTTAAAATGTTTGTTTATGCTTACAACGATAGTATTTTTTTTAGAAAGTTTTTTAGTCCAAATATGTCCAAAGTAATCGTCATAATTTATTATAAATGTTTTAATGGTATTTGTAGAAAAAAAACTCCATTTTGTTTTTATATAGTTTTCTATGGTTTTATGATAATCTAAATGATCTGAAGAGATATTTGTAAGTATCGCTATGTGAAAACGTAACTTTGAAATTCTATTTTGTAGTATTCCGTGTGAAGATACTTCTATAGCGACAGTATTTACATCTTTTTTATTCATTTCTTTTATAAATTTTTGTATATTTATCAGTGATTCAGTAGTATTTAGAGACGGTTGGAGATTATTATAAACTCCGTTTCCTAAAGTTCCCATGATTCCTATTTTTTTTTTTAATAAATAACTCCATTGAGCTATAATATGAGTAACAGTACTCTTTCCGTTTGTTCCAGTTACTCCAATTAGTTTTGATATATTGACAATTTGGTAATATCTTTCTGATATTTCGTAAAGATATTTTGATAGTTCTAAAAAATATATTATAGGAATGCTTTGTTTTATATGTTTAATGTATCCATGCAGTTCTTTTTTTTTTGTTTCACATAGAATAGCAATAGCTCCTTTTTTAATAGCTTCTTGAATAAATTCTTTTCCGTGGTATTTAGTTCCCTTTAATGCTAAAAACAAGTTTTTTTTTTAATATTTTTACTATTTGATGTAATTCCAGTTATTTCTAAAGAATCTTTGATTTCTATCCAAGGTTTTAACAAAAATTTTAAGTTATTTTCCATTTTATTCCAGTATTTTACTATTTTAGTAAGTTATCAGGTTTAATATGTTTCGTTTTTAATGCAAAGCTCATAATTGAATGAAATACAGGAGCTGAAATTGCACCTCCATAATACTTTCCTGCTCTTGGATCATTAATAATAATAATTAAAGAAAGTTTGGGATTGCTAATGGGAGCTATTCCGATTGTATATGCAACATATCTATCAATGTATTTTCCTTGTGAATTTGTTTTCTTCGCAGTTCCTGTTTTTACAGCAATTTTGTATCCTTTTATCGCTGCTTTTTCTCCTACTCCTCCTGGTTGAGTAACTGATTGAAGCATATTGAGAACAATTTTTACTAAAGATTTAGAAAATATTTGTATTCCCTTAGTTTCGCTTTCTACTTTAATAATAGATAATGGTTTATACAATCCGTATCTACCAATTGTTGTATATACATTCACTAATTGAAGAGGGGTAGCCATCAAACCATATCCAAAAGAAAACGTTGCTTTGTCTAAGTTTGTCCAGTTCTTTTTTTTAGGGTAGATACCATTTGTTTCTCCTATTAGTCCTGAATTAGTAGATTTTCCTAAACCGAATTTAGAGTAAATATCAGTTAATTCAGATTCTGACATTAATAGTGCTAATTTAGATACTCCTATATTACTAGATTTTTTCAAAATATCAGTTATTGACAATTCTTTATGATATGACACATCTTGTATTATATGTTTGTTTATTATAAATGGAGTAGTATTAATTACAGATTTTGGAGTGATAATTTTTTTTTGTAACGCTTTCATAATTATCATAGGTTTAACGGTAGATCCAGGTTCAAAAACATCAGTGACAGCTTTATTTCGAATTAATTCCATAGATACGTTCTTTAAATTGTTTGGATTATATGTAGGGCTATTAGCTATAGCTAAGATTTCTCCAGTTTTGATATTTATGAGTATGGCTGTTCCAGATTTAGCTTTATTAAGATCTACGGCATAATTTAATTCACGACATATGACTTCTTGTAATCTTATATCGATACTTAAATTGATATCGTGTGGAGCATTTTTTTTAATTAATGTTATATTTTCGATAACATTTCCAAATTTATCAGTTCTAATTTTTCGTTTTTCTGGAGTTCCTGCAAGTGTGTTATTAAAGCTTTTTTCTACTCCTTCAATTCCGATTCCATCAATATTAGTGAATCCAATTAATTGCGAAGTTAAAGTTCCAAATGGATAGTATCTTTGAAAATCTTTCGTGACGTAAATTCCTGGAAAATTTAGTTTTTTTATACGTTTTCCAATGTTTTGACTTACTTTTTTAGCTAAATATGTAAAACGATTATTTTTGAAATATTTAATTTTATATAGAATTTCTTTTAATGGCATATTTAATATATTAGACAGTGTATTCCATTGTTTTTTTAAAATGGTTTTTTTTTTAAAAAAAATAGTTTTGGATCTATGCAAATATTGTTTACAAGCATACTTAAAGCTAAAAGGTTTCCTGATCTATCTTTAATCGTTCCTCTCAAATTTGGTTTTGTTTGTATTCTTAATGTTCTAAAGTCATTTTCTTGTATTAACTGCTTAGTTTTAAATACTTGTAATTTAGTAATATTATATAAAATAAAAATAATAGACAATATTATTATACTTAACAGAAAAAATATTCTATTATTAAAATAATAATATTTTCTTGGTACGTTATTAAATTGTAGGTCGTCAATAATGTGTTTCATTAATTTAAAGATTTCCTATTATGTTAGTTCAATTATCGTTAAAAATAGTATTTTTTTGGACGAATTTATAAATATTAGATTAAATTTTTTGGCATCTTTTTCAATTTTTTCATGAGAAGTTAATAAGATTTTTTTAAGATTGAGTTACTCCAATTTAGGTTCATTTTTTCGTTAATTTCATTTAATTGTTCTTCTTGTGAAATTAATAGTCTAGTTTTTTGTATTGTAATAACTGTTAAAATTGAAAAAACGGTAATCATTAAAATCAAAGTTAAAACGTGCTTATGTAGTTTTATTATATCTTTCAAAATTATTTTAGGTAAGGTGTCAGTATTGTTATTCATTAATGCCTTTTTTTTCGGCTACTCTTAAAATTGCACTTCGTGCTCTTGGATTAGAATGAATTTCAGATTGTGTTGGAAAAAATTTTTTTATGATTTTTAATTCTAGTTTCTTTAGATTTTTTAGTTGTGTTTCAGTAATAGCTATTCCAGATGGAATAAATGGAAGTGTGCTATTTTTAAGCATAAATTTTTTAACAATGCGATCTTCGAGAGAATGAAAACTGATAACTAACAATCTTCCATTTGGAGCTAATATTTTTAACGCATATTTTAGGACTTTACTTAATTCATCTAGTTCTTTATTAATGTGTATTCTAATAGCTTGAAAAGTTTTTGTAGCTGGATGTTTTCTTCGTTTTGGAACAATTTTTTTTATGAGTGTAGTGAGTTGAATAGTTCTAGTAATAGGTATAATTTGGTTTTGTTTTATAATAGTTTTAGCTATTTTTTTTGAAAAACGTTCCTCTCCAAAATTGTACAATACTTTTGAAAGTGATTTTAAATTAGATTTCATTAGCCATTGAGCTGCTGTTATTCCTATAGTAGGATTCATTCGCATATCAAGTGGACCATCTGAAAGAAAAGAAAACCCTCTACGGGAATCGTTAATTTGCATTGATGATATACCTAAATCTAATAATATTCCATGTACTTTTTCTTGAGTATATTGTTTTCTAAAGTTCTTTAAAATATGAGAGAAATTTCCTGAAATGATATGAAATCTACGATCTTTTATTTTTTTAGCTATTTTAATAGAAGATGGGTCTTTATCAATAGCATATAATTTATTTTCTTTAGTTAAATGTTTTAATATTTCTTTTGTATGCCCACCACATCCAAATGTACAATCAATATAAATTCCATTACTTGTAATTTTTAAAGATTGGATTACTTCTTTCAGTAAAACTGGTATATGATTTATAGTGAGATCTTTCATGATTTTATTGATTATATTAATATGTTTTTAACCATAATATTTTATGGGGATTTTAATTTTGAATGAATTTACATTTTAATTTTTAGAAATATTAATTATTCCTGAACGAGATATCTCTATAATTTCAGATATATTTTTAATAATTTTTAAATATGAATTCAGTTTATTATTAGTTCCTGATAATTCTACTATATAATGTAAAGATGTTACGTTTACAATAATTCCTTGAAAAATATTTGTAATTTTTTTAAGTTTTGTTTTAATGCTATTTTTGGTATTTTTAATTTTAACTAATATGATTTCTCGTTCTAAGTAGTCTTTATTTTTTATCTCAGTTACTTTTAGTACATCAATGAGTTTATGTAGTTGTTTTTCAATTTGTTCGATTGTCTTTTCATCGCCTATAGTTTGTATAGTAATTTTTGACAATGACGGGTCTTCAGTAGGTGTTGCTGTAATGCTTTCTATATTATATCTTCTTTGTGAAAATAATCCTACTACTCTTGACAATGCTCCAGATTCGTTTTCTAATAAAATAGTTATAGTTTTTTTCATAGAACTGTCTTTCCGTTCTTTTTTAACATCATATTGTTCATGCCACCATTTCGGATTTGCATAGGATATACATGTTCAGAAGTATCTATGATTATGTCAACAAATACTAAATTTCCTTTATTTAGTTTTTTTAAAGATAATTTTAATTTTGTTTCTAGTTCTTTTGGATTTTTAATCGATATTCCTATGTGTCCATATGATTGTGCTAACTTAACGAAATTAGGTAACGATTCCATATAGGAGTGAGAATGTCGACCTGAATAAATTATATCTTGCCATTGTTTTACCATGCCTAGTGATTTATTATTCAGATTTAATATTAAGATTGGTAAGTTGTATTGCATAGCTGTAGATAGCTCTTGAATGTTCATTTGAATACTTCCGTCTCCGGTAATACATATAACAATGTCTTTTGGACATGCTAGTTTTACACCTAAAGCAGCAGGTAATCCAAAACCCATAGTACCTAATCCTCCTGAGTTAATCCATCTCCTTGGTTTACAAAAAGGATAATACAGGGCTGTAAACATTTGGTGTTGTCCTACATCTGATGAAATATAAGCATTTCCTTTAGTTAACTTCCAAATCGTTGTAATAACTTTTTGTGGTTTAATATTCTTTTCATTTTCATTGTAATGTAAACTATTTGTTTTTTTCCATTCATTTATTTTTTCCCACCATTTTTTTAAACGATGTGATCTTTTTGTGAGTAAGTTATTAGTTACAATTTTTAACATTTGTTGCAATATATTTTTAGCATTTCCTAGTATTGGAATGTGAGCAGTGATAGTTTTTGATATAGATGTAGGATCAATATCAATATGTATAATTTTAGCGTTTGGACAATATTTTTCTACATTGTTGGTTGTTCTATCATCAAATCGTACTCCAATTGCTAGAATAACGTCTGAGTGGTGGATAGCCATGTTAGCTTCATAAGTTCCGTGCATTCCTAACATTTGAAGATTTTGAGGATGATTTCCTGGAAAAGCTCCGAGACCCATTAAAGAAGTAGTTACTGGAATATTAAGTTTTTCTGCAAACACTGTTAATTCATTGTGACTATTTGAACTGATGATTCCTCCTCCGGCATAAATTATGGGTTTTTTAGCTGACTTTAAGATATCTATAGCTTTATTGATAAGTTTAGTGTCTCCTTCAGTTATAGGATTATATGATCTTATATTTATTTTAGAAGGCCATTGATATGACTTTTTGTTACATGAATTAAGTATATCTTTTGGGAGGTCTATAACTATTGGTCCTGGTCGACCACTTGATGCTAACCAGAAGGCTTTTTTAAAGGTGATCGGGATATCTTCAGTTTTTTTTACTAAAAAACTATGTTTTACTATTGACCTAGAAATCCCGATCATATCGCATTCTTGAAATGCATCATAACCTATTAAGCATGACGCTACTTGACCTGATATTACTACCATAGGAATTGAATCCATATATGCTGTTGCAATTCCTGTAATGGCATTAGTAGCACCGGGACCTGATGTTACTAGTACGACTCCTACTTTTCCAGTAGCTCTTGCATATCCATCAGCCATATGTGTTGCTCCCTGTTCATGACGTACTAAAATATGTTTAATATTAGTGTTGAATTTCAAGGCGTCGTATATATCTAATACTGCGCCTCCAGGATATCCAAAAATATATTTAATACCTTGGTCAACTAATGATTGAACAACCATCTCAGATCCTGATAACATTTTTATTTTTTCATTCATAATTTTTGCTTTTTTAAAATATGGTTTGAAAATAGATATTTAATATTTTTTATGTATTTTGAATTATTTATATACATAGCTAAGAATTCGAATTTATAACGTTATAATTACAACATATATATTGAATTTTAGATTAAATTTATAAGTTTATGATAAAATGTTTATTTTTAAATGTAAATCTATATATTTTAGGTTTTTAAATTTTGTTTTTATTGTGAGGTTGAACTTATAATTTATATATTATAATTTCATTAAATGAAATAAGTTTTTTATTAAAAAATCATGAAATCGGGGGGAAATCCAAGTAAATAAGGTGGATTTATATTGTCTTATCAAACATACAGCTAACTTTTCTTTGACTGCTAGATTTTTAGCTCGTTCAAATCCTAATATTATTAATCCTGTATCCCATGCATCTGATTCTAATGCTGATTTTGAAATTACACTCACTGAAACTAAATTATTTTCAATAGGTTTCCCTGTATTAGGGTTAATTAAATGTGTTATTTTTTTTTTATTTAAATAATAATAATTTCTATATGTTCCTGATGTACTAATAGAATGGTTATATAGTTTTACAAGCATATGGATTTTTAATGTTGTATCTATCGGTTTTTGTATAGCTATTATTTTAGGTTTAGAAAGGTCGTTTCCAATGTGACTAACAATTGCTCCTCCTACAGAAATTATAAAGTCTTTAACTCCTCTTTTTTTTAATAATTCTCCTAAATGGTCTGCAATAAAACCTTCTCCTAATGTGGATAGATCTAATGTTATTGTTTTTATTTTTTTTTTTAAATAGTAATTTTTATTTTTTTTGATAAGTTGTATTTTTTTTAATCCTGTTGAGAATAGTGCATGTTTGATGTCGTTGTTATTTGGAATATGAAACAAAACAGAATTAGGTCCAAATCCCCATAGATTAATTAATTTTCCTATAGTAATATCTAAAGAATTAAATGTTTTTTTACCTACTATTAATGCTGTTGATATAACTTGTGCTAAATTTTTGCTAATATGTTTAGGTGTAGTACTGTTGTAGTTATTAAATTTAGAAATTTCAGAGTTTTTTTCCCAAAAAGACAATGTATTGTTATCTTTATTAATTTGTTTTTTAATTTCTTGAATTAGTTTATTTTTGTTGATGTTTTTAGGAATAAATTTTATTTTCCATGTTGTGCCCATGGTTATTCCGGATAGATAGATTATTTTATTATGCTCTTTTTTTGACAAATTTATATACAATATTATAAATAAAAAAAAAATGTGTTTTTAAGTAGTTTTTCATTATTTCCTTATGTTTTAAATAGAATGCATATTTTTGTTTTATATATATTTTAAACACCAAATAAATTCCAATGAGCAGATTTTAGAATTTCTATTAATTTTAAATTTTAACTTAGATATTAATGAACTATTACTTATTTTCGTATAATAATTATATTTAGCAAATTTTTATTTTAATTTTGTATAAAATAGATGTATATATTATATAATTGAATTAAATAAAAGAGTATTATTTTAAAGTTTTAATTTTGAAGCGTATTTAACTATATTTTAAATGTTTTGTTAAATTTTAATTTAATGATGAGAAAAAGATGAAAATTGTAGTATTATTATTGCAGATAGTTTCTACATGTATTATTTTGTTGTTAAATGTAGGTATTTCGTCAAATAAATCTCCATTGCTTCGAGATATATCACGTTTAGAATCTTTTAATGCTAGTTTAGCTCCGATGTTGGAGAAAGTTATGCCTTCCGTAGTAAGTATAAATGTTGAAGGTAGTATTATTGTTCAAAATCGTTATATTCCTCGTCAATTTCAACCATTTTTTAAAGATACTTCTCCATTATGTCAAAAAGGATCTCCATTTAGAGATTCTCCATTATGTAAGGATGATTCAGATAGCGGCCCTTATAACGAGCAATTTCGTGCATTAGGATCAGGTGTAATTATTAATTCTAAAAAAGGATATGTAGTTACTAATAACCATGTTATTGATCACGCTAATAAAATTCAAGTTCAATTAAGTAATGGAAGTCAATATAATGCAAAAGTTGTGGGTAGAGATTCGCGTTTCGACATTGCTTTACTACAATTAGATGATATTCAGAATTTACAAGAAATAAAAATTGCTGATTCAAATTCATTGAGAGTAGGGGATTATGTTATTGCTATTGGTAACCCATATGGTTTAGGTGAAACTGTTACTTCAGGAATTGTTTCTGCTTTAAATCGAACTGGATTGAATATTGAAAGTTATGAAAATTTTATTCAAACTGATGCGGCTATTAATCGAGGTAATTCTGGAGGGGCATTAATTAATTTAAAAGGAGAATTAATTGGAATTAATACTGCGATTTTAGCACCAGATGGTGGAAATATAGGTATAGGATTTGCAATTCCAGTTAATATAGTACACAGTTTAGCTAAACAAATGATAGCTTATGGTCAAGTACATCGTAATGAATTAGGTATTTCAGGTTCAGAATTGAATTCTGAATTGGCTAAAGCTATGAAATTAGATATAAGTCAAGGAGCTTTTGTTAGTCGAGTAGTTTCAAAGTCACCAGCTGATGTTGCAGGAATACGACCTGGAGATATTATTGTTTCTTTAAACAAAAAACCTATTTTAAGTTTTTTAGCGTTACGCGCTGAAATAGCTTCTTTACCAGTTAATACAAAAATGGAATTAGGGTTATTAAGAAACGGAAATTTTAAATCTGTTGTTGCAGAGTTAAAATTGCGAGTTATACGAAAAATTAATTCGAGAAGTTTAAGAGAATCAATAGGAGGTGCTGAGTTAAGTGATTTTTATTTAAATGGTCAAAAAAAAGGTATTTACGTTGAGGGTGTTAAAAAAGATACAGAAGCTTTTCGTATTGGTTTTAAAAAGGATGATATTATTATTGATATAAATAAATATGAGATATCCTCTCTAGAGGATTTTAGAAAATTATTAAGTAATAATCCAGAAGTGTTAGTATTTCATGTTAAACGTGGAAATGAAATGATATATTTGTTAACACAAGAGTAAAAATAATACTTACCTAAAATAAAAATTGAACATTTTATTTTAGGTAGGTTGGTTTTTAATTGCATATGTGCGCTTAAAATATTCTAAAACAATTTTTCTAAAAGTATTTATTTAATATTTCTTAAAATTTTATTTATTTTTATCTTGTCAAGTGTTTTACTGTCTACTTTTTTTACGATAATAGCACAATATAAATTATAATCTTTGTTTTTAGAAGGTAGACTTCCTGGAACTACGACAGATCCTTTTGGAACAATCCCGTAAGAAATAGTTTTTTTTTCTCTATCATAAATTTTTGTACTTTTTCCTATGTATACACCCATTGAAATAACTGAATTAGATTCTATAATCACTCCTTCAACAATTTCAGATCTTGCTCCGATAAAGCAATTGTCTTCAATTATTGTAGGATTGTTTTGTATGGGTTCTAACACTCCTCCTATTCCAACACCACCCGATAAGTGCACGTTCTTTCCTATTTGCGCGCAAGATCCAACTGTTGCCCATGTATCTATCATGGTTCCTTGATCAATATAAGCACCTATGTTCACAAAAGATGGCATTAAGACAGTATTTTTCCCAATAAATGTTCCGTATCTAATTGATGCAGGAGGAACAATTCTGATTTTATCGTGAATAAAGTGATGTTTTTGATATTTCGAATATTTGTATTTTATCTTATCATAATATTGAATATCTCCATTTTTTAAAATTTTATTTTTGTTTGTAATAAAGTATAATAAAATAGCTTTTTTAATCCATTCATGGGTAATCCAAGTTTTTTTTATCTTTTCAGAAACTCTTAATATGCCTTCGTTTAACATAGATATTACTTGATTAATAGTAGTGATAATTGACGTGTCAATGTTTTCGAAATCAATGTCGTTTCTATTTTCAAATGTATTTTCAATTATTTTTTTTAAATTTTTCATATTTGATTTATGATATATTTTGTTTTGAGTATAAATATTACAATAGCATGTTTTAAGTAATTTGATTTTAAAATTAAAAGATATTTAATAACTATTAGTTTTTTAATATTTTTGGAATTTTTTCCCCTTTTTGTATTGTTAATATTTCGCATCCTTCTTCGTTAACTAAAATTGTATGCTCATATTGAGCAGATAAACTAGCATCTTTTGTTTTTACTGTCCACCCATCATCCATACATTTTACTTCGCAATTACCTGCATTTATCATAGGTTCTACTGTAAATGTCATTCCAGGTTTTAAAACTATTTTTTTGTCACTGTGATGATTATAATGTAATATTTGAGGTTCTTCATGAAATTTAGTTCCAATTCCATGACCGCAATATTCTTTTACTATAGAAAAATGATAATTTTCCACATGTTTTTGTATCGTTTTTCCAATTTCATTTAAAAGTATTCCGGGTTTTATAACTTTTAATGATAAATATAAACTTTTTCTAGCTACTTTACATAGTAATTTTCCCAGTTTTGTGGGTTTTCCGACGAAAAACATTTTAGATGCATCTCCGTAGTATTTATTTTTTATAATTGCTACATCGATATTTACAATATCTCCATGTTTTAGTTTTTTATTATGGCTAGGAATTCCATGACAAACGACGTTATTGATAGAAACACATATAGATTTTGGAAATCCATTGTATCCTAAACATGCTGGTTTAGATTTTTGGTGATTTATCATATATTTATGACAAATTAAATCTAGTTCTCCTGTAGAGATACCAGGTTTAATATGATTTTTAATCATTTCTAAAACTTCTGCTACTAGCTTTCCAACTTTTCGCATTTTTTCTATTTCATAATTTTTTTTTATAGAGATATTGGTCATGATATTTTTATGTATTAGTTTTTATAAATATTTATTATAAATATTTTTTGTAATAATAGATATTATTGGATAATTATATCTTTTAAAATGTTTGTATTTTATACTTTTAAAGTATTATATTGTTAGATATTAAAAAAACAGTTCAAATGTTATTGATACATATATGTTATTGTATAGATTTAATTACATTTTAACTTTTTAAACTTATAGAATTTTATTCTAATTTATATTAAAAATATGTCTTATTCAAATTTAACTTTATGTTACTTTCTTGTATTTATTTGTTGGAGCATCTATGTCTGTTACATCAATCAAAGATATGCTAAAAGCAGGTGTACATTTTGGCCATCAAACTCGTTATTGGAATCCGAAAATGAAATCTTTCATTTTTGGTTCAAAAAACAAGGTTCATATTATAAATTTAGAAATTACTTTTTCAATGTTTCATTTTGCATTGTCTGAGTTAAAAAAAATTGTGTCAAAAAAAGGAAAGATATTATTTGTTGGAACGAAAAAGTCAGCACGTAAAATAGTAAAAAGTACAGCAATATTATGTGAACAATTTTATGTCAGTCATAGATGGCTGGGAGGAATGTTAACAAATTGGAAAACTGTACGTCAATCAATAAAAAGATTAAAAGATTTAGAATTACAGTCCAAGGACGGAACGTTTAAAAAACTAACAAAAAAAGAAGCATTATTACGTATGCGTGAATTGTATAAATTAGAAAGTAGTTTAGGTGGTATTAAAAACATGGGAGGATTGCCTGATGCTTTGTTTGTTATAGACGCAGAATATGAAAAGATAGCTATAAGAGAAGCTAATAATTTAGGAATTTTGGTGTTTTCTATAGTAGATACTAATTCTGATCCTGATGGAGTAGATTTTATCATTCCTGGAAATGATGATGCTATTAGAGCAATAACTTTGTATTTAAATGCTGTTTCTAAAATTATCGTTAGTAGCGTAATAAACAAAAATGAAATCAATTCTTAAAATTAAAATAGTATAATTTGAAGGATATTTAATGAAAGAAATTACAGCACTTTTAGTAAAGAAATTGCGTCTTCAGACTGGTGCAGGAATAGTTGATTGTAAGAATGCTTTGGTACAACAAAAAGGAAATTTTGAAAAATCTATTGATTTTTTAAGAAAGTTAGGACAGGTAAATGCAGTACAAAAGCAATCGAATATTACTTCTCAAGGTTGCATATTCATTGGTCGTAATGAAAAACATTCTGCTATGTTAGAGTTAAATTGCGAAACTGATTTTGTTTCGAAAGAACATAATTTTTTAAGTTTTGGAAAAGATATAATAAATTATTTAATTGTTTCAGGAACAGATGATAAAAAATTGTTAAGAAAATTTTTCGAACAAAAAAGAATTGATTTAATTTCGAAACTAAATGAAAATATTTTTATTCGTCGCTCAGTAGTGTGTAATGGATCTAATATTGGTAGTTATTTACATCATAATCGAATAGGTGTTTTAGTACAAACTAAATCTTATTGCCAAGAGAAATTAATTAAAAACATTGCTATGCATATAGCTTCTAGTAAACCTGAATATCTTTGTCCTAAACTTATTCCTCAGTCTGTTTTAAATCGAGAATATAATATACAATTAGAATTAGCTAAGAAATCTAAAAAATCTGAATTTATTATAGAAAAAATAGTACAAGGAAAAATGACTAAATTTTCAAATAAGGTATCGTTATTAGGACAAAATTTTGTTTTTGATCCTCATAAAACGGTTGGAGATATTATATTAGAAAATAATGTTGAAATAATTTCATTTTTTCGATTTGAAGTAGGAGAATTGATTTAGGTGAAGATTATGTTTTATAAATGATGAACTTAAATATTATTAATAAACCGCCTGGTGGCGGTTATTGCAGTTTTAATTAAGTATTGGTAACTTTATAGAGTTAGTAACATGTTTATTTTATTTATTTTAACTTATTTCGGTAATAAATTTTAAATGTCAAACAAAAATGATGCAATATTTAAATTTAAACGCATTTTAATAAAATTAAGTGGTGAATCGTTATTAGGTAATAGTGAATTTGGAATAGATATAGAGGAATTAGATCGTATTGTAAAAGAAATAAAAGATGTTGTAGATTTTGGCGTTCAAGTAGGTTTAGTTATTGGTGGAGGGAATATATTTCGAGGAGGAAAATTAGCAAATTTTGGAGTAAACAAAATCATTTCAGATAACGTAGGTATGCTATCAACTATTATTAATGGATTAATATTGCATGATGCAATGAGTAGAATTAATATTAATGTACGCTTAATGTCGTCATTTCAAATTGGTTCTATATGTGAAATTTATCATTTTGAAAAAGCTATAAATTGGTTAAATAAAAAAAGTGTGGTTATATTTTCTGGTGGATTAGGAAATCCATGTTTTACTACAGATTCTGCTGCTTGTTTACGTGCGATAGAAATACAAGCTGATATTATTTTAAAAGGAACTAAAGTTGATGGAGTTTATTCCAGTGATCCAAATCGATATTGTGACTCAATATTATATAAAACAATTACTTATGATGAAGTTTTAAACAAAGAATTAAAAGTTATGGATTTGTCTGCTTTTATATTGGCTCGTGATTATGAATTGCCAATTTGTATTTTTAATATATATAATCCAGGAATTTTATTTCGTATTGTTAGAGGGAAGCAAGAAGGAACATTGATTAAATCTTCCTTTTAAATATATGGTTTAAATATTTTCATAAAATTTTTAGATAGTATTAATGTTTGATTGCATATTTTATGCAAATGTTATTCATGAAAATCGTAAGGATATTATTATGATTGAAAATATTAAGGAATTTTCAAAAACTAAAATGGAAAATTGTATTACAATACTGATAAATAATCTTGATACATTACGTACAGATAGAGCATCTCCTTCAATTTTAAATTCTATTTATATAGATTATTTTGGAAATAATGTACAATTACAAAAATTAGCTAATATAATTGTAGAGAACTTTAATACTTTAAAAATTAGCTTATTTGACGTTTCTATTAAAAATCGTGTGAAAAAGTCTATAGTAAATTCTAATCTTGGTTTAAATCCAATTTCAATAGGAAATGATTTAAGAATAGTATTGCCTTCTTTAACAGAGGAAAGAAGAAAGAGTTATATTAAGATGGCAAAAAATTTTTCGGAACAAAGTCGAATTTGTATAAGAAACGTGCGTCGTTCTTCTAATGAGAAAATTAAACGTACTTTAAAAGAAAAATTAATTAGTAGTGATATAGAAAAAAGTTTACAGAGTGATGTTCAGATTTTAACGGATTTTTATATAAATAAGATTTCTAAAATTTTAAAAATAAAAGAACATGATTTAATGAATATATGATCAATGGTTTAATACACGAACTATAAATAATAGATTGTATAACGTTATATTTTGGTTGTTGCGAAAAATATTGTTTTTTAAAATTTTTAGTCTTTTGTATTGGATAATACTATGAAAAAAATAGTTATTTTAGGTTCTACGGGATCGATTGGAATTAATGTTTTATCGATTATTCAAAAAAATCCTAAATTGTTTAAAGTAGTTGCGTTATCTGCTGATAAAAATATAAAAACGATGATTCGACAATGCGAAATTTTTTCTCCAAAATGGGCCTCTTTAAGAAGTATAAAAGCTGCTAAAGAATTGAAAATTCAACTTGAGAAAAGAAATATAAAAACTCAAGTTCTTTCGGGAAATCAAGCTTCTTGTCAATTAGCTAGCTTAGAATCAGCGGATTATGTTGTTTCTGCAATTATTGGTGCTTCAGGTTTGATTTCTACATTACATGCAATTAAGTCTAAAAAAACGATATGGTTGGCTAATAAAGAGTCTCTTGTTATTGGAAATCATTTATTGATGAAAGAAATAAAAGCTAATAACACTGTTTTAATACCTCTTGATAGTGAACAGAATGCTATGTTTCAAAGTTTTCCTATTAATATTCAAAAAAATATAAGATCGATAAACTTAAATGAATATGGGGTAAAATCTATTGTTTTGACAGGTTCCGGAGGCCCTTTTTTAAAATTTCCTTTGCGTCAGTTAAGAGATGTCACCCCGTATCAAGCTTGTAAGCATCCAAATTGGATTATGGGAAAAAAAATTTCAGTTGATTCAGCTACTATGATGAATAAAGGATTAGAATACATTGAAACTAAATTATTATTTAATGTTCGTAATGTTGAAATAGAGTTAGTAATACATCCGGAATCAATTATTCATTCTATGATTAGATATCAAAATGGAAGTGTGATAGCAAATTTATCTGCTAACGATATTAGAATCTCTATTGCATATGCAATGTTTTGGCCCGATAAGGTAATGTTTAATTTACCTCATCTCGATTTTTTTGAACTTCAAAAATTATCTTTTAAAAAACCTAATTTTAAAAAATATCCATGTTTGAAGTTAGCGTTACATGCGTATCGTAGTGGACATGCTTCTATAATAGTATTGAATGCTGCGAATGAAGTCGCTGTTTTTGAATTTTTACGTTCAAGAATTCGATTTACTGATATTCACAAAGTTGTTGAATCTGTATTAAATATGTTATCTTTTTCTAATCCTCTTGATTTTGATGAAATATTAAATATTGATAGAGTTTCTCGAGTTAAAACACATGAGATTATTTCTGAATTTTTCAAATGAAATATAAAATTATTATTTTATTAGTAGAATTTAGGTTATAGAACATTTATGTCATTAAAAAATTTTTTGAAACACAATAAAAACTATGAAGATATTTTTCCGAAACATATAGCTATAATCATGGACGGTAATGGAAGATGGGCTAAAAAAAGGGGACAGCCTCGTGTTTTTGGTCATAAAGAAGGGTTAAAATCTATTCGAAGAGCGGTGTCATTTTCTATATTTTATAAGTTGAAAGTTCTCACTTTATATGCATTTAGTAGTGAAAATTGGAAACGACCAATTTTAGAAGTCATGGTGCTAATGGAATTATTTTTTTTTGGATTATATCATGAAGTTAAAAATTTAAATAAACATAATATATGTTTAAAAGTTATTGGAGATACTACTAAATTTAATTCTGTTTTAAGGAAGAAAATTGATATTGCAGAAAAATTAACTAAAGATAATGATGGTTTGATATTGAACATTGCTGTAAATTATGGAGGAAGATGGGACATTGTTGAAGCTGTTAAAAAAATTTCTCGTCAGGTAATGAACAACTCTTTATCTATTGATAATATTACTGAATCTACTATTTCCGAGAACGTATCTATCAATGATTGTATTCCTATAGATTTTGTAATTCGCACTGGTGGAGAATATCGATTAAGTAATTTTTTTATTTGGCAAATTGCATATTCAGAATTGTACTTTATTGATGTTTTTTGGCCTGACTTCAATAGAAAGTTTTTTGAAAAAGCAATTTTTTCATTTTTAAGAAGAAATCGTCGATTTGGTACTTCTAATTAGGTATTAATATTAATAGATATCCAAGTTTTTATGATTTTACATAGAATTCTTAAGATGTTTGTACATGCTATTTACATATTTAAATTATAGTTTTTGAAAAATTTTTTGAAATATGTTTAAAAGAAGTAATGTTTAATTATATTGAAAGCGTTTTAATTATCAATTTATCATGTTAATGATTGTTAAGTTATATATAATTCATATTAGTTTAATAATTTGTAATTTTTTATATGTGTATATTAATATCTAAAGATATTTCAAAAATTTTGCCCCATCAATATCCCTTTATATTTATTGACAAAATTATTAAATATGTAAGAGGAAAATATGTTATTGCAGTTAAAAATGTAAATTTTAAAAGTTCTTTTTTAAAAGGACACTTTCCAAATTATCCAATTTTTCCAGGAGTATTAATTTTAGAATCAATTCTTCAGACAGCGTGTTTTTTAGCATTTAAAAGTATGACTGAGTTATGCAAAAAAAAACTATTTTATTTTTCTAGCATTGATTATGCAAAATTTAGAAAAAAAGTATTTCCAGGTGATACAATGATTATATATGTAAATATTTTAAATTTTAGAACAAATATAATGCGATTTCATGGAAATGTAGTAGTAAATGAGAAAATGGTATGTGATACACAAATGTCTGTTGTATATAGTAGATAGTTATAGAATTTTATTTTTAACAATATATTTTAAATATATATGACAATTATTTTTAATTTAATATTAAAATAACTTATTTATATGTAAGTAAATATTATTATCGGAATGCATTTATGCTAAATCCAAAATTTATTCATCTTAGAGTGCATAGTGACTTTTCTATGATTGATGGATTAGCTAAACCTAGTGCATTAATTAGAAGAACAGAAAAATTAGGTATGCCTGCTGTTGCTATTACAGATTTTAGTAACTTGCATGGTGCAATTAAATTCTATAAAGAAGCGTTTCATCGAGGTATTAAGCCTATTATAGGTGTTGATTTTAATATGAGTTCTGATAATTCTAATGTGTTAGATAGTTTGACTAGAGTTACTTTGTTAGCAAAAACTAATATAGGGTACAAAAATTTAATTCTTTTAATTTCTCGAGCATATCAAAATGGATATACCAACGAGGTTGGAGTATCAATAAAAAAAACGTGGTTAACTGAGCATTGTGAAGATATCATTTTGTTATCAGGTGGTTGTTATGGTGATATTGGAATTAATTTACTACAAGATAATAAGTTAGAAGTTTATAAAAATTTGGTATTTTATGAAAAATATTTTCGTGATTCTTATTATTTTGAAATAACTCGTACTGGAAAATTATATGAAGAAGAGTATATTGAATTAGTAAAATATTTGTCTATTAAAGAAGGTATACCTTTAGTAGCTACAAATGAAGTTTGTTTTTTAAATAAAAGTGATTTTTTAATTCATAAGTATCGAGTTTTTATCAACAAAGGATATACGATATTTGACAAAAAAGCTAATCATGATTATACGCCTCAACAATTTTTGAAAAATGAAATTCAAATGTCTAAATTATTTTTAGATCTTCCTGAGTCTCTTTTAAATAGTGTAGAAATAGCAAAACGTTGTAACGTTATCTTACAATTTGGGAAATATTTTTTACCGAAATTTCCAAAAATTAAAAATAGTGCCAATGACTATTTAATTTCTAAGGCAAAAAAAGGATTGTTAAAGAGATTGATGTATCTTTATCCTGATAAGGATACTAGAGATCAATGTCAAAGGAAGTATTTTTCTCGTTTATTTTCTGAGTTGGACATAATATTCAAAATGGGTTTTTCTGAATATTTTTTGATAGTCATGGAATTTATTAATTGGTCAAAAAAAAACTTTATTCCTGTTGGACCTGGAAGAGGATCAGGTGCTGGGTCTTTAGTTTCTTATGTTTTAAACATAACAGAATTAGATCCGTTGCAGTTTGATTTAATATTTGAAAGATTTCTTAATGTAGAACGTGCTTCGATGCCAGATCTAGACATCGATTTTTGTATGGAAAGTAGAGACAAAGTTATTGAACATGTTTCAAAAGTTTATGGCCGAAAATCTGTATCTCAAATTATCACTTTTGGAACTTTAACGGCCAAAGCAGTTATCAGAGATGTTGGTCGAGTATTAGGTTTTCCTTATGGGTTTTTAAATCGTATTTCTAAATTAATCCCTTTAGATCCTGGAATGACTTTAGATAAAGCTTTGTCTTATTCTCCAGAATTTTTAAAACTTTATAATTCTGAAGAAGAAGTAAAAAAATTAATTGAAATTTCTAAAAAATTGGAAGGAACAACTCGGAATGTTGGGAAGCATGCTGGAGGAGTAGTTATTTCACCAGGAAATATTACGGATTTTTCTCCTTTATATTGTGATGAAAATGGTTTTAATCCTGTTACTCAATTTGACAAATCAGACATTGAATCAATAGGATTAGTAAAATTTGATTTTCTTGGATTGAAAACACTTACAATAATTTATAATACTATAAAAATAGTAAATTTTAACTTATTAAAAAATAAGAAAAAGTTAATAGATATAAATTATGTTTCTTTAAAAGATTACAATTGCTTTAAATTTTTGCGTTTATCTCATACTGTTGGAATTTTTCAATTAGAATCATACGGAATGAAAAATTTAATTTTTCGTTTAAAACCGGACTGTTTTGAAGATTTAGTAGCCCTTATAGCTTTATTTCGTCCAGGTCCTTTAAAATCAGGTATGGTAGATAATTTCATAAATAGAAAGCATAAAAGAGAGAAAGTATTTTATCCTGACAAAAAATGGCAGCATATTTTATTAAAACCTATTTTGAAATCTACATATGGAGTAGTTTTGTATCAAGAGCAAGTGATGAAAATTGCTCAGGTATTAGCAAATTATACTTTAGGAAATGCAGATATTTTACGTTATGCTATGGAAAAGAAAGATCCATTAGAAATGAATAAGCAAAGAGCCATATTTAAATTAAAATCTAAAAAAAATGGTATTGATTCGAAATTAGCAATGAATATTTTTAGTTTGTTAGAAAATTTTGCTGGGTATGCATTTAATAAATCTCATTCTGTTGCTTATGCTTTAGTTTCATATCAAACTTTATGGTTAAAAGTGTATTATCCTTCTGAATTTATGTCTTCTGCGATGAACGCTGATATAGATAATACTGACAAATTAGTTATTTTAATACGTGAATGTAAAAGAATGAAATTAAGTATTGTACCTCCAAATATTAATATAAGCGATTATTATTTTAAAGTAGATAGTTTTGGAAATATTATTTATGGTTTAGGAGCAATAAAAGGAATTGGAAAAAATATTGTTTCTTCTATTATTAGTAATAGAAAAAAACATGGATTGTTTTCTGAATTATTTGATTTATGTATTCGCATTAATTTGCCACAATTAACAAAAAGAGTAATTGAAAGGTTAATTAAATCAGGAAGCTTTGATTGTTTAGAACCTAATCGATTTGCTTTAATGGAAGACTATGGAAACATAATACAATCTGCTTATCAATATTTACAATATAAAAAATTAAAAAAGATAGAATTATTTGGATCTTTATTTATGGATTTAAAAAAAATAAGAAACGATAATTCTTCTGCTCATGTCAGTTGTTCTAAAAAGTTAATTCTTGATTGGGAAAAAGATAGTTTAGGGTTATATTTTAGTGGACATCCCGTTGATGAGTATTTGAATTTATTTCAAGCGTTCTCAAATTGTGTTCGTATTAAGGATATATGGAGTTTTAAAAATAATCATAGAGTAACTGTATGTGGTATGATAACTATGTTAAAACACAAAGTAACAAAGAATAACAACAAGATAATAATATTTTTATTAGAAGATCATTTTCTTCAATTAGATGTTATATTATATAATAGTGTTTTAGAAAAATATAAATCTAATTTAAAAAATGATTTAGTAGTTGTTGTTGTAGGATACTTAAAAATTAATAAGATTAGTAAGAAATATTCCATTTTAGCAGAAAAAGTTATATTTTCTTAAAGTTTTAATAGGTCATTCTTGTTTTTATAATTTTAAAGTTTTATTGAAAAATTTTAATATATATGGTTAAATTTTTTATAGTTACATAAAATAATTTAACCACGTCTTTTATGCTGATGTTATTTTTTGTACAAGTATTGAAATTATTATGCTTTTTAAAACAATTTCTCTTTTATTTTTAGACCTATCGTGATATTCCACTTTACCATCTTTTATAAGATTTTCACTAATTATAATATTATATGGTATTCCTATAAGTTCCATTTTAGAAAACATTATTCCAGGACATTCGTCTTTGTCATTTAAAATTACTTCAATATTATTTTTGCGCAGTTTATGATAAATTATTTGTGATTCTTGTTGAACTTTTTTAGATTTATAAAAATTAATAGGTATAATAGCTACTTGAAATGGTGCTATAGAAATAGGCCAAATGATTCCTTTTGTATCATTATGTTGTTCGATAACAGAAGATATGGTTCGCGTAATTCCAATTCCGTAACATCCCATTTTTAAGAATTTTTTATGACCAGTTTGGTCTCGAATTTCTGCTTTCATTATTCGAGAGTACTTTTCTCCTAATTGAAAAATATGTGCTATTTCAATGCTTTTTTTAATTTTTAATTTTCCTTTTCCATCAGGACTAATATCGTTTTTTACTACGTTTCTGATATCAAAACTTTTAGGAATATCTAAATCTTTATTCCAATTGACATTATTAAGAAATTTACCTGTAATATTAGATCCTATAGTAAAATTTTCAAGAGAGATTACTGAAAAATCAGCTATGACAGGTATATTTAATCCAATAGGTCCTATGAATTCGTGTGTAGTTCCTGTTATATCTAGTATTTCTTCTTTAGAAGCTAATTTAATAGGAGGTGAAATAACATTTGTATTTAATAGTTTAGTTTCATTAATGGTAAAATCTCCACGTATTAATATTGCTAAAAATTTATTTTTTTTAAATTTTATTAATATTGTTTTAATTGTGTTTTTATTTAATAAATTACATTTTTTTGAAATATATAATGAAGTTTTCGAAAGAGAGTTATTTTTAAAAGTATTTAATACGCTATTGTTTTTAGATTCTATTTTGTAAGTAGCTACTTGTATATTAGCTGCATAATTAGATTTATTTGATAATGCAATGATGTCTTCTCCATTTTCGCTTAATGCTTGAAATTCATGTGATTTAACCCCTCCTATTGTTCCTGAATCTGCTTTTACAATATGAAATTTTAAATTCATTTTTAAAAATATGTTTTTGTAGGTATCTTGTATTAAATCATAAGTATTTTGAAGAGATTCTACGTTAGTATGAAAAGAATATCCGTCTTTCATAATAAATTCTCTAGATCGTATTACTCCGCAACGTGGTCTAATTTCATCTCGAAATTTAGTTTGAATTTGATATAACAATAATGGAAGTTGTTTGTATGACTTAAGTTCATGACTAATAAAATTTGTTATTAATTCTTCATGAGTTGGTCCTAATATAAATTTACTTTTTTTTCGATCTAATATTTTAAATAGTTCTAGTCCATATATGTTGTTTCTGTTGCTTAAATTCCATAAATTTTCAGATTGTAATATTGGCATTTTAATTTCTAGTGCATTAAGTTTGTTCATTTCTTGTCGAATTATTTTATTTACATTGTTTAATATTCGTATTCCTGTAGGTAGCCAAGTGTATATTCCTGATGCGTGTTGTCTGATTAGTCCTGCGCGTAACATTAATGTATGACTAATACTATTTGTATTTTTAGGATTTTCTTTTAATGTTGAAAATAGATAATTTTTAGCAAGCATTTATTTTGATTCTCAAGTAAAATAATGTTCGTAATATATTTACAAATCTGTAGGACATTTGTAGAAATTTAAAATTTTAGTTTTTATTCTGTTTATAGTTATATTTTAGAATTATTTTAAATATTTAAATTGAATTTAACATAACGATATGTTTTGTTTTTAGTAGATAATATATTATATATTAAATACATTATTTAATAAAAAGGTAATAATTTTGAGTAAAGACAATAGTGAAGAAAAAACGGAAAGTCCTACAAGTTATCGATTAAAAAAAGCTAAAAAAGAAGGTAACAAACGATATTTTCGAGAATTAAATATGTTTTTGATTTTAATATGTGTTTTGTTTATTTTTTGGTTTAATCGAAATTATATATCTATTGTTTTCGAAAATATTATGCGTTCTCATTTAACTTTTAATAGTGATATTATTAAAGAAGAATTTGTTTCAAATTGTAACTTATTTTCGTTAGTAAAATTTAATATTTTTTATTTATTAAAAATTATTTTTTTTCCTATTTTTTTAGTGATATTGCTTTCAATAGTTTTCAGTAATTCGAATTTTAGTATTAAGTGTTTAAAATTTGATTTTGAGAAATTAAATCCTATTGAAGGAGTAAAAAAATTGTTCTCAAGTCAAGTTATTGTAGAATTGATTAAAACACTTTTAAAACTAATTTTAGTGAGCTATGTATTGTATATTTACATGTTTGATTTTTTTTTTAAATCTTTAAATTTTATGGATAGAAATATTATTTTTGTATTGAAAAAAGGATTTTTTTCAATTTTTTTGTGTGTTTTAACTATTTTAGTAGTAATGATTCCTATTGTATTATTTGATTTTTTTTGGGTAACATATTGTTTTTATAAGAAACTTAGAATGACTCGCCAAGAAATAAGTGACGAGTTTAAAAAAATGGAAGGTAATCCTCATATTAAATCTCGCATTCGAAGAACGATGCGAACAACAGCACGTCGTCGTATGCTGTCTAATGTTAAAAAATCTGATGTTATTATTATGAATCCTATACATTATGCTGTCGCATTACAATACGATAAAAATAATATGAGTGCACCTAAAATTATAGCTAAGGGATCTGGAAAATTGGCTTTTAAAATTAAAAATATAGGCAATAAATACTCTATTCCTATTTTTTTTTCATTTTCGTTAGCGAGTGTTTTATATCATTATACAGATGTTGGACAATATATACCAAATACATTATACGCCGCTGTTGCAGAAGTATTAGCTTGGGTGTGGAAAGTTCAAAATTGGAAAGAAAAGGGTGGAATTTTTCCTCAACAACCTAACGATTTTTTTATTCCTTTAAAATTACATAGTTTAAAAAAGGATAAAAATTAAATGGCTAAAACTTCATTATTATCTAATATTTTAAAACAATTAAGTTTAATAAAATGGCAAATATTAGCTGGACCTTTTTTAATTTTAATTATTTTATCAATGATGGTTTTACCTTTAGCTCCGTTTATTCTAGATTTATTATTTACTTTTAATATTTCTATTTCAATTGTTATATTATTAGTTTCGATGTTCACAGTTCATACATTAGAATTTACTGCTTTTCCCATAGTTTTATTATTTTCTACGTTATTGCGTTTAGCATTAAATATTGCATCTACAAGAGTTATTTTACTTTATGGACATATAGGATCTTATTCTGCTGGAAATGTAATACAAGCATTTGGGCATTTTTTAGTAGGCGGAAATTTTGCAATAGGCATAGTTGTATTTGTAATTTTAGTTATTATAAATTTTATGGTAATTACGAAAGGAGCAGGTCGTATAGCTGAAGTAGGAGCAAGGTTCACATTAGATGGTATGCCAGGAAAGCAAATGGCAATTGATGCTGATTTAAATGCAGGATTAATTGGAGAAAAGGAAGCAAAAAAACGTCGCTTAGAAATTGCACAAGAAGCTGACTTTTATGGTTCTATGGATGGAGCGAGTAAATTTGTTCGTGGAGATGCTATTGCTGGAATATTAATTATGGCAGTTAATATTATTGGAGGATTGATTGTTGGAATTTTTCAGCATAATATGTTATTTTCTGAAGCAGCTAAGGTATATACGATATTAACTATAGGAGATGGTTTAGTAGCTCAAATTCCTGCTTTAGTAATTTCTACAGCTTCTGGTGTTATTGTAACACGTGTCAGTACAGAACAAAATGTAAGTGAACAAATGATTAGTCAATTATTTTATAATCCAAGAGTAGTATTATTAAGTGGAATTGTTTTGGGGATTCTTGGACTAGTTCCTGGTATGCCTAATATTATTTTTTTATTATTTACTAGTTTATTATTTTTATTGTCTTGGTTATTGTATAAACGCCCTGAACCACTTAGAGCGTTTTCTTTAAGTAATAAGCAAGATGACCGTGTGAGTTCTTATGACAATGTTCGAGACGCTACTTGGAATGACGTACAATTAGAAGATTCTATAGGAATTGAATTAGGACATCAACTTATATCTATGGTGCAAAGTAAATCAGAAAATAATTTACTAAATAATATACGTAGTGTTCGAAAAGAATGTGCTAAAAAAATTGGATTTTTACCTCCTTTGATTCACATTAGGAACAATATTTATTTACCTCATGATACTTATCGTATATTAATTAAAGGAATTGAAGTAGGAAGGGGAGTAGTACAACTTAATAAATTTTTAGCTATTGATACAAATAATACATTGGATGTATTACCAGAAAAAGAAACTATTGATCCTACTTTTGGTTTCAAAGCATTCTGGATTGATTATTCTTTGTTAAATCATGCAAAGAATAAAGGATATAATGTTGTTCAAGATTATACTATTATTCCCACTCATCTAAATAAAATTATTTTGGATAATGCTAGTAAATTATTCGGAAGACAAGAAGCTCAGCAATTATTAGATTATGTTGGGAAATATTTTCCAAAACTAATAGAAGATTTAGTTCCAAATATAATTAGTTTAACAGTATTTCATAAAGTTATTCAAAACTTATTATTAGAACATGTTCCTATTAGTGATATGCAAACTATTTTAGAAGCTCTTATAATTAATTCTCCTTCTCATAAAAATGATGTTGAAATATTAACGAGTTTAGTAAGAATTTCTTTACAAAAACTTATTATTCAAAAAATTTTTAAAGATAGTGAAATCAAAGTGATGAGATTAGGTAATAAGTTAGAAAGCATATTGCTTCAGACTTTGAATAGTGAAAGCAATAACGCTAAAAATAATGTATTAGAACCAGGATTATATCAGTATTTTTTACAAGAATTAAAGAAAAATATTGATAATCAAATTTCATTACGTAACCAAGCAGTACTTTTAGTAAATCATAAATTACGTATGTATTTGTCGAAAATGTTATTAAAAATCTTTCCTAATTTGATTATTTTATCTAATTTAGAGTTAGAAGAAAACGATAAAAAAATACATGTTATTAGTGTTTTGGGATCTTAAAGATTTATTTTTTGTAATATTTAAGTGACACGATTAGTTTATATTTTCTGTTGTTTTGAGGGTGCATATTTATAAATTTATACATATCACTTTAATATGTTTAAACATTTAATTTTAAACATTAATATTAAAAGTAATTTTTTATAAAAATTTTGTATATTATATTGTATATAATATACAATTTTACATATAGTTAATTGTTGAAATTCCAATAATATTTAATCCTTTTTTGAGTGTTCTTGCAGTTAAAAAAGTTAATAATAATCTACTATTACGTATTTCAACATCTTTAGAAAGTAAAATAGAACAGTTTTCATAAAATTTTGAAAATAATATCGAGAGTTGATATAAATAGAGACACAATATATGAGGCATTCCTTTATCAGCTGTATCTAAAATTATTTCTTCGAATTCTAATAATTTAGCACCCAGTTTATTTTCGAATATATTTGATAATTTGATTGTTCCTTGTAAGCTAAACATAGAAACGTTTAATTTTTTAAAAATTGATAGTATTCGAGTATATGCATATTGTATATAAGGGGCTGTATTTCCGTTGAATGATAATATGTTATCCCAGTTAAATACGTAATTAGTTGTTCTATTTTTAGATAAATCAAAATATTTTATTGCTCCAATTCCTATTCTTTCAGCTAAAAAGTTTAGTTTTTCTTTAGAGATTTTAGGATTTTTGTGTTTTGCAATAATTTTAGCTCTTTTTATTGCTTCTTTTAATAAAGAAGATAATTTAATGTTATTTCCAGATCGTGTTTTAAAAGGACGATTGTTTTCAGATAGTATCATTCCAAACATATGATGTTCTACTTTCATATGATTCGGAATATAACCAGCTTTTTTTCCTATTTCTATTATTTGCATCAAATATTGATTTTGTCTTATATCAATATAATACAGAATTTTGTCAGCATGAAGAATTTCATATCGATATTTTAAGCATGCTAAATCAGTGGTGGAATAAAGAAATCCTCCATCTTTTTTTTGAATAATTACCCCCATTGAATTTCCATTTCTATTTTTAAAATTTTTTAAAAATACTATTATTGCACCATTATGTTTTACAGCTATTTTTTTTTGTTGTAGATCTTTTACAATATCGAATAGCATGTTTTTATAGAAACTTTCTCCTATAATATTTTTATTGGTTAAAGTTACATTTAGAGTTTTATAAATTTTTTCATTTTGTTTAATAGTAGTTTGAACAATTTTCTTCCAAATTTTTATACAGGATTTATTTTCAGATTGTAATTTTTTAGTGTAATTCTTTACTTTTTTCAAGAATATCTTGTCGCATTCATATTTTTCTTTTGCTTTTTTATAAATTTTTTCATAACTAATATCATGTAAAGTATTATTTTCATTGTGATATGTTTTTAGATAAGCTATTATCATTCCAAATTGCGCTCCCCAATCTCCAATATGATTTATTCGTATGACATTATGTCCTAAGAATTCCATAATTCTTGCTATAGCGTCCCCTATTATAGTGGAACGTAAATGACCTACATGCATTTCTTTTGCCATATTAGGTGATGAATAATCTATAATAATATTTTTAGGTTTTACATAATCTATATTTAATCTCACTGATTTTATTTTTTTTTCTAGTTTTTTCTCTATCCAAACTTTGTTTAAAAAAATACTTATAAAACCAGGTTGAGATACTAAAACTTTTTTATAAATTTTGTGTTTACGTATATTTAACGCGATATTATTAGCTAAATCAAAAGAATTTATACTTAGTTCTTTTGCTATTTTTATTATTCCATTAACCTGATAATTCCATGTTTTTTTATGATAAGTATTATGAACAACAAGGTATTTTATATTTTTTATTCCGATACGTGTTAGTGCTTGAGTGACATGTTTTTTTAGTATTAATTTTATATTCATAATTTCATCTTTGTTTATTAAATTTTTTAAGTTAAATGTGATTTTGAACTATCAGATATATTTTATAATAGATTATAAAAAATTTTCAATTTATATAATTAATAATTAAAGTACGTAGTAATTGAGTGTTATAGATTTTTAGATTGTTGTTATGTTAAGTTTTTAATAGAAATTATATATAAATTAAAAAATTTATTTTTAAAGTTGTTGACAATGAAGATAAAAAGTGTAATTATGTAAAAAGTTAAAAAAATGTTCTTTAAAAATATATCAGAAAATTTGTGTGGGCACACTAAAATTTAAGAATAAAATGTTTAATATTTACTTATGTAAATTATTTTCTTTTTTATAAATTAATTTTAATTGAAGAGTTTGATCATGGCTCAGATTGAACGCTGGCGGCAAGCCTAACACATGCAAGTCGAGCGGCATCGAAAGAAAATGTTTTTTATTTTCTTGTCGGCAAGCGGCAAACGGGTGAGTAATATCTGGGGATCTGCCTAAGAGAGGGGGATAACTATTGGAAACGATGGCTAATACCGCATAATGTTGAAAAACCAAAGTAGGGGACCATTCTGGCCTTACGCTTTTAGATGAACCCAGACGGGATTAGCTTGATGGTGGGGTAATGGCTCACCAATGCTACGATCTCTAGCTGGTCTGAGAGGATGACCAGCCACACTGGAACTGAGATACGGTCCAGACTCCTACGGGAGGCAGCAGTGGGGAATATTGCACAATGGGCGAAAGCCTGATGCAGCTATGCCGCGTGTATGAAGAAGGCCTTAGGGTTGTAAAGTACTTTCAGCGGGGAAGAAAAAAAGTTTATCTAATAAATAAATTTTTCTGACGTTACCCGAAGAAGAAGCACCGGCTAACTCCGTGCCAGCAGCCGCGGTAATACGGAGGGTGCGAGCGTTAATCAGAATTACTGGGCGTAAAGAGCACGTAGGTGGTCTTTTAAGTCAGATGTGAAATCCCTAGGCTTAACCAAGGAACTGCATTTGAAACTGATAGTCTAGAGTATCATAGAGGGAGGTAGAATTCTAGGTGTAGCGGTGAAATGCGTAGATATCTAGAGGAATACCTGTGGCGAAAGCGGCCTCCTAAATGAATACTGACGCTGAGGTGCGAAAGCGTGGGGAGCAAACAGGATTAGATACCCTGGTAGTCCATGCTGTAAACGATGTCGACTTGGAGGTTGTTTCCTAGAGAAGTGACTTCCGAAGCTAACGCGTTAAGTCGACCGCCTGGGGAGTACGGTCGCAAGGCTAAAACTCAAATGAATTGACGGGGGCCCGCACAAGCGGTGGAGCATGTGGTTTAATTCGATGCAACGCGAAAAACCTTACCTGGTCTTGACATCCATAGAATTTTCTAGAGATAGAAAAGTGCCTTCGGGAACTATGAGACAGGTGCTGCATGGCTGTCGTCAGCTCGTGTTGTGAAATGTTGGGTTAAGTCCCGCAACGAGCGCAACCCCTGTCCTTTGTTGCCATCGGTTCGGCCGGGAACTCAAAGGAGACTGCCGGTTATAAACCGGAGGAAGGTGGGGATGACGTCAAGTCATCATGGCCCTTACGACCAGGGCTACACACGTGCTACAATGGCATATACAAAGAGACGCAACTCTGTAAAGATGAGCAAATCTCATAAAGTACGTCGTAGTCCGGACTGGAGTCTGCAACTCGACTCCACGAAGTCGGAATCGCTAGTAATCGTAGATCAGAACGCTACGGTGAATACGTTCCCGGGCCTTGTACACACCGCCCGTCACACCATGGGAGTGGGTTGCAAAAGAAGCAGGTATCTTAACCGATTTTTTCGGATGGCGCCTTCCACTTTGTGATTCATGACTGGGGTGAAGTCGTAACAAGGTAACCGTAGGGGAACCTGCGGTTGGATCACCTCCTTACAAAGATAATTCTTAATTTTAAGTTGTGCCCACACAAATTTTCTGATTGGCTTTAAAGCAGGCTTGTAGCTCAGCTGGTTAGAGCACACCCCTGATAAGGGTGAGGTCGGTGGTTCAATTCCACTCAGGCCTATTTAATTTCATTTTTTGTTTTAGAAATTTATGAGGGGCTGTAGCTCAGATGGGAGAGCGCCTGCCTTGCACGCAGGAGGCCAGCGGTTCGACCCCGCTTAGCTCCAAATTTAACTTTTATACCTTTCTTTCATTTTTCTTAATGTTGATAAAATATTTAGTTCTAACATTAAATCTTTATGAATTTTTGTAGATTTTTGTACAAAACTTTTGTTTAAATTCAAAAACGGATTAATTTTTTTTTCTATTTCAAGATTACTAGGTAATGTACATTGATTTTTTAAATAAAGTTTTTTAGTCTTTTTTAAGAAATTAGATATTTCTTGATTTTCTGAACAAATGGATTTAGAAAATTTCAAATTGTTTAATGTGTATTCATGAGATGGATAAATTAAAGTATTTTGTGGTAATCTTGAAATTTTTTTAAGTGAAGTGTACATTTTTATAATCATTCCATTTTTTATTTTGCCACACCCCCCGGAAAATAATACATCACCACAAAATAAATGGGGCTTTATATAATAAGACACATGTCCAGATGTATGACCTGGGGTAAAAATAATTTTAAACTTGTAGCCTAAAATAGAAATATAATCATTTTCTTTACATATTTTGTTAATTCCAAAATTTTTTGTTTCTTTAGGTCCATATATATATAATTTTGGATATGATTGCAACAATTTTTTAATCCCTCCAATATGGTCTTGATGACGGTGTGTAACTAAAATAGCTATTGGGTATAAATTATGTTTTTTAATAAAATTTAAAACGGGAATGTAATCACCTGGATCAACGATGATACAAAATTTGTTGTTGTTTATAATTACCCAAACATAGTTATCGTTTAATATAGGAATGTATGTAATTTTCATATTTTGATTTAATTATTTATAAAAGTATTTGTATTTTAAAATTATGATATATATCCAATATCTTCCGAAGTAGGATGTTTAGCAGAATTTTGTGCTAAAGTATTACATTTTTCATTTTCTATATGCCCTGAATGACCTTTTATCCATTTCCAAGTGATTTGATGCAAATATGAAATATTGCTTAATCTTAACCATAAATCAATATTTTTAACTTTTTTATTATGTGTAGTTTTCCAATTATTTAATTTCCATTTTTTTATCCAAAGTACGATTCCATTTTTTACATATTGGCTATCAGTAAAAATTTCAATAATACATGGTTTTTTAAGTTTTTCTAAAGCTTTTATAACTCCCATCAATTCCATACGATTGTTTGTAGTGCAATAAAAACCTGAACTAATAATTAGTTCGTATTGATTATATTTAATAATTGAACTATATCCTCCTGGTCCAGGATTTTTTAAACATGATCCATCTGAAAATAATTTAATATAAGGTAACATACTTGTATTTCCTCATAACTATAATTTATAAAATATATGAAAAAAAAAAGAAAAATTGTTTTAGATACTGAAACAACTGGAATTAATTTTTCAGGACGTTTTTATGATTCTCATAAAATAATAGAAATAGGAGCAGTAGAAATTGTTGATAATTGCGTTACAGGAAATGATTTTCATTCATACATTTGCCCTAACAGATTAATTGAAGAAAGTGCTTTTAAAATTCACGGTATTTCTAATGATTTTTTATTAAATAAGCCTAAATTTTTTGAAATAGCTCAAAATTTTTTAAAATATATTGAAGGTTCTGAATTAATTATTCATAATTCTAAATTTGATGTTGGTTTTATTAACTATGAATTAAGTATGTTAGATTTACATATTAAAAATATTTTGGATCTGTGTAATGTTACCGATACATTGACAATAGCAAGAAGAATGTTTCCAGGTAAAAAAAATACTTTAGACGCTTTATGTTCACGATATAAGATTAGTACATATAAAAGAAATATTCATAGCGCAATTCACGATGCTCAGCTATTAGCTAAAGTATATATATTTATGACAAATCGTCAAGAGCCTTTGCCGTTTTCTATAGAAAGTAACTCTTATTTTCAAAATAAGAGCAAATTTAAATCTTCTAATAATATTAATCTAAAATTTTTTTCAGCAACAAAGCAAGATATTGTTAATCATAACGCATATTTAAAACATATGATTAAAACATCAGGAAAGTGTATTTGGATAAATAAAAAGTAATATGAAACTGTATTGACAGAAATAAAATTAAATTATATAATTTTATTAGAGTTAGTAGTATTATGGTGCGGTAGTTCAGTAGGTTAGAATACCGGCTTGTCACGCCGGGGGTCACGGGTTCGAATCCCGTCCGCACCGGTTTTAGATTTTAAAATCATAACATATCTTCTCTCCTAAATAATTATTTTTAAAAATAAAATTATAATTGACAAATAAATAAAACTATTAAAATAATACATTATAAATAAAACAATATTAACTTTAAACATGTGAGCTTTTATTTAATAGTTAATATTCTTTAAAATAATTAAAAAGTTTTTATTGTTAGAAATTACACAAACTATTATCAATATGAAAATTTAAAGTTTTTAATTTTTTATCTAATTTTGTTTTAAAATATTGAAAAATAATTTTAGCATAAATCTGGTAATTTTTTGTTTAGTTCAAAAAATTATATAAAATTACGTTATTGTGAGTTTATATGAGTAAGAAATACATTGTTACTTGGGATATGCTACAAATTTATGCTAGAAAATTAGCTTATAAGTTACTTCCAGCGACACAATGGGATGGTATTATTGCAGTTAGCAGGGGGGGGTTAATTCCGTCAGCACTGTTAGCAAGAGAATTAAATATTAGATTTATAGATACTATATGTATATCCAGTTATGACCATAATAATTTACGTGATTTAAGAATTTTAAAATATGCGTCTATGACTAAATTAAATGAATCAAAAATAATCGTAGTTGATGACTTGGTAGATACTGGAGGAACAGGTCAAGTAATTCGACATATATATCCCAAAGCTACTTTTGTTGCCATTTTTTCTAAACCAATGGGAAAACTATTAGTAGATAAATATGTTATAGATATACCTCAAAAAGTTTGGATTGAACAACCCTGGGATATGGGAATTTCTTATAAATCACCATTAGTTCGAGATTTTTAAAATACTAATATAAGTTTTATTTTATTAACAATATACATGTCATTTTAAAAAATATAGAAAATTTTTCAAAATATGCAATACTTTATTTTTGGAGTATAAATATGGAAGATCAATTATTAAAGCATAATGATCGTAATAATAATGAAAATTTAAAATGCGATGATATAATTTTAGAAGATAATACTAACTATATTCAAGATATCAGTATACTTAATAAGAAAATTAAAGATCTTGAGAAAAACATGTTAGATAAAACGTTATTATCAAGAGAAAAAATAAAATTATATAGACATAGAACAGATAAAGATATTGAAAATACTTATAAATTTTCTTTAAGTAATTTTATTAATGCATTGCTTCCTATTATTGATAATATTGAACGTTCATTAAAATTATTTGATAAAGAAGATAAAATCTTAAATCCTATATTTATTAAGTTACAAGATTTATTAAATTCTTTTTTAAAATTATTGCGAGAATTTGGTTTAAAAGAAATAAAAAAATCAAAAATTCCATTTAATCCTGACATACATCAAGCTATGGCTACGCAAAATTTTAAAAATATAGAAGAAAACTATGTTGTTTCAATTATGCAAGTAGGATATTTGTTAAATGGTAGATTATTACGTCCAGCAATGGTTATAGTTTCTAAATCATAAAAATAACACTTTTGAAATAATAACATTTACTATTTTCTTGCAGAAAATATAGTATTCTTATTATACGTTTTATTCTGCAAGGATATTATCTTATTTTTTATTTTTTAATAACATCTTTCTTCGCCTTAATTCTCTAGGATTTACTAATAATGGTCTATAAATTTCAATTCGATCTCCATTGTTTACTAAATCTTTTAAATTAACTATTTCACCATATATTCCTACATTGTTGTTGTTAATGTTTATTTTTATGAGATCTAAAATTTTAGAAAATATAATAGCTTCTTTGACAGAGACTTTATCTTTAAGTTTTATTTTTTTTATGTATTGTTTATTTTTTAATGCATATACAACGAGCACTTTAATAGGTTTCATAATATATTTTTGTAATTTTTATTTTGAGATATTTATAATATTTAGTTAGAATAATTAAATTTATTTGAATTAATCATAAAAACAATTATTATAAAATACTTTATATATTACAAAGGATGAAATTTTATGATAGAAAGAAAAAAATATAACAATTTAATTACAAAAATCGCTTTTAATAAAAAAGCAAAATATAAATATTTTATTAAAGAAACTTTAGAAGTAGGTTTAGTTTTATTGGGTTGGGAAGTAAAAGCTTTTAAATCAGGAAATATAAATATTAGCGATAGTTATATATCTTTTAATTCAGGTGAATTTTACCTAATTGGGGCTCAATTTAATGCTCTTCCTACAACTCAATCATATTCATCATGTATATTTAACAGAGATAGAAAAATATTGCTTAATAAACATGAAATTATGTTTTTATATCAAAAAATGTATAAAAGTGGTTATACTATAATAACATTATCATGTTTTTTAAAAAACAATTGGTGTAAAATGAAAATAGCTATTGCAAAAGGAAAAACACAACATGATAAACGTGAAGAGAAAAAACAAGCTCAATGGAATTTAGAGAAAATTAAAATCTTTAAAAAGATACGTTAATTAATATATTTAATTTTAATTAATATCATGCGTTTGAGAAAAATATGAATGTTTATGATACATACTTTATGAAAAAAGCTCTTGATTGTGCGAAATTAGCTGAAATAAAAGAAGAAGTTCCTGTTGGAGCGGTACTAGTTTTAAATAATATTATTATTGGAAAAGGATCAAATAGTTCTATTTCACAACATGATCCTACTGCTCATGCTGAAATAATAGCATTACGTTCAGGAGGAGCATTTTTAAAGAACTATCGTTTAATTAGTACGACTTTATATGTTACATTAGAACCTTGTTTTATGTGTTATGGAGCAATAATACATAGTAGAATTTCGAGATTAGTATTTGGTACAAGTTATAAAAATAAAAAAAGTTATAATTATTTTAATGCAATTTATTTAAAAAAAATAAGAAAAAACAAAATAGAAATCACAAAAAACGTTTTACACGAAGATTGTAAGAATATATTAAAATTTTTTTTTAAATATAAAAGGAAGAAATAATATTTAAATATATTATTTCATGTTTCAATGATTACGATAGAAGTAACATATAATTTTTCATCACTTAAACTGACGTAAATTGAGTTTATATTTAAATTTTTCGAAAGTATCTTTGCTTTTTTTAATAATTTAAGATGTGGTTTTCCTAAATAGTCGTGATATAATTCAAAATTATTAAATTTTATTCCGTTTTTAATTCCCGTACCTAATGCTTTTGAAGCTGCTTCTTTTGTAGAAAATCTTTTTGCTAAAAATAAAACAGGATTTTTGCTTTTTTTATATTCTGTCAGTTCATATTTAGATAGTATACGATTCGAAAATTTTTTTTCTAATTTTTGAACGATTTTTTTTATTCTTTTAATAGATAAAATATCTATTCCTATTCCAATAATGCTCATAAAATTTTTATATTTTCACTTTTCTTTTTTTTATATGGTTTTAAAAAAATTTCATTATTTAAATGTTTATAAATAAATTTCATATTTTAAAATATGCATTAAAATAAATGTTTTATTTAAATAGAAATATATTTTTTATTTTTAGTTACAAATAATGATAAATATACTGGAGTTTTGAAATGTTTTTCTAGTTCTTGTCTAGCTATAGTACTGCATAACTTTATTTTTTTTCCGTGTTTTCCAATAACAATTTTTTTATGTTGATTATTTTTTACAAATATTGCTGCTTTTATAATGTGCATTCCTTTTTTATTAACGTTAATATTTTCTAATGAAACTTGTATTGAATAAGAAAGTTCATTTCCTAGGTAAAATATAAATTTTTCTCGAATTATTTCTTCTATTTTAAAATTTAAACTACAATCTGTAATTTTGTTATTTAAAATTTTTGGTTTAGACTTTGGTAACATATTTTGAACTATACGCGATAGCAAATCGACGTTTTCTCCTGTTTTTCCTGAGATAGGTAAAATTTGTTCAAAAGAATGTTTTTTTCTTAAAAAATCTATATATGGTAGCAATACTTTTTTATTAGAAATTTTATCATTTTTATTAATAATGACTATGATAGGAGTAGTGGTATATTTAATAGTATTAAATACTAAATCATCTTCTAATGTCCAAGTAATTGCATCTAAAATAAATAATACTACTTCTGAATTATTGCATAACTTATTAATATGGTAATATTTTCTTTTTTTCATAAAGTCAAGAGCTTTATGGGAAATTCCAGGTGTATCTATATAAATTGCTTGAAAAATGTCATAATTTTGAACACCAATAATATTTTTTTGAGTAGTATGTGGTCTTTTTGAAACTATAGAAATTTTAGATTTGACTAATTTATTAATAATTGTTGATTTTCCAACGTTTGGTTTTCCAACTATTGAAATAGTACCACAATAGATTATTTGTTTCACTCTAACCCCAATTTTATTAATGCGCTTTGAGCAGCTTCTTGTTCTGCTTTTCTTCGACTTGATCCAATTCCAATTGATTTTTCGTGTATCCCAGTAATTTCACAATAAATAGTAAATAATTGATTATGCGCTTCTCCATATACTTTTTTTACTACATATTCAGGTAGAGGTAAATGTTTTGATTGTAAATGTTCTTGTAATCTAGTTTTTGGATCTTTTTGAGTATCTCCAGGACTAATTATTTCTAGTCTTTTTTTATACCATTTCAAAATTAATTTTTCTACTATATTTAGATTACTATCTAAAAATATACTTCCTATGATAGCTTCTATTGTATTTGCTAAAATTGATTCTCTTTTAAAACCACCACTTTTTAATTCACCTTGTCCTAACTGCAAATAATAACCTAAATTAAATTCGTTTGCTATTTGTGCTAAGGTATTACCTCTTACTAATGTTGCTCTCATTCGACTCATATCTCCTTCATTAACATCAGGAAAATCATGGTAAAGAGCGTTAGCTATTACGAAACTTAAAATAGAATCTCCTAAAAATTCTAGTCTTTCGTTATGTTTTTTATTTGCACTTCTATGAGTTAATGCTTGAATTAATAGTTTTTTTCTAGAAAAAGTATATCCTAAAATTTTTTGTAATTTTTGTATTACATTATAATTCATGTTTGTGGTAATCACACTAATTTAATAGTTTTTGCATTAGACAATAATTTTGTATATATTAAAGTAATAAAGAATATTAATTTATTTTGAATCATTTTAATATATACTTCCAATTCGATTAATTTTAATACTTTTTATCCAGTTTTTATTTATTTTTTCAAAACTCATCCATATGATAGTAGCTTTTCCTATTAAGTTATTATCTGAAACAAATCCCCAATATCTACTATCTAAGCTATTATCTCTATTATCACCCATTACAAAATACATGTTTTTTGGAACAATCCATACTCCTTTTTTTTGGTTGATTTGTTGAAAATACATATTTTTTTTATCAAGTATTTCCTTTGAAAATAGAATATTATATCTTAAATTTTTTAATTTTTCTGTACACGTATTTAAACGAAAAAAGATATTTTTAACATTTTCATATTTCTTGTAGTAATTATCAAAAAAGGAATATTGAGTATAATTTTTAATCTCTTGAATAAAGTTACTAGGTGTTATATTTGTATGAGGCAGTAAAAATTTTTTATTAGAATTTTTAAACTGTACAATTAAATTTTTAGATAATGAATTATATATAATTTTATCTCCGGGTAATCCAATTACTCGTTTAATATAATTTATATGAGTATTTAGAGGATATTTGAAAACTACTATGTCACCATGTTTAGGACAACTTATATTAATCCATTTAGAATGAGTAATAGGATTTTTGATTCCATAAGAAAATTTTTGTACTAATATTAGATCACCTGATAGCAATGTAGGCATCATTGATTCAGACGAAATTTTAAACGGTTCATATAAAAACGATCGAATTACAAACAATACAAGAAAAAAGGGAAACCAAGATGCTACTAACTGAATTAAATTATTAAAATATATAAATATTTTATTAATTTTCGTAGTTCCATATATTTTGTTTTTTTTTTAAGCTTATTTTTATTTTTTTTAACACCCAAAATATCCCAGTAATCCATACAAATATAAATAACAATATAATTATATTATCGTTGTTCATAAGATTTCTCGTTTTTAATTTTAGTTAAATTTATTATTTAATACAAATAAAAAAAATTTCTTGAGGTATATTTATATTTCCTATTCTTTTCATTTTTTTCTTTCCAGCTTTTTGTTTTTCTAATAATTTCTTTTTTCTAGTTATATCTCCTCCATAACATTTTTCTATAACATTTTTTCTTAATTGTTTGATAGTAGATCTTGCAATAATTTTTTTTCCTATTACTGCTTGAATGATAATGTCAAATTGATGTCTTGGAATTAATTTTTGTATTTTTTCTACTATTTTACGTCCTTGAAAAGCTAATTTTTTTTTGTGAACAATAAATGATAAAGCATCAATTACTTGATGATTGATTAATATTTCTAATTTTTGCATATCGGAAAATTGATATGATTCAAAATTATATTCTAATGAGGCGTATCCACTAGATTTTGATTTAAGTTGATCAAAGAAATTTGATATAATTTCTGACATAGGGATATTATAATCTAATAATACTTGATTTCCGTAATAAATTAAATCATTTTGTATTCCTCTTTTTTCTGAGCATAATGATAATATATTACCTAAGTATTTAGTTGGAAGTAAAATTTTACATTTAGCTATAGGTTCTTGAATTTCTTTTATTACGTTTGTTTTAGGTAATTTTGACGGAGAGTCTAAAAAGAATGTTTTATCATCATTAGTAACCACTTTATATATGACAGTAGGTTGTGTAGTTATTATTTTAAGGTCATATTCTCTTTCTAACCTAGCTTTTATGATTTCCATATGTAATAATCCTAGAAAACCACATCTAAATCCAAATCCTAATGCTACAGAAGTTTCCAATTCGTAAAATAAAGATGAATCATTTAAGCTTAATTTTTTTAGTGCATTTTTAAAAATTTTAAATTGATTTGATTGCATAGTGAATAAACCTGCATAAATTTTAGGTTTAATTTTTTCGAATCCTGATAATACATATGTTGATGGACTTTCAAAAGATGTTAAAGTATCTCCTACAGGAGCTCCAGAAGTATTTTTAATTCCACATATTACCCAACCTATTTCTCCGCATTTTAATAAGTCCTTTTTTATTTTTTTAGGAGTAAATATACCTATTTTTTCTACCAAATAAACTTTTCCTGTGCTCATAATTTTAATTTTAGATTTTTTTTTAAGCACTCCATTTTTTACGCATATTAAAGATACTACTCCTAAATAGTCATCAAACCAAGAATCAATAATTAAGGCTTGTAAATTATCATAGATGTTTCCTTTTGGAGGAGAAATATCACGAATAATACATTCTAATAGATCAATAATGCCTTCTCCAGTTTTTGCTGAGCAATATACTGCATTATTGGTAGAAATTCCTATAATTTCTTCTATGTCTTTTTTTACTTTTTTAGGATTAGAATTAGGTAAATCAATTTTATTTAATACAGGTATAATTTTTAAATTCATATTTAATGCTTTATGACAATTAGATACAGTTTGAGCTTCTACTCCTTGCGCTGAATCTACAACTAATAATACTCCTTCACAAGCAGATAAAGAACGTGATACTTCATATGAGAAATCTACATGTCCAGGGGTATCAATAAAATTTAATTGATAAATTTTGTTTTTAATTGATTTGTATTGTATCGTAACATTACGAGCTTTAATTGTAATTCCTCTTTCTTTTTCTAATTCCATTGAATCTAATACTTGAGAACACATTTCTCTTTCTGATAATCCTCCGCAAATTTGGATTAATCTATCAGAAATTGTTGATTTTCCGTGGTCAACGTGAGCAATAATGCAAAAATTTCTTATTTCTTTCATTTGATTTTATATCGCTTTTAATATGGCAAGATATTGTTATTTTAAATTAAATCAGTATTTAAAAAAATTAAATTTGCTATATATAATTTAATTTTTTTATCAATGATTTTTTAAAGTCATAAAAATTAAAATATTTGTATTTTATTTGTAGTAAATATATATATTTATATAGTAGAAATTATCTTCAAATTAGTTTATATATAATATATAATATTTTATGTTGGATGTTTTATCCATTTAAATTAACGATCTATGCATAATTATTCAATAGAATAATCTTTTAAAATTAAAAACATGTTAAAATCAAAGAAGAAAGTAATTTTGGCTATGTCTGGTGGTGTGGACTCTTCTGTATCTGCATGGATTTTAAAACAGCAGAATTATCATGTAGAAGGGTTATTTATGAAGAACTGGGAAGAAAATAATAATAAAGTTTATTGCTCTTCCAAGAAAGATTTAGAAGATGCCGAAAATGTTTGTAACCAATTAGGTATACATTTAAACAAAGTAAATTTTTCTTTTGAATATTGGAACAATGTATTTAAAAAATTTATAAAGGAATATAAGTTAGGAAGAACTCCTAATCCTGATATATTATGTAATAAAGAAATAAAATTTAAAATATTTTATGAGTTTGCTACTAACAATTTACAAGCAGATTTTATTGCTACTGGTCACTATGTATGTCAAAAAAAGATTAATGGATCTTTTTGTTTATTAAGAGGTATAGACTTAAGCAAAGATCAAAGTTATTTTTTATATGCTATTAATAAAAAAGTGCTAAAGAAATGTTTATTTCCGTTAGGTCAGTTAACTAAAAATATTGTTCGAAAAATAGCTAAACATTTGAATTTAATTGTATCTGATAAGAAAAGTTCTACTGGAATTTGTTTTATTAATCCTAAAAATTTTAATAATTTTTTGAGAAATTATATTTTTCAAAAAAAAGGAAATATAATTACTCCTCACAAAGAAGTCATAGGTAAACATAAAGGATTAATGCATTATACTTTAGGGCAAAGAAAAGGATTAGGTATAGGGGGAATAAAAGGGATAAAAAACATTCCATGGTATGTAGTTAAAAAAGATATAGTATGTAATACTTTAATGGTTTCTCAAGGTATAAATAATTGTTATTTAATGTCTATAGGATTAATAGCATATAAATTGCATTGGATTAATAATATAAAATTAAATAATCCTTTTTTATGTTCAGTAAAAATACGATCTTGTCATAAAGACGTTTCGTGCCAAATATCTTTATATAGAAAGAAATTTTTAAAAGTATTATTTAAACATCCCATATCTTCAATTACTCCAGGACAATCTGCAGTATTTTATTTATCTGAAATATGTCTTGGAGGAGGAATTATTAGAGAAAGATTACCAATGTTAACGCTTTAAAAATCATTTTATTTCAAACTTTAGGAAAAGTATAATTTGTGAATAAAAACTTCTATTCAATTATGTTATCTCTTTCTGGAATATTTCAATCTATTTCTATTGTTTGTCAGTTATCTCAAACTGGGATATGTAATTATGATGCATTTAAAATTAGTATCAATAGTATATTAAATATAAATCCTGAAACTACATTATCTGTTTATGGAAATTCAGAAAAAAATTTAAAATTAGGTATAACGACATTATTATCTTTATTAAATAATTCTAATAGTTATAAAGTTTCAGGAAGAATGTTGCGTTATATAATGAGAATAATTATTCTAGAAAAAAAATTAAAAAAAAATATCTTTTATAGTGAGATGTTATTTAAACAAATTTCTGAACTAGTTCAAAAAAATATAAATTGTATTAATTCATATGATATATTGTCTGATCAACTATCTAAAATATATTTAAGTGTTTTTAGTAAGCTAGGTTCACGTATAAAAATATTTGGTTCACATAAAGTATTAAAAGACATATTAGTACAAAATAAAATTCGCTGTGCATTACTATCAGGAATCAGATCAGTTGTTTTATGGAAGCAAGTTGGTGGAAGTTTTTTGCAACTTGTGTTTTGTAAAAATCAGATATATAGTCAAGCTAATAATGTATTTAAAAAAAATTTTTTTAACTTTTAATTATAAATTTATATTGTATACTTCAAAATAGGTAAATATATAATGATATTGTCATCTCTTACTGCTATTTCACCTATTGATGGACGTTATAGTAGTCATACTACTAAATTACGAGATATTTTTAGTGAATATGCATTTTTAAAATTTCGCGTAAAAGTTGAGTTATTATGGCTCAAGAAATTATTAGAATTACATGAAATAAAAACATCTTTAAACGAAAATGTAGTAATTAATTGTTATCTTGATGAAATCATAGATAATTTTAGTGAAAATGATGCTCAAAATATAAAAAAATTAGAAAAAACTATTAATCATGATGTAAAATCTATCGAATATTTTTTGAAAGATAAGCTTTTTAAAATATTAGGACAACATAAGATTATTAATTTCGTACATTTTTTATGTACTTCAGAAGATATAAATAATTTAGCTTATTCACTCATGCTAAAAACTGCTAGAGATAAAATAATTATTCCACGTTGGAAAAATATTATAAAAGAAATAAAGAAAATTATATCTAATTACTATAACTTTCCTATTTTATCACGTACTCATGGCCAACCAGCTACTCCATCTACTATCGGAAAAGAAATGGCTAATTTTTCTTACAGGATAGAACGTCAATTAAGACAATTGAAAAATATAAACTTATTAGGAAAAATGAATGGTTCTACTGGGAATTACAATGCACATTATGCCGCTTATCCTAGTATTAATTGGCATCAAGTTAGTCAAGATTTTGTTTTATCTCTTGGATTAATTTGGAATCCTTATACTACTCAGATTGAGCCACATGATTATATCTCAGAATTCTTTAGTTGCATATCAAGAGTTAACACAATTTTAATCAATTTTAATCAGGATATGTGGGGATATATTTCTTTAAATTATTTTATTCAAAAAAATAATCATAATGAAGTCGGATCGTCTATCATGCCACATAAAATAAATCCTATTAATTTTGAAAACTCTGAAGGCAATTTAGGTCTTGCAAATGCTATGATTGGTTATTTTATTAATAAATTACCAATTTCACGTTGGCAAAGAGATTTAAGTGATTCTACAGTTTTACGAAATATAGGATCAGCAATAGCATATTCAATTATAGCGTATGATTCTTTTATAACTGGAATACGAAAATTAAAAGTGAATGAAGTACAACTATTAGAAGATTTAGATAAACATTGGGAAATATTAGCAGAACCTATTCATACCATTATGTGCAAATATGGAATAAGAAATGCTTATGATCAATTGAAAATTTTAACAAAAGGAAAAAAAATTAACTCAGCTATTATTCATAGTTATATTAATAGTTTAACTATTCCAGAAGAAGAAAAATTACAATTAATTCAATTAACACCAATGAATTATTTAGGGTTATCAACAAAATTAGCAAAAAATTTTAAAAATCAGCAATATCACGAATAAGAAAATACTATGTTTATTCATATCACAGAGTAATTTTGCATTTTTAGATACTAATATATGCAAAAATTTCATTGTTTTTATATAATTTAGTTAAATTTAATTTCAAATAAAAGTTATATATATGACGATATTTCTAAAAAAAAAATATTAATAGTATTCATTATTTTTCATATGATATTATGTTCTGGATTTAAAACATTTGAAAAAAATCCTAGCAAGTGTTATGAAAAACAGACATATAATTATTTTTGTAAAATTAATTTCGTTAATTTTTTTTCTAAAATAATTCAACAATCTTCCAAAAAATATAATGTAGATCCCAATTTGGTCAAATCTATTATTTGTGTTGAGTCATCTGGAAATATAAAAGCTATTAGTCGTTCCAAAGCAATTGGATTAATGCAAATTAAGCAATTTAGTGCAGGAAAAGAAGTATATCGTTTCCAGGGAAAATCAGGTCAACCTTCTATTTATGATTTATATAATCCTAAAACTAATATTGAAATAGGAACGGCATACATTCACATTTTACAAGAAAAGAACTTGTCAGGAATTCATAATTTAGAAATTTTAAGGTATGCTACTATTGTGTCATACTCAAATGGACCAAATATGTTATTAAAAATTTTTTCTAATAATAGATTGTCAGCAATAAAAAAAATAAATAAACTAAAAAAACAAGAATTTTTAAATTATATAAAAAAAAACACCCAGAATTGCAAGCTTGGAAATATCTTGAAAAAGTTATAATGGTATATAATTCATGTAATTTATGAATTATTAAAATTATTTAAAATTTTATATTGTTTTAATATTTCAAAATTTTTATAAGGTTTCAAAAGTATGGGTTTTATGAAAGGTAAAAAGATTTTAATTACAGGAATAACAAATCGATATTCTATAGCTTTTGGAATAGCAAAAGCGATGATTTCACAAAATGCTACTTTAGCATTTACATATCATTTAGATAAAGTTAAAGAAAAAGTACGTTCTTTATCAAAAGAATTAGGGGTAAAAATTATATTTCCATGTGATGTTTCTAGCGATGAAAGCATTAAAAATTTATTTTTTAATATATCTAAAAAATGGAAAAGATTTGATGGATTAGTACATTCTATTGCTTTTTCTCCAAAACATCAAATGTCTGGAGACTATGTAAATAATATAAATAGAAATGATTTTTTAAAAGTACATGATATAAGTTCTTATAGTTTTGTAGGAATGGTAAAAGAATGTCGATCTATGTTAAGAAAAAATTCTTCTCTTTTAACTTTGAGTTATATAGGTTCTAAAAGAGCAATTTTAAATTATAACATAATGGGTGTTGCTAAAGCTTCTTTAGAGTCAAATGTTAGATATATGGCTAGTAGTATGGGAGTTGACGGTATTAGAGTAAATGCTATTTCATCTGCTCCAATAAGAACATTATCTTCCTATGGAATTAAAAATTTTCATAAAATATTAAATCATAGTAATACTTTAACTCCTTATGCTCACTTAGTAACTACCAAAGATATAGGAAATACAGCAGCATTTTTATGTTCTGATTTGTCGAAAGGTATTACTGGACAAATTATTTATGTAGATGGGGGGTTTAACATTACTACTTCAAATTTTTTAGAAAAATAAATATATTTGTAAATAAATTTAAAATTTATAATTTTTAAAAAGTTTTATATTATTAATTTTAAAATATTAAAATTAATTTTTATTTCATTTACTACGTACAGGTTTTATAAATATGTTTCATAATCACCCACTACTTTCGAAGTTAAAAAGAAAGTTGAACTCTAAAATACCTCGTGTAGAAGGAATAGTAAGGAGCACGAATAAAGGATTTGGATTTTTAGAAATTAATTCAAATACTAGTTATTTTATACCTCCTAAGAATATGAGAAAAGTAATGCATGGAGATCGTATTATAGCTCAAATAAAAATTGAAAATTTTAGAGAAGTTGTTTATCCGGAAAAATTAATAGAACCTTTTTTATCTCATTTTATTGGTCAAATACAACGACTTAAAGAAAAAGTGTATATAAAACCTGATTTTCCATATTTGAAAGAACCTATCATGTGTATAAATTTTGATTCTCTGAAAGAAAATATTCAAAATGGAGATTGGGTAATGGCTGTTTTAGTTCAACATAGATTAAAAGGCGACAATCAATTTTCTGTTAAATTAATAAAATTTGTTGCAAAAAATCATAATCCATTAGTTCCATGGATTGTAACTTTATCACGTCATAAATTGGAAATGTCAGAACCTAAATATAATGCTCATGAAATTGTGTTTGATAATAATAGCGAAAGGATAGATTTAACTAATTTACATTTCATTACTATTGATCATTGTTCTACAAAAGATATTGATGATGCTGTGTTTATAAAAAAAAGTTCTTCAGGTATTTATAGTTTAATTGTAGCTATTTCTGATCCTACTTCTTATGTTTCTTTAGAAAGTACATTAGATAATATTGCGTTACAGAGGGCATTTACTAATTATTTACCTGGTTTAAATATTCCTATGCTTCCTAAAATTTTGTCTGAAAATAAATGTTCATTAAAAAAAAACACGCGTCGTCCCGTTATTGCTTGTCAAATTTCATTTGACTGCAGTGGAAATATATTATATAAAAATACTCATTTCTTTTTAGCATGGATCATGTCTAAAGCACAGTTATCCTATGATTCTGTTTCAGATTGGTTAGAACATAAGGAAAAAATAACATGGCGTCCAGAATCTGATTTAATTTCTAATCAATTACATTTATTGCATGAATTATGTAATTTACGTACTCGATGGAGAAAAAAGTATGCACTGTTATTTAAAGAACGTCCAGAATATGTTTTTAAATTATCGAATACTTTTGAAATATTGAAAATATATGTTGAACCGAGACGAATAGCACATAAAATTGTCGAAGAAGCTATGATAGCTGCTAATGTATGTGCAGCAAGATTATTATCAGATAAATTAGGTTTTGGAATATATAATACACATTCTGGTTTTGAACCTAGTAATTTCAAGTATATTACGGAATTATTGTCTGAATTTGGAATTTCATCTAATGTAGATGAACTTCATACTTTAAAAGGATTTTGTAAACTTAAAAATATATTAGATAATGTTTCAAACGATTATCTTGATATCAGAATTAAAAAACTTTTATCTTTTGCAGAAATCAATAACATACCAAGTCCTCATTTTGCTTTAGGGTTTCCAGTATATGCTACATGGACCTCACCTATTAGAAAATATAGTGATATGATTAATCATCGTCTTTTGAAAATAATCATTACAGGAAAAGGAAAGGCTTTTTCTCCTAGACGTGATATCTTGAACAAGATAAATGACAAACGTCGTCGAATAAGAATGGCAGAACGAGATATAGAAAATTGGTTATATATTATTTTTTTTAAAAATAAGAATTATAAAAATAAAATTTTTAAAGCTAAAATAGTTGATATATTTCGAGGAGGAATGAAAACTAAATTGTTAGAAAACGGAGCAAATGTATTTGTACCAGCTTCTTTTTTGCATAATACAAAAGATGAATTAATTTGTGATCAAGAAAAAGGAATTGTGTATGTCATGGGGGAAAAATATTACACTGTTTCTGACATTATTAAGATTATGGTAATAGATGCTAAAATAGAAACAAGAAGCATTATAGGAAAGCCGATTTAACATAATAATATTATATATGATACAAGTGATATTTTATGTTTTATATAAAATCTTATCAAAAAAGATCTTATGTGAAATAATTATAAATTAAACATATTTAAAATTAATTTAACATATTCAAGATTTTCAAATTTACAAATTAACATAATATATTTAATTGTTTTGACAAATCATTATCAATTTTGTATTAAATATCGTTAATTTCGTTCATTTTTTAATTTTTAATTAAATCTATATTAATTTTGGAGTGAAATATGAATATTCCTATTTTTGATTTTTCTATATATATAAGTTTCTTTTTCAGTTTATTTGCCTTAGTTAATCCTATTGGTATGATTCCTATTTTTACTAGTATAACTAACACTCAATCTAAAAAAGAGAGAAATAAAACTAACTTTACTGCGAATTTAGCGGTAATTTGTATTTTGTTTTTTTCGTTGTTATTCGGAAATGTCATTTTAGATTTATTTAATATTTCTTTAAACTCTTTTCGTATTGCTGGAGGAATATTAATTATTTCTATTGCATTTTCAATGGTTAGCGGAAAGTTTATAGACAGCATAAAAGATAGTAAAAATAAAAATTTAAAAAATAATTTAACTAAAAATATTGCAGTTGTACCATTGGCTATGCCATTAATAGCAGGACCAGGGGCTATTAGTGCTACTATAATTTGGAGTACACATTATTCAAGTTGGATAAATACTTTAGGATGTACTATTACCATTATTTTATTTTCATTTTTATGTTGGTGTTTATTTAAAATTGCGCCATTAATTGTTAATTTTATAGGAGAAAATGGAATTAACATTATGACTAGAATAATGGGTTTGTTATTGATGGCTATAGGTGTAGAATTTATTATTATAGCTTTAAGATCTATTTTGTTTATTAACATTTGATTTTTATATTTTAAGTTGTGTGCATTGATATGTTTTTAAAAAATAGTTTTCAATTTTTTGAATATTTAATATTATCAATTTTAAAACAAAATACTATTTGAATGAGTTTTTAAATAATTGTGAAATTTAAGGTAAAAATTCGTAACCTAGGATTACGTAATATTAACGTTGTTTCAAATCGAATGCAAGAATTTACTATTACACGAAATAAATTTTCATTAGATGAAGTGTGGTTAGTTCAACATTATTCTGTTTTTACACTTGGAGTGAGTGAAAAAAAATATGATTGGATTGTTCCAAGATATATTCCTGTTGTGTTCAGCAATAGAGGTGGAAAAATAACGTATCATGGCCCAGGACAATTGGTTGTTTATTTTTTAATAGATTTAGTTCGTAGAAAATTAAAAATTAAAGATTTTATTATGTTATTACAAAAAATAGTATTGTCTACTTTAAAATATTTTTCTATTGATGCATATGTACTAAATAAATTTCCTGGAATATATGTTAGTAATAGAAAAATATGTTCTTTTGGCTTTAAAATTATACGAGGTTGTTCTTTTTATGGCATTGCTTTAAACATTGATATGGATTTGTCTCCATTTGATTATATTAATCCTTGCGGAAACAATATAAAAATGACTCAAATTGTAGATTTTCAACCTCATCTAAACTTCAAAATAGTTCAATCGCTTTTATTTAATAATATAAAAAAATATTTTCAATAACTTCGTATTGATGACTGGACAAATTTAAATTTTTAAAGTTTTGAAATATATTTTAAATATGTATAATATATTCTTATTGTAGTTTTAAAAAATGTCTTATAAAAAATTTATAAAGAATAAAATTTATTAAAGTAAAATATTATTAAGGATGTATATAACTCAATGTATAAAAAAAAAATTCCAATAAAATTTTTGTCTAATTTTAATAAAAACATTTTAAAAAAACCTGATTGGATTAAAATTAGGTATCCATCTAATATGAGTACAATTCATAGTACCAAATATATTTTGAATAAAAACAAATTAAATACTGTTTGTGAACAAGCATTATGTCCTAATATTTCTGAGTGTTATAATTTGGGAACCGCTACCTTTATGATTCTTGGTACTATGTGTACACGAAAATGTCCTTTTTGTGCCGTAAATCATGGAAAACCATCAAGTGTTAATTTAAAGGAACCAGAACAATTAGCTCAATCTGTAGTAGATTTAAATATAAATCATGTTGTTATTACTTCTGTAGTGCGAGATGATTTAAAAGATAAAGGAGCTGAACATTTTTCAAATTGTATTAAAGCTATTCGAAACAAAAAAAAAATTATAATTGAAATTTTAGTTCCAGATTTTAAAGGTGCATTAGATAATGCTATTGAGATTATTAGTTCTTCACCTCCAGATATATTTAATCATAATTTAGAAAATGTTCCAAGATTGTATAAGTTGATAAGACCAGGAGCTATTTACAAAAATTCTTTGAAATTATTAAGATATTTTAAAAAAAGTAATCCAGATGTTCCAACTAAATCAGGATTGATGTTAGGATTAGGAGAAACAGAAAAAGAAATAGTGCAAGTAATGAAAGATTTATTTAATAATGGTGTAAAAATATTAACTTTAGGTCAATATCTTCAACCTAGTATTTTTCATCTTCCAGTACAAAGATATGTTGATCCATTGGAATTTTTTCACTTCAAAGAAGAAGCATTATCTATAGGTTTTAAGAAAGCATTTTGTGGACCGTTTGTACGCTCATCATATCATGCGGATTTACAACATAAAAATTTTATCATTGAAGACAGTGACAGTTAATTTTGCTTAGGATTTTTTAACTCTATTTGGATTTTTTTAAGTTCATTTAAGGGATTTTTAGAAGATGTAATAGCTCTTCCTATTACTATATAGTCAATGTTATATTTTTTAGCAATACATGGGGTAATTACATTTTTTTGATCACAAAGAGAATTATTATTGAATTGAATCCCAGGAGTTAATATTTTTAGCATATCTCCTAATTTATTTTTTATGTGTAACACTTCACTTCCAGGACAAATAATTCCATCTAAGTTACATTTTTTTGCTAATTTTGATAATATTAAAACATGGTTTTTAATGAGCATATTAACTCCTACATTACGAATATCGTTATTATTTAAACTCGTAAGTACTGTTACACCCATTAACAATGGTTTTTTTTCATAGCAGAAATTTAATGCTAACTTAGCTGATTTAAGCATTTGAATTCCTCCACAAATATGAATACTAATCATCCATATACCTAAATTTGCTATAGCTCGAATTGTTTTAAATATTGTATTTGGAATGTCATAAAACTTTAAATCTAAAAAAATTCTAAATCCTTTTTTTTGAAGTTCTTTTACAAATTGAATTCCGAATAAAGTAAACATTATCGTTCCTATTTTTAATGCAAAACATTTAGGATCAAGACTATTGATTAACTTTAAAGCTTTAATTTTATTAGAAAAATCTAAAGCGATAATTATTTGAGGTTTTTTAACAAATAATTGCGATATCATTATATTATAATCCTTTAATGAATTAAAAATGAATAATTTTATATAAGTATAAGGCGTTTTTTTAATGTAGTCATTAAATTTAAAATAAAACATTAATATTATATATTTTAGAAATAAATATTATAATAAATGAGTTTAAAAACATTTAATGATTTTGACATAAAAATATGACATTATAATGAGTATTCACATTACGAATTATTAATTGAGAATTTTAAAAATACAAAATTACGTTGTACTTTAATCCATTTAAATTTCTATATATATCGTTTTTATAAAATATATTTTTAAATTATACAGAATACAAACATAAAATAGAAATAAAAAAATTAATTCTAATAATTTTAATTTTTAAAAATGGTTGAATGTATAATTAACTTTTATCAACATTGTTCTATTAGCATACTTTAATATATATTATATTTTAAATCATTAATGAATTAATTTAATAAAAGTGTTATTAGAATAAGTAATATATTAGATTACTACATGTTTTTAAATTTCTTTTAAAATATTTTTGAAAGAAATCAAAATTTCAACAAAATTATCATGGAGAATATATGCAGCTTAAAAGGATAGCAGAATCTAAACTACCTACTATTTTTGGCGAATTTATTATGATTGTATTTGAAGAAAAAAATGGAGGTAAAAATCATATAGCTTTAGTTTATGGAGATATAAATAATCACCACCCAGTTTTGTCAAGAATTCATTCTGAATGTCTTTCTGGTGACGCATTATTCAGTTTGAGATGTGATTGCGGTTTTCAATTACAATCGGCATTGATGAAAATTACTAAAGCTGGTAGTGGAGTGCTTATATATCATCGTCAGGAAGGTCGTAATATTGGTTTATCAAATAAAATTAAAGCTTATGCATTACAAGATGTTGGCTTGGATACTGTGGAAGCTAATCATTATTTAGGATTTTCTGAAGATGAACGAGATTTTACCTTTTGTGCTGATATATTTAAATTATTAGACATAAAAAAAATACGGTTATTAACTAATAATCCATTAAAAGTAAAAATATTACATGAAAATGGAATTAAAATTATAGAAAGAGTTTCATTAATTTCAGGAAAGAACGTTAATAATTTAAAATATTTAAATACTAAAGCAAAAAAAATGGGACATATTTTACCTATTGAAAATTTAAAATAATGTTAATTTTTTAAAATCAAATTAGTCAATATATTGTGTGTATATATCAATTAAAATGAACAGCTATTTTATATGTAGGTATTGATATATAGATAAATTATTAAATGCCTACATAATTGATTCGTAAGTTCTTATCAAAATATTTAATAATTATTTGATGTTTTGAAATTAAATATGTAATAATTTAAAATTATTGTTTTTACCAATTGTTATAAAAATTTTTTAAAAACTTTATATGAAAGAAGAATTTTTTGTTTATTATTAGAATTTAAAAAAATTGTTTTACAAAAATATTTTTACTTCAAATAAATTTGAAAAATAAAAGTTTTTGCATTAAATTACAAGAAATAAAATTATTTTTAAAAAAGATATATGACATTTTTTATGAAACATTATGAATAAAATATTTTTTATATTTAATTGTTAAAGTTTTTTCAATAATTTTATAAGTTTAAAATCTTAAAATTTTTTTAAAATAAATTCGATATTTTAACATAAAATTTTTGTGTACTTATCGTGTTGTAAATTTAAATAATTGTCTATGTTGCGTTTAAATAATTATTTACAAAAAACGTTATAATAGAGGACTAAGTAAATAAAATAATTTTTCTACAAACTTTTTCCAATAAGATCGAATGGCCCATGATTTTGGATCTATTAGTTTAGAATGCGATATATATTCATTATGTAATAAAAACAAATCTCTTCCAAAATTACTATCATCTACTACTAATGTAATTTCAAAATTTAACCATAAACTACGCATATCTAAATTTGCAGTACCTACCAAACTTAATTGATTATCTATTAAAATACTTTTACTATGTAACAATCCTTTTTCAAACAAATAAATTTTTACACCAGATTCTAAAAGTTCACTAAAAAATACACGACTAGCCCATTGTACTAATATAGAATCATTACTTTTTGGAATTATTAAACTAACTTCTACTCCTCTTTGAGCAGCTGCACATATTGCATATATTAAATCATCACTAGGTACTAAATAAGGTGTAGTTATTATAATTTTTTCTCTTGCTGAATATAAAGAAGTTAATAACACTTGATGAATAATATTTTTAGTAAATCCAGGACCAGAAGCAATTATTTGTATTGCAGATGTATTTTTTTTGGGAAAAGTAACTATTTTATGAGAAGGTTGTTTAGGAAAAATTTTTTTTCCTGTTTCTATTTCCCAATCACAGGAATATATTATTCCCATAGTAGTAGCTACAGGACCTTCTATGCGAATCATAAGATCTATCCATTTACCAACTTTTAATGATTGTTTAAACAAGCATGGATCTACTAAGTTCATACTTCCAGCATATGTGATATAATTATCTATGAGAATAAATTTTCGATGTTGTCGTAAATCAATTCTTCTAAAAAATAATTGATATATATTTACTTTTAATGCCTCTACTATTTCTATTCCAGAATTTCGCATAGTAGTTACCCATTTACTACGAAAAAATTCTAAACTTCCAGCAGAGTCTAACATCATTCTACACTTAATTCCTCTTTTAGCTGACTTTATTAAAGCTATTGCTACGTCATCTGCTAGTCCTCCTGGTTTCCAAATGTAGAAAACTATCTCAATATTTCTTTTAGCTAAATAAATATCTTTTATTAAAGTTTTAATAATTTTTTTAGTATTTTTTAGTAATTTTAGTTTATTATATTTAATTCCTGATATTCCTTGTCTATGTTTACATAATCGAAATACTGAAGTTGCTACTTCACTATTGTTGTTTTCAAAAATAAAATTTTTAGATTTCAAATTATTTAGCCATTTATTTTTTCTAGTCCACATAGTATTAGCTAATTTAAATCTTCTCTTTCCTAAATTAAATTCTTTAAAAAATAACCAAGTTATTATTCCTACAATGGGAACCATATAGATAACTAATATCCATGCCATGGAAGATGATATTGCTCGACGTTTAGAAAGTATTCGTATTGTTATACAAGCAATTAATAACCAATATCCGGAAATAGTTAACCAAGCTATTATAAAAGAAAAACTAATCATTCAACAAAAATCCAATTAATATTTTAAATTTTAAATGATAGAAAAACATTGTATTTTAATAGTTCAAAAATGTTTTTAATACATTTAAAATAATAAAATTTAAAAAAGTAATACTCTGTGTTGACATTGTATTTTAAGTGATATTGTCTCAAGTATAAATATAGTTTTTAAATTATATTTTAGATTGAGAACGATATAAAAATATATTAGAATACTTTTAAAGATTTCAAATTTAATTCGTTTAAAAACATGTCATCACCCTTATAGTACTAAATAAAATATTAATATATTAAAATAATATTTTATAACGATATATTTCTTGGTTTTCCTAGTTTGTCTACAGCAACATAAACAAAAATTGCTTCTGTAGTACGATATTTTAAACCTATAGGTTCAGAAGCTACTTTTTTTATCCACACTTCTATTTTTATAGTAATTGAACTATTTCCTATTTTAATACAACGAGCGTAACAGCTAACAACGTCACCTACAGTAACTGATTTTAAAAATATCATTCCATTAACGCTGACTGTTACTACTCTACCCTTTGCTATTTCTTTTGCTAAAATAGATCCTCCTATGTCCATTTGTGACATAATCCATCCACCAAAGATATCTCCATTTGCATTAGTATCTGCTGGCATGGCTAAAGTACGTAAAACTATTTTTCCTTTCGGCAAATGATGGTGTTGATGCATAGATAATTATTCTCTAATTTAAGTTGTTAATTATTTTTTAGACATTGAATAATGTATATAAATTCCATTAATAAATATAAAACATAAAGTTAAAAAAGTTAATCCAAAAACTTTAAAGAGCACCCACATATTTTCAGATAAATAAGACATACAAATCCAATTCATTCCAGCACATATCAAAAAAAATATAGACCATATAATATTTAATTTTTTCCAAACAATATCTTTTAAGTATATTTTATTTTCTAATAACTTCTGAATTAAGGGTTTTCTAGAAAACAAATAACTGATTAAACATGTTAAAAACAAAAGTAAGTAAATTACTGTTATTTTCCATTTAATATACATACTATTATGAAATAATAATGTCAAAAATCCAAAAAATAAAACAGAAATACAATTAATAAAATCCATTTTATCAATCTTTTTAAAAAGAACCTGCATTAATATGCATGTTAAGACAGTTGAAATCATTAATGCAATTGATGCAGTGAAAATATTAAAGAATTTGTATATTATAAAAAAGATAAAAATTGGAATTAAATTAAGGATGTGTTTCATAAAATTATCCCTAAGGTTAAAGTTGTTTGAAGTATTATGGAAAAGACAATAACATGTATAAACGAAATAAATATATAATTAACATTGAAGAAATTAAATTTAAAACTATATTTAAGAAAAAGGATAGAACTAATTCAGGAATTATTCTAAAATTAGATATTAATATTAAAATAAGTAATTTTGTTAAAAACCATAACATTACTGCTGGAAAAATAACTTTAAAATTGTTGAGAGAAATCTGAATACTAGAACTAATTGATTGTATAACGTTTGTCTTTTTTATTATTAATATAATGGGAGATAAGGAAAGAAACGAAAAGAACACAATTCCTGGAACTATTAAAAATAACAATCCTATTTGAACAATTACTGTAATAATAAATATTAATAAAAACAAATTCATATATAAAAATAAATTAATTTTTCTTAGTTTTAAAAAAAATTTTTCTTTTTTTGAAGATATTGATTGAATAAAAATTGTTAAAATTCCTATTAAAAAAGTACTACCGACCAATGATGAAAATAACTTTTTTAATGAAAAAAATAATAATCTTTTTTGTTGATCAAAATTTAAAGTGTTTACAAACTCAAGTAATGAAGAATATTGATGTATTTTAGATTTATGAAGTAGTGTTAAAACATTTGAATTTAAAAGTAAAATATTTTCTAAAACAATAGTTATACTAGAAGTAAATAATACAATAATACATACTATTAACCATTTCGTTTTTAAAAAATTTATTGTATCACGATATAGTAAGTTCTCTGTAATATTCATATATCTTCCTTAATATAAAATTTTGGCAATATTAAGTATAATATTGTCTAAAATATTATATATTCTAAAATAGAAATAAAAAAGACCATTACATTATATTTTTGTAGCTTCTTTCAACGATTTAGATAATTTTTTTATTTCTTTTATAAGTTTTTGTTCATCGAAATGATACATTTCAATTAATTTAATGATGACTGATCCACATATTATTCCAGATACTCCAGATTGTATAATTTTTTTAATTTGATTTGGATTAGAAATTCCAAATCCTTGTATTAAAGGGGTAGCAGTATATTTCTTAAGTTTATTTATTAATTTAAGTGGAGGTAGAATAATTTCTGTGTCTATTCCAGTTACTCCAGATCTAGATAACAAATAAATATATCCTGAACTATATAAAGAGATTTTTTTGATTATGTCTTCTTGAGCATCAGGAGGGCATATAAAAACTTTTGATATATTATTATTTATAGCATGTTGTCTAAAATCTAGTGATTCTTCAATCGGAAGATCTGCTATTAATACTGAATCTATGCCAACGTTAAAACATTTTAAATAAAATTTATTAATTCCGAATTTAAATACTAAATTTGAGTATAACAATAGTCCGATAGGAATAAAATTATTTTTTTTTCGTATTATACTTAACATTTTAAAACATTTTTTAACAGTAATCCCGGAATGGAAAGCTCTTAAATTAGCTTTTTGTATTATTTTTCCATCAGCTAAAGGATCAGAAAATGGAATTCCTAATTCTAATCCATCTGCTCCGTTTTTTATTAAAGTATCGATAATTTTCATTGACATATTTATCGATGGATCTCCTAAAACCACAAAAGGAATAAAACATCCTTTTTTAAATGGAACTAAATTTTCAAACAATTTTAAATAACGATTATTCATACACTTCTACTCTATTTTAGAAAATTTTTCAACGATATTAATATCTTTGTCACCTCTTCCTGAAATATTAACAATGAATATTTGGTTCTGACTAGGATTATTATTCATTAATTTAAGTGCATAAGCTAATGCATGAGAAGATTCTAACGCAGGAATAATTCCTTCTGATTGACTTAAAAGTCGAAATGCAGACACTGCTTCTTCATCAGTGACTGATACATATATAGCACGTTTAATGCTTTTTAACCAAGCGTGTTCAGGTCCTACTGCTGGAAAATCTAATCCTGCAGAAATAGACCATGATTTTTTTATTTGCCCTTCTTGGGTTTGCATAATTTTCGTTTTCATTCCAAAAAAAATTCCTGTATCTCCGCATGTCAAAGGAGCTCCATGTTTTTTAGTATGAATTCCTTTACCTCCAGGTTCAACTCCAATAAGAGCTACAGAACTATGTTTAATAAATGAAGAAAATATTCCAATAGCGTTTGATCCTCCTCCAACACATGCAATAATAGCGTCAGGGAAACGATTTTCTTTCCTAAGAATTTGTCGTTTCGTTTCTTTTCCAATAATACTTTGAAATTCTTTGACTATAGTTGGATAAGGATGAGGTCCAGCAGAAGTTCCTAATATGTAATGAGAATGGATATAATTTTTAGACCAATCACGCAAAGCTTCGTTACATGCGTCTTTGAGAGTTCCTTCTCCTGATTTTACGGGAATTACTTGAGCTCCCATTAATCTCATTCGAAAAACATTTTGCTTTTGCCTTTTTACATCTTTTATTCCCATATAAATACGACATTTTAAATTTAATAAAGCACAAGCTAATGCAGTAGCAACTCCATGTTGCCCAGCTCCTGTTTCCGCGATAATTTCTTTTTTTTTCATTTTTTTTGCTAATAAAGCTTGGCCTAATACTTGATTTGTTTTATGTGCTCCTCCATGTAATAAATCTTCTCGTTTAAGATAAATTCGTGTTTTTGTTCCTTGTGTTAAATTTTTACATAATGTTAATGGTGTAGGTCTTCCTGCATAATTCGTTAAAAGGTCAGATAGTTCTTTTTTAAATTTAAAATTTTTTAAACAAATAACAAATTCTTTTTCTAATTGATACAAAGCAGGCATTAAAATTTGTGGAACATACATACCACCGAAATCACCAAAATATGTATTTAATAAATTCATTTGAATAATATAATCCCTAATTTTTCAATTTCGATTAGTGAGAAATTACTTTATGTTCTTTTAAAGAACGAAATAACAGTTTTATTTTATTTTTATCTTTTATTCCAGGACAAATTTCTAACCCAGAATTAAAATCAAGTCCAAAACAACCTATTTTTGACGCTATAATGCAATTTTTTACGTTTAATCCTCCAGCTAAAAACACATTGTCTAAATTTTTATTTTTTAGTAGAGACCAATCAAATGATTTTTTTTTGCTTCCTTTTATATTGTCTATAACATATTTGTGTATATTTTTAAAATCAAAATTTTTATTTATATTTGTCCACGTAATTGCTTTCCATATTTTTAAATTAGATGATAACTTTTTTTTTAAATTATTAATATATAATTGATTTTCGTTTCCATGTAATTGAATAGCATAAAACTTAATTTTTTTTGTTAAACTAGTAATGTACTCTATATCTTCATTACAAAAAACTCCTATATATTTTATATTTACTAAATTACTTATATTTTGAGCTTTTTTAGGATCAATATATCTTGGAGAGGATTTGCAAAAAATAAAACCCGCATACGTTGCTCCATATTTTTTAGAGATCTCAACGTCTTTTAATCTTGTTAATCCACATATTTTATTGTGACCTATTATTATTTTCTGAATAGAATTCTCTACATGAGAACTTTTCATTAAAGATGACCCGATTAGGAATCCTTGTACCATAGATCTTAATTGTCTTATTTGATGATAATTAGTTATTCCAGATTCGCTAATAACAGTTATATTTTTAGGAACCATAGGAGCTAATAAATATGTATTTGAAATTGAAATAGAACCGTCATGTAAGTTTCGATTGTTAATTCCAATAATATTAGCATTTAAATTAATAGCTCGATTTAATTCGTTTTTATCTTTAACTTCAGTTAATACGTGCATGTTTAAAAACGTTGCTAAATTTCTAAGAAAAGTATATTGATAATCGTTAAGAATAGATAATATTAACAATATGGCGTCTGCCTGATAATATCTTGCTAAGTAAACTTGATACGGATCAATAAAGAAGTCTTTACATAAAATAGGTTGATTAATAGCAATTTTTCTAATAAGTGGAATGAATTCAAATTTTCCATTGAAATACTTTTCATCTGTTAATACTGATATGGCTGAAGCATGTTTTTTATATATTTTAGCTATAAACTCTGGATTAAAATTATTAAGTTGCCCTAAAGATGGAGATTTTCTTTTAAATTCAAGTATAAAAGAAGGATCATTTTGCTTTAATGATTGATAAAAATTGCGATTTGATTTCTTGACACTATGTTGAAAAACAGATAGAGGTTTTATTTTTTTTTGATTTATAATCCACTCTAACTTATCTTTTACTATTTCTTTCAATGTGTTTGTCAAATCTATAAATCCTCTTTAAAATTTAGAAAGTGCATTGATAGTTTCATATACTTTCCCACTATAAATTATTTCTAATGCATATTGTGTATTTTTTTTTAAATTTTCGTGTCCAAACAATTTTAATAACATAGCTGTATTAGCAGCTATAGTTTCTGCAATCAAACTTTGACCTTTTCCTAAAAATACGTCCTTTATTATTTTATAATTTTCTTTTGGTGTGCCTCCTAAAATGCAATTTTTACTATGATATTTTATTCCGAAATCATTAGGATTTAATGTATATGAAATTATTTCAGAATCATGTAATTCTACAACACTTGTAGAGTTATGAAGGGTAATTTCATCAACATAATTACTGCATATTATTATCGCATGATAAACATTTAATTTTTTAAGTACGTTTGCTATAGGAATCATCAATCTAAAATTGTAAACGCCTATAATAGATAATGGAGGTTGAGATGGATTTAATAAAGGACCAAGTATATTAAATAATGTTCTAGTTTTTAAAATTTTTCGTACTAACATAATATGTTTAAAACTCATATGATATTGAGGAGCAAACAGAAAACAAATATTATGTTTATCTAACATTTTTCTAGATTTACTTCTTGATATATTTATATTAATATTAAACTCTTTTAAAAGATCGTATGAACCCGTTTTACTAGATATGTTTGAATTGCAATGTTTTACTATTTTTAGCCCACATGTTGCTCCTACTAAAGCACTAGCAGTAGATATATTTATAGTATTACTGAAATCTCCCCCAGTACCCACAATATCGGAAAACATATAATTTGGTTTTGGGAATGGTTTCATATATTTTAAAAAAGCACGTGTAGCTCCTATTATATCGTTTTCAGATTCCATTCTAATTTTTAAAGCTATTAAAATAGCAGATAATTGAACATCATTTATTTTTTTGAGTATTACAGATTTAAATATTTCATATGTTTCTACTTCAGTTAAATATTCACCTTTATACACTTTATTTAATATAACTTGCATTTTAGTCTCATAATAAAAGAATATTTAAATTTTTTAAAAATTAAATAATAATTAATAATTAATTTTAATATTAATACATATATATTTTAAATATATATTAAACATGATTATAGTTAAATTAATCTTCTTGTTTGATGTAATAATAGAAATCTTTATTAAATTTTAGATTTATTATTAAAGCATATAAAAATTCAAAGTATGTTAGGAATAACTTATAATGAAAAAAACAATTACAATATTACTTTTTATAATAGTATCGTTAGCTTGGGGAACTACATTTATAGCTATGAAGATTGCTTTAAATACTATTCCTCCTTTATTTACGACAGGGATGAGATTTTTATTAGCTTCATTATTTTTAATATATTTATGTTATCAAACTAATACCTCATTATTTTTTCCAGAAGGAAAAAATAATTTCCAACTAATTATATGTGTATTTTACTTTTCTATTCCTTTCACATTAATGTTATACGGAAGTATTTACATTAATTCAATTATTGCGTCTGTAATATTTTCTAGTATGCCAATTATAATATTATTATTTTCATTTCTTTTTTTTAAAAAAAAATTACACACTTCTCAATTCATAGGATTAATATCAGCTATTTTATCTTTGTTAGTAATTTTATTTAAAGAAGTAAAACTAGGAGATGAAAAAACTATAGTAGGTATTATAGCATTAATATTAGCGTTACTTTGTCATTCAGTAGTATATTTATATTCTCAAGAAAAATATTCTAATATATCTGTTTTAACTTTTAATACTCTTCCTTCTTTATTTTCGGGTATTTTTATGTTATTAATGTCTAATTTTATTGAACATCCTATATTTAATAATTTTTCTAATACATCTATTTTAGCAGTATTATATTTAAGTTATTTTTCAGGAATATTTGGTATATTATCATACTTTTATTTGCAAAAAAAAGTAAGCTCTTTTTATGCTTCTTCTGTATTTTTTATTTTCCCATTAATAACTGTTATTTTAGAAAAATATATGTATGGGAATGTCATAAAGATAGATCAATTACAACCTATATTGTTTTTAGTAATTAGTATATTTTTAACTTTAATCCCTTTAAATTTTAAAAAATAAATGCTTTTTAGAAAAACAGAAACGCTTGAATGGTTTTTAATAATATATAAAATATTATTATAAAAGTAATAGAATATGTGAAATCAAAACATTTATATTTTTGTATATGTTTAACGTATTTTTTTAAAAACTTAATTAATTAAACAAAAACAAAATAGTATTTTAAAATTTCTCAAAAATTTTTGTGTATTTTATTATGTATAAAATTTTATGTTATTTTAAAATGAACATAAAACAATTTAATTTTTATATATACTTTTAAAGCAGTAAGCATATATAATTTTAAAAATTCTATATAATTTAAAATTATTGACTTCAAAAATTAAAAATAATAATTTTTAATATTTTATATTAAGATTGTATCTTAATAAAACGTGAGAGGATATTTATTATGAACTTTCTTTTTAGTTATGTTTTATTTCTTTTTAAAACGTTTACTTTTTTTATATTATTTTTTTTTATTATATTTTTGTTTTTCAATATTATTCGCAGAAAAAACCAAGAACAACATCAATTTAGTATAATATCATTAAATGAATATTATGAATCGATTAAAAACAAAATTATTTTTTCGGCACTTTCAAAATATGAAAAAAAGATATGGAAAAAAAATCAAAAAAAAAGTAAAAAACACAAATTTAGTACTATGTTAAAATTAATTAAAAAAGAAAATAATCTTAATTGTACTGTGCGAGAAAAAAGACCAATATTATATGTATTAGATTTTAAAGGAAGTATTAATGCAATAGAAGTAGAATCGTTACGTCAAGAAATATCTGCAATTATTTTAGCTTTTAAAAAAAATGACGAAGTTTTAATACGTTTAGAAAGTGGAGGAGGAGTAGTACATGGTTATGGATTAGCAGCTGCTCAACTTAATAGGCTCCGTGAAAAAAATATACATTTAACTATTTCTGTCGATAAAATTGCAGCTAGTGGGGGATATATGATGGCATGTGTTGCAAATTATATTATTGGAACCCCATTTTCTGTTATTGGTTCTATTGGAGTAGTAGCTCAAATACCTAATTTTTACAAGTTTTTAAAAAGAAATGATATTGATGTAGAGTTACATACAGCTGGGAAATATAAAAGAACACTAACCACATTTGGAAAAAATACACCTGAAGCTCGTGATAAATTTTGTTTAGAATTAAATGATACTCATAAGTTGTTTAAAGAATTTGTTTCTAATATGAGACCATCATTAAACATTGAGGAAGTATCTAATGGAGAATATTGGTTCGGATCTATAGCATTACAAAAAGGTTTAATAGATAAAATTGAAACAAGTGATGATTTTATTATGTCTAAAATTAAAGATTTTATAATATTAAAAATTAAATATAACCACAAGAAAACTTTTTTAAGTTCTTTTTTATTTAAAATGAAATGTAGAATAAAAAATGCAATTTTTAAAGTTTTGAACATATAGATTTGTTAACTCGTGTAAGTAATAAATATGTTATGTAAACTTTTAAATTTACAAATTTATATTTTTACTCTACTTTTATGATAGAATTCCTTTTTAATATAGACTTTTAATAATAGGTTATATATTTTAAATTAATTTAAATTGACATATGGTATTATACTAAAGTAACATTGGTAATATTAAAAATAAAAATTTTGATTTGAATAAATTGAATTAACTATGTAATGTTAAATTATAAACAACAAGATATACATATTTTAAAACTTTAAAATTATTTTTTGTAATTAAATTACATATTATTTAAAGTTATTTCGTATTTTTATAAGAATTGTTCTCATTAATTTTGCATTTCCTATTAATGTAACAGAATCTGATGCAAAATAATTATTTCCTCCATTTAAATCACTAATTAAACCACCTGATTCTTTTACTTGTAGAGATCCAGCTGTTATCATAAAAGGTTGTATTTTGAAATTAAACAAAAAGTCTAACCTTCCTATAGCAACGTAACTATAATCTAAATTTAAACATCCAGTAAACCGTAATTTAATATCTCTTGATAAAAATATATTAAAAATTTTTAAAAAATTGGTATTTACATCGAATTTATTACATGCATAAGTCATTCCAATCAAACTATTTTTTAAAGAGTTAATATTATTACATCTCATCCTATATCCATTTAATTGTGCTCCCTGCCCCTTAACAGCAGTAAATAATTCATTTCTTAGGGGATCATATATTGCAGATATTTCAGTAATATTTTGTATTTTAATAGCAATAGAAACACAAAAATGTGGTAAATTTCTTTTAAAGTTATTTATTCCATCGAGTGCATTAATTAACCATATTATTTTTAATTTTGCATTTTGTACATTTTTTGTAGTTTTGGTAATTATAATATGTTCAGGATAAGATTTATGAATAATGTTTGTCATTAATTTTTCTGAAATTTTTATTATTTTAGTAATTAGTTCTTGCTTTTCTATTTTTTTTTTATTATTAGTTTTGTAATTATCATAATTTTGAACTAGTATACTTCCACCCTTTCTAACAGCACGAATGGCAATATTGAGCATAGGATGCATAATTTTTCCTATTTTGAACAAAGAGATTAATTATATAATGAAATTATAACTTTGTCTTTTTATATTCTGTTTGTTTATATTAATTGTTATTTAAAATTAATTTTTTATAATATTGAATTGTTTAAAAATTTAATTTTAACTTATAAAGGTTCTAATTGTAATTATTTTAAATAATTTTAACATATAATTAGTTTTAAACATTATTCGAATATGTAAATAAATTAGGATTAAATCAATATGAAAACACATTTTCATGTATCTCAAAATGCTGATTTTAAAGTTAACTTGTTAAATTTTGATTTGAAAAAAATGAAAAAATTTTTTTTATCTCTCGGAGAAAAAGAATTTTGTGCTATACAAATTATGCAATGGATATATAAATATTATTGTGACGACTTTAAAAAAATGTCTAATATAAGTAAAAAACTACAAAAGAAATTATCAAAAATATGCTATATTTCTGCTCCTATTTTTTCAAACCAAATGATTTCTTCAGATGGAACAATAAAATGGTATGTTTCTATCGATAATAAATTTATAGAAACTGTTTATATTCCTAATAAAGATCGTATAACGTTATGCATTTCATCTCAGTCAGGTTGTCCTTTATCTTGTGAGTTTTGTGCTACTGGAAAACAAAAATTTAATAGAAATTTAACTACTTCAGAAATAATAGGGCAAATTTGGTATGTTAACAAACTAATATATGAAAAAAAATTAAAAAATGCAAAAAAAATTACTAATATAGCTATGATGGGAATGGGAGAGCCTTTATTAAATTTAAATAACGTTATAAGATCATTGAATATCATGATGAATAGTTTAGGGTTTAATTTATCAAAAAATCGTATAATTGTGTCTACTTCAGGAATTGTTCCTGCCTTAAAAAAACTTAAAAACATGATTGATATATCATTAGCTGTTTCTTTACATGCATCAAATGATATTATTAGAAGTCAATTAATGCCAATTAATAAAAAATATAACATTGAAACTTTATTAGATTCAGTAAGATCATATCTCGAAACTTCTCGATCTAATAAAGGAAAAGTTACTATAGAATATGTTATGTTAAATAATATAAATGATAAATTGTTTCATGCGAGAGAATTAGTTAAGTTACTAAAATATATTCCTAGTAAAATTAATTTAATTCCATGGAATATTTTCCCAAATAGTAACTTTACACCTAGTACTAAAATTTCTATAAGAAACTTTTTTGATATATTAACTCGAAAAGGATTTGTTACGACTATTAGAAAACCACGAGGTAATGATATTAATGCAGCTTGTGGTCAATTAACAGGTAATATTTTTAATATTATTAATTCAAAAAAATTATAAAATTTTAATAAGTATTTAGTTTTTTAAATGTAAATATATTTTTATAAAAAATATTTAGTAACATATATAATAACTTCAAACAATTATAATTTATAGAAGAATGAATTTAATATGAAAGCTAATTTATCTATTAAAAGACGAAAATCAAATAAGATTTATATTGGAAATGTTCCAATTGGAGGTAATTCATTTATTTCTGTTCAAACTATGACAAATACTGAAACTACTGATATTGATTCTACCGTAAAACAAATTGTACAGTTAAAACATGTTGGAGCAGATATTGTCCGAGTTTCTATTCCTACAATGGAAGCTGCGGAAGCTTTCAAAAAAATTAAAGATCAAGTCGATATTCCATTAATTGCAGATATACATTTTAATTATAAAATAGCAATAAAAGTGTTAAATAATGGAGTGGACGGATTAAGAATTAATCCAGGAAATATTGGAAACAAGCTCAGAATTAAACAAGTAATAGATTGCGCAAAATATCATAATACACCTATTAGAATTGGAATTAATTCTGGATCATTAGAAAAAGATATTTTAGAAAAATATAAATTTCCAACTTCTGAAGCATTGTTAGAATCAGCTATGAGGCATATCAATTATTTTGATAATTTTAATTTCGATAAGTTTAAAGTAAGTATAAAGTCTTCTGATATATACATAGCTATTCAAGCATACAGATTATTGGCAAAAAAAATTAGTCAACCTTTGCATGTAGGAATTACTGAATCTGGAGGATTCAGAAATGGGACAGTAAAGTCATCCATTGGAATTGGATTGCTTTTATTAGACGGAATTGGTGATACAATTAGAGTGTCATTAGCTGAGAATCCATTAGAAGAGGTAAAAGTAGGATTTGACATTTTAAGATCTTTACATATTCGTTTTAAAGGAATTAATTTTATAGCATGTCCAACTTGTTCTAGACAAGAATTTGATGTTATTAATACAGTTAAAATACTTGAAAAGAGATTAGAAGATATCAAAGTACCTATGAACGTATCAATTATAGGATGTATTGTCAATGGATTAGGAGAAGCACTTACTTCTACTATAGGACTGACTGGATATAGAAAAAATAGTGTTTTGTATGAAGATGGAGTTCGTCAATTAAATCGCATAGAAAATGATAATATTATTGATGAATTAGAAAAAAAAATTCGAAATAAATCTAAAAAGTTGTTACTTTCAATATAATTTGTAGTGAACATACATGATATTAAATTAAAAAATGTTAAATAAATAAAACACAGTTAAAATATATTTTATAACTTAATTTTATCGTATTTAAATATTTAAAAGGCAAATAAGTGAACCATATAATCCAATCTGTAAAGGGAATGCATGACTATACTCCTAAAAAAATTTTAATCTGGCAATATATAGAAAGTATTTTAAAAAGAAATTTAACTAGTTACAATTATCAAGAAATTCGATTTCCTATTATAGAAAGAACAGAATTATTTAAATATGGAATTGGAAATATCACTGATATAGTTGAAAAAGAAATGTATTCTTTTCAAGATAAAAAAAGTAATAGCCTTACATTACGTCCAGAAGGAACCATAGGGTGTATGCGTTCTTGCATTAAAAGCGGATTACTTAGAAAGCATTCAGAACAAAAATTATGGTATTTAGGTCCAATGTTTCGATATGAAAAACCTCAATTTGGAAGACATCGACAATTTCATCAATGTGGAATAGAATCTTTTGGTTTCTTAGATCCTAGTATTGATTTTGAGATTATCTTACTTGTGCAAAGAATTTTGAAAAATTTAAATATTTCTCGATATGTCAATTTAGAATTGAATACTATTGGTTCAATAAATGATAGGATGAATTATAAAAAATCGTTATATTTACATTTTAAAAAACATGAGTTTTTATTGGATACAGATTGTAAGCGCCGTTTGTATACTAATCCATTGAGAATTTTAGATAGCAAAAACAATGCAATGACAGAGATTATTAATACTGCTCCAGTTCTTATTAATTTTGTCAGTGACGATTCTTTAGAACATTTTGAAAAACTATGTAAATTTTTAAAAAAAATAAAAATTCCATATTCAATTAATTATAAATTGATAAGAGGATTAGACTATTATAATAAAACAGTATTTGAATGGACTTCTGATAAATTTACATCAAAACATGCTATTTGTGCAGGAGGTAGATATGACTATTTGTCGCAATCTTTTGGAGCTCCTTTTATTCCAGCTATTGGATGTGCAATTGGAATAGAACGACTAATACTATTATTAGAATCTTTAGAGAAAACATGGTATCCCGAAAATTTTATTGATATTTTTGTCATCTTTTCACATAAAAACATAGAGCTATATGCTATAAAATTGTCAGAAAATATTCGCACAGCATTTCCGTGTAGAAGAGTTCAAGTGAATTTTTCAAATGGGAATATCAAAAAGCAATTTAAAAAAGCAAACAAACTAGGTGCTCGTATTGTATTATTAATTGGAACTATAGAAGTTCAAAATAAAACAGTATTAATGAAAGATTTAAAATTTAACACACAAAAAACATTTTTAATAATAAACGTTATTCAAGAATTAAAGTGGTTTTTTGAAAAATATTTCTAAAAATGAATTTAAAATTTAGAAAATAATTACTACTTAAAAAGTCTTTATAAACATATAATTAAAAGTATTAAAATTTTAAATTAGGACAAAAGCTTTATGATTGATACTCAAAGTAATATTAAAAAGTTTGATTTAAATATATGGAAAATTATAAAAAAAGAAGAAAAAAGACAAGAAACGCATATTGAATTAATTGCTTCAGAAAATTATACTAGTGTGTGCGTTATGGAAGCACAAGGTTCTATATTAACCAATAAATATGCAGAAGGATATCCTGGAAAAAGATATTATGGAGGTTGTGACTATGTAGATATGATAGAAAAATTAGCAATTGAACGTGCAAAAATGTTGTTTAATGCAGATTATGCTAATGTTCAACCTCATTCTGGATCACAAGCTAATTTTGCTGTATATAATGCATTACTAAATCCAGGTGATTCCATATTAGGAATGGATCTCTCTCATGGAGGTCATTTAACACATGGTTCTTTAGTGAATTTTTCAGGAAAATTATATAAATCTACTTTTTATGGATTAGATGAGAACGGTAATATTAATTATGAACAAATGGAAAAATTAACTGATATACATAAGCCTAAAATGATTGTTGGAGGATTTTCTTCATATTCTGGAATATGCGATTGGAAAAGAATGAGAGAAATTGCAGATACAGTACATGCATATTTATTTGTTGATATGGCGCATATAGCTGGCTTAGTAGCTACTAATTTATATCCAGATCCATTGAAATATGCGCATGTTGTAACTGCTACTACTCATAAAACTTTATCTGGTCCAAGGGGGGGATTAATATTATCTAGAAATAGTGAAAGTTCTTCTTTGTATAAAAAATTAGATTCTTCGGTCTTTCCATGTTGTCAAGGTGGACCATTAATGCATGTCATTGCAGCTAAAGCAATTGCGTTTAAAGAAGCTATGCATTCTAATTTTAGAAAATATCAAATGCAAGTAATAAAAAATGCTCAAGTCATGGCAAATATTTTTTTAAATAGACAGTACAATATTGTTTCGAAAACAACATTCAATCATTTGTTGTTATTAGATTTATCTGATAAAAATTTAACAGGAAAAGAAGCTGAGACAGTACTTAGTAAGGCTAATATTGTTGTAAATAAAAATAGCATTCCTAATGATCTTAGAGGTCCATTTATCACTTCAGGTATAAGATTAGGTACTCCTGCTATTACTCGACGAGGCTTCAAAGAACAGGAAGTATATAAAATTGCTCATTGGATATGTGATATATTAGATAATATTCGAAACACTAAAAACATTCTAAAAATAAAAGAAAAAGTATTAAAATTGTGTATAAAATTTCCTGTTTATGAATCTTGTAGAGATTAAAATTATATTTACCTGTATTTTATAATATAAACAAATATATTAGGGTACATAAAGATACAATAAATTTTTTTCTAAATTTATTATTATTTACAATAGATTATACTGCTTTTAAAATATAGAGATACTCTAATAATAAAACATTTAATAGATCTTAAAACTTAGTTTTAAAATTTTTGAAATAAAATGTTTTTGTACTTAAATTTGATATTAAAAAAAATGAAATTCATAATTTAATTTTAAAAGTACCTTAGTGTTTAAATTTTATTTAAAGTTAATTTAATTAATAAGATATTTATTGTATATCTTTTAATTTGAAATAATATTCGATTTTTAATGATTTCACTCAACTTATGATGATTTTCAAATAATTAAAAGAAACAATTTTTTATTTTCATTAAAAAAGTTAAATTTATAAAAGATATAAACTCAATACTAATATATTTTACATGTTTATAGCATAAATTTTAATTTTCAATATAAATGTACAAATAAATTTAAAAGAACTAATTTACTTTTTAATAAAATAACTTAATAATGTTGAACGTTATAACGCAATCACATTTATATTTTATTTTAGAAATTTAAAATTATAAATTTATAATATTTTACTACATTGTTATATTAAAATTTCAATTTATTCATATGTTTTAAAGAATTAGTTTAAAAAATACAAATTTTGCATTTTAATTATTAATTCTAAAATAAGTTTTAATAAATAAATGTTTTATAAAAACTATCTATAAAATTATCATTTTAAAATCTAAAGTATTAGTTTGTATCTTAAATAGTATTTAATTTTAAAGTTATGTTTTAGAACATTATAACTTTAATTATTATAAAATTTTTAATTCATATACATTAAATATAAAATTAACATTTCAAAATAAGATCTTATTAAAAACAATACATTTAAAAGATTTTAAATAATTCTTGATCATAATTAATTTATTGAATATATAAATTTATTAAATTTTAAACTTTTTATAAAAATGATCAATATCTTATTTTTAAAATAGTTGTTTTGAAGATGTGAATATATTATATAATTTTGAAACCGTCAAGAAATGAAAGTTATGTAGAATGTAAGTTGAATATTGTCTTAGTAAAAATAATAAAACAGTATTCGAAAAATAACTGTTATACAACTTTATACATTGATTTCTTAGGAATATAAAAATTTTAATAAATTTTTTAAAATATTATACATTTTATGTTCTTATGGTTTTGCTTCATACCAATATTTATTAGTTATAATATGTTTTTGTTCTAAAATTTTATTTAAATTTTTTATATCCTTTGAATAAATATGATTGTTTTTTAAATTTAATCCTAATTTTTTAAAAAGACGAAAATCACTATCTTGAACAGGATTAGCAGTAGTAAGAAGTTTGCATCCACAAAATATAGAATTGGCACCAGCCATAAAACATAATGCTTGAGTTTGTTCATTCATATTTTCTCGACCAGCTGATAAACGTATGTAAGACTTAGGCATCATTATACGAGTTATTGCAATAACTCTTATAAAATCAAATATGTCCACATCTTTATTGTTTTCCATAGGTGTTCCTTTTACTCTTACTAACATATTTATAGGTATACTTTCTGGAACTTTTGATAACTTAGATAATTGTATTAAAAAATTTATTCGATCTTCTATTTTTTCTCCTAATCCTAATATTCCTCCTGAACATACTTTCATACCAGAATTTCTCACTATTCTCAAAGTATTTAATCTCTCTTGATAACTTCGAGTTGTTACAACATTTTTATAAAAACTTTCTGAAGTGTCTAAATTATGGTTGTAGAAATCTAATCCTGCTTCAGCTAATTTTTTTGCTTGGTTTTTATTTATTGTCCCTAAAGTCATGCATGTTTCCATCCCCATTTTTTTTACTTTTTTAATAATTTCTTCTAAATACGGTATATCTCTATCTTTAGGATTTTTCCAAGCTGCTCCCATGCAAAATCGTTCTGATCCCATTTCTTTTGCTTGCTTTGCGAATTTTAATATTTTGTCTATTTTGAGTAATTTTTCTATCTTTATATTTGTTTTATATTTAGAACTTTGAGGACAATATTTACAATCTTCTGGACATAAACCCGTTTTTATTGATAACAGGGTACTTATTTGAATTGTATTAGGTTCAAAATTCTTCCTGTGAATAGTCTGTGCTGAAAATAAAACATCAAATAGTGGTAAATCAAATAATAATTTTACCTTTTTAAAATTCCATTGTTTTCTCATTTGTATTCCAAAAATTATTTTTTATTTAAATATAAGTCTATGACTATAACTGAATTTTTTTAAATGCATTTTTTGGATAAATTTAATAAATAATATATTTAAAATCTTTATTAATTTAAATAATTATTTTTACTTAGTGACTTAATATAATAAAAAATTTTTAAGTTGAATGATGATTTATAAACTACTTAATAAGTTACTATAGTTTAAAAATCTAATTTTATTCATATATACAATTATTTTTTAAATAAATTGTTCTTTAAAACTTTAACAAATTAACTATGTTATGTCATATTAACTAATTATATAATATTATTATATAAACATTTCATAGAATGTCAAAAATTCATTATAATGGAATTAAAAAATTTAAATTATATTTTATATCGAACTAAAATTTATTATTATTTGAATAATAATAAATATAATAATCTAACGTTAAAAATTACAAATAAAATAATTTTCGAATAATTAAATAAGATGTTCGGAAATATTTATGTTAAAGTTTTGTCATCTAAAATCTTACAATCATAAAGCTATTTTGAAATATATTTAATATTAAAAAATTCTTATAATTTTAGAAAAACTGTATTAAGAGGAATTAGTATTTTATCACCTATCTTTATTAAACATCATAAATGTCCTTGTAATGATAATAAAATATTAAAATTTTTAAATAAATAACATTTTTAATGTTGTGTAGAAAATTTTATACTTTTAAATAAGTCATATTGCGTAGATAGAAATCCATACAGGTCTTTCTCCAGTAGGATATCTATTTTTGAATTCTAAAAGTCCAGTTTCATTATCAACACGATAAATACTCATTTTATTTGATTGTTCTCCAACAACAATCAAACATGTTCCATCTATTCCTATTGCAAAAGATCTAGGTTGGGTTTCTGTAGGTATATATTTTATGACTTTTAAATCATTAATATTTATGCTATTTTGTAAAATTATAATATTATTATTATTTCTATCAGACGCATATAAATATTTTTTACATGGAGAAATATGAATATCTGAAGACCATGCATGAAGTGCATTATAACTTTTAGGTATAATACTTATGTTTTTTAATAAAATTATTGTATTCAATGATTCGTCAACATTCGAAACACTTATAGTTCCACTTAATTCATTAATACTAAATAAACGATTAAGATTTTTTTGAAAAAGAATATGTCTGGGTCCAGAATTATTTTTTAATTGTAAAAATGTGTATTTATGTTTTAATAATATTCCTTCTTCGGTAAAATTATATAAATAAATTCGATCTTCTTTAAGAGATGATATAAATAAGTTGGTGTTATTGTTATGCATCAATGATGCATGGCATCCTTTTATTTCACGTATAGTTTGTGTTGAAGACCCAGGAATTCCTAAAGAATCTATAGGAGAAACACTGATACAGTTAAAATGATAAGAACTAGAAAATACATACCGCTCGTTTTTATCAAGTTCAAGATGATTTATATTATGTGTCATACTAGTTTTCGTGACATAAGTTAGAGTCCCATCTATTTCAATTTTATATGAATAAATATAAAATTTAGGACGTACCCCTACGTACAAACATTTTTTATTATTTAAAATAACAATAGATTGAGGTTCACTATCTAATTTTACAATTTGAATTAAGTTTAAAGATAAATCATTATTTAAACTCCACACTTCAATTTGATGACTATTTGCACTAGAAATATAAACTATTTGGTTCATTTGTTTACTTACTCCCAATGTAAAATTATAAAATATATTGTTTTTACAAATTTTAAAATTATTAACATAAGAAATATTAATGTTTTATACAAAATGAATGAAACTTTTTTAAAATGTTCTAAATATTTTAAATATAAATATATATAGTATTTAACATAAATAAAAAATTATGAAAACAATTATTTAAAATAATAAATATTTTAAAATAAACATGCGTTGAATAGAGTTATTTTGAACAAACAATTACATATTTAAATAGTACTTATATATTTTAGTTCTACAACAATCATCCAGAGTTTTATAAAGTATATAAAGCGTGCTCAAAAAATTTTAATTTAAAACATGATTCATTAAATCTTTTTTTAAATAAATAACATATAATATATTTTATTTATAATATTTAGTGAATAGAGTTTTAAAATACTATTAAGAGAATTAGATATTGTATTCAATTTATAATAGTTTATATGTATAACAAAGGTTTTGTGAAAATAGCACTAGAATATTAATTCTTATTAACGATATATTTCAATTTGTTGTCATAATTAGAATAATTTTAGGTAATAAAATTAAAAATGTAATATATTTGTATAAGAATTTTATTTAATACCTTAATAGGTATAAATCAAATATAATTATATTATTTTCAATTAAATTATTTCGTTTTATTATGTTTTAAATACAAATTTTAAGATTTTTGAATAAGAGTTATGTTTTAATTCAAGAGCATTGATAATAACCATTATTTTAATATAAATAAGATATTTCTATTAAACATAATCAGATTAAAATATGTGTAAATTTTATGATATGTTACTTCTATGGTTTAATATATATGTTAAATTATAATATTTTAAATAATTTTAAATTAATTTACAGCGTCATTTATTTTAATTTTAAAAGATATTAAAAATTAAATTGTACTTAAAACGATATTTCAATGCTAAATAATTAGTGTAACATACTTTTTTTGATTTAAAATATGTAAATAACGTGGTTAGATGTGTATTTTTATAAAAGTAAAACATATCATTAGTCATCAATATTGAAATAAAAATTTTATACAAAATATTTTTGATAATTTTTTTAAATTTGTTATATTTTCATTTGTAAACAATTTTAACAACATTTATCGTTTGGTAAAAAATTCTAATAGATGTATGCATATGAATTTATTTATTTCTTTTTTTATAAGTTCACGTTATTTTTTTAGTTTATCTAAAAATTTTTTTAATAAATTTACAAGTATATTATCTATTATTATTATGTCGTGTGGAATATCTTCCGTAATCACTGTTTTATCTATCATGAATGGATTTGAAAATGAACTAAAAAACAATATTTTAAAGTTTATACCTCATATTTTCATTAACAATACCAATGGTAATATAAAAATAGTGGATATAAAAAAAAATAATATTCTTTCAAAATATATAGAAGATATCTCTGAAACAATTATCAGTGATGTGATTATTAAAAGTAATTTTGCAATATCTATAGGTTCAGTGTCATCTGAATATATCAAAAAAAATGAATTTAAATCTTATTTAACAAATCAAAATAGTTTTAATTACTTAAAACCAGGCCATTATAACTCAATTATGGGAAGGGAATTAGCAAATCAGTTAGGCATCAAAGTTGGTGATACATTTGAATTAATTACCATGAATTTCATAAAGTTTCCGAAACTTAAAATTATTCCAAATAAACATTTATTTTTATTAACTGATACTTTTTCTACCAATAATAATATTGATAATTATCAAATATTAGTTGATAAAGAAGATTTGTCTAATTTTTTATATTATTCTAGAAATTATATTAAAGGATTTCGTATTTGGTTATACGATCCATTAAACATTGAAAGTTGTTTGAAAGATTTTTATGCACTTAATTTTCAAGTAAACAGTTGGAAAGACAGTCAAAAAGAATTATTAAAAGCTGCAAAAGTAGAAAAATATATGATGACACTGTTGTTTAGTTTGATTGTCTTAGTTTCTATTATTAGTTTAATGGTATCTATTAGTTTATTCATTATAGAAAAAGAAAAAGATATTGCTATTTTTAAAACATTGGGTATATCTAAGTGGAGTATCATGTTAATTTTTGTTTTCCAAGGGTTATTAAGTGGAATATTAAGTATATTATTAGGTATGTTCTTAAGTATATTTACCATGAACAATACTATTGGTATAGTATCTATTATAAAACTTTTTTATTCAAATTTTTTCTTACCTTATTCTGTCGTTTTTATACAAATTGTGTTTGTAAACTGTATATTTATATTGTGTGTTTTATTATCCATTATTTATCCTGCTTGGAAAGCCACTCAATTATGCCCGTCGAAAAGGTTATCTTATGAATGATATGTATTTGTTAAAATGTAACTCTATATGTAAGACTTATTTTGATATGACAAAAAAAAATAATATACTTAAAAATATTTCTCTAAGATTAAAAAAAGGTGACATGATGTCTATCACTGGTGCTTCTGGATCAGGAAAAAGTACTCTTTTACATATTATAGGAGGGCTAGATTTACCTGATTCAGGAAAAATTTTTTTTTAGGACAGGATATACATAAAATTTCTAATACAGCGCAATGTATTTTAAGAAATTTTCATTTAGGTTTTATTTATCAATTTTATCATTTATTATCAGACTTCAATGTTATTGAAAATGTAGCTTTACCATTGTTAATTCAAAAAAAAAGTAAATTAGAAGCCTTTGAAAAAGCTAATAATATTTTAAAAAATTTAAAAATAGAAAAAAAAATTAAGCATTTGCCTTCAGAACTATCAGGAGGAGAACGTCAAAGAGTAGCTATTGCTAGAGCATTAGTTACAAAACCTAGCTTAATTATAGCTGATGAATTAACTGGAAATTTGGATAAAAAAAATTCTAAGTATGTTTTAGATTTATTGTTTAAATTTAATTATAAATATCAAATTACTTTTTTAATAGTTACACACGATACTTACTTATTTAGAAATATACCACTAAAAATGGAATTAAAATTTGGACAACTATATAAAATAAATACTTAAAAGGAAGTTACAAGGTGATTTATTTGTCTTTTTTAATATCTCAAAAGCTTAATAGTCAATGCAAAAAAAATAGTATTATTTCTGTAGTAACAATGATTTCTAAAGTTGGTATATTTTTAGGAACATGTGTATTAATTATTAGTTTTAGTGCTTTAAATGGATTCCAATTTGAATTAAACAATAGAATTTTGTCAGTATTACCACATGGTGAAATTTTATCTATAAATCAACCATTTAAAGATTGGATTAAAATAAAAAATTTATTAAACTTATATACTGATGTTATATCTGTAACATCATATGTAAGTACTACAGCGTTTATTGATCATGTAAATGGAATAAAAGGCATTCAATTAAGAGGATTAGATTTTAATGACACTTTTGAATCTAAAAAATTACAAAAATTTATAAATATAAACGTTTTGAAAAAAATGAAAAAAAATGAAAATCAAATAATTCTTGGAGAAAATATTTCGAAATCTTTATCTATAAAAAAAGGAGATTGGATAAATATTATTATTTGCAATAATTATAATCCTTCAGTTTTAAAATTTAAATATGTTACTTTTAAAGTAATAAACATTTTTAAAATAAATAAAAATATAGATAATACGTTAGCATTAGTTTCTATTTCAAAATTACAAAAATATCTTAATATGCAATCTATTATTTCAGGATTAGAAATATTTATAAAAAATCCATTTAATGGAACTGAAGTATTTCAAAAAATTCAGAAAAATTTACCGAATAACTTTATAATTAAAAATTGGATAACTGAATATAATTATATATATAGCGATCTTAAACTAGTAAAAATCATAGTTTATTTAACAATGACGTTAATTATTATTATTTCATGTTTTAGTATATCATCGATTAATTTTATAGAAATATCAAAAAAAATAAATAATATTGCTATACTTAAAACTTTAGGAATAAGTAATAACTTAATTATAATTTCACTTTTAATACATGGTATTAAATCTATATTAAAAACTGGATGTTTTTCTCTACTAATAAATATAATGTTATTATTAAATTTTAAATATTTTATATATTACATCGAAATTTTTTTAGGTCATAAGATATTATCTAGTACTGTATATTATATTGATTTTATTCCTATCTCAATTTCTTATTTAGATGTTATTTCAATATTTTTTATACTATTTTGTATAGGATTTGTGACTAGTTATTTTCCAGCTTACTATGTTAGTAAAATCAAACCTGCAAAAATTTTAAAAAATATTAAAATATAATTAAATAAAAACGTTTTTTAAAATACTTTTACAGTTTAAAAAATTATTAAGGTAAATAATGCAGGTAGTTAATAGAAGATTAAAAAATGTACGTTATAAAAAACATAAACGAAAAATTCATCAACGTTTTCGGAATAATATTTTTGAACGAGAAATTAAAAATATTTTTTAATATATAATTTTTTTTAATAATTTACATCTGTTTACGTAAACATGCATTATCATAAATTATTTTAAAAAAAATAAAAGTATTTTACTTTAAAATTATTTAAAAACTTAAATTTTATTGGATGAAAATAAAATTAGAATTGTCTTAAATGATTTTAAAGTTCTTAATTCTATAACAATAATTGGCAAAAAAATGACTATTAAAGTAGGTATAAATGGATTTGGAAGAATAGGAAGAATGGTATTTAGACTAGCTCAATCGCGACCTAATATTGAAATATTGGCTATAAATGATTTTATTGACGCAAAATACATGGAATATATGTTGAAATATGATTCTATACATGGACATTTTTGTGGAACAATACAAGTAAAAAACAATGTTCTTATTGTGAATGACAAATATATTCATATAACTAATGAAAAAAATCCTAATAATTTATTATGGGGAGATTTAAATATTGATGTTGTAGTAGAATCCACTGGAACTTTTTTAACTTCTAAAGATGCTTATAAACATTTACAATCTGGGGCTAAAAAAGTAGTAATTACAGGACCATCTCAAGATGACACTCCTATGTTTGTTAGAGGAGCTAATTTTTGTAAGTATTCTGGTCAAAAAATAGTTTCTAATGCATCTTGTACTACTAATTGTCTAGCTCCTATAGCAAAAATTATCAATGATAAGTTTGGTATTATAGAAGGTTTAATGACTACAGTGCATGCTACCACAGCCACTCAAAAAACTGTTGATAGTGCTTCATACAAAGATTGGAGAGGAGGTAGAAGCGCACTTCAAAATATCATTCCATCTACTACGGGAGCAGCTCAAGCTGTAGGTAAAATTTTACCTGAACTTGATGGAAAATTAACGGGAATAGCTTTTAGAATTCCTACAGCTAATGTTTCTGTAGTAGATTTAACTATTCGTCAAAAGAAATCTGCTACATATCTAGAGATTTGTCAAGAAATACAACACGCTTCTATTAGTAATATGAAAAACATAATTGGTTATACAGAAGATAAAGTAGTTTCAACAGATTTTAATGGAAGCGAACTCACTTCTATTTTTGATGCTACAGCAGGATTATCTTTAAATAAAAATTTTTCAAAATTAATAGCTTGGTATGACAACGAAACCGGGTATTCTAGCAAAGTTCTTGATTTAGTAGAATTAATATGTCAGTAATTTTATAGGACTTCATTTAGTTTATATAAATTTCATATTGACATTATATTTTTTATAATGTCATATGAAATTTACAAAATTTTAAATATCTCTAAATGATTTTTATAAGTTTTAATACATTAATATATCATGTATAAATTAAAAAATTAATATAATATTTTTTTGTTTTGAAGCTCTCGTTTTAATTGTTGAACCCATGTATTTACTCTTTTCTTACTTTTTTCTGGTTGTCTATCCTCATCAATTATTAATCCTAAAAATTGCTGATTATCATATAATGCTTTAGAATTTTCGAAGCAATAACCCTGAATAGGCCATTTTCCAACAAAGTGTATGTGTGACGTTTTTATCATATTAAATAATATTCCAATTCCATCACAAAAATACTCAGAGTAGTCTTCTTGATCTCCACACCCAAAAAAAGCAACAGTTTTTTTTGAAAAATCTGTTTTTTTTAAAATTGAAGAAAAGTCATCCCAATCACATTGAAGTTCTCCATAATACCAAGTAGATGTTCCTAAAAGAATAACGCTATATCTTTCTATATCTTCTCTTTTTGAATCAGCAATGTCGTGAACGTTAGAAATATGTTTACCAAATTCGCTTTGAATATACTTTGCTATTTTCTCTGTATTTCCTGTGTCACTTCCGAAAAAAATTCCTATATCTTTCACTATGTTTTATCCTCTTTTGTATAAAATTTACATTTTTAAAATTTTTTAAATAAACATACAATATTAAAACATTTGAAGATATTTAAAAAATAGGACATAAAATGTATAAAAAAATAAAATCTTATATACTATAAAATAGTTTATTTTATATTAGTAATAAAAATATTATTTTGCTAATATAACAATTACAGTTATGCAATTAATTATTTATAATTTTATTAAATACAAATACGTGAAAATTAATATATTTATAAATTGCATTTTAAAGCATATAAATAATATTTTAAATTAAATAAAATGACTATCAATCTTGTATGGTTTCGAAATGATTTACGTATACGTGATAATTTAGCATTATATTATGCTTGTAAACACAATAAAAATACAGTATTTGGCTTATTCATTTCTGTTCCGAAACAATGGAAACTAAATACAATGTCTCCGAAAAGAGCATTCTTTATATATAAAAATCTTGTTTTTCTTAGAAAACAACTAATGCGATTAAACATTTTTTTATACTATTACGAATCTACTACTTTTTCTAATTCAATTGAGTATCTTGTTAAATTTTGTAAAAAAAAAAGTAGAAAACTTATATTATAATTACGAATATGGATTTTTTGAAAAAAAACGAGATGATTTGATAGAAAAGAAATTAAAAATTCATAAAATATCATCATATGGATTTCATAGTTCTACATTAATAAATCCAGGAAGCATTAAGAATAAACATAATACAATGTATGTACGATATAGTAGTTTCCAAGAAAAATGTATAATAACATTATTAAAAAAAAATTTTAAGTCTCTAACTATATTTAAAAGAAAAAAAATTTTTAAAAATACGTTCTGTTCTCACATTCCGTTATTTAAATGTTCTTTAGAAAACTTTAATGAACAACTTTTTCCAATAGGAGAATTAAAAGCAATTAAAAAACTTAAAATATTTTTAAAAAAAAAATTAAAGTATTATAACATTAATCGTAATTATCTTTCATTAAATAGTACTAGTATGCTTTCCGTTTACTTTTCTACTGGAATATTATCTCCTATTCGTTGTCTCTTAATCATACATAGATATTATTCTAACACAGAGTATGAGCAATTAATTAAAAATTGTCGTTGGATCCATGAGTTAATTTGGCGTGAATTTTTTAAGCATTTGCTATATTTTTATCCTATGTTAAGTTATAAAAAAGTGTTATGTAATTGGGAGAAAAACATAAAATGGAATAATAATAAAAAAAATTTAAATGCATGGAAAAAAGGAAAAACAGGATTTCCAATTATAGATTCTGGAATGAGGCAATTAAATAAAATAGGATGGATGCACAATCGTTTAAGAATGATTACTGCTAGTTTCTTAGTTAAAAACTTATTAATAGATTGGAGAGAAGGAGAAAAATATTTCATGTCGAAATTAATAGATGGTGACATGGCATTAAATAACGGCGGATGGCAATGGATTTCCTCAACAGGATATAATCATATGCCATATTTTCGAGTATTTAATCCTATATTACAATCTAAAGAATTTGATAAAAAAGGAAAATTTATTAAAAAACATATTCCTGAATTAAAAAAAACTTCTTTAATTAATATTCATAATCCAGATTTATGGAATAAAAATGACAAAAAAAAAATCAATTATCCTCATACAATAATTAATCTTAAAAGTTCAAAAAAGATAGCATTAAAAATTTTTAAATTAGCACGATATAAATCATAATTTAGTTAAAGTTTAACATGAAAAATATTATATTAGAAAAAATTATAAATAATAAATTGAATTCTATGTCATATAAAGATTACATTCATAATGGTTTACAAATAGAAGGTATTAAAGAAATAAAAAAGATTATAACTGGAGTAACAGCATGCCAAGAATTATTAAATATTGCTGTACAAAAAAATGCTCAAGCTATAATAGTGCATCATGGATATTTTTGGAATAATAGTGAAAGAACTATTAAAGGTATACATAGAAATAGAATAAAAACTATACTTGAAAATAATATTAATTTATATTGCTGGCATTTACCTTTAGACTATCATCCTGAATTGGGAAATAATGCTCAAATAGCAAAAATATTAAATATTAAAATAAAAGGATATGTGGCCCCATTAGTTCCGTGGGGTATTTTGAAAAAGAAAGTTACTGCGAACGAAATAATTAAAATAATTACACGAAAATTTAATAGAATTCCTTTTCATTATCAAAATAATGCAAAAGAATTAATTTATAAAGTTGCATGGTGTAGCGGAAAGGGACAGTCTTTTATAAATTTAGTTTCTCAATTTGGAGTTGACGCATTTTTTACAGGTGAAGTATCAGAAGAGACGATACATGTTGCTAAAGAGAAAAACTTTCATTTTTTTTCAATTGGTCATCATGCTAGTGAGTGTGGTGGAATAATTGCTTTAACTAATTGGATAAAGACCAAAATTAATTTAGATATTACTTTTTTTGATATTTATAATCCAATTTAGTTCTTCTAAAAGCAATTTCATAAAATTTAATGCATTTTATCTTACATTGAGATGTGTGACATAACATTTATTTGTTTTTAATTCTTTACAGAAACAATAATTTTATACATAAATTGTATTTTATCTATGATATAAAGCAAATGTTACAATCGAATGTTATTTTTAAAAGATAATGTTTATACTAAGGAAAATTATGAAAGAAAATGAATTTAAAAATGAATTCCAACATTTATTTTTAACAAATTCTAATTTATATTATTTAGATAACATGTATAAAAACTTTTTAAATAATCCTACTTCTATAGAGAGATCTTGGCATTCTTTTTTTTTAGAATTCCTTAATAATTCGAATTTAAAAATAAAATCACATACACATAACAATAAAATCTTTCAAATTCAAAACGATACTTCGTATATAGCATGTATTATTATAAATTATTTTCGTGAAAATGGACATAAGTTTTCAAACCTGGATCCATTGAGCTTAAACAAAAAAGTATTTTTTCCAGATTTAAATCACTTTTTGGAACAGAACAATGTTGATATTATTAAAAAAGAATTTTTAATGCAGTTATCCAAATTTTCTTTTAATACAACTACTTTAGAAAACTTATATTCCGCTTTATATAAAGTGTATTGTAATAATATAGGATATGAATACATGCATATCGATTGTAAAGATGAAAAAATTTGGATACAAAATTATATAGAACGAGATTATAGAAAGCATGTCTTTACCAAGACGGAAAAAAAAAATTTGTTAACAAGCTTAGTTTCTGCAGAAATATTAGAAAAATACTTTGCAGTTAAATTTCCAGGTACAAAAAGATTTTCTTTAGAAGGATCAGAATCGTTGATACCTATGTTACTAGAAATAATTAATTATATTTATAAGTTCAATATTAATAAAATTATTTTAGGAATGGCTCATAGAGGAAGATTAAATGTATTAACTAATATTTTAAAAAAGCCTGTCAAAGATATATTCCATGAATTTGATAATACAAATAATACAAAAAATTCTACTAATGGAGATGTAAAATATCATATGGGTTATAAAAATGATATATTTACTAAATATGGATGTATCAATATAGATTTAAAATTTAACCCATCACATTTAGAGATTATTAATCCTGTGGTAGTAGGTTCAGTTAGATCATATCAAGATGATACTAAGAAAAAGAATATCTTATCTTTGATATTACATGGAGATGCATCTATTTCTGGACAGGGAGTAGTACAAGAAACATTAAATATGTCTCAAGTAGAAGGCTATAAAGTTGATGGTAGTTTACACATCGTATTAAATAATCAAATTGGGTTTACTACTTCTAATTTAAAAGATTTAAGAAGTAGTAGATATTGTACTGATATCGCTAAAATAGTATCATCCCCTATATTTCATGTAAATGCAGACGATCCAGAATCAACTTTATTTGCAATACGTTTAGCTCTAGATTACAAAAATCGTTTTAAAAAAGATGTATTTGTAGATTTTGTATGTTATAGACGACATGGACATAATGAAGTAGACGATCCATCAATAACACAACCTATAATGTATGCTAAAATTAAACACCATCCTACTGTATGTAATATTTATAATAAAAAGTTAATAAGCAAAAATATTGTTAATAAAAGTTACTTAAGTATTAGTATAAAAAAATACAAAAAAGAACTAGATAAACAATATTTAAAATTTATGGAAGAAAAAACAATATGGAATAGAAATACTAATTTTCATAAAGTCTATTTCCCTACACTTTATACAGAAAACAATAAAAATATTTCAATAGAATTTTTAAAAAGCTTGATTAAAAAAATTAGTACTATTCCTACTAACATTTCTGTACATGATAGAGTTTTAAAGATATATAACGAAAGACTACAAATAGTTGATAATAACAAAAATTTAGATTGGGGTACATCAGAGACGTTAGCATATGCTTCTTTATTAAATCAAGGTATTTCTTGTAGACTTACAGGAGAAGATGTAGGAAGAGGTACTTTTTCTCATAGACATGTTACTATTTATGATCAAAATAACGGTTCCATATATGTTCCTTTACAGCATATAGGTTCCCATCAGGGAAATTTTTATGTTTGGAATTCTGTATTATCAGAAGAAGCAGCATTAGCTTTCGAATATGGATATTCTATTGCTCAAAATAATACATTAACTATTTGGGAAGCTCAGTTCGGAGATTTTTCAAATGGAGCACAAATTGTTATTGACCAATTTATTTGTTCTAGTGAACAAAAATGGGGAATTACATGTAACTTAATTATGCTATTACCTCATGGATATGAAGGACAAGGACCAGAACATTCTTCATCTAGATTAGAAAGATATCTACAACTTTCTGCTGAAAATAACATACAAATTTGTATACCTACAACTTCTTCACAAATATATCATTTATTTAGAAGGCAAGCTTTGAATGTTTATAAAAAACCTTTAATTATTATGACACCTAAATTCTTATTACGTTATTCTCCATCTTTTTCATCTTTACAAGAATTTTCAAACAACTCTTTTCAAGAAGTGATTGATGAAAACGACCAAATACATTTTTCAAAAATAAAACGAATAATTTTATGCTCTGGGAAAGTATACTATGATCTTCTACAACAAAGACGTTTCAATCAACAAACTAATGTAGTTATTATAAGAATAGAACAGCTATATCCATTTCCAAATAATGTTTTATCAAAAATATTGAAATTATATTCATATGTTAATGATGTTGTTTGGTGTCAAGAAGAGCCTTTTAATCAAGGTGCATGGTTATATGTTCAACATCATTTAATAAAAGTTCTATCTAAAACATGTTCTTTAAATTACATTGGGCGTTTAGAATCTTCATCCACAGCTACTGGATATTTCAATGTTCATAAAAAGCAACAAAAAAAATTAATTTATGATGCTTTAAATATAAATTAAATAAAGAGACAATAATGAATACAATTAATATTCTTGTTCCTAACCTTCCTGAATCAGTTACTGAAGCTACAATCGCAACTTGGCATAAAAAACCTGGCGATCGTATAAAGGAAGGTGATATTTTAGTAGATATTGAAACTGATAAAGTAGTTTTAGAAATTCCATCTCTTTTTAATGGAAAATTGCAAAATATTATTTCAAAAAAAGGAGAAAAGATTATTGCAGGACAAGTTATAGGAATATTAATTCGATCAAAGGATATTCATGTTCCTCCTATTCCGAAATATACGAAACAGGAAAGTTCTAAGATAGATAGAAAATTAATGTCTTCTCATAAAGAGCGAATTAGTCCATCAGCGAGAAGACTAATATCTAAGCATAATTTACAAAAACCTTTTGTTCAAAATACTGGAAATAAGAGTTGTATTACTCGTGAAGATATAATTAAACATGTAAATAATAATATTAAGAATAATACACATACTTTTGAAAATAAAACAAATCCAAATGAAGTACATTATAATCATAATATTAAACGTATTAAAATGAATGCATTAAGGAAAAAAATTTCTGAAAGATTATTAGAAGCAAAAAACAATTCAGCTTCATTAACTACATTTAATGAAGTTAATATGGAACCTATTTTAAAGATAAGAAAAAGATATGGAGAATTATTTAAAAAAAAATATGATGTTAAATTAGGATTAATGTCCTTCTGTGTAAAAGCAGTTGTAGAAGCACTGAAGAATTTTCCTAATATTAACGCTTCAATTGATCAAGATGAAATTATTTATTACAAATATTTCAACATTAATATTGCCATTTCTACTCCAAGAGGATTAGTAGCTCCTGTTTTAAAAAACGTAGATTCCATGAGTATGTCAGATATTGAAAAAAATATTCAAAATTTAGCTATAAAGGGAAGAAACTCTAAACTAACTATAGAAGATTTAAATGGAGGAAATTTTACTATTACGAATGGAGGAATATTTGGATCTTTATTCTCTACTCCAATAATCAATCCACCCCAATCAGGAATTTTAGGAATGCACACTATTAAAGAACGACCAATAGTTGTCAATGGAAATATAAAAGTGCTTCCTATGATGTATTTAGCTTTAACATATGATCATCGTCTAATTGATGGAAAAGAATCAGTAGGGTTTTTGTTAAGAATAAAAGAATTATTAGAAGATTTTAATCGTATTATTTTAAGTATATAACATAATGCGATAAAACTTAAAAATTAAAATTTGGTGCTATGATAAATCTTAGCACCAATGTTTAATATCTCTATTAATATACTATAACTGCACGTCTATTTTTTACATAAGAATCTTCTTTATCTCCATTCTCTATTGGTCTACCTGAACCATAAGATATTATAGAAATCTTTCCAGAAGGTATTCCTCTGCTTTCTAAATACGTTTTTACTGCATTAGCACGACGTTTTCCTAATTCTATATTGTATTTGTCCGAACCTCTCTTATCTGTATGACCTTCAATAATCACGTTTATATCAGGGTGACTATATAAAAAATCAACAGTATCATTTAATATTTTAGAAAACCTTGCATTAATACTAAATTTATTTAAATCAAAATAAACAACACTATTTTGCTTCAATGTATCTAATTGATCGTTTGTATTAATATCTTGATAAGAATTCATAGATTTATTACTTTTATCAGGAGCAATTTTATTTTTTTGAAAACTACACGAAAACATCATTACTGTTGGTAATATAAAAGTTATAATTTTAAAAACATCATTTAATTTCATTCAAAATTCCCATGTTTTAATATGTCTATTACTATAATGTTCTATATTTTAATAATTTTAAAATTAATGCATTTAAAATACTCAAAATATATTTAATACTAATATTAATTGAAATTTTAAATCGTGTACGAAGGTATTAAAATAACAGTAGAAATATTAACATATATTTGAGTATATAACGGAATTGTAATAAATAATCTTTTAAATAGCTTATAAATTATGTTGTATATTTCTATATATAATATAAACTTTATTATAAACTATACTGTGTGAAATACTAACATATAAATATTTAAATATAGTGTAAATTTATTTGTGTTATTCATAATATTTTAGTTTTTTTAAAAATTGCTTTTTAAAAAATATAGATTAAAAACTTTTTTTAAAAATAATAAATATTTGACATAGATTAATTATCTTTATAAATCACAAAAATGATATATTAAACAATAAATATACGAATATTTTCAATTTTATGATTTTAACTTTCAAATATTAATTTAAAATTAAATTAATATTTAATAACATTAAACATTAACATAATTTAAATTATATAAAAATAATGTATTCAAAAATTATCGAATTTTTTGTAAAATTAATATTTTTTATGAAATAATTAACTAACTATGTAGTATGTATACACTATAATTCTTTAATATACAAACAACTTTTATATACAGATTTAAAAATTTATAACAATATAAATTGTATTTTTTGTTATAAATGATTTAAATTACACAGTATTACTAATAAATAAATCTTTATTAATATGATTATAAGGTTATATCATTATGGAAATACATAAATTGATTTTAATGCGTCATGGTGAAAGTAAATGGAATCAATTAAACAGATTTACAGGATGGAAAGATATAGATTTATCGGAAAGAGGTGTCATTGAAGCAATAACATGTGCTAAGTTATTAAAATCACATGGTTTTAATTTTAATTACGCATATACTTCTATCTTAAAACGATCTATTCACACTCTTTGGAACATAATAAAATATTTAAATTGTTCATGGATTCCGGTAAAAAAATCTTGGCATTTAAACGAACGGCATTATGGTGCTTTGCAAGGACTAAACAAAGACGATGTAATTAAAAAACATGGTGATGCTCAAGTACAACAATGGAGAAGAGGATTTAATATTTCTCCTCCAGAGACAGACGTTTCTGAAAGAAAAATGTTGTCATTAGATCCTAAATATTCTAGCATGCACTTTAATGATATTCCATTATCAGAAAGTTTAAAAGCTACTTCTAAAAGAGTAATTCCCTTTTGGAAAAAAGCTATTCTTCCAAACCTAAAAAAGAAAAAAAAAATTATTATAACAGCACACGGGAATTCTCTTCGAGCATTAATCAAATATTTAGACAATATGAGTGATGAAGACATTATGAATTTAAATATTATAACAGGAGCTCCTATAGTATATGAATTTAATTGTCGATTTGAACCTGTTAGATATTATTGCTTAAAATAACATACACATAACTAATTTAGTAAACTGATATATTTTATTATCTTAATTAAAATTTTATTTCATAAATGTCCTTATATTACAATATTTCTAATTTTTTATGCTAATTTAAATATTATATGTACATATAAATTTAAAAATATTTTAGAGAATAACATGATTAAAAAAATTGGTGTGCTGACTAGCGGGGGAGATTCTCCGGGAATGAATGCAGCTATTCGAGGTGTAGTCAGAACTGCATTAAGAAAAAATTTAGAAGTCATTGGAATATATGATGGATATCGTGGACTATATGAAAATAGAATAACTACTTTAGATCGGTTTAGTGTTTCTGATATGATTAATAGAGGAGGAACTTTTCTGGGATCTACTCGTTTTCCTGATTTTTCAAAAAAACAAATAAGATTAGTTGCTATTAAAAATTTAAAAAAACATAAAATAGATGTTTTAGTAGTAATCGGAGGAGGAGGTTCATATATAGGAGCTAAAAAATTAACAGAAATGGGAATTCCATGCATTAGTATACCAGGAACTATTGACAACGACGTAGCAGGAACAGATTATACAATAGGATATTGTACAGCATTAGAAACAGTAGTAGAAGCAATTGACAGGTTAAGAGATACATCATCTTCTCATCAAAGAATTTCTATAGTAGAAGTGATGGGTCGAAATTGTGGAGATTTAACATTAGCTGCAGCTATAGCTGGTGGATGTGAATTTATAGTTTTACCTGAAATCAAATATATACAAGAAGAGTTAATTAAAGAAATCAAAATTGGAATAAAAAAAGGAAAAAAACATGCTATAGTAGCTATTACAGAATGTATTTGTGACGTTGAAAGATTAGCTAAATATATCCAAAATGAAACTAAAAGAGAAACTCGAGCAACAATTTTAGGACATATACAAAGAGGTGGAGCTCCTAAAGCATTTGATCGAATATTAGCATCTAGAATGGGTGAGTATTCTGTAGAATTATTATTACAAGGATATCAAGGAAGATGTGTTGGAATTAGAAATGACAAAATGGTAAATCACGATATTACCGATGCATTAAAAAATATGAAAAGACCTTTTAAATTAGATTGGTTAATCACTGCAAAAAAACTATACTAACGATAAAATTAAATACGTTATTATGTAAGTTAATATTTTGATATTTTATTTTTTTAAATATTAGCTATATATTTAATCCTATACCAAAGGAATTTTAAAATGAGTAGTAATGTAGATAAAAAAAATATATTACTAATAGAATGTATTTCTGAATTTCTTGGTACAGGATTAATAGTTTTTCTTAATTCTAGTTATATTGCTTCATTACAATTAATTAATAAATTTAATAATTGTTCATGGAAGTTTAGTTTTATACTCGGATTAAGTACGTGCACTTCAATATATTTCAGCTCACTGATATCGAAATCGCATTTAAATCCGATTGTTACTTTTTCGTTTTTCTTATTATCTAATTTTAAAAAAAGTAAAATGCTTCCGTATATTATATCTCAAATATCCGGTTCTTTTGTTTTTTCGTTTATAGTTTATATATTGTATTATAATTCATTAGTAAAGTTTAATAAACATAATGATATTTTGAAAAATGGTCCAGATAATTTAAATATAGCTTCCATTTTTTCTTTTTTTCCTAATAAAGATATAAATATAGAAAAAATTTTCATAATAGAAGTTATTATTACTTTTATATTTATATTAGTTATTTTTATTCTAAATGATAAAAAATTTTTTTGTACTTATAACAGTCTCATTTCTCCTATATTGATAGGTACATTAATTTTTATCTTTAATATTGTAATTTCTCCATTTTCTTCTTTCACTTTAAACCCTGCACATGATCTCGGATCTCAATTATTTATTTATTTATTAGGATTAAAAGATATAGCATTTTTAAACGAATTAAGAAGTATAACTAATTTTTGTATACTTATATTTGGAATGATTATAGGTTCTATTATATCTGTTTATTTTTATAAATTTATAAGGTTTAAAAATTAATTTTGCATTTAATAAATTTAGCGTAGTTTTTCGTTCTCCATTGATACTATAGACAATATCTTTAAAAAACGACTTAAAAATAACGATGCAGATCCGACTAAAACTCCATTAATACTAGAAATCTGGCATATTTCTCTGACATTGTTCTCATCTACAGAACCTCCATATTGAACAGACAATGATTTTTCGTCTATATTCTGTCTTTTCAAAACATAATTTTTTATGAGATCACATGTATTTTTGATATAATTAAGAGATGGAATTCGTCCTGATCCAATAGCCCAAATAGGTTCATAAGCGATAATTGAATTATTAAAAGCTTTTTTACCTAACAAATCTATTATCGGATTTATTTGACTTTGACATATTTTTTCAATTTTTAAAAGATTAGAGTCATTTTCAGATTCTCCAATACATAATATTGGAGTTAATCCAAATTTTTTAACTATTTTAAATTTTTTTGCAATTAAATCATTACTTTCTCGATGATATAATCTTCTTTCAGAATGCCCTATAATAACATATTGTACATGGATGTCATTTAGCATGTTAATTGATGTTTCTCCAGTAAAAGCACCGTAAGAATGTATATCAACGTCTTGTGCTCCAATTATAACATTTTTATTCATGACAATATTAAGTGCTGGATATAAATATATAAATGGAAGAGCAATAATCAGTTTTAGATGTAATTCATTTAAATTAACAAAGTTAGCTATGGGTTTCAATAAATTATGGAGTAATGTCATACTTCCATTTAATTTCCAATTAGCTATAATAATTTTTTCTTGCATTATTAAATCTCACTTAAAATGATGACTAAGTTACTAATTGGAAATTTAAAAAATAACTTAGAATTAAATTTTCAAATTTATAATATAAAACGTACGTTTCAAACAATTTGAAATTATTATTCAAATTTACAGAATGAGATCGATATTATTTATGAATTTTAAAAACTATAATATATAATTTTATCACATTTATGTTTTAGCTGCTTTAAATGCTTCTGTCATAGCATTAGAAAAATTTTGATCTTTTTTATTTTGATCATGATGTTTTGATATTTCTGTATTTTTCAAAAGTTCAGATAATATAACAGACAAATAAATTGTTCTATTTTTTCTATCTATATTGTTTAATTTTGCATTTACTTTGGTTCCAATTATGAAACTTGATAAGATTGTTTTATGATTAGAATGTGTAGCAGAAATATCCGAAATTTTAACATATCCCTCAATAAATTCGGACAATCGAATAGTAATGACGTCATTTCCAATTTTTTTAACAATTCCAGAAACTATATTTCCTTTTTTATAGTTAGAAATATATTTGTTAAACGGATCTTCTTCTAATTGTTTAATCCCCAAAGAAATGCGTTCTCTTTCAAAATCTACTTGAAGTACTTTAGCTGAAATTTCATCACCTTTTTTATATTTTTTAACTGCTTCATCTCCCGGCATTATCCAAGAAATGTCAGATAAATGTACTAATCCATCAATACCACCGTCAAGTCCGATAAAAATACCGAAATCAGTAATAGATTTTATCTTTCCCTTTACGATATTTCCTTTATTATTTATTTTTGAAAATTCTTTCCATGGATTAACTTTGCATTGCTTTATCCCTAATGAAATACGTCTTTTTTCTTCATCAATATCTAATACTACAACTTCAATATTAGCGTTAATACTTACTACTTTAGATGGATGAATGTTTTTATTAGTCCAATCCATTTCTGAAACATGAACTAAGCCCTCTATTCCTTCTTCAATTTCTACAAAACATCCATAGTCAGTCAAGTTAGTTACTCTTCCAATCAATTTAAATCCTTCAGGATATTTTTTTGAAATATCTCTCCATGGATCATCTCCTAACTGTTTTAATCCTAATGAAACTCTTATTTTTTCTCGATCAAATTTTAGTATTTTTACTTGTATTTCATCACCTATATTAACAATTTCATTTGGATGTTTTACTCTTTTCCATGCCATGTCAGTAATATGAAGTAATCCGTCCACTCCACCTAAATCTACAAATGCTCCATAATCGGTAAGATTTTTTACTGTTCCTTTTAATTCCATTCCTTCTTGCAAATTTTTAAGCAGTAAATTACGTTCTATACTGTACTCTGATTCTATTACTGCTCGACGAGATACAACTACATTATTACGTTTTTGATCTAATTTAATAACTTTAAATTCTAATTCTTTTCCTTCTAAATGTATAGTTTCTCTAATAGGCCGAATATCTACTAAAGAACCTGGTAAGAACGCTCTAATTTCATTAAGTTCTACGGTAAAACCACCTTTTACTTTTCCATTAATTGTACCTATTACTGTTTTGGAATTTTTATAAGATTCTTCTAATAATAACCATGCTTCGTGACGTTTAGCTTTTTCACGTGATAATAGTGTTTCTCCAAATCCATCCTCAATAGCATCTAATGCAACATCTATTTTATCTCCTATTTGTATTTCTATTTTTCCTTTAGAGTTCTTAAATTGTTCTATAGGAATATTTGATTCAGATTTTAATCCAGCATCAACTAATACTGTGTCTTTGTTTATAGAAATAACAACACCTTGAATAATAGATCCAATCTTAATTTCAATTTTTTTTAAAGATTCTTCAAATAATTGGGAAAACGATTCACTCATGTTAATGATCTTAAAGTATAGTTATAAACATCTATTGTTTACATCATGTAAATAGTGTTTTTCATAAGTCCTATAATATTCTTTATTATAGATTTATTTAAATATTTTATGTAAAAATTAGTAATTTTAATTTTAAATTAAGTTTAAAAATAATATAAATATTAAACAATGAACATATTTTAATAATTTTGTTTTAGTAAAATACTTTATATTTTATTTTTAATAATATTCATAAACTAATTAGTAAAGATAAACCTTTATATAGAAGTTTATATTTTAAGGTATCATAAACTTCCAAAATATTTCTAAAAATATAATCTTTAAGTATTTTAACCACAATTAAACATGTTTTAACTTAAAATTTTTATGAATCTTAAATTTATTTAATTCTTATGAATAAAAATTAAATACACGCTCTAAATAAAATATTTAAAATATTATTAATTTTTTAAAAATACTTTATCACTTTAAAGTCAATTTACGTATTAAATGATAACATGATAAATTCATTTATATAATACACAAATATATTTTTATATGTACATAAAATATTAATATATAAAATCTAAAACAAAACGCTTAGAAACTGATAGACTTTAGTATATTGAAATAATTTGGAAATGTTTTATTTACACAATTAGGATTTAACAAAGTGACTCGAGTATTAGATAATGCTATTAAGGAAAAGCACATAGCTATTCTATGATCATTATAGGTATCGATTTTAGCACAATGAAATTTTTTTGGAGGAGAAATATAGATATAATCATTTCCTGATTTTACACTAGCTCCTATTTTTTTTAGTTCTGTAGACATTGCTAATAATCTATCAGTCTCTTTTACCTTCCAATTATAGATATTTCGAATAATAGTATCTCCTTTGGAAAACAAAGCTACTATAGCAATAGTCATTGCAGCATCTGGAATATGATTCATATCTAAATCAATACCATTTAGTACTCCTTTTCTGCAACAAATAAAATTTTTTCCCATAGTAACACATGCACCCATCTTTTTAAGTACTTTTAAAAATTTTACATCACCTTGAATACTATTGGAACCAATTCCTGTAACACATACTGTTCCACCTTTAATTGCTGCTGCAGCTAAAAAATACGATGCAGATGACGCATCTCCTTCAATTAAATAGTTACCTGGAGATTGATATTTTTGACGTCCTTGAATATAAAAACACTTATAAGAGTCATGTATAATGTTTACCTTAAATTTTTTAATCAATTCTAGAGTCATATTAATATAAGGTTTAGAAACTAAATTACCTTTTATTATAATTTTAGAATCTAAAATAGCCAATGGAGATGCAATTAGCAAAGCTGTTAAAAATTGACTAGAAATAGATCCATCAACAATTATTTCTCCCCCTCGAAACCCCCCTTTTATATAAATTGGAAGATAATTGTTTTCTTCAAAGTATTGAATATTTGCACCTCCTTGTCTTAAAGCATCAATTAAATGTTGTATTGGTCTTTGTTTCATCCTAGAATCGCCAGTCAATAATACATTATTATTACCACTTAAAGATAACATTGCTGTTAAAAATCTTACAGCTGTTCCTGCATTTCCTAAAAATAACGAAGTTTTTTGGTTTAAAGATAATGAACTAGATTTACCTTGAATTTCACATACGGTGTTATTTTTTGATAAAGTAAAATTTATTCCAAAAATTTTTAATGCATTTAACATATATTTTGTATCATCACTATATAATAAATTTCGTATATTAGTAACTCCATGAGATATAGAAGATAACAGCAAAATTCTATTAGAGATACTTTTCGAACCTGGTAAATTAACTTTTCCATTGACAAACGAAATTGGATTTAATGTTAAAGTTTTTTTCATGATATATCTCTTTAAAGTAATTATTTAAGGAATTCAAAATATATGATAAAATTTTAACATCATATTATATACAAAGATAATTTATGAGTATTGTTTTTCAAATATTTTCATAAACTTTACTAATTTTATTACACCTTCTATTGGCATAGAATTATAAATAGATGCACGAAAACCTCCAATTATACTATGACCTTTTAAAAAATGTAATCCAAAATTATATGACTCTTTTAAAAACAACGATTGAAGATTGATATTTTTAATGTTAAATACAACATTCATATAAGAACGATTGTAATTAGAAACGTTATTAATATAAAAATTGGTACTATCTATTGCTTTATACAATAAAGTTGCTTTTTTTTTATTTAATGCTTCCATTTTTTTTAATCCACCTATTTTTTTAATCCATTTTAAAACTAAATCTGATACATACAAAGAAAATGTAGTAGGTGTATTAAACATAGACTTGTTTTCGGACATTATTGTATAATTTAGAATAGAAGGACACATGACTTTAAATTTTCCTAATAAATCTTGACGTATTATAACTATAGTTACTCCAGATGGGCCTATATTTTTTTGTGCACTAGCATAAATAACACCATATCGCTTAATGTCTATAATACGAGAAAATAAAGTAGATGAAAAATCACCTACTACCACAATATTGTCATTGAAACTAGGCTCTTCATGAATAGCAATTCCTTCAATAGTTTCGTTAGGACAATAGTGCAAGTATGCACTTTTAAAATTAATATTCCAATTACTCATAGGAGAGATATAAGTTTTTTTGTTTAATTTTTTTTTTACATTAATAATATAAGGAGTACAATATTTTTTACTTTCTTCTGCCGCTTTATACGACCAATATCCACTGCTAATATAATCTGCATGTTTATTATTCCCTAACAAATTCATGGGAACAGCAGAAAATTGTCCCCTTGCTCCACCATGAAAAAATAATACTCGATAATTTCTAGGAACTTTTAATAAGTTTCTAAGATTATGTTCTAAACTTTCTAATATTAATAAAAAATTTTTAGATCTATGGCTAATTTCTATAATTGATCTTCCATAACGTTTCCAACTACCAAATTCTAAATGTATTTTTTTTAAAACTTTTTTTGGTAACATGGAAGGTCCTGCACTAAAATTATAAATTGTATTTTCTTTCATGCGTTTATGTTTATCCTTGTATAATTAAAAGATAATAATCATATTAATTTATAAAAATCATAACAACGTTTTATAAATATTTTATAATATAATTATATTTTATAAAAATTCTAACCCTCTCATATAGTTTTTCCTTAAAATTTTAGGCACTTTCACTCGACCATCAGCTTGTTGATAATTTTCTAAAATTGCAGCTAATGTTCTACCAATTGCTAATCCTGATCCATTAATAGTATGTATAAAATGATTTTTACTATTTGAATGTGAACGAAATCGAGCATATATGCGACGTGATTGAAAATCTAACATATTTGAACAAGATGATACTTCTCTATAAGAATTTTGAGATGGAAACCATGCTTCTAAATCGTAAGTTTTTGCGGATGAAAAACTTGTTTCTCCTGAACATAATAGTACTTTTCTATATGGTAATTCTAACAATATTAAAATTTTTTCCGCATGTGAAGTTAATTCTTCTAATTTTTCCATAGAATTATTAGGATGAACTATTTGAATGATTTCAACTTTTTCAAATTGATGCATTCTAATTAAACCTTTAGTATCACGTCCATATGAAGAAGATTCTGAACGAAAACAAGGAGTATTAGCAACTAGCATTATAGGTAATTTTTTTTCTTCTAAGATACAATTTCGAAACAAATTAGTTAAGGGAACTTCTGCTGTTGGTATCAATACATACTTATTGTTTTTAGATGTATGAGACAATGCCTGAGTGTAAAATAAATCTGTACTAAATTTAGGTAATTGTCCTGTACCATATAAGTTATCTTTGAAAACTAAATAAGGAACATAAGTTTCTAAATATTTATGTTCTATAGTATGTACATCTATCATAAACTGCCCTAATGCACGATGTAATAAAGCAATATTTCCTTTCATAACGACAAATCTAGATCCGGAAATTTTAGCTGAAGCTTTCCAATCAAAACCATTTAATTGACATCCTAGTTCAATATGATCTTTTATTTTAAACGAAAAATTATGTATAATACCCCAATTATTTACTTCTTTATTATCAGTATTTGTACACCCAATTGGAATAGAATCATCAGGAATATTTGGAATATAACTTAAAAATATATTAATTTCTTTTAATAAAACATCTAAATCTTTTTTAGCTAATAATAACTCTTCAGAAATAATATGTGCTTGATTTTTTAAATTGAGATAATTTTTATTATTTTTTTTCTTATCTCGTATAAGATTAGAAATAACATTTCTTTTGAATTGAAGATTTTCAGTTTTTTTTTGTAAAAGTTTTCTTTTTTCTTCTAGAAAGATAAATTTTTCTTTGTCCAAAAAAAAGTTTCTTCTTTTTAATTTTCGAATAATATAATCAATATCATTGCGTAATAGCTTAATATCTAACATATTATGAATCTTTTTTTACAAAATTATTTCTAATTTTAATAATAAATTAAAAATAAAGATACTAAAAATAGATTATATTTTAATCTATCCTTACTATTATTTATGTTTGTTGCAATTTGTTGTTGTTGATTATTTATCTTAGATAGTTTTAAAATATATTAACATTATCAAATTTTTAAAATTTTAAATATATTTATAAAATTTCTATATTAAAACTATGCTGTATTTTATATAAAATTTAGATCTATGTAAAATAACAAAACTTTGATCAATACAATAACAATTTAATTATAAAAATTATTTTATGTGATAAAATATAAATCAAAAGTTAACATCACATATATCTTAAACACTTTAAATGAATGAACACATCAATAAACATAAAAAATTAATTATTATTGGATCGGGACCAGCTGGATACACTGCAGCTATTTATGCATCTCGAGCTAATCTTTCACCCTTATTATTTACAGGAAGTAACCCAGGAGGGCAGTTGATACATACTAATTCAATTGAAAATTGGCCAGGAGATCATAAAATTATATCTGGAATAGAATTAATGAAAAGAATGGAAGATCATGTAAAACTATTTAACACTACTATGATCTCTGAAGAAATTATCAAAGTAAATTTAAAAAAACGTCCTTTTACATTGATTAGTGAATCTAACAAAAAATATACTTCTGACGCAATTATCGTTGCTACTGGTGCTTCTGAAAGGAACTTAGGTTTACCTTCAGAAAAAAAGTATCAAGGAAAAGGCGTATCAACATGTTTTATTTGTGACGGATTTTTTTACAAAAATAAAAATGTTGCTGTTATAGGAGGAGGAAATTCTGCTATAGAAGCAGTATTATATTTATCTAACATAGTAAAATGTATACATCTCATTCATAGAAAAAACACTTTTCGTGCTGAAAACATACTAATTCAAAGATTATTTGAAAAATCAAAAAAAAATCATATCATATTACATATGAATAGCACAACACATAAAATTTTAGGAAATACAAAAGGTGTAACTGGAATTAATATTATTTCCGATAAAAATATTACAAAAACTATACATGTTTCAGGAATATTTATATCTATTGGACATAATCCTAATACAAAAATTTTTTTGAATCAACTCTCTATGAAAAATGATTATATCGTTGTTAAATCTGATTTAAATGGAAATTTTACACAAACTAGTGTTCCAGGTGTTTTTGCAGCAGGAGATGTAATAGATTATACTTATAAACAAGCCATTACTGCATCTTCTAGTGGTTGTATGGCAGCATTAGATGCAGAAAAATTTCTTAATAAGTTCCAAAATCTTTCTTAACTTTCAAAATAAAATTTAATGATGTTACATGTCGATTTTGTGAAAATTGTTTTATATTTATTCCAAAAAAGGATAACTAAATGATAAAAGAAAGCAATATTGAAATGCAAGGTACAGTAATTGATACACTACCTAATACTACATTTCGTGTAGAACTAGATAATAAACATGTTGTTATAGCACATATTTCTGGAAAAATGCGAAAAAACTATATTAGAATTTTAACTGGTGATAAGGTAACTTTAGAATTAACTCCTTACGATTTAAGTAAAGGAAGAATTATATTTAGAACTAGATAATATCTTCATGCAATTTCAAAGTAAAAACTCTAGTTCTAAAAAAAATTTAATTTATGCACGCAAAATGTTTTAAATTTTAATATATAACACCTTATTTTATCTATGTTTATTGAAATTAAATTCTATAAGTTATAAAACTACTTTAATTAGATATTTACTAAAAATTTATATAAAATATTTTACAATAGGGTAAGTATGATGCGTACAAAATATTGCGGAGAATTGAATTTAAGTCATATAAATAAACGAGTAGTATTATGTGGGTGGGTTAATAAAGTTAGAAATTTAGGAAAAATATTTTTTCTAGATATGAGAGACAGAGAAGGAATAGTGCAAGTATATTTTCATAATTCATCAAAAAGTTTATTTGAACAAGCAACTAATTTAAAAAATGAATTTTGTATTAAAATTGAGGGAATCGTACAAGAGCGGAGCAAAAAAAATAAAAATTTTAAGTTAGTTACCGGAGAAATAGAAGTTTTAGCTTTAAAATTAGTTATTTTTAATAAATCAAAATCATTACCGTTAGATTTTAATTATGAAAACTTAGATGAATTGCGTTTAAAATTTCGTTATTTAGATTTGAGACGCTCTGAAATGACTAAAAATATAGTTATGAGAAGTAAAATTACCAATTTTATTAGATTTTTTATGAGTAAAAAAAAATTTTTAGATGTTGAAACTCCTTTACTCACTAGGTCAACACCAGAAGGAGCTCGTGATTATATTGTACCTAGTCGTATACACAAAAATAAATTTTACGCTTTACCTCAATCTCCTCAATTATTTAAACAATTGTTAATGATTTCCGGAATAGATAGATATTACCAAATTGCTAAATGTTTTCGAGACGAAGATTTAAGATCAGACAGACAACCAGAATTTACGCAAATTGATATTGAAGCATCATTTGTAAAAGGAAAAAAAATACAAAAAATTACAGAACAAATGATCAAATATTTATGGAAAAAAACGTTACAAGTTGATTTAGAAAAGTTTCCAATATTAACTTTTAATAAATCTATTCAAATGTATGGTACTGATAAACCTGATTTGAGAAACCCGTTACAGCTTACAAATATTACTAATATTTCTAAAACTGAAAAAAACAATTTTTTTTATAAATCTGAAATTAAAAACAATAGTTTAGTACTTGCGTTACGTGTACCTGAAGGATCTACTCTACAAAAGAATAAATTAGACAATTATCAGGAATTTGTTAAAAATTATAGTGATAAAAAATTATTTTTTGTAAAAGTTAATAACATAAAAAATTTAAAATGTAAAAATAAATCAGTTTTTAATCCGCACAACTTAAATTATTTAAAAAAGTTGTTTGAAAAAACCTCATCAAAAAACGGTGATATTATATTTTTTCTTTTAGATTCACAAAAAATAGTTACTCATGCTATGAGTGAATTAAGAATACACGTCGGAAATGATTTAAATATAACTAATAAACAAATTTGGAAACCTGTATGGATTATAGATTTTCCATTATTTGTTCGAAATAAATTTAATAATTATATTTCTATGCATCATCCGTTTACAGCTCCTAAAAACGCAAATGATTTAACCTTAAAGAAAAAGCTAGACTATATCATATCAAATTCATATGATTTAGTAATTAATGGATATGAAATAGGAAGTGGATCTGTGAGAATCAACAATGAAAAAATTCAAAAAAAAATTTTTAATATATTAAACATTAATCAACGCAATCAAGATAAAAATTTTGGATTTTTTTTAAACGCATTGCGGTTTGGTACTCCTCCTCATGCCGGAATAGCTTTAGGATTAGATCGAATAATTATGTTATTAACACATAGCAATAACATAAGAGATGTCATTGCTTTTCCAAAAACTACTTCTGCTTCATGTCTTACTACAGAAGCTCCACACGAACTTGACTACGAAACATCAAAATGATTTTAAATAAATTCACATAAATTTATAAAAATTCAAATTATATTATTTTATAATAATGACATATTCAAAAATACTAATTTATTTTTTTTACATAACTCAGTAAAAATATACTAGTTGAAAATAATGCAATGGAAGGACTAATAGGAATACTAAATAATATTGAAATTATCACTCCACCTGTTAAAGAAATCATTCCTATTAAAATTGAAAATATAGCCATAATTTCAGGAGAAGAAGAAAAACCTTGTGCGGTCGCTGCAGGAATCAGTAAAAGTGATATAATAATTAAAGACCCTATAAATTTTATAGCAATACTAATGGTTAATGCAATTAAGAAAATTAAAATAAAGTTAATTTTGTAAACATTAATTCCATCTACTTTAGCAAGATCAGAACTAATTGTAACTAATAAAATATAATTCCAATATTTTAATAAAATAAAAAAAATAACCAAGGAACTAAAAAATATAAGAGTTAAGTCGAAATTAGTTACTTCTAATAAATTTCCAAATAAATAGTTCGTAAAACGCGTTTTTTGAACATCAGAAACTATACTCATAATTATCATTCCAAGAGATAAAGAACTATAACCTATAATTCCAAGAATAGTGTCTAAAGACAAAGAAGAATTATTTTCTAGCCAATTTACAAATATTCCAAAACATAAAATTATGACAAGAACTACACAAAATGGATGTATATTAAATAATATAGCAAATGCAATACCTAGCAAAGAAGAATGAGATAAAGTATCTCCAAATGAAGACATTCGACGCCAGATTATAAATGAGCCAAGCGGTCCAGCAATTAAAGTTAAAAACATACCTGCCAACCACCCAGAAAAAATTAATTCACACATATTTTTATTGTTATTCTCTTAATATAAAACTTTGCACATATATTAAAAATTATGATAGTGATTATGTTTATGATGATATAGTGCTAATTTATTTTTTTTTAAATTCCCAAAAATAGCAATAAATTTAGAATTTTTTGAAACTACTTCTGGAGACCCCGAACAACAAATATGTTTATTAAGACAAATTACTTCGTCTGTATTTGACATTACTAAACTTAAATCATGTGATACAATCAAAATAGAACAATTTAATTCTTTTTTAATTTTATTGATTAATTTATAAAAAATAGTTTGACCTAACAAATCAATACCTTGTGTAGGTTCATCTAAAATTAACAATTGAGGGTTATTTAGCAACGAACGAGCTAATAACACTTTTTGCATTTCTCCGCTAGATAAATCTTTTAATAAAGTATTTTCTAAATGAATAGCATTTAAACGTTTTAATATTGTTGAAGAAGATATTTGACATTGAGAAAGATCCATAAACTTTTTTACAGTTACAGGAAGAGTTTTATTAAAAATCAACTTTTGAGGCATATATCCAATTCGAAATTTTTTATTATATATTACTTTCCCTATACTAGGATATATTAATTTTAATATTACCTTTACTAAGGTAGATTTTCCAGCACCATTTGGTCCTATTAATGTTAAGATACAATCAGAATGTAATTCTAATGAAATATTAGAAAGAATTGTTGTTGTATTAAAGTTTACTGAAACATTTTTTAAAGAAACGAACAGAGACATATTTATTAAACATAATATCAAATTTGTCAATTTAATATGCTATCATAAAATATTATTTATTTAAAATAAAAGATTACTATTAATTTAAAACAATTTTTATAACCTTATAGTTGTTTAAGTAATAATGTACACATTTTAACAAATTTAAAAGTATGATATTAAAATGTGATAAACAAAAAAGTATATTTATAGTAATATATAACTCATTCATAAAAAACAATATAGAATTGATACATTTTATTCTTCGATTTTTAAAATTTAAATATTTAACTAATCTTAAAAATATTATTTTAAAACTTAATTACAGTTTTAAATAATCATAATTTTAAAAATAGGAAAAACAAAACGTGTTTCATACATTTAAAAACATTTTTTTTATTTTGGTAAAAAAATATGCAAAATTAGCAAATTTCATAAAATGCGCTATATTTTTAACACTATATATTAATTGTAGTATAGAAAGATATAATAATATAGTTAAACCTCAAAACATATGTAACAATAAAGTTTCAAAAATAAATACTGTTCTACATAATAATAATTCTACAAATACTAATTATGAGACATTATTTTTTTTAAAAAATAATTATTTTTTACATTTTATAAAAGATCATATCCCTTCTATCTTTTTTAAAAATTTTTTTATGTCTAACACAATTTTATACCCACCATGTTTAATGAATTTTTTACAAGAAAAAAGTGTAACTTTAAGCGAAATATTTAAAAATAGTATAAAATGTTCTATTAATCATGACGTTAATTTTAATTATTCACAAAAAAATTGTGAATATGTCAGTTCTTCAGGTGAGATAAGCAAGAGATCTTTTGAAAATTCCAAAAGTTTTGGATTAGATATAAATGAAATTCAAAATATAATAGAAATTATAAAATATCAAATTAATTATCATAAGTTAAAAATTAATAATCCATTTAGTTTTTTAATTAAAAAAAATATACTTGATATAAAAGTTTATAAAAACAAAATTATAGGATTTAAAATACATAATAACAAGTTAAATTATTATGGCGTTGTAGCAAATAACGGAAAATTTTATGATCATCAAGGATACAGCTTGACAGAAACGTTTCTTAAGTTTCCATCTTTTAAAAGATATCGCATATCTTCTAGCTTTAATTTGCATCGATTGAATCCAATAACTAAAAAAATTTCTCAACATCAAGGTATAGATATAGCTATGCCTGTAGGAACTCCTATACTGTCTATAGGAAATGGAGAAATTACAAAAATTAAATCTAGTACAGTCGAAGGAAAATATGTGACTATTAAGCATAATTTTCATTACGTTACCAAATATATGCATTTAAAAACTATATTAGTAAAAGTAGGTGATAAAGTAAAAAAAGGCGAAAAAATTGGATTGTCTGGAAATACAGGTTATTCAACAGGACCACATTTACATTATGAAATATGGTTAAATAATAGAGTTATTAATCCAGAAAAATTAGTAATTTTTGAAAAATTATCAAGAAATGATTTAAAAGTTTATTTAAAGTTTTTAAACAGTATTTTCATACATTTAAAAAATATTTAATTTAAATATTTACTTAAATATTTGTTTTAATTAAATATATGAAGTTTGAAAATTATACTTTTAAAATCCTGCTAGTATTAGTGGTTCCAATTCTACCCATAACATCTCCTTGTGTAATAATCACTAAGTTACCTTTATTTAAAAAACCTCGATCTTTTAATAAAATTATTGCATCGTTAGCCGCTGATACACCTGAATTTTTGCTATTAAAAAATATAGGAGTAACACCACGATATAATGAAGTTAATCTTAAAGTTTTAATTTTAGAAGATAAAGCAAAAATAGGTAATCCCGAAGTAATTCTAGAAGTCATTAAAGCTGTTTTTCCTGATTCTGTCATTGTAATAATTGCAGTAATGCCATGTAAATGATTAGCTGTATACATAGCTGACATAGCAATGGCTTCTTCAATATCATAAAATTTATCGTTTAATCGATGTCTAGATACATTTATGCTTGGCATTTTTTCTGCTCCTTTACAAATTTTAGACATCATTTGTATTGTTTCAATAGGATATTTCCCAGAAGCTGTTTCAGCTGACAACATTACAGCGTCACTTCCATCTAAAACAGCATTAGCAACATCCATTACTTCTGCTCTAGTAGGCATAGGATGAATAATCATTGATTCCATCATTTGAGTGGCTGTAATTACCACTCTATTTAACTGTCTAGCACGCCTAATTAAAATTTTTTGAATTCCCACTAATTCAGAATCACCTATTTCTATACCTAAATCTCCTCTAGCAACCATAATAGCATCTGAAGCTAATATAATATCATCAATAATTTTTTGATTAGATACCGCTTCAGCACGTTCTATTTTAGCTACAATTTTAGCTGAACTTCCATATTTCAAAGCTAATGTTCGAGCAGTATTTAAATCTTTACTACAACGAGGAAAAGAAACCGCTAAATAATCTACACCAATTTCGGATGCAATTTTAATATCTTTTTTATCTTTTTCAGTTAATGTATCAGCTGATAATCCTCCACCTAATTTATTAATTCCTTTATTGTTAGATAATATACCTCCTACAATTACCTGAGTAAATATTTTATTACCTTTAATATTTGTTACTTCTAATTGTATTTTCCCATCATCTAATAATAATTTGTCCCCCTTACAAACATCTTTTGGCAATTTTTTATAGTCTATTCCTACTTGCTTTTCATTTCCATCATCTACACTTAAGTCAGTATTTAATATAAATGTATCTTTTGAATTCAAAATTACTTTATTTTTTTTAAACTTTGAAATGCGAATTTTAGGACCTTGCAAATCACCTAGTAATGCAATATGTACTCCTAACTTTTTCATAATATTCTTTGCATTTCTAGCTCGCAGTACATGCTCTTCTGGAGTGCCATGAGAAAAGTTTAGCCTAATTACATTTACTCCTGATTTAATCATATTCTCAAGTACAGTATTATTGTCTGTAGAGGGTCCTAGAGTAGCGACAATTTTAGTTCTTTTAAAACGATTTTTCATATTTTTATTTTTACTTAATAATTTAAAATTACTAATTTAATAAAATAAAACACAAAAAATAAAACTTTAATGTTTATATGTATAACTATATAAAACATATATATTCTAATAATTATTAATTTTATAGAAATATTTTATTTTGTCTTATAATATAAAATTTTTTATATTAAGTTGAGAAATTTTGTTTTTATTTTACATAATGTTATTATACATTAATATATAAATCAAAGAAACACTAATAGTTTTATTATCACATTATTATATATAAAAGAGATCCTATATTTCGTATTATGTTTTTAAATAACTATTTTAATTATGTTAAAGTAAAATATTAAACTTAAAACAATGACAGTTATGAAACATGCTTAACATTAAAATAACAAGGAAATAATTATGAACGATGTAACTGCTACATATGATTTAGTTATCTTTGGTGCTAAAGGAGATCTTGCATGTAGGAAATTGTTGCCCGCTTTATATCAATTAGAAAAAAATGAAAAACTAGCAAAAAACATGAAAATTATAGGGGTAGGGAGAGCTCTATGGAACAAACAAGACTATTTAGAAATAATTCGAAAATCGCTAAAAAAATTCATGCATGAAGAAATACAAGAAAATATATGGAAAACGTTTTCATTACGTTTTGAATTTTGTAATCTCGATATAAATGATACGAAAAACTTTATAAAATTAAAAAAAATGTTTTACGATAAAAAAAAATTAATTATACATTATTTTGCAATGCCTCAAAATACATTTAGCAAAATTTGTAAAGGACTAAAATATATACATTTAAATCTTGAACCTACAAGAGTTATAATAGAAAAACCGTTAGGTTCTTCTTTAAAAACATCACAAAAAATAAATTCTGGAATTAGTAAATATTTCAAAGAAAACCAGATTTTTCGAATAGATCATTATTTAGGAAAAGAAACAATATTAAATTTGTTAGCTTTTAGATTTTCTAATTCTCTTTTTTATTACAATTGGAACAGAAATTTTATCGATCACGTCCAAATAACTATTTCTGAAAGTATAGGTATTGAAGGACGAAAAGAATACTTCGATAATGCTGGTCAAATTAGAGATATGGTTCAAAATCACATGTTGCAAATATTAACTATTATTACTATGTCTGAACCTATTAATTTGTATTCTAATAGTATAAAGAACGAAAAAATAAAGATCTTACAAGCACTACGTCCATTTACTCATAAAAATATCTATGAAAATGTTGTATTAGGTCAATATTCTTCTAATATTGTTAATGGAAATAAAATATCTTCATATTTAGAGGATATAGGAACGAATATATCTAGTAATACTGAAACATTTGTGTCTATGAAAGTTAACATTGATAATAAACAATGGTCTGGAGTACCTTTCTATTTACGAACAGGAAAAAGAATGCCTAAAAAGCATTCAGAAATAGTTATATCCTTTAAAGATATTTCAACTAATATTTTTAATAAAAATTCTCCATATCTATCTAAAAACAAAGTAATTATATTTCTACAACCCAATGAAGGAATAAACATTCAAATTTTAAATAAAGTTCCAAACTTAGAACATAAGTATAAATTAGATACAATTAATTTAAATTTTCATTATGATCAACATTTTAAGTCATTAAAGTTATTTGATGCATATGAAAAATTATTGCTAGAAGGAATACGAGGTAATCATTCTTTATTTGTACGAAGAGACGAAATAGAATTAGCATGGAGTTGGATTGATTCAATTTTTGATTCTATAAAACATAACAAAAAACTATTATTTTTATATCCTTCTGGAACGTTAGGACCTCATGCATCTAAAAATATAATTGAAAAAGATGGTTATACATGGAACGAATTTTAAATATGATATTTCGTAGTAATTATACATTAATAAAAAACAGAACATTAAAACTTTTTTTAATAAATTGATATATATAAAATATATTTTTAAAATTTGTTAAAGTAATGTTAAATGTTATATATAAATTTATTAAAAACGAGTTTTTATATCATAAAGTTTTATTTGATATATTTAATACTATATAAATTCTGTAATAAAATAAATACTTAATTTATAAAAACTATAATAATAAATTTTAAAATTTTATAAATTACTTTAAAATTTAAAAATTAACATTAAAATGTTATAAAAAAGATTTAAATATATAAGCTATTATATATAATGTTTATTATTAATTAAAACGTTCAGGAAAAAATTATGATACGCATAATACTATTTTTATTAACTAATTTAGCAGTGATTTGTGTTTTTGGATTTGTTTTAAGTATTACTGGAATTAAATCTGGAAGTATGTCTGGATTACTTATTATGTCTACTATATTTGGATTTAGTGGATCTATAATATCATTATTGATGTCAAAATGGATTGCATTAAGATCTGTAAATGGGCAAGTAATACATTTTCCTAATAACGAAACTGAAAATTGGCTAATAAATACTGTCACATCACAATCTAAAAAAGTAGGTATTAGTACACCGGAAGTAGCAATATACCATGCTTCTGATATTAATGCATTTGCTACAGGAGCAAGACGAAATGCTGCTTTAATAGCTGTTTCTACTGGTTTATTAGACAACATGAAAAAAAATGAAGCTGAAGCAGTAATAGCACATGAAATTACTCACATAGCTAATGGTGATATGATTACTATGACGTTATTGCAAGGAATAGTAAATACATTTGTCATTTTTGCATCTAGAATTGTGGCTCAAATGGTTTCATTTTTCTTGTCAGGAGAAAAAAACGAAAATAATTATTCTCTTGGAAATACTTGGACATATGTAATAACCTCTACTATTTTAGAATTAATCTTTGGTATTTTTGCTAGTATAATTACTATGTGGTTTTCTAGACATCGTGAATTTTATGCTGATGCTGGATCAGCAAAACTAGTAGGAAAGCAAAAAATGATAGCTGCACTAGAAAAATTAAAGTTAAGTTACGAACCTCAAGAATCTAGCAGTATGATAGCATTTTGCATTAACGGAAAGTCCAACCATTTTATTAACTTATTTATGTCCCATCCATCATTAGAAAAACGTATTAATGCTTTATATCAACAAGATTACATGTAAATTTATATTTAATTTTAGAATTTAAAAATGTTTTTATTTATTTTAATTATAGCTTTCTTAAATAAAAACATTATTTGAAATAATCTCAAATTAATAAATTTATATTAAATTTTTAATTTAATAAACTTTTCACTAATAATTTAAAATTACAAAAATTTTAAATTAAAATTAAAAATGAATTTAATCAATCATTTTCGTATATTATACTGTACAATATTTGAAATTTACAAAGATTTAAAATTAATAACTATAAGTTTAAAAATCTTAAAAGCATTTTAAATGACAAACTTCTATAAAAAAATTTTAAACAAAATTGTTACATTTATATTTATAATATCATCATATTAAGCATGAACATAAGTGAATGGATATAGATTAAAAATTTTTATTAAAAACAAATTTAATATATAATTTTAACATCGAATTAAAGGTGATAAATAAAAAAAATATGTCTATTTTAAATAGTACTTTTAAAAATGTTATAATTAATAACTAATTTAATAAAATTCAATTTTATTCTGTCCTATTATTTTACGGGGTTTCTAATGGAAATTTTTTTAGATTCGTCAATCTGGGCAGGTCTACTAACATTAGTTATATTAGAAGTGGTATTGGGAGTTGATAATATAGTCTTTATAGCTATTTTGTCAGAAAAATTACCATCTCATAAACAAGATAAAGTTCGTTTAATTGGTCTTAGTTTAGCACTTTTAATGAGATTAAGTTTACTTTCATTGATGTCATGGATGGTTACTTTAAAATCAGTAATAATTAAAAATTTGTATTTTTCTTTTTCAGGAAGAGATTTAATATTATTAATCGGTGGAATTTTTTTACTATTTAAAGCAACCATAGAATTACATGAAAGGTTGGATAATAATATACATAGAAACGAAAGTAACAAAGACAGCGCTAGTTTTTGGACTGTAGTAATTCAAATTGTTATTTTAGATGCTGTATTTTCTTTAGATTCTATAATTACAGCTGTCGGAATGGTAAATAATTTGCCAATTATGATGATAGCAATAGTTATAGCTATGACTTTAATGGTATTAGCTTCTAAACCATTGATAAGTTTTATAAATTCACATCAAACAGTAGTAGTATTATGTCTAAGTTTTTTATTAATGATAGGATTTGGCTTGGTTTCAGAAGCATTAGGTTTCTTAATACCTAAAGGTTATTTATACGCTGCAATTAGTTTTTCTATTATTATAGAACTATTTAATCAAATTGCACGACGTAATTTTATCAGACGCCAATCTAGGAAACCAATGCGGCAAAGAGCAGCAGAAGCTATATTACGACTTGTAATTCGAGATCAATTTAAAAATCCTAAAAAAACATCATTTAATAAACATGAAGAAAAAAAAAATGTATGTATTACTTCTTCAGATGTCGGAGAATTTAAAGAAGAAGAAAAATATATGATTAACAGTGTTTTAACTTTAGCTGCTAGATCTATTAAAAGTATTATGACACCTAGGAGTGAAATTTCATGGGTAGATATAAAACAACCAATTTCTAAAATTCGAATTCAATTATTAGACACGCCCCATAGCTTATTTCCAATTTGCAAAGGAAAATTAGATGAAGTAATAGGAGTAGTACGTGCCAAAGAATTACTTGTAGAAATAGAAAATAAAACAAACGTAGTACAATTTTCTTCTATAATTCCTCCAATAATTATACCAGATACTATAGATTCAATAAATTTAATTGGAGTTTTAAGAAAATCAAAAGGAAGCTTAGTTATTGTCACAAACGAATTTGGTGTAGTACAGGGTTTAATTACTCCATTAGATGTATTAGAGGCGATTGCTGGTGAATTTCCAGATGCAGACGAAACGCCTGATATTACTTTTGAAAAAAACAGTTGGTTAGTAAAAGGTAAGACAGATTTACATTCTTTACAACAATGTTTAAATATTACAAATCTGATAAAACAAGAAGAAAGCTATGCTTCCCTAGCTGGATTACTAATTTCTCAAAAGGGAAAATTACCTTTACCGGGAGAAGTGATTTGTATTCCTCCTTTAAAATTTTATATTTTAGAAGCGACTCAATATCGCATAAACTTAGTTCGAATTACAAAAGATAGAAATTATTAAATTATATAAACATTTATTACATATATGCTATTTAATTGGCAACATAAAATATACTAAAAAACATGTCTAAAAACATTCTAGCATTTAATTCCTCACTTTTTTGTTGTTCTATATCATTATTATATCAAGGTAATATTTATAATAAAATTAAAAAATGCAATAAAAATCAAATTGTACATATACTTCCAATGATACAAACTATGTTAAAAGAAAATTATATTGATTTGCATGAAATAGAAATCATTGCTATTTCTACAGGTCCAGGAAATTTTATAGGGATAAGAACTTCTATTGCTATAGCTCAAGGTTTATCATTAGGATTGAATGTTCCAATCGCTTCATTTCCCACACCATTAATCTTAGCAGAAGAAGCTTATAACACTTTTAACAAACATAGAATTATAATGATTATGAAAACTAACAACAAAAATGTATATTTAGAAAAATACACTAAAAATAAAGATAAAATTTGGACTAAAAAAAAATCTAAAAAAACGTTTTCTATTCAAGAAATATATGAAAAATTATCTTATTTAAAAAAAACATGGATATTAGTTGGTGACATCTTTGGAATAAAATCAACAGAAGTTCATAAAAACTTAATTATTTCTAATATTCAATTTCCAAAATCTCAATTTATTATCACTTTATATTTATCTAATAAATATTATCAAAAATACAGTTTTTCTTATAAAATATTTCCTAGATATTTTTAAAAATAATGTTAATTCTCATTGTAATCACTAAATTAAATAAATATAAACAAGTTGATACATATTTATTTATCCAGAATAGAAATTCTGGATTAATAAATATTAATATTTTAATTTTTTGAAATAAGTTATTACAATTTCAATCAGGAATAATTACATTTAATTCTAAAATAGAGATATCTTTTTCTTTATGATCTAATTGAACAGAAATCATCTTAGGATCTATTTTTACATATTTACAAATTACTCGAAAAATTTCTTTTTTTAATTCAGGTAAATAGTTTGGTTCATGATTTTTTTTTCTACGTTCAGCAACAATAATTTGTAATCTTTCTTTCGCTATTTTTGAAGTATGTTTTTTTTGAGATAAAAAAAAGTTTATTAAAGCCATATTTATCTCCTAAATAACCGTTTAAAAAAACTTTCTTTTTCTTTCTTAATAAATCGCAATGGAACTTGTTGACCTAACAAACGTTTTACAGTATCACAATAAGCTTGCCCTGCATTAGAAGTAGGATGTAAGATTACAGATTTCCCTTGATTAGAAGATCTTAAAACGAAAGAATCTTCTGGAATCACTCCAATTAACGGTATTCTTAAAATATCTAAAATATCTTGTACACTTAACATCTCTCCCTGGCTTACTCTAACGGGATCATATCTGGTCAATAATAAGTACTCTTTTATAGGATCGCATTTATCTTTTGAACGTTTTGACGTAGACGAAATAATTCCTAACATTCGATCCGAATCTCTTATAGAAGATATTTCTGGATTTGTAGTAATTATTGCTTCATCTGCAAAATATATTGCTAATACTGCTCCAGACTCTATTCCAGCTGGAGAGTCACAAATAATAATGTCAAACTTCATTTCTATTAATTCACAAAAAATATTATTAATTCCTAGTTTAGTTAATGCACTTTTATCTCTAGTTTGAGATGCTGGAAGAATAAATAAATTTTCAGTTCTTTTGTCTTTAATTAATGCTTGATTTAAACTTGCATCTCCATTAATTACATTTATAAAGTCATATATCACTCTACGTTCACAACCCATAATTAAATCTAAGTTCCTGAGTCCTATATCAAAATCAATTACTATTGTTTTATGTCCTTTTTGTGCAAAACCTGTCGCTAAAGCTGCACTAGAAGTAGTTTTACCTACGCCTCCTTTACCTGAAGTTACTGTAATAATACGTGTCATACATACATCCTTAATAATTTCAACTAAATTTTAAAATGTTTAATTTTTTATCTTTTATATAAATTCTTACGCTCTTTCCTAGAATATCAGGTAAAAACTGATCACTTAATAAATATTTCCCTGCAATTGAAATTAGTTCTGCAAAAAATTTTATACAAAATATTTGACACGTAGTATCTCCTTGAGCACCAGCTAACACTCTTCCTCTTATAATCCCATAAATATGAATATTACCATCTGCTATTATTTCAGCCCCTGGACTGACATTATTAATAATTATTAAATCAGAATTAGCAGAATAAATTTTTTGACCTGATCGAATAGGATAACTAACAATTTTAGTTTTTTTTTGCATATTTAAATTAATAGCATTAATATTATTCAATTTATTTTTACTAATATAGTTGACTAAGCTCTTTTCTTTTAAAAAAACGGGCAATCCAGATTCTTCAATCTTAGTTTTCAAAACAGTACTGTAACAATTACTAACCCCTAAAATGTAAAAATTAAATGAAGTAATTATTTTTTTTATACTATTCCAATTTTCTATGTTAAATATTTTTTTTAAATTAACTATTATAGGTAAATTTTTAAAAAAAATAGGAGACATATTTACTTTTTTTGTTAATTCTCTACTTATTAATTCTGTTGAATCAGTATGTAAATATAAAACTAATATTTTAAAAACGTTTTCTTTTAATTCTAATGGAGAACTTTTCATTTTTTCAAACACTTTATTGAAAAAGAAATTTAATAAATTTATTAGATAATTAAAGCTATTTTAACCTTTATTTAAAGTACATTTAAATATCAGAAATCTTATTAATAAGATAATTGTACCTTACAAAATTATTATTTAATTATTTTATATAAATTTAAAAATTCTAAATAAAAACTTAAAGTAACATTAAGTATATAATATCATTATAAATCTATATAAATTTTTAAAATGTTGTATTGTATATAAATAAAATTTTGTATTTAAAAAATTCTGATTTTAAACGTAACTATAACAATTAAAAAGCATGAAAAATATAAATAAAATAATTTTTAGAAATATCGATTTATTTTTAAAAAAAAAATTTTAATATCGGGAAATATATCTAACTTATTACATTTAAATAAACTTAGTAATGTTATAATATGTACTCAAAATTTTGAAAATTGGAATTATTTCAAAAAAACGATTCAACATAAAGTTAAATTTATTTTATTAGAAGAAAAAAAAATCATTTGCAATTCTGATGTTATTTTGTATTTTTGGCCAAATAGTAAATATGAAGCTATATTTCATCTTCAATATATTTTTTCTAAACTTTCTAAAAAAAGTTTAATTTTCCTCGTTGGAAGAAAAAATAGCGGAATCAATACTGCTAAAAATTTATTAAAAACATGGATAACATTAGAAAAGATAGATTCTGCTAAGCATTGTTTACTTTTTTGTGGAAAAGTAACTTTTAAACCTAAGTTTCACTTTAATAGTTTTATATACACAACAATTTTTAATGATATTCAAATAAAAACCATTCCAGGAATTTTTGGATACAAAAAAATCGATATAGGTTCTCAACTGTTAATTTCAACGTTTAAGAAATCAATACAAGGAGATGTGCTTGATATAGGATGTGGATCAGGAATTTTATCAGTATTATTATATAAAATTTCACAAAAAGTAAAATTGACACTTATAGATATTAATATAGCAGCTTTGGAATCTAGTAAATTGACACTAAAACATAATAATGTTCCAGGAGAAGTATTTCCAAGCAATGTTTACTCGAATATTTTTAAAAAGTTTAATTTTATTATATCTAACCCTTCTATACATAAAAATTCAAAAATAAATTTAAATTTTATAAAAGAAATAATTGAAAAATCAGAAAAATATTTGAAAGCAGGCGGAGAAATCAGAGTAGTAGTAAGTTCTAATATATTATGCCATAAATATTTTCAAAACACCTGTTTAAAATATAAAATTTTAAAAGAAACAAAAAATTTTAGAGTTTATCAAGGAAAAAATAAGAAAAAAATAAAATAACATATTTAAAATTATACCCAGAGCGGGAATTGAACCCGCAAAGCTTATACAGCCGAGGGATTTTAAATCCCTTGTGTTTACCAATTTCACCATCTGGGCTAATAGATTTTTTATTTTAAAAAAATTTTATAAGGCGCATCCCGGAATTGAACCGGGCTGCACGGATTTGCAATCCGCTACATAACCAATCTGTCAACGCGCCAGATATTTTACTCTATCAAAATTAATGTAAAAAAACAAGCACTTTAATACTAACAAAATTTTATAGTAATAACATATTTCTTAAAAATTATAGATTAAAGCTGTGAAAACTTCTTTTAAAAATTCTTAAGATATTATATAATTTAAACTTAAATTTTTTAAAATGGAGGAATGGCCGAGTGGTTTAAGGCAGCGGTCTTGAAAACCGCCGATGAGAAATCATCCGAGAGTTCGAATCCCTCTTCCTCCAAAATTTATTTTTTTTTCAAAATTAAAGAAAAGTGATATATTCTTAATCCTAATATAAATAACATTATGAAATAACTACACCCAGATATACAACAAACTAACATTAATTTACTTAATTTAAAAAATATTGTTCCTGTACTCCAGTTAGAAAAAAAAAATAGATTTAAATATAAAATACATGACATAAATACTACAGAGACAAAAATTTTTCCTAAAAAAATTGTCCAACCAGATTCAGGGGAAAAATATTTTTTATTGATAGAGATCCAATATAATAAAAAAAAATTGATCCAAGAAGAAATACTACTTGATAATGCAAAACTGTTATGCTGAAAATAAGGTAAAAAAACAATATTCATGAATTGAGTTATTATTAAGACAAAGATAGAAATTATTAAAGGACTAGTAAAATCATTATTAGAATAAAACTTAGGAAGTATAATTTTTACCAAAATTAATGGAATCAATCCAATTGAATAAAACATTAAAATATTTTTAGTCATAAATACATCAAATATTGAAAAATTTCCATATTGAAATAACACAATTATTACAATTTTCGACAATATGAATAATGCTATAGAACTAGGAATAGCTATTAGACATCCTATTCGAAGGGCCCAATCTAATAATTTACAATTTTCTTGTTTACTTATATGACTAGATTTAGTAGAAAACAATGGTAATAAAATTGTTCCTAAAGATACTCCTAAAATACCAGAAATAAATTCTATCAATCTATCAGAATAATATATCCACGATATAGATCCAGAGACTAAAAATGAAGCAGAAATAGTATTCATAATTATAGAAATTTGACTCACAAAAACTCCTATGATAACTATCATAGTTCTTTTAGAAACATTTTGAAATCTAAGGTTTTTTATATCAAATTTTGGAAATACTAACATGTCAATTTTTTTTAAAAATGGAATTTGATATATCAGTTGAATTAAACCCCCTAGAGATGTTGCCCATGCTAGAGATAAAATAGAAACATGAAAATACGAAGAAAAAAACAAAATAAAAATTATTATGTTTACATTGAATAAAATAGAAGAAAAAGCTGGTATAAAAAAATAATTCCAAGAATTTAAAATAGAACTAATAAATGATCCTAAAGAAACAAAAAATATATAAGGAAAAATTATTTTAAACATAAGCACTGTTAAATAAAATTTAAATGTACTTTGTTTTAATCCAGGAGAAATAATAAAAATTATCTTTGATGCAAATAGTATTCCAAAAATTGTAAAAATACTTAAAATAAAAACTATAAAACCTAATGCATTAGATATCAATTCTTGAATACGCTTTATACTATAAAAATGTTTATATTCTAATAAAACAGGAACAAAAGTTTGCAAAAAAAAACCTTCTGAAAAGATTCTTCGAAACAAATTTGGAATTTTAAAAGCTAAAAAAAAAGAATCGGTTAGTCCTGATGCACCAAACGTATATGCAATAAGTGAATCACGTATAAAACCAAGTATCTTAGAAAAAAAAGTTATAGCACTTAACGAAATTAATGATCTTAACACATTCATAACTATATTACCTTTTATAACTTATATATGTGATAATACTGAATTATCAATTTATCTTCTAAAACAATATTAATTTAACGCACATTGGTTCTTAAAATACAAGAATAATACTCTAATATTTTGAAATTTTAACTTATTTCAAGTGATTATAGATAAAATTATTATATATGAGAGATATACAAAATAAATTAAGGTAATTTACTTATAAAATTTGACGATATAACAATATACATTTTAAAAAAAAACAAAAAATAAAATATATACGTAAGAAACTCTTAAAAAATAGCCATTGCTTTCAGTTTAAACATTATTATCATTGTTGTATTAAGAAAAACATGAAAAATATTCAATACATTAAAAAAATTTAATGTGTTTAATTATTTATAATTTTATGTCACTTTGTATAAAAATTAGATGTCATAGATAACATTTTCATAAATAAAAGTTATTTTTATTTAGTTATATTTTTCAAAAATATATTAGTCATTCTTAAAATATAACAAAAAAGTTAAATTTATTGCTTTTATATTAAATATATATAAACATAAGTATTTTATAATAAACCAATAAAAATGAATAAAAAATCTCCCCTAAAAGCAAACAATTGATAAAAATTTTTTAACTTGTTATCATCACTATTTATATGTGTAGAGTTATTTAAATATATACTTTAAATTATTTTTAACACTCATGTTAAAAATACAACTTCCCAATATTTCTATCAAACAGTTTTGAAGTAATCAGAAATAACTAATGTATAATGACGTTACCTTTGTTATCTACTATTCCTAATATTATTTTTCCATTTTTTAATTTTACTTTAACCTGTTGATTTTTATAAGCATTGTTGATTGCTCGTCCTTCTAAAATGATTATAAATCCTATGTTTTTAATTATAACTAAGACTTTTTGATTTATCTCAATTAACCATTTAGGATGCAATAACGTCAAAGTTATTAATTCATTTTTATTTATGTTTTTTGAACTTATCAAATTCAATGCTTGTTTTTTTTTTAGATACATATTAAGAGGAATCTTATCTAAGAGTCCGTATTTAACAGATATATCTGTATCAGTTAATTTATGTCCTTTTTTAATATTTTTAGAAGCAATTAGATATTCTCCTCTAATTTCTATCTTAACTTGAACAAATTGATGTATATTTCCACAAATAACTTTAATATTTATTAATTCTGATGGTCTAAAACGATCTATTAAAATAAACTTAGGATTAAAGCAACTTATTTGATTTTTATAAGAAATATTATTATATAAAATAATACTTATATTTTTAAAATAAGAAAATTGTTGTTCTTTCAAAAATTTAACAAGATATTCCGGAAAACTATTCGCTTGAACTTGAAAAAAAACAAAAAATACTAAACAAAACAACATGAAAATTTTTAAAATCATATGTTTTCCCTCTCAACTTATTGAGATTATTTTAATCAAAATCTCAATATATACTTTTAAAATACTATAACTATATACACCTTATTTAATGTATAATTAAAATATACATAACATTTTAATAATATTTATGGATCTAAAATGTTTAACAAAATAAACAAAGAATTTTTTTTCGATGAATGTGTATTAAATTTACGTTCTTATCAACAAGAATTAATTGCTTCGAATATTGCAAATAGTAATACTCCACATTATCATTCAAAAAGTATAGACTTTTCAAAAGCATTAGATTTTTTATTAAAAACACAAAACAAAACATCTCAAAACGGATTAACATTGACTTCTAAAAAACATATTTCTCCTACCAAAGTAAAAGACTTTGAGGAATATAAAAACAAAATAAAACAAAACTATACTATTAAAAACAAATCAATTGAAATAGATCATGAAAAAGTTAATTTTGTTAAAAATAGTTTGCTTTACCAAATAGAAATTGCTTTCATAAATAGTAAGTTTAAAAACCTCATGAGTGTATTAAAAGGATAATTTATGTCTTTATTAAAAATATTTGATATTTCTAATTCAGCGATGAACGTGCAATCTCAAAAAATGCAAATTCATGCTAGCAATATAGCTAATATAGACAGTTTAGTGAATAAAAATGGAAAATTGTATCCATATATAGCAAAGAAAATTGTTTTAAAATATGGAAATATTAATGACTCTGAATTTGAAAATGTAAAAGTAGAAAAAATAATAGAAGATAAAACTCCGCTGAAAAAAATATACAATCCGAATAGTCCTATTGCAGATCCTCAAGGATTTTCTGAGATTTCAAATGTAAATCTCGTTACTGAAACAATTGATTTTATTTCAGCATCTAGAAACTATCAAACTAATTTAGAATTACTAAATACAGCAAAAGCTATGATTATAAAAACATTAACAATTGGACAATAAAAAAACAAGATGATAATTTTATTATTTGCTATCTTTCTATAATAAAATTAAGTATTTAATTTATGTGGATTTATAAAACTTATTGAAATAATTTAATCATATTAAATATTTTAAATTTTGAAATATAAAATATTTTCGTATATAGATCTCAATACTTCTATAATATTTATATTAAATACAAAAATTTTTGTTGTCTCACAATTTGTACTTACAAAATATAATAACATATCAATTAAAATCAAAATTGTTTATAATTAATTTAAATTTTTTAAAATATTAATTTAAAATAAAATGTGGAAATAGAGAAATACACAGTCAACTGTTTTAAACTTATTTGAAATATAAAATTTTTTAAATCTTTAATAGTTAAAATTTTCGAAAACTTTAACAATTTAAGCAATATAAATATATTTTATGTTTTGCGTATCAAATTTATTTGATACGTTAAAATTTTTCTAATAATATTACTAGCACGACAAATTGAAAATATTATTAATGTGAAATAAATAAATTTTTAATATTAACCATTAAGTTTTTATAATAATGTTAAATATATTAAATTAATATGAAATATTAAAATTTAACTATGCATTTTTATACTATTTTTTTATTAACTAAAAACGATAAAAATCATGTTGAATATTTTACAATTAAAAATTGTATATTATAATTCTATGTCGTTAAATATATAAATTGTTTTAAATACTAAACATTTAATATTAATACGTTATTGAAATATAATTTTTATAATTCATATTTTAATTCTCTAGTTTTCTTAGAAAAGGATTTTAAAATATTTATGGAACTTTTAGAAAATATAATAATGATATCTGCAAAAAAAATACTAGATGATCAAGAAATATTAGCTAATAACTTAGCTAACGTATCAACAATAGGTTTTAAATCAATACTAATTAATCCTACTATTCTATCTAATAATAAATTTTGTGAAAATGACTTAAAATTATCTAACAAACTCAAAGATCGAGACCCTACGCAAGGATTTTTTAGACTTACCAAACAACCTTTAGATATTGCTATTATTGATCAAAACGGATGGTTAATGGTAAAAACTAATAAGAATAAAATTGCTTATACTAAAAATGGACATTTAAAAACAAATATTAAAGGGCAATTAACTAGTCAAGGAAACATAGTTATTGGAGAAAATGGTCCTATAATTATACCAAAATATGATAGTATTAAAATACTATCTGATGGAACAATAAAAAATATAGATAGTAGTACAAAATTAGAAGAAAAAATAGACAAAATTAAATTAGTAAAAATTGATTTTAAAGATTTAACTAGTAATAATGGTTTATATTTCTTAAATAAAGAAAAAAAAACCAACATAAATAGTCAAGAAAATTCTAACATAAAAATATTATTAGAAACTTTAGAAGATAGTAATGTAAGTATTTCAGAAAATATAATTAAGATTATTGAAGATTCTAGAAAGTTTGATATTCAAATGAAAATTTTTCATGATTACGATGAAAATGTACAACTTGTTAATAAATTTTTAAATATTAATAACTAAGAGGGTGTTTTCTATGATTCCATCTTTATGGATTGCAAAAACTGGATTAGATGCTCAGCAAATAAATATGAATGTTATTTCTAATAATTTAGCCAATGTTAGTACTAATGGTTTCAAACGATCTAGAGCAATGTTCGAAGATTTAATTTATCACACTATACGACAACCAGGATCTAAGTCATCTGGAGACACAACACTACCATCCGGTTTACAGATGGGAACAGGAGTACGACCTGTATCTACTGAGAGAATTCATAATCAAGGAAATCTTTCCAAAACCGACTCTTCTAAAGATATTGCTATAAATGGAAATGGTTTCTTTCAAGTACAACTTCCAGATGGAGATTTTGCTTATACAAGAGATGGTTCTTTTCAGGTTGATCAAAACGGTCAATTAGTAACTAATAGTGGATTTCCAGTGCAACCAATAATTAGCTTTCCATCAAATAGTATTAATATGCAAGTAGGAAGAGATGGGACAGTAACTGTTACTATACAAGGTCAATCCCAACCAGTGTCAATAGGTCAATTACATCTTGTGAATTTTATTAATAGCTCCGGACTATCCAATGCAGGAGAAAATTTATATCAGGAAACTGAAGCTTCCGGAAGTCCTATTGTAACATCTCCAGGTCTAAACGGAACAGGATTATTGTATCAAGGATATGTAGAAACTTCTAATGTTAATATTGCAGAAGAACTCGTGAATATGATTCAAACTCAACGTGCTTACGAAATTAATAGTAAAGTTATTACAACAGCCGATCAAATGTTGCAAAAGTTATCTCAATTATAATTTTTAATTTTATGTGTTGTTTACTAAAATCTCGTTAAATTAGAATTGTTAAGGAACATATTTTAAAATTATGACATTCATTTTTAAAATAAAGTATTATTTAGTTTTTACTTGTTTTATAACACTTAGTGGTTGTGTCTTACATCCGAGTACAATACTAAATCAAAATGAACCAGATTCTTCTATAATGTGGCCAGACTTAATTAATCATTCAAACTATCAAGAACAACATACTGATGTTTCTCATTTTGAACCATTATTTGAAGATTACAGACCTCATAATGTAGGAGATACTTTAACCGTAATTTTGCAAGAAAATATTAGTGCTAGTCAAAGTTTATCTAATAATCTAACGCACGACGGCAGTACTAATCTCGGAATAACATTTGGAAGCAACTATAAAAATAACAATTATGAAAATAAAGCGGGACTGAATAGTTTTTCTAAAAATGATTTTCTCGGAACAGGAAGTTCATTTGCAAATAACACTTTTGTAGGATTAATTACAGTAACTGTTAACCAAGTTTTACCAAATGGCAATTTAAAAGTTATGGGAGAAAAAAAAATTTCAATAAATGAAGAAAAAGAAAAAATACGTTTTTCAGGAATAGTGAATCCACGAAACATTTCTCGAAACAATTCTATAACATCAACTCAAATAGCTGATTCACGCATTGAATATATTAGTTATGGACTTATTAATAGAGGACTCCATGTTGGTTGGTTTCAACGCTTATTTTTAAGTATTTTGTCTATTTAACAAAACTAAAATAGTTTTTTAGCATTGTAATTTTCGATATTTTTTACAAAATATTTAACTATTGAAATCAATTGATTAAGGAATTTTTATGTTAATAAAAATATTGTTGAAATGTATTTTTGTAACGTTTTTGTTAATGAGTACGAATATATATGCTGATAAAATAAGAGATTTAGCTACTATTCAAGGAATTCGAGAGAATCAACTTATAGGTTATGGATTAATTGCTGGATTAAACGGAACGGGGGACGATACCAATCATAGTCCATATACTGTTCAAACACTTAAAAATATGTTGAATCAACTCGGTATTGATTTTTCTATAGAAAAAAATATGCAATTAAAAAATATTGCTTCAGTTATAGTAACTGCTAAATATTCAAATTTTATCCATGTAGGGCAAAAAATAGACGCTTTCGTTTCTTCTATTGGAAATGCAAAAAGCTTAAAAGGAGGGATATTATTAATGACTCCCTTGAGAAGTACTGATAACAAAATATATGCTATTGCTCAAGGAAATATAACAGTTGACGAAAAATATTTTTCTAAAAACAAATTTAAAAATTTTTCAATTAACTTATATAACAGCGGAAAAATTATTGAAGGTGCTACAATAGAGAAAGAAACTTATAATAATTTTGAAAAAAATAGAGTTGTCACATTACAACTTAATAATGAAGATTTTACCGTAGTTCAAAAAATTAGTGATTTAATTAATATTAAATATCCTAATTCTGCAATTGCATTGAATTCTAGAACTATACAATTATATACTCCGGAAGATAATGCTATAAAAATTAAAATGTTGTCAATTATCCAAGATATTGACGTTGATACACCTATTCAAAATGCAAAAGTAATAATCAACACCAAAACTGGTGACATTGTAATGAATAATGAAGTAAAAATAAATTCTTGTGCAATAGCACATGATGATATATCTATGATTATTAATCATCCAAAAACCAAAATAAAAAAATTTCATACTCCATTTTTTAATGTTGAAACAAATACTTTAGAAACTAAAAACAAAAAAAATGAATATAACAATTATAATAAAAATAACAAGATACAATACATTGAAAAAGTTGTAAACCTTAGTGATATAGTACATGCATTAAATTCTCTCGGAATTAGACCACTAGAGTTAATAGCAATATTACAAGCTATGCATAACGCAGGATGTTTACGTGCTAAATTAGAGGTTATATAATTATGAAAAATGATTTTTATTTTTCTATGGATAAATTTTTAAACTTTAAAAACAATACTGAATTATCGCAATATACTAAAGAACAAAATGATAACAATATCTCAAAAGTAGCTAAGCAAATTGAAGGGTTATTTGTACACATGATGATAAAAAGTATGAAAAATAGCTTCCCAAAAGATAATTTAATTCAAAGAAATCAAGAAAACTTATATCAAGATGTCTATGATCAATTTATTGCTCAAAAAATTAGTGAAAAAGGAATAGGATTGGCTAAAATGATTGAAAAACAAATAAATTTATCAAATACCATGAATAATCAAATATTTCAACCAGAAAACGCGTAATTTGCTCTAAACATTATTTAAATTTTAAAAGTTAAAACTATTAACAACAACATAAACATAAAATTGTAAATTTTTTAGTTTTAAATATTTTGAAATGTTTTAACATGTAATATTTAGATAAATTTATAAATATAAGAATTTAAATTTATGTATAATTACATTTCTTAAAACATAACACTATAAAATGTTTAATTTTTAAACATTATTAAAAATTTTAATACATAAATATTGTTTTTAATTAAGATATGTAAGGCCTTACTCAACTTTATCTGTATAAATAAATTATGTTTAATACAACATATACATAAAAATTAATTCACTTTTTTTAATAAATATTGTTTTTAAATGTACTAGTCATAAATGTATGTTGTGATAACTACATTAGTTAAATATAAATTAAAAAACAATTAATATTGTATTTCATATTTTTTATTACACATAGTACATAAAAAATAATTAAACTTTTTTCTGAAAAAATTTAAACGTTGTCTCGACATTTCTAATAAACCAAATTTAGAAATGTTTCCAATTTTAATAATAGCACGATCTTTCTTAAGAAAATGACGCAAACTATGTAATATCGATTTTTTGTTGTTAAATGTTTTCATGTTAATGAAATCAATGACAATTAGCCCTCCAAGATCTCTTAATCGCAATTGACGAGCAATTTCATAAATAGCTTCCAAATTCGTGTTAAACGCTGTTTGTTCAATATTCACACCTTTAATTGATTTACATGAATTAATATCAATAGCAGTTAGCGCTTCTAAAGAATCAATGGTAATGGAACCACCAGAAGGAAGTTGAACAATACGTTGAAAAATAGAATCAATTTGTGATTGTATTTGATAATGTTCAAACAATGAATTCTTTCCAGAATATAATTTTATTTTATCTTTAAAGTCATATCTTTTTAGTATACATAAATAATTATACATGTCATTTAAAGTAATGGGGTTATCTACAAGAATTTCACTAATGTCTTTACACAAATAATCTCGAACAGTGCGAAAAATTATGTTTTCTTCTTGATAAATTAAAAATGGAACTGAACTTATTTCTGCTATTTTTTGAATATTTTTCCAATGCTTTAATAAAACGTTTAAATCTTCTTGTAAATCAATTGTTGATTTTTTAAGTCCAGAAGTCCTAATAATTAAACCCATTTTGCTAGGAATGTTTAATGTTACAAACATTCTTTTTAAGTTTATTCTATTTTTACCTTGAATTTTTTTAGATATTCCTTTTAATCCCGGATTTATTGGCATAAGTATTAAATAACTACTTATTAGACTTATAAATGTAGTTAATGAAACTCCTTTTTTTCCTCTTTCTTGTTTACTAATCTGAACAATACATTCTTGACCTAATTTTAAAATATTATTATAGTTATGATAAATTTTATTAGTTTTTTCTTTTAAAAAATATGTCTCAGAGATTTCTTTAAATGGGAGAAAACCACATTTATTAGCTCCATAATCAATAAATGCTGCATTTAAACTAGATTCAATTCTAATTACTTTCCCTTTATAAATATTAAGTTTTCTATGTTTATATTTTGAATATTCTATATCTAAATCATATAAATTTTGACCATTTATATAAGCAACACATAATCTCCCTTCTTGAACAGAATTAATTAATATTCTTTTCATTATAATTTTCTCATTTTAGAATAAAAATAAAAATATATAACGTTTTAAATTAATTTAAAATTTTTATAATATAAAAAATAGATATGTTTATACTATATTTAATTAATAATATTTTAAAATTAACCAAAACATGTCAAAAATTCAAAATAATAAAAATATATAAATTATATTATAGAAGCTAAAAATTTTTAAACTAAAATGTTATATTTTGTTTAAATTAATCTTATAAAGTTTTATTAACTTCAACCATTTTATATTTTTTAATAATGTTTTTACAAATTAAAAATTTTTGACACATTATATATGGATAGTTTATGGTAACTAAAATTATTCCTACATCGTTTTTAGAAATTAAAAAAGAACATATAAAACAAAGAATAGATAACTTTTTATTTAATAAATTTAAACAACTTTCAAAAAATACAATTTATAAAAAAATAAGAACAGGTCAAATTAGAATCAATAAAAAACGAATACAACCCAAATATAAGTTACAATTAGGAGACTATATTAGAATTCCTCCTATTAAAAGTTTTTGTAAAAATATAAAAACTAAAAAATTAAGCAAAAAGTTAAAATCTCTTCTTGATAATAGCATTTTATATGAAGATAACTACTTATTAATACTTAACAAACCTGCTGGAATAGCAGTACATAGCGGAAGTGGAATTAATTTGGGTATTATAGAATGTTTTAGAATACTACGTCATAAAGAAATAGAACTTGATTTAGTCCACAGACTTGATAGAGGAACATCTGGAGTACTTATTTTAGCAAAAAAACGCTCAATGTTACGTGAATTACATAAACAGTTAAAAGAAAAAAAAGTTCAAAAAAAATATTTAGCTTTAGTTCATGGAAATTGGCCTGAAAACATAAAATGTATTTCAGCCCCTTTACTAAAAACTAAAATCAATTTAAATCACATTGTTAAAATTAATAATATTAATGGAAAATTTTCAAAAACTTTTTTTAAAATAAAAAAAAAATATACTCATAATACTTTAATGCTTATTACTCCAATAACTGGAAGAACTCATCAAATTAGAGTTCATACCCAATATGCAAATCATCCAATTGTATTAGATGAAAAATATGGTAAAATAAATTTAGATAACATTATAAAAAGTAACTTCTCTACTAAAAGATTATTATTACACGCTTCTTCTATTGTTTTTTTTCATCCAAAAATAAAAAAGTCTTTAAAAATAGTAGCTCCTATAGATAAAGAATTTCAAAATATGTTGAACAATCTTTAAAATAGCTATATTTATACAATATTTTACAAAATTAAAACTATGAAGAACATATAATAAAAGACTAAATTAGAAAATTTAATAATAAAAATTATAAATTTTAAAATAAACAAGTAACAAAATATTAAAGTTTTTTATTAATATTAAACTTACATAATATATTCAAACGCAAGGAAATATCTTATGGCAGTGCAAAAAAATAAACCAACTCGATCCAAAAGAGGAATGCGAAGATCTCATGATCACATATTAAAAACTCCAATATTATCTGTAGACAAAACATCTAAAGAAATCCATGTGAGACACCATATTACTAAAAAAAAATATTATAGAGGGAAAAAAGTAATTTAATTATTTCTTAAAAATATAATCTTAATTTTTAATATTAAGGTGCTATTTAAGTTCAAATAGCACTCATATATTGTTTTCAATATATTATATAAGTAATAACCTTTGAAAACATCGACACATTTAATAAATATTCTTATATTATATATTGAATTTCTTAAGAAAATTTAAATTTATAAGAAAAACTAAAATTTATATAAAATCATTTTCTATATTAAAATAATGTTTAAATTAAAAACTTTATTTCTATTATAATTAAATATATTAATAAGCTTGTAAAACTAGACTACAATTTAGTTATAAAACTTTCATAAAATGAATATAAATTCTCAATATTAAATTTTAAAATTTTTATAAGGGTTTATCAAAATGCGTCTTGTTTCTATTTTATTTCCTGGACAAGAACCACAAAATATAAGTACATTATCTTATTTTATAAATAAACATTCAATTATAAAAAATACTTTTGATGAATCTTCTGAATATATTGGATGTAATTTACGTAAACTTATTCAAAAAAGTTCAGATACAATGATAAATAAAAGTAAATATTCTAAATTAATTATGTTAACATTATCAATTTCTATATATCGACTTTGGAAAAATAACAATAAGAGAGATTTACTAATATTAGCTGGACATAGTTTAGGAGAATATTCAGCATTAGTTTGTTCTGAATCTTTAAAATTTCAAGATGCTATAAAACTGGTTATCTTACGTGATAAATTTATGAAAAAATGTATGGGGAAGAAAAAAGGAGCTATGCATGCTATAATAGGATTAAGTGAATTAGATATACAAAAGATTTTAAATAATATTAAAAATTCTGAAAATGTTTCAATAGCTTGTATTAATACTAAATATCAAATAGTTATTTCGGGAGAGGAATCTATAGTTTTTAAAATAAGTAATATATGTAAAAAAAGTGGTGCAAAAAAAATTTTTCGTCTTTCTATCACTCCTCCATCTCATTGTACATTAATGAAGAAAGCTTCAAAAAAGCTATCAGAAGTATTGAATACTATACCATTTAAAAAACCAATATTTCCAGTAATTAATAATGTAGATGCACAATGCGAAACTTCCGAATTAAACATTAAAAACGCTTTATCTAGGCAATTATTTTGTCCGGTAAAGTGGATGGATTGTATAATATATTTATCCAAAAAAACATCTATATTTTTTGAAGCCGGATTAAACAATACATTAATTAATCTAAATAAATTTATTATTAAAACTCCATCAACTTCACTTAATATTAAAACTAACATTATTCCATAATTACAATACTATTAAATAAAAATTAATAATGAAATCAAAAAAAATAGCATTAGTAACAGGAGCTAGTAGAGGAATAGGAAAAGGAATTGCAATTAAATTAATAGATAAAGGAATTATCGTTATTGGAACATCTACATCTTTTCATGGAACACAAATAATTGATAATTATTTAAAAAAAAATGGAACTAGTATTATTCTTGATGTTATGAATCCTCATTCCATTCAAAATACTATATCAGAACTTTATAAAAACTTCGAATATATTGACATATTAATTAATAATATAGGAATTACAAAAGATAAATTATTAAAAAATATGACATATAAAGATTGGGAGGATGTTTTAAAAACTAATTTAAATTCTATTTTTTACATATCGAAACCTATAATAAACAGGATGACAAAAAAGAAAAAAGGGAAAATTGTTACCATAGGATCTATTATGGGACATATAGGAAACTATGGACAAACTAATTACTCTGCTTCTAAATCTGGATTAATTGGTTTTAATAGATCTCTAGCTATAGAAGTAGCTTCTAAAGGAATTTGTGTAAATATGATATCACCTGGATTTATAAAAACTGAAATGACTAAAAATTTAACAGAAAAAACAAAAAAAAAATATCTTTCTAAAATACCTATGAAAAAATTTGGAACAATAAATGATATATCTGAAACTGTATTATTTTTGATATCTGACGACATGAATTATATCACAGGTCAGGTTATACACGTTAATGGAGGAATGTATATGCCTTAAAATTTAAATAAATATACAAAAATATTTTAATATTATATTATACAATACCTTTGTTTCGAAATATTTGTTTAAACAAACAAGAGATAATTCATATGGATCATATAGAAAAGAAAGTAAAAAAAATTATATCGCAACAACTAAGTGTCATGCCAGAAGATATTCATAACAAATCACTTTTAATTGAAGATCTGGGATCAGACTCATTAGATAATGTTGAATTAATTATGAATTTAGAAGATAAATTCAATATTGAAATTCAAGATGAAGAGGCTGAAAAGTTCAATACGGTACAATCAATAATTACATTTATAAAAAATAAAGTATCATAAAATTCATGATATATTTGACAAAATTTTTAATATTTTTAAAAAACTATCAAATAAACGTAAAATTTTAATTTTGGAAATTATAAGAATGTCAAAAAGCAAATTCATAGTAATTGAAGGAATAGAGGGATCTGGGAAAACTACTATATGTAATTTTGCTAAAAAATTATTATTTAAATATGGAATTGCTAATGTAAAAAATTTAAGAGAACCTGGTAGTACGCCTTTATCTGAAAAAATAAGATTTTTAATTCAAAATTCCATACAACATGAATATATTTTTAACGAAACAGAGCTATTATTGATTTATGCAGCAAGAGTACAATTAGTAAAATCAATTATTAATCCTGAACTTAAAAAAGGAAATTGGATTATTAATGATAGACATTCATTATCTTCTCTAGCTTATCAGGGTGGAGGTAGAGGAGTTAAAAAAAAAACTATATTATTATTACAATCAATTTTTTTAAAGAACTTTATTCCCGACATAACATTTTATTTAGATGTCCAACCTATTATTGGACTAAAACGCATTCAAATAAGAAACAACTTAGATCGAATAGAGAAAAATACATTAGAATTTTTCGTTAAAGTTCGAAACGCATATTTAAATTCTATAAAAAATAACTCTAAAATTATTAGAATTAACGCTAATTATAATTTAAAATTAGTAAAAAGTAACTTCAAATTAAAGTTTTATTCTTGGTTAAAAGAAAACATATGAATTTATATCCATGGTTATTAACTCACTATGAAAACATAATTAATCATTTTAAGCGAAAAAAAAATAATAATTCTATTATTTTAGAGACAAATAGAGGAATGGGTGTTGCTTTATTAGTAGAAAAAATTGGATTTTGGTTATTATGTTCTAAAAAAGAAAAAACGTTTCTTTTTTGCAAAAAATGTCAAGATTGTCAATTAATGAGCACGCATAATCATCCTGATTGGTACAATGTAAAAACTTTATCTCAAAAAAATATAATAGGAATAGAAATTATAAGAATGTTGCGTAATAAAATAACATTTACTGCAACGAGAAATAAAAACAAAATTGTGTATTTTCCTGACATATCACAATTAACACAATATGGAATTAATGCATTATTAAAAACTTTAGAAGAACCACCTAAAAATACATATTTTATATTTGTAAATTACTTTTCTTATCCATTATTATCGACATTACGCAGTCGATGTATTTCGTATAGAATCTCTGTTCCGTTAGAATCAATTAGCTATACTTGGTTAAAAAGTTATAATTCTAAAATGCAAGATAAAACTATTATAACCTTATTACGTGTAAATCAAGGACTTCCTATTTTAACACAAAAATTTATTTTAAAATCTTTATGGAAAGAGCGAAATACATTTTTTCTGTGTATAGCAAAATTTATCCAAGATAAAAATTTTTTTTGTATTTTAAACAATTTTAAGTTAGGAAATATAGAAAAAAAAATTTTTTGGTTATGTAGCTTACTGATCGATTCTATAAAAATAAAACATGATAATGAAAATAACATGATAAATTTAGATAATGCAGATATAATAAATTTTTTAAAAAATAAACTTTCTTTTCATTTGCTTGATTATAGCTTTAGATCATGGATACATTGTAATTTTAAATTAAATAGCATACCTGGAATTAATTCAGAACTGTTATTAACTGAACAACTGTTACGATGGGAAAACATTTTAAATTATTAAAAACTAATTTTGCAAAAGAGAAAATATTATGTTCTTTGTAGACTCACATTGTCATCTAGATCTTTTAAATTACTATAATCTCCATTCTGGATTAGAAGATGTATTAAATAAATCTATTAAAAATAACGTGAAATTGTTCTTAACAGTATCAACGTCTATCAATAATTTTAATTATTTAAAAAAATTTATAAAAGGAAATAAAAATATATTATTATCTTGCGGAATTCACCCTCTAAATCTAAATTTAGACTTTAATGATGTAAAAAATCTAAAAACATTTTCTAAAGAAAAACGAGTAATAGCCATAGGTGAAACAGGATTAGATTATTATCACTCAACAAAAAAACAAGATCTTCAAAAACTATTATTTCGAAAACATATTCGAATCGCGATAGAATCCAAAAAACCATTGTTAATACATACTAGACATGCGGTAAAAGATACGATAAATATCTTAAGAGAAGAATCAGCACAAAAATGCATAGGAATTATTCATTCTTTTACTGAAAATAACGAAATAGCTAAACATTTTTTAAATATGGGATTTTACATATCTTTTTCTGGAATTGCAACATTTAAAAATTCAGAACATATACGAGAAACCATCAAATTTGTACCATTAGATAAAATACTTTTAGAAACAGATTCCCCATATTTATCTCCCATACCTCATAGAGGAAAAGAAAATCAACCAGCTTATTTATATAACTTAGCTCTAATTATTGCCAAATTAAAAAAAATTAGTATTGAAACTCTTTCATATCATACCACAAAAAATTTCTTTAAATTATTTAATTTAAATTCGCGTTTTTTAAATATTTCTTAAATAAAATATTTTACCGAAAAGCATCTATGATTACTTATTATTTTAAAAAAATTAAACTTTACCTACACAAAAAATGAAGTTATTTTACTTAAACTTTATGTAAAATCTAATAAGGCGTTAAACATATATGTTTAAAAACATATTTTCAAATTTACAAAAAATAGGAAGATCATTAATGCTTCCCGTTTCTGTATTACCTATTGCAGGAATACTATTAGGAATTGGTTCTGCAAAACTTTATTTTATTCCTCATATTATTTCTAGTATCATAGCTGAAGCAGGAGGAACGGTATTTTCTAATATGCCTTTAATTTTTGCTATTGGCATAGCACTTGGATTTACCAAAAATGATGGAGTATCTGCATTAGCAGCAGTGATAGCTTATAGTATTATGATACAGACGCTTTTAGTAACAAGTTCATTTTTCTTAAATCTTTCAATATTAGAAATAAACCAAAAGCATTTATTAGATACTGGAATATTAGGAGGTATTATAGCTGGATCTATTTCTGCATTTACATTTAATAAATTTTATAATATTCAACTTCCTGATTATTTAGGTTTTTTTTCTGGAAAACGATGTGTTCCAATTATATCAGGATTATTAGCAATTTTGATAGGATCGATTTTATCACTTATTTGGCCTCCTATAGGACATATTATTAAAAATTTTTCAGAATGGGCTGCATATCAAAATCCTACATTAGCCTTTGGAATATATGGTATAGTAGAAAGAGCTCTAGTGCCATTTGGATTACATCATATTTGGAACGTACCTTTTCAAATGCAAATAGGAGAATATACAAATATAACAGGACAAACTTTTCATGGAGATATTGCTAGATATATGGCTGGTGATTCTACAGCGGGAAAATTATCCGGTGGTTTTATATTTAAAATGTATGGTCTTCCCTTTGCAGCACTAGCAATATGGCGTTGTGCTTATATAGAAAATAGAGCTAAAATTGGAGGAATCATGATTTCAGGAGCATTGACTTCTTTTTTAACTGGAATTACTGAACCAATTGAGTTCTCTTTTATATTAGTAGCTCCAATATTATATGTTATACATTCTATTTTAGCTGGTTTTGCTTTTCCCATTTGTATTTTTCTAGATATGAAATCAGGAACTAGTTTTTCTCACGGATTAATTGATTTCGTGATACTTAGTGGAAATAGTAATAACTTTTGGTTATTTCCTATTATAGGAGCATTATACGGTTTTATTTATTATAGTTTATTTTATATAATTATAAAAAAATTAAATTTAAAAACACCAGGACGTGAAGATTCTAATATAATTTCATCATCTAAAAATATAAAAGAAATGGTACCCTTACTAATATCAGCATTAGGAGGAAAAAATAATATTGTAACTTTAGATGCATGCATTACGAGATTACGCATTACAGCTGTTGATACTTTAAAAATAAATACAAAAAAAATTAAAGATCTAGGTGCTGTTGGAGTAATTATATCAGGATCTGGAGTACAAATCGTATTTGGGACTAAATCAGATAATATAAAAACAGAAATGGATTATTATATGTCTTGTCTTTCTTCTATTCAGGAGTAAACTACTTAATAAAGTTATAAATAAAATTTAATTATTTTATTTCTAAAGAAGTTTAATCGAATTTAAAATGATCTTGTATATAAAACCAAAAATTTAACAACTTAAGGTATTAAAATGAAAAATTCAAATATATTTAAAAATATAATAGAAAATAAAACATCTTCAAAAATAATTTATCAAAATAAAAATGTAACTGCGTTTCACGATATTAACCCAAAAGCACCTGTACATATATTAATTGTTTCAAATAAGTTAATTAAATCTTCTAACGATATTGATAAAAAGAATATATATATATTAAGTGATATGTTTTATATAGCAATCACATTAGCTAAAAAATTCAAAATCAATGAAACTGGATATCGATTAACCATAAATTGTAACGCGCACGGTGGCCAAGAGATTCCTCATTTACATATGCACTTACTAGGAGGAAAAAATTTAGGACGCATGTTAACTTAAAAGTTTAAGCTTATATTTTAATTAATTTTTTCTAAAACTAGACTATCGTAAGATTTTAACATAAATCTGTTATATATAAATATTAGTTTTATGCTAATTTAACAATCTTCTTGTGAAATATGAAAAAATTTCTATAAAAAGAAAATTAAAAATTTCACTAAAAAACTAATTACATTCTAAAAACTCTTAAATACATTTATTCAGTGAAATAAAATCGTTAAAATATTGTCTAACATAATTTATTACTAATTAATACAATAAAACAATTGAAATTATTTTGGAATGTAATTCTAATAACTTAATATTTTTACACTCTACATTTATTAAAGATATAAATACAAAATTATATTAATTTAAATTCAATTATTAATATGTATTATTAACAATACACAGTTCATTTTCAAAATTATACATCTATCATAAGATAATTTACTTAATTAAACACTAAACTTTTAAGTTTTCATATAATGATAAAAATATTTATATTGACAAAAAATTATCTTATCAAGAGTAACATACAAATGTAATTTGTATTTTTATAAAAAGTACGATTACTAATTTACTTTGTTTCTATGAATTTATTAAATATTAGAATTACGCACAGTTCTAGGAAAAGGAGATACATCTCTAACGTTTTTAACACCAGTGATATAAGATAACAAACGCTCAAAACCTAATCCAAATCCAGAATGCGGAACAGTTCCGTATTTTCTAAGATCCCTATACCACCAATAACTTTTTTTATTTAATCCACATTCGGAAATTCTTTTATCTAAAATTTCTAAGTTTTCTTCTCTTTCAGAACCCCCTAGAATTTCTCCAACACTAGGAACTAACAAGTCCATTGATGCAACAGTCTCATTGTTTTCATTCAATTTCATATAAAAAGCTTTAAAAGATTTTGGATAATTTATAATTATAGTAGGAAGTTTAAAATATTTTTCTACAAGATATTTTTCATGTTCAGAAGACAAATTTATTTCTGATGAAAGTATATTATCAGAAAATTTACCAGATTTTTTTAATATACTTATAGCTTCTTTATATTCTATTCTAAAAAATTTTTTACTTAAAAATTTTTCAAGTCTATTAACAATATCAATATTTAATACGTTTTGTAAAAACTTAATATCAATAAAACATGTTTCTAATACAGTACCTACCACATCCTTCAACATACTTTCAGAAAGATCCATTAAATCCTTTAACGTAAAAAAAGCACTTTCTACTTCTAACATCCAAAATTCAGCAAGATGTCTACTTGTATTTGAATTTTCTGCTCTAAATATAGGTCCAAAAGAATAAACTTTAGATAAAGCACATGCATATGCTTCTAGATTTAATTGCCCAGACACACTTAAAAAACTTTCTCGTCCAAAAAAATCTTTTTTAAAATTAGTTTTTAAAAAATTGTCTATAGGAATATTAGAAAAGTCAAAAGTAGATACTCTAAACATTTCGCCTCCACCTTCCGAATTTAAGCTAGTAATAATGGGAACTGGTATCCAGTAATATCCTTTTTTACAGAAAAATTGATGTAAAGTATAAAACAAACAACTCCTAATTCTAGATATAGCTCCAATAAAATTAGTTCTCGGTCTTAAATGAGAGTTCTGTCTTAAATATTCAAACGTATGTTTTTTAGACGTAATAGGGTATTTTGAAGGATCTTTTATATTTCCAATTACTTTTATTTTTTTTGCTTGAATTTCATATAACTGTTTAATTTTTGGAGATTTTACTAATTTCCCACTAACAACTATAGAACATCCCGTTGTAAGATTCTCAATTTCTTCATAATAATTAGGTAAAGAACAATGTGCTACAATTTGTAACGTGTTAAGACAAGATCCATCATACATATCAATAAATGTAACCCCAGACTTTAAATGTCTTCTATTTTTTATCCAACCTTTTACAGAAATATACTTGTTCGTGTCTATTTTATTTTCATGTATATTAAATATAGAAAACATATTCATAATTTTATTCTCTAATAAATTATTAATATAGATTTTTATTATAATTATAAATTAAAAGCAAACTTTAAATCTTTCATAAACATCTTATTACAACATACTGTTTTTCCTGAACTATCTGAGATTTTAGCTACTGGTTTTCCATTACATTCTACTAATTTAATTACAATATTTAATGGAGTTACATTAGGAATATCGCAAGTTAATTGTGTTCCTATTCCAAATATTATGTTTATCTTTTTTTTGAAAAAATAAAATAACTTTTCTATTTTATTAAAATTTAGATTATCTGAAAATAATAGCGTTTTTGTAAAAGGATCGATTCCTAAAGATTTATAATGACAAATTGCTTTTTTTCCCCATTTAAATGGATCTCCAGAATCATGCCTTAATCCTTGGTAAGAATTAGCTAAATTAAAATTGAAATCATTCAAAAAAGAATCCATAGAAATACAATCTGTAAGAGCAATTCCTAATTTTTGTTTATATTGTTTTAACCATATTTTTAAAGCCATCTTTTGACTATTTTTTAAAATAGGACTTATCTGTTGATGTGCTTGAAACCATTCATGAGATTGAGTCCCTACTGGACTTATATTTAACATTCTAGAGATATGATAATTACTTGTTCCAACTAACCATGGAAAATTCTTTTTCAAAAACTTAACTATAGCAAAATGAACATTATAAGAAAATCGTCTTCTTGTTCCAAAATCTATTATTTTTAAATTAGACATATTTATATTTTTTGTTTTTTTTAAAAAATTAAAAATCTTTTTTTTTAAAAAATCTAAAGCTATTTTTTTCGTAATGTGAGGAGATTCATTTGTATGAACAATTTCACTAATTAATGATAACAAAGGAACTTCCCATAATATAACTTCTTTCCATAATCCATGTATGCAAATACACAATTTACCTTTATTATTAAATATTTTTACTTGTGAAATATCATATCTAAAATTTTTCAACCATAGCAAATATTCTTTTTCAAAAAAAGGAAAGGAAGACAAATATATGTATTCATCATGAGTAAGATATAAGGTAGAAGACATCATTTCAATTTGCTGTAACAAAACTTTAGAATAACATCCAAAACGATTAATGCCTCGACATAAAAATTTAGAAGATACAGATACATCGGGATAATGATAAAATACAGCTTGCTGCATATGAAACTTGTAAGCGTCAGTATCCAAAAAATTTTTTAATATTGGGTAACTATATTTTTTCATATTACACTTCTACATACATTTTAACGAATAATATGTGTAAAATATTCATATAATAATATATTTTATATTATAATTATCTTAAAATATACTTTTTGATTTAAAAGTTATTAACTTATATTTTTAACATGATGTTTTTGAAATAATTATAACTTTATAATCGTTATTACATAAAATTATATAATACTTAATACGACAATAAATATTTTTTAAAATCATATATATGATATAAAAACTAAAATATTATATAAATTTATTCAAAATATATCATTGTGTTTAATCTAAAAAATTTAACTTGTTAATATTAAATTAAGCATAAAATAAAATAAATTTTGATAAAGATATAAATCTTATCTGTAATTTATATTTTCTAAAATACTAATTAAATTATGTTTTTAAAATGTTTGAAGTTTAATTTCAAAATTTTAACATCAGATATTTGTTGATAAATTTTTGAGATAAAATCCATGAATCTATGCAATGGATATTTTCTACTTCTTAGTTACAACACAGAAATAATACATCTATCTGTTTAAATCAAGTTTAAACAATTATACTTTAAGTTCAATAACATTAAAATAACTTTTTAAATTAAAACATCTCATTTTACAAGTTGTAAGAAGACATAGAAATAAATATGTGTACGTATACTATTTAAAAAATCGCAATATAAAAATATCTTAAAATTACAAAATAAAATTAAATATACATAAAAATAAAAAAAGAAACGTTCATAGAATTTACATCTCTATTAGAGTTAAAATTTATTTTAATATGTTAAGATAAAAACTTAACAAAATTTCTAATAATTCAATTAATCAAAATATAGAAAATCACAAACTTAAATAAAGACTATATTATACTTGTTATTAATCAAATAATTATAATACGAAAATAAAAAGTTAAACTATCCTCATTTGTTATAACCTAAAATTCATATTATATAATAATCTCATACGTTATATTTCTAAGATAAAGTTATTATTAATACAAACGATATAAATTTATCAATATCTCATAAAATAAGATTAAACAGAAAAATTGTATTCTTCTTTAATGTATAACAATATTAAAATTTATAAAAGATATTATAAAATATTTGTAAGATAATTACTACAAATCTACAATATATCAATAATTTTAAAAAATTAATTAAATTAAACACAAGTATAATTAACTTTTTAGAAATAATTAATTGTTTAAAATTATAAAAATATCATTTACATTAATATGGAATCTTATGATCAAGTATTATAATATTAAAATTATTCAAATTAATTAGTAAATTTTGATATTTGCAAATCACTTTAAGTTTAAAAATTAGAGGAAATCATGGCGTTAATTTATGTACAAAATGCAAGCTTTACATTCAATCATATTGCATTGTTAAATCAAATAAATTTCAAAATAAATAAACGAGATAGAATTTGTTTAATAGGTAATAATGGAACAGGAAAATCTACTTTCCTTAACATACTTACAAAAGAAGAACCTCTAGATTCTGGATTTGTTATATATAAAAATAACGTAATAGTAAAATACTTAAAACAAAACGTAATCTATAACAATACTCAGTCTGTTTATGAATTTATTTGCGAAGGAATAGAACAAGATTCTGAACATTTAAAAGATTATTTTAACCTTTTAAAACACCAAAACTCTAAAACATCCTCATATTGTTTAAACATATTAAAAAAACTAGAAAACATATTTAATAAAAAGAACTTGTGGAAAAAAAAAGAAAAAGTTGAAAACATCATAAAAAGTCTCAATTTAAACGAACAAGATATGATATCTTCGTTATCTAGAGGTTGCCTTAAAAAAGCAGAATTAGGAAAGATATTAATAAGTGATCCTGACCTAATGATATTAGACGAACCTACAAACTATTTAGATATTATTACAATTAATTGGTTAGAAGAGTTTTTAATAAAAAACTTAAAAAGTGTATTATTTGTCTCTCATAATCGGTCTTTTATAAACAAAGTATCTACAAAAATTATCAATTTAAATCGTGGAAATTTAATTTCTTGGACAGGAAACTATGATTCTTTTTTAAAAGAACAATATAACAATGTTTGTTTATCTCAAATAAAACAAAAAAAATTTAATAAAAAACTCAAAAAAGAAATACTATGGGCTAACAGCGGAGTACAAGCAAGATCTACTAAAAATGAAAGTCGCATTAAAGAATTAAAACGTATGATAAATGAAAAAAATTCTAATACAACATGCAGAAACACAATAAACATTTTAATAAATCAAGATAACTATAAAGGAGATATTTTCTTTAAATTAAGAGAAATATGCTTTAAAAAAAATGATACTAACTTAATTTATAATTTTTCTGATACTATAAAAAAAGGGGAAAAAATTGCATTAATAGGAGCTAATGGAAGCGGAAAAAGTACGCTGTTAAAATTAATATTAGGACAACTACATCCTGATAACGGAAGTATTTTTTCTAATTCAAATGTTAAAATTGCATATTTTGATCAAACTAGAGTTGAAATTAATTTAGAAAATACTGTATTAGAAAATTTATCTTCTATAAAAGAAGAAATATTAATTAATTCAAAAAAATATCACAAATTGAAATATCTAGAAAGTTTTTTATTTCCAAAAGAAAAAATTAAGCTACAAGCAAAAAAATTATCAGGAGGAGAAATAAACAAATTATTATTAGCTAAATTATTTTTAAAAAAAAGTAATGTACTAATATTAGATGAACCTACTAATGACTTAGATCTAGAATCATTAAAGAATTTAGAAAACGCATTACAAAAATATACAGGAGTAATACTGTTTATTAGTCATGATGAAACGTTCGTAAAAAATATAGCTAATAAGTATTGGAATTTTGAAAAAAACGGATATATACAAAAATATCTAAATTTTCATAGTATGAAAATACTAAAAAACTCTAAGAAATATTCAAAATATAACTTAATCCTTAAAAAGAAAAATAAAACACTTCAAAATAAAAAAAAACATAGTTTTCTAAATTACAACTTAAAAAAAGAACTTAAAAACATACTGAATAAAATAGAAAAAACAGAAAATGATATAGCAAAATTACAAAATAATGTCAACTCTTCAAATTTTTTCTCATATACACTCTCTGTTCAAAAAAAAGAAATATTAAATCAGCTAAAGATTTTAGAAAAAAACTTAAAAAAGTATTTATTAAGATGGGAATACTTAGAGTTACAAATTGATAAAACAAACAATTAAATTTATTTAAATATAGAGTTTTCTATTAAAGCAAAATAATTATTTTAAAGAGCCCATATTAAAACGCTTAAACTAAATAATTTTATTGTCTTATAAATACTATTTTTATAAACTTATGAATTTAAATTCTACTGAATAATTTTAGACTTCATTTTACTAACATAATAACAATGCTTTGAACAAAAATTTTCAAACTTTTTTGAACATTTTAAACATTGAAGAAATAAATTGTGACAAGATTGATTGTAACAATTTTTATAGAAATCACAATATTCATTACATTGAGAACATTTTGACAAAACATGATTCGAAACTTTTTCACTTATTCTCGCATCAAAAACAAAATTTTTTCCTTGGAAAAAAATAGGAATTCCATATTTCTTAGCACTATTAACATATCCAATAATTCCTCCCTTTATTTGATATATATTTTTAAATCCATTATATAACATGAATGCTGATGCCTTTTCACATCTTATTCCTCCAGTGCAATACATTACAATTTTTTTTTCTTTTTCATCTTTTAAAAATTTAATAATTTCTTCCAACTGCATTTTAAAAGTATTTACTGGAATATTTATAGCTCTTTTAAAATGCCCAATTTTATATTCATAACAATTACGTATATCTAAAAAAATTACATTTTTTTGATTCAACATAATATTAACATCTATAGCATTTAAATACTTTCCAGTATAATTTAAATCATAAAAATTTTTAGACAAATGATCAGCTAAAATAGTATTTTTCACTTTCATTTTTAATACCCAGAAAGCTTTCCTATTATCCAATGCAATATTAATCCAAACATCTTTTAGTACATTAGAATAATTTCGAATAAAATTTTTTGCTCTACTATACATATTAATAGGAATGCTTATTTGAGCGTTAATTCCTTCTTTAGCTATATATACTCTTCCTAAAATACCGAATCTTTTAAAATTTATATACCAGTCGTCTCTCAATTTTTTAGGATTATGAATTAAAAAATATTTGTAAAAAGATATTGTTATTCTAGAAACATCATCAAACAACATCTTATTTTTTAATTTTTTATTAGAAACTAAATTATGTAACACAGTCATAATACTGTATCTCCTTTATTATTTGTGTACTTACATAAATTTTGAAATATATGATTATAAACTTATTTAAATTTGTGTAAAAACAATAAACTTAAAACAACATTTTCTTTTTTAAAGATAACTGATTGTGAATTAATTGAAATTGAACTAAACGATTTCTAGTATTCTTAATAATTTCAAAAGAAGCATTATCTAAAAATTTTTGATTTGACAATCTTAATTGTAATTGATCTATTTTTAAACTTACTTTTAAAATTTCTTTTTCTACTTTTCTTAATTCTATTTCTCTTAAAAATTTCTTTGATATAGGAATTAATATCTCTGTTTCACGAATTAAATATGTTGAAAATAAAGATTTGTTTTTCTTACCTGAAAATATAGTAATACTTTTCAGATATAAAACATTTTTTAAATATTCTTTATATTTTTCAATCATCTTCTGTACTTCTAAATTTATGTTTTTAAAATATATAGATATTGATTCTTTATAGGATAACTTTACATTCATTCTATGCTGACGTACTATTAAGAATACGTCTCTAATCCACTTCATATCTTTTAATATACTTTTGTTTTTTAAACGTTCTTTATATTTAGGAAACGGACGCAATATAATGCTATTAGTATTTTTTTTTATATCTAAAAAAATTCGAACTTTTTGCCAAATTTCTTCAGTAATAAATGGAATAATAGGATGAGCTAAACGTAAAATTGATTCTAAAACATATAACATAGTACGTTGAGTTCCAATTAATTCTAGTTTTGAACAAGAAGTAATAAATGATTTTACTAACTCTATATAAAAATCGCAAAATGTTTTCCAAATAAATTCATGCAATATACTTGAAGCTATATCAAATCGATACGTATCTAACGCAATTCTATATTTTTTTATTGTAATATTAAGTTTTAACATAATCCATTTGTCAGTGGTTGATAATATAACTTTCTTACCTTGCATAAGTAGTTCTTTATTAAGATTCAATAATACAAATCGACTTGCGTTCCAAAGTTTATTACAAAAATTTCTACAAATATATAAACGATGCAAATTCCAATTAATATATTTAGTTTGATTCGATAAAGATGAACAAGTAAATCTCAATGCATCCACACCAGTAGCATCAATACCATTAGGAAATGTTTTTGTGGTATTTTTTAAAATTTGATTTTTTAAAGAAGGTTGTAACATGTTCTTTGTTCTTTTTTTAATTAAATTTTCTAGTGTAATACCATCAATTATATCTAATGGATCAATTACGTTTCCTTTCGATTTAGACATTTTTTTTCCATTTTCGTCACAAATTAAACCTGTGATATATGCTATTTTAAAAGGAACTTTAGAAAAAATATTAGTATCTTTTATAAAATGAATACTAAGCATAATCATTCTAGAAATCCAAAAAAAAATTATGTCAAAACCGCTTACAATTATATTAGTTGGATAAAACATATTTAAAATTTTAGTTTTTTTTGGCCATCCTAATGATGCAAAAACCCATAAACCTGAAGAAAACCATGTATCCAATACATTTTTATCTTGTTTTAATTTTATATTGTTAGGTAACATATATTTTTTTCTTATTTCGCATTCGTTATGCCCGACATATATGTTATGATGTAAATCATACCAAATAGGAATCTGATGTCCCCACCACAACTGTCTAGAAATACACCAATCTTTAACGTTCTTCATCCAGGAAAAGTAAATTTTTTCATATTTTTTAGGAATAAAGCTTATATATCCATCTTGTACAACTTTAGATGCTTGTTTTGCTAATAACGAAACATTTAAATACCACTGATCAGTTAAAAAAGGCTCAATAATAGAATTACTTCGATCACCATATGCAAGAGTAACATTTTGTATTTCTGTTTTATCTAATTGCTGATTTTTAATCAATTCTTTTAAAATTTTTTCTCGCGCTACAAATCTATTTAAATTCTGAAATCTAATAGGAATTTCTTCAGAATATAAAAACGAAGGTTCTCCATTTATATTATATTCTTTTGCAATATGAGAAATATTTCCATCTTCAGTAAAAACATTTATCATAGGTAAATTATGTCGTAAACTGACATCAAAATCGTTGAAATCATGAGCAGGAGTAATTTTAACACATCCCGTTCCTTTTTTCATTTTAACGAAATTATCTCCAATAATAGGAATAACTCTATTAATTAATGGAACTAATACTTTTTTTCCTATTAACGTACTATATCGCATATCTTCAGGATGAACTGCAATCGCTGTATCTCCAAAAAGTGTCTCAGGTCGCGTAGTAGCTACTATTAAGTACTTGTGTTGTTGTACATTATGTGTTAAATTAGTATCGTCATTAATTATAAAATATTTTATATACCACATACTGTTTTTAGAATCACAATGCTTTACTTCCAGATCAGAAACTACTGTCTTTAAAATAGGGTCCCAATTAACTAGCTTTTTTCTTTTATATATTAATTTTTGATTATATAAAACTATAAAAGCCTCCCTAACTGCATAAGACATTTCAGAATCCAAAGTAAATTTTTCTTTACTCCAATCTACAGACATTCCTAGTCTACGCATTTGATTAGTAATGTTTTTTGAAAGTTTTTCTTTCCATTTCCAAGCTTTTTTTATAAAATTTTTTTTTCCACATTCTTTAAGTGTTTTTTTGTCTTCTAATAATATTTTTTTTTCAAGAACAATTTGAGTAGCTATCCCAGCGTGATCAGTGCCTACCTGCCAAAAGGTATTTTTTCCTTTCATACGATTATATCTTATTAAAATGTCCATAATCGTATACTGAAACGCATGTCCTATATGTAAATCACCAGTAATATTTGGAGGAGGAAGTATAATACAAAAGTTAGATTTTTTATATTTCAAATCCGGTTTGAAATAATTATTAACTTCCCAAAAATTATATAACTTTTCTTCTATTTGTGCAGGATCAAAATGTTTTTTCATTTTTAAAATGATAATAGAAATATAAATATATTATATTAAATAATAATTCAAAGACATAAAAAAATATACATTTATATAAAAATACTACTAATTTTTTAATTTATTTAAAATAAATTGAGCAAGTAACGACATAGGACGACCCGTTGAACATTTTCTTCCTTTCGAAATCCATGCAGTTCCAGCAATATCTAAATGTGCCCATTTATATTTCTCTGAAAATTTAGATAAGAAACAGGCAGCAGTAATGGCACCCGCGTATTTTCCTCCAGTATTATTAAGATCGGCTATATTTGATTCTAAACTTTTATAATATTCATAAAACAAAGGCAAACTCCACACTTTATCATCTGTTTGAACACTTGCTTTTTCTATTTCTTTAGCTAATTTATTATTGTTGGACATTAATCCAGTTACATAATTTCCTAATGCAACTACACAAGATCCAGTTAACGTAGCTATATCAATAACTATATCAGGATTAAACCTTTCTACATAAGTTAATACATCACATATTATCAATCTGCCTTCAGCGTCTGTATTTAATACTTCTATTGTTTTTCCAGACATTGTAGTTAAAATATCACTAGGTCTTAAAGACCCCCCGCTTAACATGTTTTCACATCCCGCTAATATTCCTATGACATTTATAGGCAATTGTAATTCAGATATAAAAACCATTAATCCCAATACAACTGCTGCTCCAGACATATCATATTTCATTTCTTCCATATTATTAGAAGGTTTTAAAGAAATACCTCCAGAATCAAAAGTAACACCTTTTCCTATGAAAACAATATTTTTAGATGCATATTTTTGATCACCTTGATATTTAATAACAGACATCATAGGTTTATTTTTAGATCCACTACCAACAGACAAATATGCATTCATTTTTAAATTTTTCATATCATTATGATCAATAATATTTACACTCATAATTTTTGGATATTTTAAAGATAATTGTTTAGATTTATAAGAAAGATATGCAGGAGTACAAATATTAGGTGGAGTATTTGACAAATCTTTAGCAAGTTTTATTCCTTTTGAAATAGCTATTCCATGTTTAATAGCTTGTTTTACATACAATATATCGTCATTTAAGTTAACATCAAAAAAAATTTTCTTTAACACAAAAAAGGGTTTTGATCGTATAGTTTTAAACTTATTAAAACAATATATATTTTCCTGAATTATTGCAATAAAATGTCTAATTTTCCAATATATATTTAATCCTTGTACATCCATATCAGAAATAAAATATTTTGCATTATGAATTGGTAATTCCTGAACAATCTTAAAACTCATTTTAATAATTTCTATATATCGATGTATATTAAACGAGCATTTTTTTCCAAATCCAAGTAATAGAATCCTTTTAGAAGTGATATTAGGAACATTGTGTAAAAACAAAAATTGTTTGTTTTTTCCTTCTATTTCTTTATTACTAATTACTTTTTTTATATAACCATTAGAAATTTTATCTAAATCTTTAAGAGATCCGTAAATTTTTGCATCTTCAAAGAATCCTAAAATTAAACAGTTAAAGTTACTTTGACTTATTTTTGTGTAATCTAGATTATATTTCATATTTTCCCAAAATAGTTTTAATGTAGAAGTTAGTTTCATTAAATCGATGTAACTAAATAAAAATTAAAATATCTAAAACGTTTTTAATTTCAATAACATTTGAATATTTCGCAATATATAATATTAAAAATACTTAGAATTTAACAATTATTTATAAAAATAAAACTGGAATACAAACCCTGTAAAGAAATTGTGATTTAAATTCAATAAAAAATATGATAGCATTTAATTTTATTCAAATAATTTAATGTAAATATTCTATATTTTCAAACACATTGTATATTTAAAATATATTAAATGAAACATTATGTAATATATAAATTTTTTCGTAATTGTTTTTAAAAAATATTTTATTATATATGAGAATTTATATTATTTTAATTTAAAACTTCTTTAAATTATCTTTATTTTTCCTTTATTATATCATTAAAATATATATAAAAATAATTTCTTATTTAGGAAAATAATGAACACATTATACAAAAAAAGTTGTCTTAGATTGCTAGATTTCAATAGTCGTGAAATTCAACATATTATCAAAGTAGCAGGTTCTTTAAAAAATTTAAAAAAAAATGGAAAAGAAAAATGCTATTTAAACAATAAAAAAATTGTTCTAATTTTTGACAAAGAATCTACAAGAACAAGATGTGCATTTGAAGTTGCAGCATTTGATCAAGGAGCGAATGTTACATATTTAGGTCCTGGTAGTACTCATTTAGAATATAAAGAATCAATTCAAGATACTGCAAGAGTGTTAAGTCGCATGTATAACGGAATTCAGTATCGTGGTCATAACCATAAAACCATTGAATCTTTAAAAAAATATTCTACTATACCAGTATGGAATGGATTAACAAAAAAATTTCATCCTACGCAAATTTTGGCAGATTTATTAACTATTAAAGAATTGTTACCTTTCAAATCATTATCTAATGTTAGTTGTGCCTATGTTGGAGATGCAAAAAATAACATAGGAAACACTTTATTAGAAGCAGCATCACTACTAGGATTTAATTTACGTCTGGTTGCTCCTATAGAACTCTGGCCTCAATCAAACTTTTTTTTGAAATGTAAACTACAAGCAAATAAAAATGGAGGAGACATAATTTGTACAGAAAATATTAAAATAGGAGTACGACATGTAGATATTATTTACACTGATGTATGGATTTCTATGGGAGAATCGAAAGAAATGTGGAATAATCGTGTAAAACTATTGAAAAAATATCAAGTAAATTCTGATATGATTCATTTAACACAAAACAAAAACGTTCAAGTTTTACACTGTTTACCATCTTTTCATGATGAAAGTACTATTATAGGAAAAAAAATAATACAAGAAAACAATTTAAAAAATGGTATAGAAATTACTAATGATATATTTGAACTATATTCAAATACAATTTTTGAACAATCTGAAAATCGACTGCATACAATCAAAGCACTTATGATCACTAGTCTTATAGAAAATTTTTCTTATTAAAATATAACTTTATATTAAAACTAAAATGATAATTAACATAAAGCACTTAAAAGTTTAAAATATATTGTATCTATTTTGAAACATGATATACATTATCATTATAATTATAATGCTAATTTTAATAAAGAAGAATAATAAAAAAATGAATCAAAGTTTACATTTAAAAAGTATTATATCTATCAACGATTTAACCAAAAAAGAACTAAAATTAATTTTAAAAATTGCTAATGTTTTTAAAAAAAAAATTATCTCAAATTATTAAAAAATAAAATCATCGCCATCTGTTTTTTCGAAGCTTCTACTCGCACAAGATTATCTTTTGAAACTGCTATACTTAAATTAGGAGCATCAATTATTGGATTTTCTGACGGAAATAACATTTCTCTTGAAAAAAAAGGAGAAAGTCTATCAGATACTATATCAGTTATTAGCGCATATGTTGATTTAATTATTATCCGTCATCCTAAAGAAGGATCAGCTCGATTAGCATCTGAACATTCTAATCACATTCCCGTGATAAATGCTGGAGATGGTGCTAATCAACATCCCACTCAAACATTATTAGATTTATTTACTATTCAAGAAACACAAAGAAAGTTAAATAATTTAAAAATAGGAATTGTAGGAGATTTGAAATATGGAAGAACAGTTCATTCGTTAACGCAAGCTTTGTCAAAATTTAAAAACAATAGCTTTTTCTTTATTTCTCCGGATACACTTACTATGCCTAATTATATAAATACTATGCTACACGAAAAAAAAATAATTTGGAATAGATACGAAAGTATTCAAGAAATAATTCCAAAAATAGATATTTTATACATGACACGTGTTCAAAAAGAACGATTTAAATCTCCTGAACATGTCAATATAAAAACACAATATATATTAAAAGCAACTGATTTACACAATGCTAAAAAGAACTTAAAAATCTTACATCCATTACCTAGAATTAATGAAATTGCTAAAGATGTAGATCAAACACCACATGCTTGGTATTTTCAACAAGCGAAAAACGGAATATATGCACGTCAAGCATTATTAGCACTTATATTAAAAAAAAATATAATATGAATCATATTAAAAAATTAGAAGTAGAAGCAATTAATTGCGGAAGTGTTATTGATCATATCCCTATTTGTATAGGCTTCAAATTATTAACACTATTTAAACTTTCAAAAATAGAAGAGCGTATTATAATAGGATTAAATTTACCTTCAAAAAAAATAATTAAAAAAGATCTAATAAAAATAGAAAACATATTTTTAACTGGTAATCAAATAGATCAATTATCAATCTATGCTCCATACGCTACAGTAAATTATATTAACAATTATAAATTAATAGATAAGATATTTCTTAATGTACCACATCAAATAAATAAAATCTTGCTATGTCCTAATAATAATTGCATCAGTAATGACATAGAAATATCATCTAGCTTTAAATTTAAAAAAAATAATAATATGTATTTAATATGTAAATATTGTGAAAAAGAATTTAAAAAAACATTATTTTAGGAAATCAATGACTAATAAAATTGATGTTTTAAATCATTCTTTATATATTTAATAGTAAAAATTTAAAATTAGTAAAATATTTCCAGGAAAATTACACTATGAATACAAACGAATGTAATAAAGATATAGGGTCACATCCTATAGGACCGTATACAACAGCAATACAAGTAGAAAATTTAATTTTCATATCAGGACAAATTTCTAGTTCCATTGATAAAAATAATGAAAATAACAGTATTATACTTCAAACTAAAAATATATTAAAAAATATCAAATGTATTTTAAAAAGATATAATGCTAAAGTTGAAAACGTCATAAAAACTACTTTATTTATAACTGATCTAGAAAAATTAAATATTGTCAATGATACCTACAAAAAGTTTTTTTCAAAATATTCTAATCGTTTCCCTACTAGATCTTGTGTTGAAGTATCTAAATTACCACAAAACTCTTTGATTGAAATCGAAGCTATCGCATATAAAAGTTTGACTTAAAATAAAATATAACAAGGCAAAGAATGTACTCCTTTGCCTTATAAAATAAATATTTATAAAATATGAAAATAAAATTTCTGTAAAATTATATTAAATTAATAACAATTTTTAAAATGTTTTAAAATTATGTTATTTAAGTCAAATAAAATCTGACGTATGTTTTATATAAATAAATTAAAATTTAAACATTTTAATTTCATATATGTAATACATTAAATAACTTTACGATGATAAGAAAGGATATGTTTATTATCTTTATACGTATTTTTAGTGATTTTTGTTTGATCAATTATTTTTTTAGAATTAAAAGATTCTTTATTATAATTTTTTTTCTTATTTCCATATCGATAATTATTTTGATGTTTTACATTATGCAACATTTTCATATTAATTAATTTATTGAGTATTTTAGTATGAGAAAACAATTTTGATAAAACTGTTGATAATTTTTTTGGTAATTCAACTGTAGAATAAGTTGAAAATAATTTAACGCTACCAATATTTTTACTGCTAATGTTCCCCTCATTAGCAATTGCTCCAACAATATGACGTACTTCTACACCATCGTTTTTTCCCACTTCAATTCGATATAAATTCATATTATTATTTTCTTTATTTCCTCGATGAAGTTGAAAATTCTTTTTAGTATCATGATATCGATTAACATAATTTTTACGTTCGATTGTATTTCGAAATGCATACATTGAAATATCAGGTTTAATAATAAGAGGCCGTTCTCCTTGTGCCATTTTCAATAACGCAGCTGCTAACAATTCTATGTCTAATTTTTCTAAAGATATTAACTTAGGTAATAACTTGCGATATTGATCTAGATCTTGACTTTCTAATTGAAATTGTACTTTTTTTGCAAATTTTTCTAATCTACGCTTACTTAAAAATTCAATTTTTGGTAATTTTACTTCTGTCATATTTACTTTCATAATTCGTTCAATATTTCTTAATAAACGTCTCTCTCGATTTTCAACAAATAATAATGCTTTTCCTTTTCTACCTGCTCTTCCTGTACGACCAATACGATGTACATACGATTCTACATCCATAGGAATATCATAGTTAATTACTAAACTTATTCGATCAACATCTAATCCTCTAGAAGCAACGTCAGTGGCTATTAATATATCTAATCTTCCATCTTTTAATTTCTCTAACGTTTGTTCTCTAAGAGATTGATTCATATCTCCATTTAATGCAGCACTGTTATAACCATGATTTCCTAAAGCTTCAGAGACTTCTAATGTCGCGTTTTTAGTTCGTACAAATATGATTGTTGCAGAAAAATCTTCTGCTTCTAAAAAACGTACTAATGCATCAGTTTTTCTACCATATACTATCCAAAACTTCTGTTGAATATCAGGACGTGTAATAGTATTAGATTGAATTTTAATTTCTTTTGGATTTTTCATAAATCTTTTAGAAATTCTTCGAATAGCATCCGGCATGGTAGCTGAAAATAAAGCTGTTTGATGATTCATTGGAATTTGAGACATAATATTTTCTACATCTTCTATAAATCCCATTCTTAACATCTCATCAGCTTCATCTAATACCAAACCATTTAAATTAGATAAATTCAATGTCCCTCTTTTCAAATGATCAAGTAAACGACCTGGAGTACCAACTATAATTTGAGGTCCTTTTCTCAAGATTTTTAATTGCACATCATATTTTTGACCACCATATAACGGTAGTACACGTAATCCAATTAAATTTTTTGAGAAACAAGAAAAAGCCTCAGCAACTTGAACTGCTAGTTCACGAGTAGGTGTTAAAACTAAAATTTGAGGAATTTTTAAATGTAACTTAACATTATTTAATAAAGGTAAAGCAAAAGCAGCAGTTTTTCCACTTCCTGTTTGTGCCATCCCTAATACATCTTGTCCAGATAAAAGGTATGGAATACATGCAGATTGAATAGGAGAAGGTTCAACATATCCTATATCATTCAATGCATTTATGATAGACGAATTTAAACCTAAATTAGAAAATGTTTTTTTATAAGTATAAATCATGTAAAATATATGTGCCTCTTAAGTAACAACGACCAGTTTACATAACTTATAATAAAAATATTTTTTATTTTCATTGGAAAATGTTAACCGGTTCAAAATAGATAATTAAAATACTCATACTCTAAAAAGAGTAATAATAAATTATTTTCATTATATTTCAATAAAATATTTAAATACATATTTTATCAAATATAACTTAATACATATAGAATAAGATTCGAATCGTATTGAACGCTTAAATGCATCTATACATTTAAATTTAAAGTTAATAACTAAAATAGCATTTTGAAACAAATTCTAAATATTACTTTACTAATTTTAAATAGTTATATAGATTAGCTTGAATTAGTACAAGTATTATATTTTAAAGTATAATACAAATATTTCTATAAAATAGAACTTTCAATATTAAAATTTAAATATAATATGTTTTGTTAAAACTTATAAAAATTTTTTAACATATTGTAGTAATACAACATTATTTGTGATACAAATTGAAATTTAATATAAAGATGTTTTATTTTCTTTAATACTTAATCTCAATCTACCTTGCCTATCTATTTCTAATACTTTTACAAATACTTTTTGATTTAACTGAAGATGATCAGCTACTTTCTCTACACGTTTACTAGAAATTTGAGAAATATGAACTAATCCTTCTTTTCCTATTCCAATAGATACAAACGCACCAAAATCAACAATCCGAGTAACTTTACCACTATAAATCTTTCCTACTTTAATTTCAGTTGTAATTTCTTTAATCCTACGAATAGCATTTCTAGCTTTCTCTTGTATCATAGCAGAAATTTTAACTGTTCCATTATCTTCAATTTCGATTGTAGTACCTGTTTCTTCTGTTAACATTCGAATAACTGATCCGCCTTTTCCAATTACATCTTTGATTTTTTCAGGGTTTATTTGAATTGTATGAATACGAGGAGCAAATTCAGAAATATCCCCCCTTGGTAATCTTATCGCTTTTTTCATAATTTTTAAAATATACAACCTAGCTTTTCTTGCTTGATAAAGTGCTAACTTAATAATCTTTTTAGTGATACTATTAATTTTTATGTCCATTTGCAATGCAGTAATACCATTTTTACTTCCAGCCACCTTAAAATCCATATCGCCTAGATAATCTTCATCACCTAAAATATCAGATAAAATTACAAATTTATCTAATTCTTTTACTAATCCCATAGCTACTCCTGCCACTGCTGATGATATTGGAACTCCAGCATCCATAAGAGCTAAAGAAGCACCACATACCGATGCCATAGAAGAAGAACCATTAGATTCCATTATTTCAGAAACAATACGTATTGTATAAGGAAAATTTTCCAACTTCGGCATAACTGCTAATATACTACGTTTTGCTAACTTTCCATGACCTATTTCACGACGCTTGGGAGAACCTACAGTACCTATTTCACCTACTGAATACGGAGGAAAATTATAATGAAATAGAAAGTTGTCTGTCCTATCACCTAACAATTCATCAACGTTTTGAGCATCACGAGATGTTCCCAAAGTAACTGAAACTAAAGATTGTGTATCTCCTCTTGTAAATAATGCAGAACCATGAACTCTAGGTAATATCCCGGTACGTATACGTATCTCACGTATTGCCTCTTTTTCTCTACCATCTATTCTTAATGAATTACTTAAAATACGATTCCGAACAATATCTCTTTCAATGTCTTGAAATAAAGACTGTATTTCTATTTCATTTATAACAAAATCTTCACCAATCAAAGTGGTTATTGTATCAGATTTAATTTTGTTTAACATTTCTAATCTTTTTTTTCTATCTAAAATTTTATATGCATCATCAATATTGCTTTTAGAAAGATCAATAACCCTTAATTTTAAACTTTCATCTATAAGATTTAAATTAGTTTCCCAAGCAGGAATATCTATATCACTCACTAAACTGTTGATATTCTGAATAACTATTTGTTGTTGTTGATGTCCAAAAAAAATAGCTTCTAAAATTCTATCTTCAGATAAAATATTAGCTGCAGCTTCCACCATTAAAATAGATTGCATAGTACCAGATATTACTAAATCTAAATCACTTGACTTAATCTGATCAACATTTGGATTTAATATATATTTATTATTTATATAGCCAACTCTAGCCGCTCCAATAGGTCCAGAAAATGGTAATCCTGATATGCTTAGTGCAGCAGATGCTCCAATTATCGCAATAATATCAGGATTTACTTTTGGATTTAACGAAACTACTGTAGCAATAATTTGTATTTCATCGAAAAATCTTTTTGGAAACAATGGACGAATAGGACGATCAATTAAACGAGCAATTAATATTTCATTTTCACTTGGTCTACCTTCACGCCTAAAAAAACCACCAGGAATACGTCCTGCGGCATAAGTTCTTTCTTGATAACTTACTGTCAACGGAAAAAATTTTTGATCGGATAATACTTTTTTTTGACCAACAACAGTTACGAATACCGAAGTATCATCCATGCTAGCCATTACAGCTGCATTGGCTTGTCTAGCCATTTCACCTGTTTCTAATGTAACAGTATGTTGACCATATTGAAATTTACGTACAATAGGGTTTAACAAAATAATGTCCTTAATATTTTATAATTGACATTTCTATCAAATATGATTTAAAAATTAAAAATTTTATTTGTTTTTAAATAAAATATAAAATATTTAATAAAACACATGAAATGTTTGAAAATAAAATGTTTTTAAAAATATTGTTACTATGTAAATTTCACATTTACTGAAAATCTTTAAAAAGGGCTACCTGCCCTTTTAAAAACATAGTTTTATATATGCATTAAAACAAAACATTTATAATTTTAATTTTTAACGACGTAATTTTAACTGATTAATAATGTATACGTAACGTGATGTATCTTTATTTTTTAAATAATTTAATAACTTTCTACGATGCGATACCATATTTAGTAATCCGCGCCTACTACAGAAATCTTTTTTATGAATAAAAAAATGTTTTTGTAAACAATTAATTTTATATGTTAATAAAGCAATTTGTACCTCAGATCGTCCGCTATCTTTTTTGTTAATACCGAATTTTATAATCAAATCATTTTTTTTTAAGATATCTACAGACATATTATTATACTCCATGTAATGTTTTGCTATTAACAGAAAAATAAAAACTAAGAAATATATTTAATATTTATTATATTACTATTATATAGATCTTGTAAAAAATATCCAGAATACTAATTATCTGAAACTAAACGATAAGGAAATAACTCTCGACATTTATTAACTTTTCCTATTCCAATAAATTGTTTATCTTTTCCTTGTGTTATTCGAAAAAATAAACTATTTGAGTTACAAACAACTTTAATTTTTTTTCCACTTTTTATTGTATGCGCTTCTGTATCAGATACATTTATTTCTGGAAAAATTAATACAGGAGAATCTATAGGAAACAAAATCTTATTTAATTTTTTAAAAAAAATCTTTATTTCAAATTTCTTTAGTGATTTAAGTTGACTTATAGTAACCATACTAGAAGATAAATAATTCCCTACTTGTAACCTATGCAATTTAATTACATGCGCTCCACAACCTAAAGATTCTCCTATATCCTCTATTAAAGTTCTAATATACGTTCCTTTAGAACATATTACTTCTAATTCTAAAAAACAGTTGTCATAATTGATATATTTCAATTGATAAATAGTAATTTTTCGACTTTTTCTAGGAACGATAATTCCTCTTCGAGCATATTTATATAACGATTTACCTTTATATTTTATGGCGGAATACATTGAAGGAGTTTGTTGAATTTCCCCTCGAAAAGAATTTAAAACTTCAACTAACTTTTGAAATACAAAATTTACTGTTCTCGTTCTAATAATTTTACCTTCGGAATCTGATGTATCTGTAGTTTGCCCTAATTTAGCTAAAACACAATAATGTTTTCTAGCTTTAAATAAAAACTGGGAAAATTTAGTTGCTTCTCCACAACAAATTGGTAACATTCCTGTAGCAATAGGATCTAATGATCCTGTATGTCCTGCTTTTTTTATATTTAATATCTTTTTTACTTTCTGTAAAATACCATTAGAAGAAAAACCGCTAGGCTTGTTTATTAATATAATGCCATTAATTCTTTTAAATACATTTAAAGACATTTAACTATCCTTAACGTTAAAGCTTTTTTTTTGCTTCATGCAATAAAGACTTGTTTATCAAATTATTCATTCTTATACCTTTTATTAATGAATCATCATAAAAAAAACTTAAAACAGGAACAACTCTTAAAAAAATTCTCTTAGCTAATATATATCTGATATAGGATGCAGATTTTTGTAGTTTCGAAATAACCTCACTGGAAGAAAACATTGTATCTGTATTAAAAACACTAATATATACTTTGGAATAGTTTAAATCTCGAGAAACTTGTACTTCCGAAACTGTTATTAAAAATTTTAAAAAAAAATTTCCTAAGAAATGTTTAATAACCCATGAAATTTCTTTTTTTAGTTCTTTTGATACACGAAGAGAACGGTTAGACTGTAACATTTAAAATGCTCTCCAATCATTTCTTAAAAATTAGAAAATTAACAATATTTATGTTTTATTTAATTTCTAACGTACAAAACGCTTCTATTAAATCATTAATACAAATATCATTATAATTTTTTATTCCGATACCACATTCTATTCCCTTTTTTACTTTATTTACATCTTCTTTAAATCTTTTTAAAGATTCTAACTCTCCATTATAAATTACTTTGTTATTTCTTATTATTTGAATTAAATCATTTCGTCGAATTATGCCTTCAAGTACTGTACATCCAGCTATATTTCCAAATTTTCGAGATTTAAACGTATTTCTTACTTTAGCTAATCCTAAAGTTTTCTTTTTATGCTTAGGAGACTTCATTCCATGCATAGCTTTTTTAACTTCATCAAAAATATGATATATTACTGAATAACATCGACAATTCAAATTTTCTACTTCAATAATCCGTTTTGCAGAAGATTCAAGTTTAACATTAAATCCTATAATAATAGAATTTGAAGCTAACGCTAATGATGCATCAGTTTCTGTAATATTCCCTACTCCTTTTCCTATAATTTTTACTTTTATATCCTTGTTAGATAATTCCTGTAAAGAATTAGAGATAGCTTCTAAAGATCCTTGAACATCTGACTTTAAAATAATGTTAAAATTCAATAAATTATCCCGTTTTATATTTTTAAAGATATCAGATAATTTAAAATCTTTTTTATTAGAAAAAAGATTTTCTTTAATTTTTTTTTGACGATATAAAGCCACTTCTCTAGCATCTTTTTCATGTTTAACTACGATAATTTTGTCTCCAGAAATAGGAATTCCTGACAATCCTAAAATTTTAACTGGAATAGAAGGACTAGCGGATTGAATTTCTTTATTTTTTAAATCTTTCATAACGCGAATTTTCCCATATTCTAATCCACATAGTACTATATCTCCTTTATTTAATGTACCTTCTTGTATTAAAATAGTAGCACTAGGTCCATTTCCTTTATCCAAAGATGCTTCAATTACCGATCCTGTAGCCATACCTTCAAACGTTGCTTTTAATTCTAACATTTCAGACTGTATTAAAATAGATTTTAACAAATCTTCAATACCTTCACCTGATTTAGCTGAAATATGAACAAAAATATTTTCACCGCCCCATTCTTCTGGAACAATGTTATGTTTTATTAGTTCATTTTTAACTTTTTCAGGTTCTGAGTCCAATTTATCTATTTTGTTTATTGCTACTAATATAGGTACAGATGCTGCTTTAGCATGTTGTATTGCTTCTATTGTTTGAGGCTTAACACCATCATCTGCAGCTACTACTAACACTACTATATCAGTAACCTTTGCACCTCGAGCTCTCATAGCAGTAAAAGCTGCATGACCCGGAGTATCTAAAAACGTAATAATTTTATTATTTACTGTAATATGATAAGCACCTATATGTTGTGTTATCCCTCCTGATTCTTGAGAAGCAACTTTAGTTAGTCTAATATAATCTAACAATGATGTCTTTCCGTGATCAACATGACCCATAATAGTTACTATAGGAGGACGGGTTTCTACATTTTTCTTATTAACATTACGATTTTCCATAATTTTTTTTTCTAATTCATTTTCATAACATATGGTAACTTTATGTCCCATTTCTTCTGCTACTAATTGTGCTATATCTCTATCTAAACTTTGATGAGCAGTTGTTATTATGTAACCTAGTTGGGTCATAACATTAATCAATTTAGAACTTTTTATTGCCATTTTATTGGCTAATTCAGATATCGTAATAATACTTCCAATGGTTACATTTCTATTCACTATAGAAGATGGTTTTTTAAAGATTTGCTTTAATGTACTATTTTTATAGTGTTCATTATTTTTTTGTACACGAACAGATTTTCTTATATTTTCTAAATTTTTTGTTCTTTCAATATTTTTTTGACGATGTACTTTTATTTTATTTTTTTTATCGTTTAATCGAGTATTAAATGTAATATTGTTATTAACACTATTATTTATATAATCAGTTTGAAATATGTGTTTCTTAACATGACGTTTATCATTTGTTAAAAACTTTCCTTTATTATTATTTTTATTTGCTTGTTTTTTTTCAATATCAAAGTTTTGTACACTTAAGTTACTCTTTAATTTCGTTTTTTTTAAAAATATTTTTTTGTTTCCAACAAGATTAGGAATATTAGATATTTTTCTTTTATTATTTTCAAACATTTTGTGTGAACTACTTAAAATACGACCATCTTGAAAGCTATTCTTATAAGAATGATCTTTATTTCTATTATTTTGATTTCGAGTTAATTGAACATTATTTAAATTTTTTTTAACTATTTCGTTAGTAGTTTTTAATGTTTTACTTTTTAATGTTTCATCACATTTTGAATATATTTTCTTTTTTCTAATTTCAACATGTATGTACTTATTTTTTCCCCCTGAATTAGGTATACTTAGAGTACTTCTAGTTTTCCTTTTTAAAATTAATGTATTTTTAGAAATAGAATTAATATTTTTTAAATATTCTTCTAAAACTTTTTTTTCGTATTTCGAAATGTAATTATATTTTGTTTTTATAATTCCGGCTTTTTTACATTGTTGTATTAACTTTTCTATTGAAATTTTCATTTCATTAGCTAATTTTTCTATTTTAATTTCCATAATTATATTGATTCCTTCTTAAGTCTTATCACTAAACCAACATATATTACGCGCTTCCATAATTAAATCACCAGCAGTTTTCATGTTGAGTTCTTCAATATCGATTAGATCATCTACACTTTGATCAGCAAGTTCTTCTAAATTAAAAATATTTTTCTTTACTAATTTAAAAGCTATTATTTTATTTATTCCTTTCAATTTTAATAATTCTGGTTCTGGCTCTTTTTGTTCTGGTCCTTTTTTATTTTCTTCCTGCATTAGAATTAAAGATTTTCTTGCTTCTTCTCGAATTAAAGAAGCTAACTTTTTATCAACACCACTAACATTGAGTAATTCTTCAATTGGAACATAAACTAATTCTTCTAATGAAGAAAAACCTTCTCTAATTAAAATCTTTAAAATTTTTTCATCTATTTTTAAGTATTTTTTAAAAACATTCAAAATTTTATCAACTTCTTTTTGATGTTTTAATGTTAAATCATCAATTGTCATAACATTAATTTCCCATCCGCTTAAATGAGAAGCTAATCTAACATTTTGTCCATTTCTTCCAATAGCTTGCGCTAAGTTTCCAGAATGTACAGCAATATCCATAGTGTGTTTGTCTTCATCCATTACAATAGAAGAAACATCAGCTGGAGCCATAGAGTTAATAACAAATTGAGCAGGATCATCATCCCAAAGCACTATATCAATACGTTCACCACATAATTCACTAGATACTGCTTGAACTCGGGCTCCTCTCATCCCAACACATGCTCCCACTGGATCTATTCTTTTATCATTACTCTTTACCGCAATTTTAGCTCTTGACCCTGGATCACGAGCTGCTGCTTTAATTTCGATAATTTTTTCTCCTATTTCTGGAACTTCAATTTTAAATAATTCGATTAACATTTCAGGTTTTGATCTACTTACAAATAATTGAGCACCTTTTGATTCAGGATGAACTGCATAAAGAACACCTTTAATACGATCACCTATTCTGAAATTCTCTCTTGGTAACATATCTTCTTTAAGAATCAATGCCGAAGCATTATTACCTAAATCTAAAGTGATACTATCTCTATGAATTTTTTTTACTATTCCTGTTATAATCTCTCCAGAATGATTTCTAAATTGATCTACGATCATTGCTCTTTCTGCTTCTCTTACTTTTTGAACAATAACTTGTTTTGCTGTTTGAGTAGTTATTCTATCAAATGTAACTGATGACATTTTATCTTCTATATAATCATTAACTTTTATTAAGTCATTTTCAAAACGAGCAGCTTCTAATGTAATTTCTTTTGTCGGATGTAATACCTCGTTAACAACTAGCCAACGACGAAATGTTTCAAAACTTCCATCTTTTCGATTAATTTTCACTCGAACATTAATATCTTGATTGTGTTTCTTTTTAGTTGCTATTGCTAACGCACTTTCTAAAACCTCAAAAATTTTTTCACGTGATAAAGATTTCTCATTAGAAACAACTTCCACAACAGCTAAGATTTCTTTATTCATCTTAGTTTTACCTCAATTTATATAATAACATTGTGGAATTAAAATTACTGTATTATGCATACCTCTAAAATAAAAATATATTTATTATAATAATTTATAAATATTTCATAAACTCACATGTAATATTTAAAAATAATTATTTTTATGGATTTTTAAAATTTAGAAACAATTCTATTATTATTTTTAATTTTTCTTTGTATGTTTGTCTGAATATAACAAAATCTCCATTTACAGAGATTTTGTTATATTCAGACAAACATACAAAGAAAAATTAAAAATAATAATAGAATTGTTTCTACCGAGGACGGGACTCGAACCCGCAAACTAAGAAATTAAGTACTATCCCCTCAAGATAGCGTGTTTACCTGTTCCACCACCTCGGCATCATTAATTTAAATTTAAAAACTTTTTAAAATATATTTTTATAATTATACAATAGTATTGTAACTAATATTACATATTATTAAACTAATCAAAAAAAATAAAAAAGCAAATATACCTATCACTTTAGTTAATGTGTTATCGCTATAATAAGTGATTTCACGATTGCGAGATCCTGATATAGAACTAGAATATGAATCACCATCCTGATCATTTTGAACCATAATTAAAACAACAAGAAAAATACAAATAAAAATAAAAACACATACAAAAAAATTATACATACATCATTCCTAAACTTTATAAAATTCCACATTAAAACTAATATTTAAAAGCTAAAATTTATATATTTTAAAAAACTTCAAATTTTAAAAATCAATAATACTGTTTTAAATTCCAATATGTTTTACCTTTTCTTTTATTTGATCAGATATATACTTAACAACATTTTTATCTTCGTCTTCTACTATTATTCTAAAACATGTCTCCGTTCCTGATTCTCTTAAATAGATCCTCCCAAATTTACTCAAAATATTTTGATATTTAAAAATTAAAATTCGTATTTTTTCATACTTTAAAAGATAATTTTGTCTTTCAAACTTTATATTAATCATTACAAAAGGAAAAAACCGTATTTCAGAGCATAATTCAAAAAGGTTCATACGATAATCAATCATAATTTTTATAATTTGCAAACTAGTCACTATTCCATCACAAAACGGCAATTTATCCAACATAATAACATGTCCAGAACTTTCTGCACCAAATCTCCAATTCTTGTCTTTCAACTTTTTTATTACATTTACATCACCTACTTTTGATATAGCAAACGGAATACCTAATTTTTTTAATCCTATCAATAATCCTCGATTACTCATTTTTGTTACAACTACGCCTTCTTTTTTAAAATGTCGAAACAAATAAAATTTTGCTAATATATATAGAATTTTATCACCATCTACTTTATTTCCTAAATGATCAATCATAATTACACGATCACCATCACCATCCAACGCTAATCCAAAATCTGCTTTTTCAAGTAATACTATGTTTTTTAAATTATTTGTATTTACTGATCCACAATTTTTATTAATGTTATATCCATTTGGAGATGCAAAAATAACTCTCAAACGTGCACCAAAATCTCTAAAAATCTTAGGAGCTATTTTATAAGTAGAACCATTAGCGCAATCTAATACAATTTTAAAATTTTTTAAACTAAAACATCTTGGAAATAATGATTTACAGAATGTAATATATTTTTTATGAATAGAATATGCTCTTTTAATAGAAGAAAAATTAGATAAATTTTTAAAAGAAAAAGGTTTTCCTAAACTATTCTCAATTTTTTTTAATTTAGAAGAAATTTTAACACCATTTTTAAAAAATAATTTTATACCATTATCTTGAAATAAATTATGCGAAGCCGATATTATTATCCCTAATTCTAATTTAAGTAATTTTGTTAAATATCCTACAGCTGGAGTAGAAATTCTCCCTAAAGATATAACAGAAACTCCAGAAGTAGATAATCCTGAATTTAATGCTGCTTCTAATGCAAAACTAGACTTACGAGTATCTATTCCAACTATTACCTTTTTTCGACTATGCCTAAAAAGCAAATTTCCTAAAATAAATCCAAATTTTAAGAAAAAATCAGGAGTAATAGGAAATTCACCAACTTTCCCTCGAATACCATCAGTTCCAAAATACTTTCCAATATTCAAATGTGCATCCTATAGTTAATAATATAAATTATTATATAATAACAAATGATTATAACTTATACATTCAAACGTAAATATATAAAATTTTTAATTTTCTACAATTATTTTAAAATACTTTAAACACATAAAACTATTTTTTTACAATCTCACTTCTACAACATTTATTGTATATCGAATTTCAAGCTATCTCTCAATATTAATTTAAACTTAAGAGATAGCGCACAATATTAAAAAATTTCTACATATAAATTTTTTATAAACTTAAATTAATTTGAGAAATAAAATTAACTATGTTACAAAAAACTAAATACATACTAAAACTATATTAAAGTTACAAATATAACTTTTTAGAAACACCATTTTAATTGTTATTCTCGTGCCATCCTGCCGGAATTCTCATAGATTTTCGTTCCATTAAATCATTAATTTGATTACAATCAATTGTTTCATATTTGATCAATGCATCTTTCATTGCATGAAGTATATCTAAATTGTCGTATAATATAGTTCTAGCTCTTTGGTAGTTTTTTTCTATTAACAATTTTACTTCTTCATCAATAATTCTTGCTGTTTCATTTGACATATGTTTTGATTTTACTACTGTTTTTCCCAAAAATATTTCTCCTTCTTCTTCAGAATATAGAAGAGGACCTAATTTTTTTGAAAATCCCCATTGAGTAATCATATTTCTAGCTAAACGTGTTGCAATTTTTATATCATTAAAAGCACCAGTAGAAACGTTCTCAATACCATAAATTATTTCTTCTGCTAGTCTACCTCCATATAAAGTAGATATTTGACTTTCTAATTTATTTTTACTAATACTTAATATATCATCTTTTGGTAAAAAGAAAGTCACCCCTAATGCTCTCCCTCTAGGAATAATAGTTACTTTATGCACGGGATCATGCTCTGGAACTAATCTACCTACAATAACATGACCTGCTTCATGGTACGCTGTAGATTCACGTTGTTTCTTTGTTATTACCATAGACTTTCTTTCGGTTCCCATGACAATTTTATCTTTCGCTTTTTCAAAATCTAACATAGATACTACTTGACTGTTAGTCCTAGCCGCTGATAATGCTGCTTCATTAACTAAATTTGCTAAATCAGCCCCAGAAAATCCAGGTGTTCCTCGAGCAATAATCATAGAATCCACATCAGCATCTAAAGGTACTCTTTTCATATGAACCTTAAGTATGTGAGAACGCCCTCTAATATCAGGTAATGCTACAAAAATTTGACGATCAAACCTCCCAGGTCTTAAAAGAGCAGGATCTAAAACATCTGGTCGATTCGTGGCAGCAATTAGAATTATTCCTTCATTACCATCAAAACCATCCATTTCTACTAACATTTGATTTAATGTTTGCTCACGCTCATCATGACCACCTCCTAGTCCAGTACCTCTTTGTCTACCTACTGCATCTATTTCATCGATAAAGATTATACATGGAGCAGACTTTCTAGAATGCTCAAACATATCACGCACTCTTGATGCTCCTACTCCTACAAACATTTCTACAAAATCAGATCCAGAAATAGTAAAAAAAGGAACTTTAGCTTCACCTGCAATAGCTTTCGCTAACAAAGTTTTTCCAGTTCCTGGAGGGCCAATCATTAACACCCCTTTTGGAATTTTTCCACCTAATTTCTGAAATCTACTAGGTTCTCTAAGATAATCAACTAACTCTTTTACTTCAGATTTTGCTTCATCACAACCAGCAACATCAGAAAAAGTTATAGTTATTTGATCTTCAGATAACATCCTAGCTTTACTTTTTCCAAAAGACATGGCACCCTTTCCACCACCAAATTGCATTTGACGCATAAAAAAGACCCAGATTCCAATTAACAACAACATGGGAAACCATGAAATAAAGATAGAAGTTAGAAAACTCGGCTCTTCTTGTACCTCTCCTGTAATCTTAACGTTTTTTACTAATAAGGTGTCAAGCAACTTAGGATCATTCATAGGAACATAAGTTACATATTTTGTATTATCTTTTTTTATTACACTAATTTCACGACCATTAATATGCGTTTCACGAATTTGATCTTGATTTACTTCTGATAAAAAAGTAGAATAATCAACTTTTCTATAACTCGAATTAATAGAGCTAAAATTTTGAAATATAGACATTAATATAACTGCAATTACTAACCAAAGAATCAAATTCTTAACCATATCACTCAAGAGATTAACCTCATAAATTTAAGACTATTAAACAAAAATATTAAAAACTATATTTTTCGTCCAAACGCTATAATATATACTTCTCTAGAATTTGTGCGAGAAGCTTGTGGTTTAAAGATTTTTACTTTAATAAAAAAATCAAAAAATTTTTTGACCAATATATTAAACTGACTTCCATGAAATGACTTTACTAATACAATTCCATTGTTTGATAATATTTTTTTAGATATCTTTAAAACTAACTTATTTAAATTTATAAAACGACAATGGTCAATGCAATGAAACCCACTCATATTAGGAGACATATCTGACATAATTAAATCTATTTTTGTATTATTTAAATGAGACAAAAAAAAATTTAAAAAACTACGATTTCTAATGTCTCCTTGAATAAAAGATACAGCCTTAATTGGCATCATAGGTAACATATCACATGCAATAATACGTCCCCTTTTTCCTACTTTTTCACTAGCATATTGTGACCAACCACCTGGAGAAGAACCTAAATCAACAACTTGCATACCTTTTTTAAATAATTTAATAGTACTATGAATCTGATCTAACTTAAAATAAGATCGAGAACGAATATTGTTCTTATGAGCCATAATAACATACTGATCTTGAATATGCCGTCTTATCCATTTTTTTGAACTTAAAGAGCTTGGCTTTGACATTAAAACCACTTTTAAAAATAATTATGTATAATTTAACGTGAACAATAATATGTGCTTACAAAATATTAAAATTTTAAAAAAACCTTTTAGAAATCATAAAACAAACATAAAAACATATTAAAAATTTTTAATAAAATAGCACAATATTTTAATACTAATTAATTATATTTATAATATTGAAACATATTATATCAAAGTAAAACTTTTCTCAAAGAGAATAAGGCTATTTTACTTCAACAAAGATATAACGTTCTTACTAATCGTAGAAAATTAAAATGATATAGTTAAAATTATATCAAATATACTCTATATTTTCTATTTTATATCTTACATTCCCTGAAGGAGTGTGAATTATAGAAATATCATTAATTTTTTTTCCAATTAATCCTCGAGCCATAGGAGAATTAATAGAAATTAAATTTAATTTAAAGTTTGATTCGTCATCTCCTACAATTTTATATATGAACCTTTTTGTAGTACTTAGGTTAAGTATAGTCACTGTAGAACCAAACACAATAGTTCCATTGTTTTTCAAACGAGAAACGTCAATTATTTGAGCTCTAGACAGTTTTAATTCAATTTCTTTAATCCTTCCTTCGCAAAAACTCTGTTCTTCTTTTGCTGCATGATATTCTGCATTCTCCTTTAAATCACCATGTTGTCTAGCCTCTATAATAGAAGCTATAATTTTAGGTCTTTTTATCCTTTTGAGAATATCTAATTCTTTTTTAAGCTTTTTAATACCTGATGCCGTCATTGGATTTAAATCATTCATATTAATTCCTTTAAATATACTTTAAAATAAATTCCAAAATACTATTAAAGTTAACTTTACATTCAAAACATCTTTAAAATTTGTTATAATTAAAACACATAATCTTAAAATTTTAAAAAATTAAAGCTCAAAAAGTTACATTTGTTTTATAAAATAGCAGTGAATTCAATTTAATTGCAATTAAAACGTGTAGTGATAATCATTAAACAATATTTAAATATTATTAAAAATAACCAAAAAGGTTAACAAAATCTTAAATAGATTACCAAAATAATTACATTAACAAAATTGAGATAATTTAAGAAATTAAAACTTCAATTTTAAAATGCATTTTAAAAATATCAATGTTAAAATATAATCATATGTTTTGTCATAACAAAAAGCTATATTAATAAGACATGTTATTACACTAAAATTAAACGGGACGAAATTTATGATTACGAAAGAAATTCAAAATTTATTAAAAACATCTCTGTCTCTCAAAGAAATTAAAGTAAAAGGGGACACAAAACATCTAGAAATAATAGCCATTGATAATATTTTTCAAAATAAAAGTGAAGTAGAAAAACAAAAAATAATCTATACACAATTAATGAATTATATTACAGAAAACAAAATTCATTCCATTTCAATAAAAACATATTCTATACAAGAATGGAAAAATAAAAAAATTACTAAAAAATGAAAACATGCTATATAACTGGACCAACTAACCTTTTTGGAGAAATTAAAATATCTGGTTCTAAGAATTCTGCTTTGCCTATATTATTAATATCTATATTATCTAAAGAACCGATAGAACTACATAATATTCCAAAAATTCAAGACACCATAAATGTAATAAAAATGCTAGAAAAACTAGGAGTTGAAGTAAAAATTAAAAAAGAAATATATCTTAATGCTAATCAAGCAAAACTTTGTACAATTCCTCAATATATTACTAAAAAAACACGCGCTTCTATTTGGATATTAGGTCCCTTACTAGCAAGATTTGGATACGCAAAAGTATTTTTTCCTGGAGGATGTGACATAGGAAAAAGAAAAATTAATTTACACATTTTTGGATTAACTAAATTAGGAGCTAATATTACTGTATATGATAACTACATAATTGGAATGGTAACAGGAAAGTTAAAAGGAACTAACATCATACTTTCAAAATACAGCGTAGGAGCTACCATTACAATTATGAGCACAGCTACTTTAGCTCTTGGAATAACTATAATTTCTAATGCTGCACTAGAACCAGAAATTATTGACGTTGCAAACTTTCTTAACAACTTAGGAGCTAAAATTATAGGAGCAGGTAGCACAAAAATTATCATACAAGGAGTTTCCAAACTTTATGGAGGAAAATATAAAATTATACCAGACAGAATTGAAACAGGAACTTTCTTAATAGCAGCAGCTATTTCTCATGGAAATGTTATTTGTTATAATACCAGACCAAAAATGTTAACATTTTTATTAAAAAAATTAACTCAAACAGGAGCTATAATACAAACTGGAAATGACTGGATTAGCTTGAATATGACCAATAGATATCTTAAAGCTACTAACATTATAACTTCTCCATATCCAGGCTTTCCTACAGATATGCAAGCACAATTTACATTGTTAAACCTAATATCTTATGGTACTAGTATAGTAACTGAAACTATATTTGAAAATCGTTTTATATATGTTCAAGAACTCAAAAAAATGGGCGCAATAGCAAAAATTAGAAAAAATTCCATTACATGTTATGGTGTAAAAAAATTAAAATCAGCGGAAATAATTGCATCAGATTTAAGAGGATCTGCTAGTTTAATATTAGCTGGATGTATTGCATATGGAAAGACAACTGTAAAAAATTCTCATATTGTAAAAAGAGGATACGAAAAATTTTTTAAGAAACTAAAAACATTAGGAGCTAATATAAAACATATATAAGTGTTACATATTTTCAATCTCTAACGTTTAAAATTTATAAATTTTGGTATTTTGTAAACATAGATACATATAACATTAAGCTATATTTACAATGCTATTGTATTATATCTTAGAATATTTATCATTAAATTCGTTGAAAATTATTTTGATAACATTCTAAAATGTATTGTTTATTTTAAAAAATATTTTAATTAATTTATTTCTGATATATATGTAAAATGCATATAAAAGTATATTAAAAATTTTAAAATTCTAATTCAATCAATATTCAAAATATAATTCTTACATAAAACTAAATGGAACAAATGCATGTACGCAATTTTTACACATGGCGGAAAACAATACAAAGCTGAATCAGGAAAAATCATTAAATTAGAAAAACTAAATTGTAGTTTAAAACAAGAAATAAAAATTGACAATATTTTAATGATCTCTGATGGAAATAAAATCACTATAGAGAAAAAAGAACTTCTTAAATTTTTTATATTAGCAAACATTAAAAATCATGGACGTGATAAAAAAGTTAAAATTATAAAATTTAATCGAAGAAAACACTCTAAAAAACAACAAGGTCATCGTCAACATTTTACTAAAATTTTAATTACAAATATTTGCAAAAATAAGGAATAAATATGGCTCATAAAAAAGCAGGGGGATCAACTAGAAATGGAAGAGATTCTCATTCAAAAAGATTGGGTGTAAAACATTTTGAAGGTGAAACAATACCTTCTGGAAGCATTATAGTTCGTCAAAGAGGAACTAAATTTCATGCTGGAAAAAATGTAAAATGCGGAAGAGACCATAGCTTATTTTCAACTTTACATGGAAAAGTAAAATTTCAAGTAAAAGGAAAAAAATGTAAAAAATATATTAATGTTATTCCAATCTAGTCATAATTCTTAATTTCATGTACAAATAAAGTAATGTTTCTATAAATACATCTTAGTTTGTACATGAAATTAAATTAAATTCTAAAACTACTTTTTCGAATGAATATAATACAAACCGTTTTACAAAAACATTTAAGGATACTAAAAATGAAATTTTTAGATCAAGTAATAATTAACGTTATTGCAGGAAATGGAGGAAATGGATGTATTAGTTTTAGAAGAGAGAAGTATATTCCAAAAGGAGGACCTGATGGAGGAGATGGAGGAAACGGAGGCCATGTTTGGATAAAATCAACTAGAAACTTAAATACTTTAATTGATTTTAAATATAAAAAATATTTTAAAGCTAATAATGGTGAAAATGGAAGAAACAAAAAAAAATCTGGAAAAAAAGGAAAAGATATAACAATTCAAGTACCAATAGGAACAAGAATTATTAATAATGATACGAATGAAATAATAGAAGATATAATAGATGACAACAAATATGTTTTAATAGCTAAAGGTGGCTGGCATGGATTAGGTAATACAAGATTTAAATCTTCAACTAATAGAACACCTAGAAAATGTACTTCTGGAACTAAAGGAGAAGAAAGAAAAATTAAATTAGAATTGATATTACTAGCTGATGTAGGCACATTAGGTCTACCTAATTCTGGAAAATCTACTTTAGTAAGCCACGTATCTCAAGCAAAAACTAAAATAGCAAACTATCCTTTTACAACACTTCAACCAGTATTAGGAACTGTAAAAATTAAAAAACACAAAAAATTCGTAATCGCCGATATACCTGGTTTAATTACAGGAGCATCAAAAGGCTATGGACTTGGAATTAAATTTTTGAAACATTTAGAAAGATGTCACTTATTACTTCATATTATTGATATTTCTATTAAAAAAAAATCTAATATTTTAAAAAATATCAAAACCATACTAAAAGAAATACAAAACTATAATAGATTTCTATGTAAAAAACCAACTTGGATTGTCTTTAATAAAATTGATTTATTAAAAAAAAATGAAATTAATAACGTTGTTACATTTGTAAAAAATAATTTAAAAAATATACAACCATTATATTTAATCTCATCCATTAAAAACAATGGGATTAAAAAAATGTGTCAAGATATTTCAAAATTTTTAAAAAAATTAACTTCTAAAACATAAAATTTAATATAAAAATAAAAAAGATTTTCCTTCATTTTAAATACACAATATATTTAATGTATTCAATAAATTTAAATAATTAATAAAATTTTAGACGCATATATAACTACATATGGAATGTCCAAATTTAGAATATGTCTCATTAAATAATGAGAATAACCCGGTTTCATTCCGGGCAACTAATATTTACAATTGTAACACTATCTTAATGTAATAAAATATTAACGTTTAGAAAATTGAGGACGTTTTCTTGATTTTCTAAATCCTACTTTCTTTCTCTCTACTTTACGAGAATCACGAGTAACAAATCCAGATTTTCTTAACTCGCTTCTAAAAGAAGAATCAAAATCTATTAAAGCACGAGTAATACCATGGCGAATAGCACCAACTTGTCCTGAAATTCCCCCACCTTTTACAGTAATGTATAAATTACATTTATATAACATATCAACAAGTTCTAAAGGTTGTTTTATTATCATAATAGTTGTTTTGCGACAAAAATAACTTTCTAATATACGATTATTAATTATTATTTTTCCAGTTCCAGAACTTAGAAAAACACGAGCAGAAGAACTTTTTCTGCGACCAGTACCATAATTATACATTTGACTCATTACCAGTACTTCCTCCTTACTAAACCGTTAATATATCAGGATTTTGTGCTATGTGAGCATGACTTTCATTAGAATATACTTTGAGTTTTTTAAACATTTTTCGGCCAAGAGGACCTTTTGGAAGCATACCTTTTACAGCTATCTCAATTACTCTAGTAGGAAAATCACGCATCATATCTTTTAAAATTACTTTTTTAATTCCACCTATATAACCTGTATGACGATAGTAGACTTTATTAGTATATTTTTTCCCAGTAACTATTATTTTACTGGCATTAATAACAATTAAGTAGTCACCTACATCAACATGTGGAGTATATTCTACTTTATTTTTTCCACGCAATCGACTGGCAATAAAAGAAGCTAACCTTCCTAAAATTTTTCCAGTAGCATCAATACAATACCAAGATCTTCGTATATTTTCATGTTTAGCAGAATAACTTTTCATAATTAATTATCCAAATAAAATTGTTTTCTTTAAATTTTCATAAAAACTTTATATTGTAAATAATATCTTAAATATTAATAATTTAATAGCATTTTAAAAGTAATGAAACATAATTATAACTATAAATAAAATTGATGTAATTTAAATAAAATTCGAACATAATTCTAAAACTAAATTAAAATAATAATAAAGTTATTGAAGTAAATATATCTTATATTAAACTTCTCATAATACTTTAATATTATATAAGAACTATAAACTAAAAAATTTTTATAATTCTAATTTAATATCACTGTCATTTTATTAATATTTAAAATAATTAATTGTTAAAAACAAAAATAAATGTCATTTATCTTAAAATTATATGTTTAAGATCACTGTAAAAGGCAATGAATATGAAATCTAAAAAAACTTTGTTAACATTACGAAATATCATTAATACTTTAGATTATGATCTTGTTACTTTACTTTACAAAAGGAATACGATAGCAACAAAAATAGCAAAAATAAAAATAAAAAAAAAATATCCGATAAGAGATATAAAAAGAGAGCAGTTATTATTAAATAATATTACAAAACTCGGAAAAAAATACAATCTTGATTATAATTATATTTATGAAATATTTCAAGTTATCATAAAAAATTCAATTTCTATCCAAAAAGCTTGGATAGAAAACAATTACCAAAAAAAAGAAGAACTAAAAAGTTTTTCTTTACTAGGCAATTTAGGATCATATTCTTACTATGCTGTTCAAAAATATTCCGAAAGAAATTTCGAATTTTTTTCTAAAAATTATTACAACAACTTTCAAGAAATTATAGATAGTGTTGAAAATAAAAAATCTGATTATGCAATACTCCCAATAGAAAATAACTCTTCAGGATATATTGATGAAACATATAATTTACTTAAAAATACCAAATTATTTATCATTAGTGAAATTAACATTTCTATAAATCACTGTCTTTTATCTCAACGCAAAACTCAATTTATAAATATTGAAACTGTCTATAGTCATAGACAACCTTTTATGCAATGTAGTAAATTTGTTAAATATTTTCCTCACTGGAGTTTAAAATATACTGATAGTACTATTCATGCAGTGCAACAACTTTCCAATGACGAAAACTATACATTTGCAGCGTTAGGAAGTGAATCATGCGCAAAAATATACAAATTAAAAATTATAGCTAAAAACATTTCTAATTTAGAAAAAAATATAACTAGATTTATAATACTAAGAAAAAAAAAACAAAATGTACCTATTAATATTCAATCTATTACAACTATTATGATTTCAAGTGGAGAAAATAAAAATTTAATCATAAAAGTAAAAAACATACTCAAAGAACACAATTTAGAAATAAAAAGATTAAAATCTCATATATATTCTCAATCATCTAAAAATGCAAAAATTTTTATTGATATCAAAAATAATATTAATACTAGTCAAATGCAGAAAGCTCTTAAAAAACTAAAAAACATCACCTCAATTAAGATATTAGGATGCTATCCTGAAGATAAATATCTAAATAACTAAAAAAGTTTTATCCTAATGAGCTTCAAACATAAAAACAGCTCTATTTTAACTTCAATTAAAAAATAGAGCACATACAATAACTTTAAAAAATTTAACTTACATACTTTACATATTTTCTTAAGTCAAAAGATATTGAAAAATTATTTATAATATTTTGCCTAAAAATCAATCAAAAATGTTTAAAAAATAAAATTTAATTATTTTACATGTTTAACAAAATATTCAAAAATATATTTTACTTTATAAAAATAATAGCTATTATTTAATTAAATATATTAAAAACAAAAAATATAAATATAATCAAAACTTTATTTATGTAATAAATTATTTAAAATCTTTCTAAATTAATCATAGAGAACACATTATGTTTAGTATTTTAACTAACAAATTTGTAAAAATTTTTAATAAGCTTTCAAGAAAAGGAACATTGACTGAATCAAATATAAAAGAAGCATTAAGAGAAATAAGAATAACTTTATTAGAAGCAGATGTAACATTATCAGTAGTTCAAGATTTTATAAATTTTGTATCAAAAAAATCCATAGGAAATAATGTAAGTACAAGTTTTACTCCAGGACAAGAACTAATAAAGATAGTTAAAAAAGAATTAATATCAATATTAGGAGAAAATAATAGTTCTTTAAATTTATCTAATAAAATTCCAACAATAATCATGTTAGTCGGATTACAAGGACAAGGAAAAACAACTAGCATAGCTAAATTAGGAAGTTTTATTAAAAATAATAATAATAAAAAAATACTAGCAGTGTCTGCAGATACTTATCGACCCGCAGCCATTAAACAACTAGAAATACTTTCAAAACAAGCTAAAATTGACTTTTATCCTTCTAACATGAATGAAGATCCAATAAAAATAGTTAGATCAGCGTTACAATTTTCTAAATTAAAACTATACGATGTATTATTAGTAGACACAGCCGGACGTCTTCATGTAAATCAAACAATGATGCATGAAATAATACAAATAAACAAAACAATTAAACCTACAGAAACTTTGCTAGTAATTGATGCAATGATAGGTCAAGATGCTACAAACATAGCTCATACGTTTAACAAAAGTTTGCCTATTACTGGATTTATCATAACAAAAACAGATAGCGATTGTAGAGCAGGTATTATATTTTCAATGAAATATATTACAAAAAAACCAATTAAATTTATAAGTACAGGTGAGAAACTAAACGAATTTGAGATATTCTACCCAAATAGAATTGTTACTCGAATTCTTGGAATGGGAGATGTATTATCACTGATCGAAAATATTGAAAACAAAATAAGCAAAAAAAATATTAAACAATTAACTAACTCTGTGAAAAATCAAGATAAATTTAATTACAATGATTTATTAATTCAAATAAAACAAATTAAAAAAATTGGAAACATTTCTTCAATATTAAAAAAATTACCTCGAAATCAAAAAACATTTGAACATATTCATAACAATATAAATGAAAAACTATTGTCACAAATGGAAACGATGATTTATTCTATGACTCCAGAAGAAAAATACAAACCAGAGCTCATCAAAGGGTCAAGAAAAAGACGCATTTCGAAAGGATCAGGATTGTCTATACAAACAATAAATTTATTAATAAAGCAATTTAATAATATAAAAAAAATAATGAAAAACATAAAAAAAAACGGAATCAATAAAATAATGAAAAAAATTAGTAATATTATGTATTAATAAATTATACTACTAAATACAAAATATTTTTATCAAATTATTTTAATTTATATTAAACAAGAAACAATTACAACTACTAAAAAGAAGACCAGAATGGTAAAAATTCGATTATCAAGATTAGGAGCAAAAAAGCGTCCTTTTTATCAAATAGTAGTATCTGATAACAGATCACCTAGAAACGGAAAATTTATTGAAAAAATAGGATTTTTTAATCCAATAATACTAAAAAATTCTAAAAATACTTTACAAATTAATTTTGACAGATTGAAATACTGGAAAAACAATGGTGCTTTAATATCTAATAGAGTAAAAAGTTTAATTAAGAAATCTATTAAAAACACAACAATCATAAAAGAGCTAAAAATATAAATACTAAAACTAAAAATTATAAAAATTTAACTATCGCTCAGTTCGGAGCACCTTATGGTATATTAGGATGGATTCACGTATTTTCTTTTACAGAAAAAAACTACAATATTTTTAACTATCTGCCATGGTTTATAAAAATAAAAAAAGAAAAGAATATTATACATGTTTCTAATTGGAAAAAAAAACAAAAACACTTCATAATAAAAATAAAAAATATTGAAAGTCGCTCTATTGTTCAAAAATTAACTAATCATTATATTAATATTGAAAGAAACTCACTTCCAAAACTAAAAGCTAATAATTATTACTGGAGAGATATAATAAATTGTAACGCTATAAATGAAAGCAATGAGTTTTTAGGAACAGTTAGTAATATAATTAGAACTTCTTCAAATGACATACTAGTTATTAAACGTCAACAAACCAACAAAAAAAAAGATATTTTAATACCTTTTGTATTAAAAAATATTATAAAAAAAGTAAATATTGAAAAAAAAACAATCATAGTAAATTGGGATGATACTCTTGAACAAAAATACTAAAAAAAAAATAATATAACATTGTTACACATAGGAATAATTAGTATTTTTCCAGAAATGTTTCGTGCAATTATAAATTATGGAGTTACCAAAAAAGCAATTACACAAGGAATAATAAAACTTAACATTTTAAATCCAAGAGATTATACAAATGATAAGCACCGAAATATTGATGACCGTCTTTATGGAGGAGGACCAGGGATGCTTATGATGGCTGAACCACTTAAACTAGCTATTGAGCATGCAAAATCTATAATACATTGTAACTCTAAAGTATTTTATCTATCACCAAAAGGACAAAAAATAAATCAAGAAAAAATTAAAAAATTATCTAAAATGCCAAACATGATTTTATTATGTGGTCGATATCAAGGTATAGATGAAAGGCTAATAAATAGCGAAATCATAGATGAAGAAATATCAATCGGAGACTATGTTCTTAGTGGAGGAGAATTACCTGCTATGATATTAATTGATATGTTATCTCGATTTATACCTGGAACTTTAGGAAAAGATCAATCAAAAAAAAATAATTCTTTTTATAATGGATTGTTAGATTGTCCTCATTATACCAAACCCAGAATTTTTAATAATATTAAAGTTCCTCATGTTCTACTTTCTGGCAATCATAAAAAAATAAAACAATGGAGACTAAAACAATCATTAGGTCAAACATGGATGAAAAGACCCGATTTATTTAAAAATATAAAACTTTCACAAGAAGAATTAAAATTACTTAAAAACTTTAAAATAGAAATGTTAAAAAAAAACAAATGATAAAATTATTCCCTATTAATAAAGTATATAACAGGAACATATTATCGTGAATATTATTCAAATAATAGAACAAGAGCAAATTAATAAAAAGATACCTTTATTTAAATCAGGTGATACTATAGAAGTTAAAATATGGATCGTAGAAGGATCTAAAAAAAGAATTCAATCATTTGAAGGAATAGTAATAGCAAAAAGAAATAGAAATTTTAATTTTTCATTCTGTGTACGAAAAATATCTCATGGAGATGCTATAGAACGTGTTTTTCACGCTAATTCTCCTAATATTGAGACTATTAATATCAAAAGACATGGAGATGTTCGAAAAGCAAAATTGTATTACCTACGAAACAGAGTAGGAAAATCAGCCAAAATTAAAGAACTATTAATAAAGAAATAATTAAAACTTTAAATAAATTAATCATTCCATATTTCATACACACACATAATCATCATGCAGTCATATTTTATCACAACTTTGACTGCATAACTTATATTTATATTAATCTATTAATTTCTAAAATCGCAAAATTAAAAACTATATTTTAAATGATAATATTTTATGACGTACCTCCTACCGTGATATTATTTAATTTTATTGTAGGTTGACCTACTCCAACAGGAATATTTTGTCCATTTTTAACACATGTTCCCACTCCTCCATCTAGTAAGAAATCATTTCCAACCATAGAAATCTCTTGCATTACATTATGACCAGATCCAATTAACATAGCGTTTTTTATAGAATTTAAAATCTTACCATTTTTTATTAAATATGCTTCAGAAGTGGAAAAAACAAAATTTCCAGAAGTAATATCAACTTGTCCTCCACTAAAATTAAGTGCATATACTCCATATTCTATGCTACTAATAATATCTTCGGGAGTTGAATTTCCTGGTAACAAATATGTATTTGTCATACGAGGATAAGGTAAATGAGCATATGATTCTCGCCTACCATTACCAGTAGATTCCATTTCCATTAAACGGGCATTAAACTTATCCTGAATGTAATTTGTTAAGATTCCATCTTTTATCAATATATTATATTTACTTTCCACTCCTTCATCATCAATAGTTAATGAACCCCTTCTATTCTCTATAGTTCCATCATCTACGATTGTACATAATTCTGAAGCAACTTTATGCCCCATTTTATCGAAGAACACTGATGTTTGTTGACGATTAAAATCTCCCTCTAACCCATGACCTACTGCTTCATGCAACAAAATTCCAGGCCACCCTGGTCCTAAAACAACAGGAAACATTCCTGATGGAGCACTTTTTGCAAATAAATTAACTAAAGCAATTCTTACTGATTCTCGAGCATAATATTCCACTAAAGGCATTCCAGAAATATAATTTTCTAAAAAAAAATTATATCCACTTCTATTACCTCCTCCACTGGAACCATATTCACGCCTACCATCACTTTCTACTATAACATTAACCGAAAGACGAACTAACGGCCGAATATCAGCCGCCAGATTGTTATCTGTAGACGCAACTAAAATTTGACTATATTCACTACTTAACGTAGCATTAACACTAATAACACGATGATCAATACTTCGAGCAATAGAATTGATGTTGTAAAGAATATCAACTTTTTCTTTAGAATTAAATCGTGCTAATGGATTTTTCGAGGTATATAAAGGTTTTCTTTTAATTTTTAAAAACGGTTTTATACGAGTACAACAACTATTTTTTTCTAAAATACTACTTGCTAATTTCGCACTTTTATCTAAAGAATATAATGTAATATCATCAGAGTAAGAAAAACCAGTACTTTCTCCAGATATAACTCTCACTCCTACTCCTTGACTAATTCGAAAACTACCTTCTTTTACAATGTTATCTTCTAATATCCAAAATTCACTTTTGTTGGATTGAAAATATAAATCAGAATAATCTACTTTATTTTTTGAAATATCACTTAAAACCTTCAAAAGATCATAATCGGAAATTTTATTTGAAAGTAATAAATTTTCAGTAACTAAATCAAGAATCATTTTGACTCACTTATTAGAATTTAAAATATCAATATAATTTATGATTTTTACTATAATAGTGGTATTATACTATTAATATATTTCTATTAATATCTTATATCTATAACATATAATTAAATTAATAAAATTATTGAAACATGAACTTTAAAATTAAATTTAAAATCTCTAAAATATATCATAACGTTTAACTGAAGTTTTTATATTAATCATTCTCTAACTTATACATTTTTTATTATGATATTTATATGAGTAAAATTTGTATATAAAACATGAAAATACAATATTTATACAAAATGCGTATCACATTAACTACTAAAAAGAATATTATATGAAATATTTATTTAATATTTTGATCATCAATGGACCTAATTTAAATCTTTTAGGAGAAAGAGAGCCAAACATTTATGGAAGCATAACGCTAAAAGAACTAATCAAAAAATTGAAAAAAAAGGCTAAACTTTTAAACGCAAACATACTTCACGTACAATCTAATTCAGAAAGCACTCTAATTAACACTATTCATAATGCTAACAAAAATATAGATTATATAATAATAAATGCAGGCGCTTATACACATACTAGCATAGCTATACGTGATGCGCTATTAAGTATTAACGTGCCTTTTATAGAAGTACATATATCTAATATTTATGCACGCGATAATTTTCGATTTCATTCATGGTTATCAGATATTTCATCTGGAGTAATTTGTGGATTTGGATTGGACGGATATGTTTGGGCATTAAAAACAGCAATAAAAAGAATCGAAAAAAGCAAAAAACTTTATCATTGTAGCTCTAAAATAAAAACATAATAATATCAAATATATATATCACTCTTTTAAAACACTATGTTTACTAAATAACTGAAATGCAAAATTTCAATAGTTTTAAACTAAAATCTTATCAAGCTAAAACTACATACTTACAATTTGCAATTAAGTAGCTTTTGTAAAATATTTAAATATTTCGGAATCTAAATACATTTTAAAAAATTTTTTATTAAATTAGAAAATTAATTTAAAATAAATATTAAATTTAAAAACATACAACATAATATGAATTTATTTCTCAATCTATTAAATTTTTGAAACATAAATAAAATTTTTAAATATTAGTACTAAAAAATCGTAAATATACACTACGTATTGTATAAGTTCAAATGACTTAATAAGTCTAACATATCTTTAGGAATAGGACTATTCCATTTCATCCACAAATTTGTAGTTGGGTGCTTTAAACATAATTCACTAGCATGCAACGCTTGTCTTGGAAAAGCTTTAACTACTTTATGAACTGAAGCAACCATATTCCTACTAAATTTATATTTATTACCATATTCACGATCACCTATTATTGGATAGTTAATACTTAACATATGTACTCGAATTTGATGAGTACGACCTGTTTCCAATTGAATCATTAAATGAGTATAACAAGAAAACCTTTTTATTATTCGATAATGAGTAATCGCTTTTTTTCCTACCACTCCAGTAGTCATAATAGTACGCCGAAACGGATGTCTCTTAATAGATGCAAAAACGCTTCCACCAGAAATCACTCTTCCATATACTAATGCTTCATATTTTCTAACTATTTTTCTAGATTTCATGGACTTAGCTAAATTATTATAAGACAAAACATTTTTTGCGATCACCATTAATCCTGTAGTATTTTTATCTAATCTGTGAATTATTCCAGCACGAGGAATACTCAAAAAATTATGGTTTTGATATAGTAAAGCATTCAATAAAGTTCCATCTTTATGTCCAGCTCCTGGATGAACTACTAAATTAGCTTGTTTGTTAATTACTAAAATATCATTATCTTCATAAATAATATTTAATGGAATTTTTTGAGGATACTTTAAACTATTTAAATATGAATTATGTATAATTTTAATAGTTATTTCATCTCCAAACAATACTTTTGTATTAGGTTTACTAAACACTTTTCCATTAATATTTACTTGGTTATTTAAAATCCATTTTTTTAAACAAGTGCGAGAATATTCAAAAAATAATTTAGCTAAAACTTTATCTAATCTCATATTAGACTTTAACATAGTAGGAACAACAACTCTAAGAATCTTAATATTAACCATATAAACATTCCAAAATAACCATGAAAATAAATTTATATAACTTAATTATAACTAATCTAAAAAAAAAATTACTATATTGAAAAAATAAATATAATCATTTTAAATATTTAGTATGATATAAAATAAATCTATTTTTACATACAACATTACTTTCATTTTACATGGAAAATAAAATATATAAGTAAAACACAAAATTTTTTGTGAAAATCTATTATTTATTAAAACGTTAAAAACTAATTTTAAAATGAAAATATATAAAAAACATATCGACATACTCTCGCTTTGATATTGTAAATTAAAACATGTTTTAGTTACTTTTAAACCTCTTACGCATATTTTAAAAATGAAAAAAACAACTAACGAAGTAAGAAAAATATTTTTAGATTTTTTTAAAGAAAAAAAACACACTGTTATACCTGGAAGTTCACTAATTTCTTCAGAACATTCGTCTCTATTATTTACAAATGCTGGAATGAATCAATTTAAAGACCTATTTTTGAAAAGAGACTCTAAACTTAAATATACTCGAGTAGTCACAGTGCAAAATTGTTTGAGAACAGGAGGTAAACACAACGACTTTGAAAATGTAGGATATACTTCTAAACATCATACATTCTTTGAAATGCTAGGAAACTTCAGTTTTGGAGACTATTTCAAAGAAAAAGCTATTACATATGCATGGGAATTTCTTACGTCAAAAAAATGGTTAAATTTATCTGAAGAAAAATTATGGATCACTGTTTATGAGCATGATTTAGAATCATATAATATATGGAAGAAAGAAACTAACGTAAAAAAAGAAAAAATTATAAAAATAGGAGATAAAAAAAATTTTAAATATACTTCAGACAACTTTTGGCAAATGGGAGATACTGGTCCATGCGGACCATGCACAGAAATATTTTACGACAAAGGAGATCATTTATTAGGAAATCCTCCTGGAAATCATGCAAATCATGGAGAAAGATTTGTAGAAATTTGGAACATTGTATTTATGCAATTTAACAAAATTAGTAATACAAAAATGACAAAATTATATATACCTTCAGTAGATACTGGTATGGGATTAGAACGGATTTCAGGAATTATACAAAATGTAAATTCTAATTATGAAATTGATCTATTTCAACCATTAATAGACTCAATTTCGAAAATGAGCAATACTCATAAAATAAATTACAAACATGTATATGTCATTGCTGATCATGTCAGATCTAGTGCATTTATTATATCTGAAAACATTGTTCCTTCAAATGAAAAACATGGTTATGTACTTAGAAGAATCATTAGAAGAGCAATACGACATGGACATCAAATTGGAATAAAAGGTATATTTTTATATCGACTTATCCCTATTTTGATAAATTCTATGGGAGACTATGCAAATATTTTAAGAATAAAACAAAAATATATTGAAACCACATTAAAATTAGAAGAAAAAAAATTTATTAAAACTCTCGAAATAGGATTAAAATTACTCAATGTAGAAATTAAAAAACTTAAGACAAACATATTAAGTGGAAAATTAATATTTAAACTATACGATACATATGGATTTCCTCCAGACTTAACTATAGATGTTTGTCGTGAAAAAAATATTATTGTAAATTTAGAAGAATTTAAAAAAAAAATAAAACGCAACAAAAAAGAATCACATAATAAAAATTTTTATAAAAAAAATAATATTCAAACTACAATTCTACAAGAAAATAATATATTTTCTGATTTTACTGGTTACACACACATACAAACTCAATCATTAATTACTAATATAATTAAAAATAATGCTTGTTGCTCAACACTAAAAGAAAATGAATCAGGAATAATTATATTAGAAAAAACACCTTTTTATGCAGAACGAGGAGGTCAAATAGGAGATATAGGAACTATAAAAAATACTAACGGAAAATTCGAAGTCTATGATACTCAAAAACATAAATATGCTATTTTACATATAGGAAAAGTAATATCAGGGAAATTCGAAGTTAAAAATATAGTAACAGCTAAAATCAATTCTGTGCGACGAACTTTAATTCAATCAAATCACACTGCTACTCATTTATTACATTCTTCACTACGAAAAGTATTAGGACCTCATATACTTCAAAAAGGTTCTTATATAACAGATCACTTCTTACGTTTTGATTTTTCTCATAAAGCTCCTCTAACTTTAAACGAGCTACATGAAATTGAAAATATAGTAAATATAATAATTACTCAAAACATACTTATCAAAACTAACATAATGACGCTAAAAGAAGCTCAAAAGAAAAATATTCTAGCTCTATTTCAAAAAAAATATGATGAAACAGTCCGTGTTCTCTCAATTAAAAATTTTTCATCCGAATTATGTGGAGGTACTCATACTAAAAGAACAGGAGATCTCGGTTTATTTAAAATTATTAATGAAAGAAGCATATCATCTGGAACAAGGCGAATAGAAGCAACTACTGGTCAAATAGCTTTATCTCATATTCACAAAAAAGAAAAAGAACTAAAAAACATTTGCGATATATTAAAAACTAATACTAAAAACATTAAAAATAATATTGAAACTCTTATACTAAACAATAAACAACTAGAAAAAAAAATAAATAAAATAAACGACCGAGAAACATGTAGAATAGTCGATACAATCGGTAAAAATCTTTTTTTCATTAAAAATACAAAAGTTGTTATACATTCTTTTACGAAACATAATCCTCAATTATTAAAAATAATAACAGATAAACTTAAAAATAGATTAAAATCAGCCATAATTATATTGATAAATATATTTAATGACCACGCTACAATACTTATAAGCGTTACATCAGACATATCTAAAAACATTTCTTCGAAAAAATTATTACAAGTACTTTTAAAACGATTAAATGGAAAAGGAGGAGGAAACGCTTTAATAGCAGAAGGTGGAATAAAAAATTTAAAATTACTTCAAAAAGAACTAAGTAATATAAAAATTTGGATCAATTCTAATTTATAAAAAAATATAAATTAAATTAATTTGAATATAAAAAGCTAAAATTATGCAATTTTTTATAATAAAACAACACTTTAAAACTTGTGTTTAACCTAATATAGGCATTATGCCAATATAACTTAGATAAGATCACAACTCTTTTAAAGATTTTAAGGAAAATACATGCTTATTCTAACTCGTCGAGTAGGAGAAACACTTATAATTGGTGATGAAATATCTGTAACAGTATTAGGTGTAAAAGGAAATCAAGTACGTATTGGTGTAAATGCTCCTAAAACAATTTCAGTACATCGTGAAGAAATATATCAAAGAATTCAAGCCGAAAAAAACCAAAAACCTAATCGATAAATATCTCTCAGCATCTTGCTATTCTTTATTAAAGCGAGGTGCTGAATAATTCATACCACTTACTTTTAATCTTGCATTTCGAAAATTTATAATTAAAATCCTAAAGAAACAATCTAACTAAAAACATTTTTAAAACTACTATACAACATAAAATCAATGTGATACTCTAATCTAAATAAAATGTAAATCAAAAATATAATTTTAAAATAAATTTTAGGTGAGATGGCCGAGTGGTTGAAGGCACTCCCCTGCTAAGGGAGTATGTAAATTTTTTGCATCGAGAGTTCGAATCCCTCTCTCACCATTATAAAATTATACAATAGCATCCGTAGCTCAGTCGGATAGAGTACTCGGCTACGAACCGAGAGGTCGGAGGTTCAAATCCTTCCGGATGCAAAAATTTTATATTTCAAATTTGATCTACATATACGTAATTTTTAATTTACTTTCTCATATAATCTTCGAAATAGTATAATATTTTAATATTATCAAAATTGAGTATAAGAGGCTTATTTGATTCCTAAAATATTAAATAAAATTAATTGGTTAAAATCTATTCCTAATATTACAAATCACATATTAAGAGGAATTGAAAGAGAAACATTACGAGTCACTTTAAATGGAGAAATTTCAAAAAACGATCATCCCTATAATTTAGGATCAGCCTTAACAAATAAATGGATTACCACCGACTTTTCTGAATCGTTATTAGAATTCATTACCCCTCCTATTAAAAACTTAGATTCTACATTAAAATGTTTGTGTGACATTCACAAATTTGCTAGTAAAAATATAAATGACGAATACTTTTGGCCTTTTAGCGTTCCACCTTCTATAAATTCTCAAAATTCTATAATTTTAGCAAAATATGGAACATCTAAAATTGGAAAAATGAAAACGCTATATAGAGTTGGGTTAAAAACCAGATATAGTACAATAATGAATATTATCTCTGGAATACATTACAATTTTTCACTACCAATGACATTTTGGAAGACATGGAAACAATATAATAAAGTTTCTGAAAAACATTTTGTTTCTAACGGATATCTGTCTTTAATTAGAAATTTTTACAAATTTGGATGGATTATACCTTATTTATTTGGCGCATCTCCTGCCATTGAACCATCTTTTATAAAAAATAAAAAAACTAATTTGAACTTTCACACAAAAAACGGAATTTTATATTTACCATGGTCTACATCCTTAAGACTAAGCAAATTAGGTCACAACAACGAATCAATAAAAAATTTAAAACTAACATTTAATTCTTTAAATAGTTATATATCCTCACTTAGATATGGACTAAAAACATCGTCTAAAAAATTTGAAAAATTAGGGCTCATAGATTCATATGGAAACTTAAAACAAATTAATACTAATATATTACAATTAGAGAATGAATTGTACACTTATATTCGTCCTAAAACAATTTTAAATTCTAAAAGTTCTATATTAAATACTTTTATAAAACAAGGAATTCAATATGTAGAAATAAGATCATTGGATATTAACCCATTTTCGCATATTGGAATCAATAAAACACAAATATTGCTATTAGATTTATTTTTAATCTGGTGTTCAATTATAGATTCTCCTAAAATGACTAATCAAGAATTACAATATTATTCTAAAAATTGGGAAATTATAAGTCTTGAAGGTAGACGCCCAAAACAAACAATATATACTACCATATATAATCAAAAGAAAAAATTAGAATCCGTAGGAAAAAATTTAATAGAAAATCTTTTCTATATAGCAGAAATTTTAGATTTTCAACTAAAAAACAATACATATCAAAAATTATGTCAAAAAATATTTAAATATTTCGATAATATTGATTTAACATATTCTAAAAAAATTTTAGAGCAATATATGGATAAAAATATTATGGAAATTGGGATACAATTAGCTATAAAAAATAAAAATAAATATGTACAAAAACAATTTGAAATACTTCAAGAAAAAGATTTTATTAATGAAACATTGAGATCTCATTGTATGCAAAAAAAAATAGAAAACCACGACACTACAAGATTATAAGTATTTATATACTAAGATAAATGTTTTAATAAAATATCATATATAAAATAACGCTTCTGATTTAAATTTTAAATTAAATTAATATTATTTTCATAACTAAAGTACATGTAATATTTGGTACTTAAATACTAATTTAAAAAACTGTTTTTTAACATATTAAAATATTTTTACTTTATTTAAAACCTTTCAAAAATCAATATAAAAATTAAGCTTATAAAATGTTTACTAAAACTCTATTCATTCTTATTTTCGTGTTATTTTCATTATCATTTAAAAAACACAAAACACATGAAAAAAATTATAATAATTTTTATAAAGCAAAAATATTAGCGCAAAAAATTAATTCTAACGCACCTAGCTCTTTTTATTGTAGATGTAAAATATTATGGACTAAGAAAAAAGGTATTCCTCAATTGCAATCATGCGGTTACAAAATTCGAAAAAATGCAAATAGAGCTAATCGAATAGAATGGGAACATGTTGTACCAGCATGGCAATTTGGACATTTAAAATCATGCTGGAAAATAGGAGGAAGAAAAAATTGCTCTAATAACAAAAACTATGAAAAAATAGAAACTGATCTCCATAACTTACAACCTGTAATAGGAGAAATAAACGCAGATCGTAGCAATTTTATGTATGGTCAATTAAAGAATACAGAAAAATATCAATATGGTTATTGCTCTATGAAAATCGATTTTAAAAACAAAATAGTTGAACCTCCTAATACATCTAAAGGAGCTATTGCTAGAACATATTTTTATATGAACGAAAAGTATAATTTAAATATTTCAAAACAACAAATTAAACTATTTAATTTGTGGGATAAAAAATATCCAGTTACTTCTTGGGAATGTAAAAGAGATGAATTAATATTCAATGTTCAAGGAAACCACAATCCTTATATATATCAAAATTGTATTAAAAAAAATAATCAAAAATAAAGAATTCTATTTATAATAAAACAAATAACACATTAAATATATAGTTATATATTATAAACTTATACTAAAAAACATACACCAATATATTTCATTATTGTTTTCTATAAAACCTTAAAAATGTTATTTCCATATCCAAAACTTGGTGGGAGTAAAAATAGCTGGAAGAAATGTTTCCCAGGGAGCAGGAATAATTTTATTTGCTAATTGAAAATCATAAGCTAATCCAATGGGAAGGAAATTTTTGCTTCTCCAATTATGTAAAATATTATCATAAAATCCTCCCCCCATTCCTAAACGATACCCTAATCTATCAAAAGCTACTAACGGGAAAAAAATGATATCCATATTACAGCAAGATAAATAATCTTCTGAATTAGATATTGGCTCTAAAATATTATACCTATTAGATACAAAACATGTATTAGGACAATATTTAGAAAACAACAATATTTTTTTATGATATGAATAAACTACAGGTAAAAAAATGTTATATTTTAACTTCCATAATTCTGAAACTAATATATTAGTATCGATTTCCCCATCAAATGGCAAAAAAATTGCGATATTTTTGCAAAAATAAAAAATTTTTGAACATAAAACTATATTAGAAATTTTATAAGAAAAAAAAATTTTTTCTCTTAATGTAAGTTTTTTTCTTAATCCTCTAAAATAAGTTCTCTGAATATTACGACTCAAAAAAACTTTTTGAAATGTCTTAGAAATCAATTATTATTATCCTAAATTTTGTAAAAACATAATTTATTTATTTTTTTTTAATTATTGATAGTTTCTTTAAATATAAAATAATTTTATTTAATCTAGAAATAATTTCTTTTATTTTTAACTTTTCATTTTTAAGTTCATAAGAAATATTTAGTGCTGTTATAAATATTAATTTTTCTGTATTAGAAATTCCAGTTTTTATTTTTAAATCATTTAAGCGTTTATTTAAATAATCAGCTGCATTTTCTAAATCTTTTTTTAGCTCAAAAGGACAAAGAACCTGGAAGGATTGACCAAACAATTTTACATCTATGTACTCAAACGACATTTTATACTTACCTATTATAAATCACCAAATATCACTATTAATAAAAATTAATTATTACGTATTACTAAAATTTCTATTATAAGCTTTTAAAAACAAGATATATAACATAAATGATACTGTTGATAAATTTATAATTTCTCGGTTTATTTTAAAATAAAAACATATATTTAATATATATTGGAACGTAAAATCTCTAATATGTTAAATATTTTAAAAATCTGTTTAATTATTTGTCAGTTTAATATAGCTATATTAAAATTCTTATAATATAAAAAATTCGAGAAAATGTTTTGTATTACGTTTAATTTTAAAGAAATAAAATTATTTTTTAATAACTGTTATTCCAGATGATTTACTAATTAAAGCAATATCTGCTGTTCGAGATGCAAATAATCCTACACTAACAACACCTGGAAAACAATTAATTTTTTTTTCTATTAAAATTGGATTTGATATTTTGAAATTGTATACATCTATTATTATATTTCCATTGTCTGTAGTAACATTCTTCCTAATTTTAGGTGTACCTCCTAACTTTTTTATTTTTTGGAATATATAAGAAGCAGACATTGGTATTATTTCTATAGGAAGCGGGAATTTTCCTAAAACTTTAACTAATTTTGTTTCATCAGCAATACAAATGAACGTTTTAGCTACAGAAGCAATAACTTTTTCTTGTGTTAATGCAGCTCCCCCTCCCTTAATCATTTGCAAATTAAAATTAATTTCGTCTGCGCTGTCAAAATAATGCGTTAACAACTTTACATCACCTAAATTACATACAGGAATTCCATATTTTTTTAAAAACGATGTAGAAAGACTAGAACTAGACACTACTCCACTAACTAAATTTTTAAACAAACTCAATTCTTTAATAAAATATGATATAGTAGATCCTGTTCCGATTCCAATTATAGAACCAGGACAAATATAATTTATGGCAGCAGATGCTGCAGATTTTTTTAATTTATTTAAATTCATCATCTAAAATCCATATTAAATTTGCTATATTAATTAACAAATATAACTTTTTTAAAATACGTTAATTATATATTTTATTTCAAATACAATATAATGTTTAATAAAATAAAAAATTTATTTTGAAATTTTAAAATTATATAATCAAAATTAATAAGGTTTCCGGGGTACCTGGATTCGAACCAGGGATGCCGGTATCAAAAACCGGTGCCTTACCTCTTGGCTATACCCCAAAAATAAAATATTCTACTTAATATCCTTTATATACGGAAGACGAGAATCGAACTCGTAAACCAAAAGGTGCCAGAACCTAAATCTGGTGCGTCTACCAATTTCGCCACTTCCGCAATTTTGCAAAAACAAAAAATTTAATAATAAATAGCTACGACAGGATTTGAACCTGTGACCTCAGCGTTATGAGTGCTGTGCTCTTTCCAACTGAGCTACGTAGCTATAAAATATTTTTATACTTTAAATTATGCTGTGTTATACTAATAATGTCAATAATGAATTTAAACAAATTATAATTTTTAAATTTGATTTCTATATACATTGAAAGCACAGCATACTTAAAGTTGATCTTATATAGACAATAATTTATATTTAAAATATTTTATTATTTATATAAATACGTATGGAGTATGGAATGAAACAAACAACACAAAACTTTATCCAAAAAATAATTCATCATGATTTAGTAAACAATAAAGTTAACAATATTAAAACAAGATTTCCTCCTGAACCAAACGGTTATTTACACATAGGACATGCAAAATCTATATTCTTAAATGTTTATTTATCCGAAAAATTTAAAGGAACATGTAATTTAAGATTCGACGATACCAACCCAAAAAAAGAAAATATTCACTTCATCAAGAGTATTATAAAAGATATAAAATGGTTGGAATATAAATTTGAGAAAAATATCTTTTATGCTTCTTCTTACTTTGAAGAAATGTATAAATTTGCAAAAGAACTAATTTTAAAAGGATTAGCCTATGTTGATCAATTAAATAAAGAAGAAATACGAAAATATAGAGGAACATTAAATTCTCCAGGAATCAATAGCCCATATCGAACACAAACTATTAAAGAAAACATTTCATTATTTAAAAAAATGAAAAACGGATATTTTTCAGAAGGATTTGCATGCCTAAGGGCTAAAATTGATATGAAGTCACCTTTTATTGTTATGAGAGATCCTGTTTTATATCGAATTTTATTTTTTGAACATCATCAAACTAAAAAAAAATGGTGTATATATCCTACATACGATTTTGCACATTGTATTTCTGATTCATTAGAAAAAATTACACATTCTTTATGTACATTAGAATTCCAAGATAATAGAAAATTATACGAATGGATTCTAAATAATATTAATATTTCTCATCGTTCTCATCAATACGAATTTTCTAGACTAAAATTAGCATACTCTGTTTTGTCCAAAAGAAAATTACAAATTTTAGTATCTAATAATATTGTAAATGGATGGGATGATCCTAGAATGCCTACAATTTCGGGACTAAAAAGAAGAGGATATACTCCTCGTTCTATAAAACACTTCTGCAAAAAAATTGGAATAACTAAACAAGAAAACATAATAGAATTGTCCTTTTTAGAATCCTGTATTAAAAAAGATTTAAATTTAAATGCTTTTCGCTATATGGCAATTATTAATCCAATAAAAATATATATTTGTAATTTTCCAAAAAACTACAAAAAAGTACTAATAATTCCTAATCATCCCAACATTTCAAAAATGGGAACTCATAAATCTATTTTTAGTAATGAAATATATATAGATCGATTAGATTTATGCGAGAATAATGATATGTCAAATAAAAAGCTAGCAATAGGAAGAGAAATTAGATTAAGACATGCATACACTATCAATGCACAAGAATTTATAAGAGATAACAATAACAACATAAAAAAAATTATTTGTACATATAATAAAAATACATTAGGTAAAAATCCTATTAACAAAAAAGTATCAGGAGTAATTCACTGGATTTCTACTAAAAATGCATTACCAGCACAATTTAATCTATATGAAAAGTTATTTTTATTAAAAGATCCTGAATCTAAAAAAGACTTTTTAAAATATATCAACAAAAATTCTCTAGTTGTAAAAAATGGTTTTGTAGAATCTGGAATATTGAAGAATATTTCTAGAAAACAATATCAATTTGAAAGAGAAGGATATTTTTGCATTGACAAAAAATATTATTTTACAAATATATTAACATTCAACAGAATAGTTCAACTAAAAAAAAATAAAAATATTTAATATTATATATTTTTAAAATTTTAAATTAAATCATTTAATAAAAATTTAAATTATTTTATAAATTATTGCTTTTCATATCAAAACTTTAAAATCTAATTCAAAAATACATATCTAAATCTATTTTAATTAATTTAATTTTTTATCGATAACAAAATCAAAAAATCGCAAGAATTTTAAAACTATATTATTTTATCCAACAGTTTTCTATTCGATATTTATTCTATTTTTATTTTGGTTAGATATGACAACACATTACGTTTTTATAACCGGGGGGGTAGTATCATCCCTAGGAAAAGGTATTACAACAGCTTCTTTAGCTGCAATTCTTGAAGCACGACATCTCAATGTCACGATTATAAAACTAGATCCATATATTAATATAGATCCAGGAACTATAAGCCCAATACAACATGGAGAAGTATTTGTTACTGAAGACGGTGCAGAAACAGATTTAGACTTAGGACATTATGAACGATTTATTCGGAACAAAATGACCCATAAAAACAATTTTACTACAGGAAGTATTTATGCAGAAGTATTACAAAAAGAAAGAAATGGAGACTATTTGGGATCCACTATTCAAGTAATTCCTCATATTACTAATGCTATTAAAAACAGAATTTTTTTATGCTCTGAAAACAAAGATATTATATTTGTTGAAATCGGAGGAACAGTAGGTGATATAGAATCTTTACCTTTTCTAGAAGCAATACGGCAAATAGCAATAGATGTAGGAAAAAAAAATACCATATATATTCATTTAACTCTTATTCCTTATATATCTGTAACAAAAGAAATTAAAACTAAACCTACTCAACATTCAGTTAAAGAACTACTATCAATTGGGATACAACCTGACATATTAATATGTCGTTCACAAAAAATAATTTCAACTTCGGAACAAAAAAAAATTGCTTTGTTTTGTAACGTATCAAAAAACGCAGTAATTTCTCTGTATGATGTAAAATCTATTTATGCTATTCCAAAATTATTAAATTCTCAAAAAGTAGACGATTTAATTTGCAATCATTTTAATCTTCAAACCCCTCAAGCTGACTTGTCAGAATGGGATCAAGTTATATATAACGAATATAGCTCTCAAAAAACAGTAACTATTGGAATTATCGGAAAATATGTAAAGCTTCCAGATGCTTATAAATCAGTTATAGAAGCGTTAAAACATGGCGGTTTAAAAAACAAAACTATTGTTGAAATAAAACTAATTAATTCCAAACACATTAAAAAATCCAACATAAAATCACTGAAATCGTTACATGGTATTTTAGTTCCAGGAGGATTTGGAAAAACAGGAATAAACGGAAAAATAATGTCTACGCAGTATGCTAGAGAGAAAAACGTTCCTTTTTTTGGAATCTGTTTAGGCATGCAAATTGCATTAATAGAATTTGCTAGAAATGTTATAGGTTGGAAAGAAGCTAATTCTACAGAGTTTTCACCTACATGTAAATATCCTGTAATTTCTTTAATACAAGAACAAGAAAAAACCCCGATTAAAAACTTAACTAAAAAAACCAAAAACAACTTAAAAGGATCAATGAGATTAGGAAATCAATTATGTTATTTAAAAAAAAATAGTTTATCTAGAAAATTATACAAAACCAATACTATATTAGAAAGACACAGACATCGATATGAAGTCAACAATAACTTTTTAGAAAAAATAGAAGAACACGGACTACATGTCACAGGAATATCTAAGAATAAAAAATTAGTAGAAATTATAGAATTGTCCAATCATATCTGGTTTCTTGCATGCCAGTTTCATCCAGAATTTACATCAACGCCAAGAGATGGACATCCTTTATTTTCTAATTTTATAAAAGCAGCAATAAAATTTAAAAGTTTAAAATATTAACCTATAATTCCTCATATATTTAAAATTCTTCAATATGTTATTTAAAAGAGAGCAAACTATGTCTAAAATTGAAAAAATCATTTCCAGAGAAATAATAGACTCTAGAGGATATCCAACAATTGAATCTGAGGTTCACTTAACAGGAGGATGTGTTGGACTAGCATCTATTCCTTCTGGATCTTCAACTGGTTCTAAAGAAGCCTTAGAACTACGAGACAATGACAAATCACGATTTTTTGGAAAAGGAGTGATTAAATCTGTTGAACTCATTAATAATATTATTTCTAAAAATTTGAAAAACAAAGATTCTACAAATCAAAAAGATATAGATGAAATTATGATCCAATTAGATGGAACAAAAAATAAATCTAAATTGGGATCCAATACTATTCTTGCAGTATCTTTAGCTACAGCTAGAGCTGCAGCATCATACAAAAATATACCTTTATATCAACATATTGCAGAATTAAATAATACACCAGGAAAATTTAGTATACCTGTTCCTATGATAAATATTATCAATGGAGGAAAACATGCTGATAATAATATAGATATACAAGAATTTATGATACAACCTATTTGTTCAAAAACCATAAAAGAAGCTATTCGAGCAGGATCAGAAATATTTTATACGTTAGGGACTATTTTAAGAAAAAAAAAATTGAGCACATCTGTTGGAGATGAAGGAGGATATGCTCCTAATCTAAATTCAAACGAATCAGCACTAAAAATAATAAAAGAAGCTATTGAATCATCTGGATATATTTTAGGAAAAGATATTACGTTTGCTATAGATTGTGCTGCTTCAGAATTATATGATAAAAATACGAAACAATATATATTAAAAGGAGAAAACAAAACTTTTACATCAAAAGAATTTACTCATTATTTAGAAACTCTTACTAATAAATATCCTATTACATCTATAGAAGATGGGCAAAATGAATCAGACTGGTCCGGATTTTTATATCAAACACAAAAGTTAGGAAAAACAATCAAAATAGTAGGAGACGATTTGTTTGCTACTAACGTTCATCTCTTAAAAAAAGGAATAGAAAAAGGTATTGCTAATTCTATATTAATTAAATTAAATCAAATTGGAACGCTAAGTGAAACTCTAGAAGTTATTAAAATGGCTAAAAACTCGAAATATACTACAATAATATCACATAGATCAGGAGAAACAGAAGATACATTTATATCTGATCTATCTGTAGGAACAAATTCAAATTATATTAAAACAGGTTCTATGAGTAGGTCTGAACGTACATCTAAATATAATCGATTAATAAGAATTGAAGAACATTTACATACAAACATAAATATCTTGTAAAATATTTACAAACACACAAACAACGTAAAATCAAATAGCAGGAATTAAAATGCAATCTAAATTTAGTTTACCTGCTATTTGTTTCATCTTAAATTTTATATGATCTTGAAAAATATATATTTTTTTTAATTATTCTATACTTTATCATTATTATTTTTTTTTAAATCTTCTAACATAACCACAACTTCACACGCTATTCCTTCTTTTCTTCCAATAAAACCTAATTTTTCAGTAGTAGTAAACTTAACACTTACGTCACTCATTAAACAAGTTAAGTCGATAGAAATATTTTTCCTCATAGCATCTCTATACAATATCATTCTAGGAGATTGCGCAATCACCGTTACATCTATATTAGATATAACGTACCCTATTCTCAAAATTATTTTCCAAACTTTTCTCAATAAAATCCGACTATTGATATTTTTATATTTTTTTTTATTGGGAAACATCAAACCAATATCACCATTAGCAGTAGCACCCATTAACGCATCAATAATAGTATGTGCAATAATATCACCATCAGAATGAGCAATCAAACCATGCATATAAGGAATAATTACTCCTCCAATAATTAATGGTTTTTCACTACCAAAAGCATGTACATCAAAACCATGTCCAATTCTCATAAATATATTCTCTTAAAACATTATTTCTTTAAATAATAACTAGCTAAGTCTATATCTTCTTGATAAGTTATTTTAATATTTTTACTACTTCCTCTCACCAGCTCCGGATAATATCCAAAATATTCCATAACTGATGCTTCATCAGTTACACTTATCTTTTTTTTTATTATTTTTTTTACACAAGATATTAATAACTCTAAAGGAAAACATTGAGGAGTTAACGCATTCCATAATTTATCACGATTAATTGTGTGCAAAACACTTAAGTTATTTATACTATACTTAATAGTGTTAATTACTGGAGTAGCTAATATTCCACCAAATGTACTATATTTAATTACATTCATAATTTTTTCTAAATCATGAAAATCCAAACATGGTCTGACTGCATCATGAATTACAACCCACTCTGAATCGTGAATAGCTAATAAACCCAACAACACAGAATTGATACGAGATCGTCCTCCTATAACAGAAAAGACTTTAGGATGCAATGCAATAGGTAATTTGTAAAAAAAATTATCTTTCTTATGTAAAACAATTATTATTTTTTTTATATTAAAGTTCATTAAAAAAATATTTACACTATGTTCAAGAATAGTACGTCCTTTTATTTTGATATATTGTTTAGGAATATTTGATAACATTCGACTTCCAATTCCAGCAGCAGGAATAACAGCTGCCACTTTAACACGTAACAAACTACTACTTTTTTCATAAAATAACATGTCAGCAATCTTATAAATATTAATCAATCTTGTTAAGATGATACTTATCATCCATTATAATTCTATAAAAAGTTTCATTATTTTTTATCATATCTAAATTACTTTGAACATATTCTTCTTCTAATTCACTATGTGTACTACAATGTTTTATTTCTAATAATAATTTCGCATTTCGTCTACTAAGACGAAGAATATCTGACTTTTTTTTTAATATTTTTTCATGCAATATTATATAATTATATAAACCACTATCTCCTAAAAAAAAATTTGCTTGTACAAAAAATAACAAGATCAATAATCCTGATTTTATTAACATTACATATATACTCTAAAAAATTACTAATTAAAATATCATTAAAGTATTAAAATAATAAACTATCCTATAAAATGAAATTTTACACTGCATATTTACAATATATAATAATTAAAAAACTTAAAACCTAGAAAATATTATGATATTTTCTAAAAGTTACTACTTATAAAAAGTTCTATATATATTTAAATGTAATAAATCATTAAATTTTAAAAATTACATTTTATATGTTTATAAATGGGAACGTTAATACTAAACAAAAACTATCATTTTATTCAAACGTCAAAATTCAAATATAATATACATTGACAAATTTTTAAAATTTTCAAAATATGTTTCTAATACATTTTTTTACTATTTAAAACAACATTTTGATAAAAATTTTAAAGTTCAATAAAATATATAATAATTTTCTTTAAAAAATTTTAAAAAATTTAATTTAATATTAAGTATATAGTAAATATAAATATCATCTTTATTATAAAATTTAATACACCTTCAATAAATGCATATTTTATCTTTATAAAAAACTACAAATAACACATATAAAATACATATAATGTTTATGTTATGTTAGAGAAATGCTAAAATAAATTATATTTTAAATACTAAATTAAAATTAAAAAATTTATATATCATATTATACATTATTATTATTTTAAAAATAAAATGTTAAATTAGATTAGAATATTCATAAACATGATGTAAAATACAAAATTTTACATGATGAATTTTTATAGTAAAATATTTAAATTTTATTCATCTTATTAAAACTTTAATTATATTTATTTATTCGAATACTTTAATTTATAAAATTAAAATTATAGGAAGGTTAAAAGAATTTTTATAAAATTAAACTATGTACTTTACTTATTTAATAACTTTCTAAAATTTATCTGTATGTAAAATTAATTTAAAAAATTGTATTAATCTAGGAATAATTAAAATTATAATTTAAAAATATGAATCTAAATTTTAAAATACACAAAAATTAATTTAATATATTCTATTATACTAAGATATACTGAACGTTTCTAATATTTTGTCGTAATATCAATTGTTTTTAATTCTGAATCGTTTTAAAATAATCTTATTAAATGTTTTATTAAAAATTTTAAATTCTGAAATATACTTCACGGATAAAAATTATCTATTTAATTCCATGACAATAAGAAATAAAATACAAATTACATAAATTGTTATTTTTTTATAATATTAGAACTCATAATCAAAAATTATTTCAATAAACCTACTTAATTTAAAATAAAAGAAATTTTCAAATTATTTAAATAACAAAATTTTTTTATTTTAAAATATTTTATATTTATTGTATAAGATTAAAGTAACTTAATATATAAGCGCTTTTCAAAAAGACTACTACAGTCTAAATTATATAATATTAACTATTGCGTATAATTTTAAAATGTTATTTAAACATATTTTCCATTAATTTATATTATAATAACTTAATATTTTGTTATATTTTATTTAATAATGCAATATTTATATTTCTCTCTTTTTTATCTCAAAAAATTTTAAATAATTGAACTTATCACCTTATCATTCTCTATTTATATAATTTAATGTTATAATTATTGTCATAACATTATTTTAAACACCATCAAAAGAAAATCATATATAAAATTTATTAATAATTTTAAATCAAATTATTAAATTAAACTTCTAACATTCTTTAAAAATTTAACAATCATATTATTATTTTAAACTTTAGAAAACTCGCATGGGTTCGAAATGCTAAAAGCATATACTTTGAAAAACAAAAAAAAGAAATGCAAAATAGTTCTTCTTAAATCTTTTAGTGTTTTCAAAATGTCTACAAAAAACAACTCTTTTTAAAGATTTTAATTTAATATATTTATTTCTTACTACATAAATATCTCTGATGAAATAATTTAGTTAATTTAGTAATTTTACTTTTTTATCGAAAAAATCAAATTTTAACTAAAATATATTGTTTTATATCAATTTTTTAAAAACTTCTAATGTTTTTTTGAGTATTAAAATTTATAAAAGTACAATTTTGTAAATTCAATATTTATTAATCCTAAAAAATCAAAGACATCATATTAATTTAATATATTTTGATAAAGAACTTAATACTCAAACGAATAAATAAAGAATTTTTATTTTAATATTTAATAAATATTTAAAATCAAATTAATTATTTAACTATTCTTATGTATTTTAAACTAAATTTATACAAAAATTTATTTCTAATATGCTTGTTTCTACAATTTCAAAAAATTTTCAAATACTTTAAATAATTAATAGATTCTTTAAAATCTATTTTTTAACTTAAAATATACTTCTATTTTATAATATTATAAATTGTAGAATTCTCTAAAATATAAGCTTTAAACATAACATTCACATTTTCTACTGTTATAATCAACAAATCTTAATAAATCATTATCATTTTAACAAATATTTACATACTACTATTTTTATAATCATCTCTCTTAATACTATACAATTAATTTAACCTATATAGATAAACTTTGACATCTATCTTTTAAAATATTATTATGAATTTTTTCTAAGTCTATCGATTCTATAAAAGAATTGCTGAACGTACTAGTTAACACATTTTCTATAAAAATTTTGCATTAGAAATATTTATTTATCAAAAATCAGTTTTTAATAAGTTAAAATACGTTTAATATTATTGTAGAAAATTAATAAAGTTATTCACCTTATAAAACAAAAAATTTCTAAACAATTAATTTCATTTATAAATATTATTTTTGTCATAAAAAACATAATTTAAAAACATTGTTTTTATCTATAAATAAATCCAATTAATTAAACACACCAACAATAAATAAACTATAATACATACCAAATTTAATAGTATATTTTAGAAAATAAAATATAAAATTTAATCTAGCGTTTTTATTCATAAAAGCTATAAAATTTTTACATCACAATTAATTATACTGTATACTTTTAAAAACAAAAAACTAAAAATAAATAATATGAAAAAAATTTTATTAATTTTTATATTAACATTATTTGGATTTCAAAATGTTGATAAACTACTAATAGAAAAGGAATACAATACACTAAATCAAAAAATTCCTAATACTCCTCAAATAATAGAATTCTTTTCTTTTTTATGTCCACATTGTTATGAATTTGAAAAACTTTGCAATCTAGATTATTATGTAAAAAAACAAATATCTAGTGCTATTAAAATTGAAAAATATCATACTAGCTTTTTAGGAGGAAAATTTGGTCGTTCACTAACTCGAATATGGGAAATATCAAAAATTATTGGATTAGACCAAAAAGTTTTGATTCCTCTGTTTAAAAAAATTCAAGATGAAAAAACTATAGTTAATTCTTATACTTTAAAAAAAGAATTTTTAAAACTAACTTCAATTGATGAGAAAGAACTGAAATTTTTATGGAATTGTTTTGCCATAAAATCAATATTGTACAATCAAAATATCATTCAAAATGCTATAAATTTAGATCGTGTCCCTTTAATGCTAATAAATGGAAAATATATTATAAACAATGCAAATATAAGTCATGAGTCAACACAAGATTTTATTAAAAAATATACACATATCATACAGTTATTACTCGAAAAGTAGAGATTTAAAAATTTTTAAAAAATTTTAAAATAATAAATTACTTTATAATTTCTAAAGTTCTAATTAATATTAAAGTATTCGAAAATTCTATTATATAGTTTATTTATGAAATTTGACAAAAAAAACATTGACTATTTACTAGTAGATGGTACATCTTATATTTACCGATCTTATTATTCTTTTCCTTTGTTTAAAAATAAAAATAATGCTCCTTCTGGAGCAATATACGGAGTGATAAACATGCTAAAAAAATTATCATTTCAATATCCAAATACTCAAAAAATTATAATATTTGATTCTTCAAAAAAATCATTTAGACATATTTTATTTAAACCATATAAAAAAAATCGACCAACCATTCCATATAATCTAAAAATTCAAATTAAACCATTATATAAAATAATCAACGCTATGGGATTTCCTATTATAACAATACCTAGTTTTGAAGCGGATGATATCATAGGAACTTTAGCTTATACTGCTAGTTCTCAAAGTAAATCTACTTTAATTAGCACTAATGACAAAGATTTAGCACAACTAGTTAATAAAAATACCTGTATATTAGAAAATATTTCTGGAAAAATTTTAGGAAAAAAAGAAATTAAAGAAAAATATGGAGTATTACCATCACTAATACCAGATTTATTAGGACTAATGGGAGATCAGTCAGATAACATTCCCGGTGTTCCAAAAATAGGAAAAAAAACGGCATTATTTTTATTAGAAAAATTCGGATCTTTGAAAAATATATATAAAAACTTTGAAAAAGTATCTCAATGCACACTAAGAGGTGCTAAAAATATAGCTAAACAATTAATCATAAATAAAGATTTAGCTTTTCTTTCAAAACATCTCGCTACAATAAAAAAAAACATATCAATAGATAAATCTATATATAAATTTCAAATGTCTTGTCCATCTATGAAAGAGTTATTATATTATTTTGAATATTATGAGTTTTACAACTGGCTAAAATTACTAAAAGAAAAAAAATGGATAATGAATACAAACAATTTAAAAAAAAAGAAATAAAGTTAATATGTTCTAAAAAAACACAATTCTATATTATTACAACACTAAAAGAACTTAATATATTAACGTTGAATTTAAAAAATTCTTCTCATTTTTCTTTTTATTTACATATAAATACAAAAAATACTTTGTCTATTCTAGGAATAGCTTTTTCAATTGATATTAATTGTTCTAGTTATCTACCATTAATATTTAAAAAAAAAACAAATATATAACTTTAAAAAATATACTTTTAAGTTTAAAAGAAATATTTGAAAATTCAAAATCTACTAAAATTAGTTACAGTTTAAAAAATGATATACATGTTCTAAAAAAATATAACGTAAATTTGTCAAAAAATCAATACGACGTTACATTAGCAACATATTTATTAAATAATACACTAAAAAAAGCAGAATTATTAAATAACATTGAAGATAACTGGATTAAAAATTATAATACTTTTCAAAAAAAGTTTAAAAATACCCTTATAGAACTTAAAAAAACTTATTTTTCTTTAGAGCAATCTAAAAAGATTTTGAGTTTATATATAAGTACGAAAGAAAAAATTGATAAAAATACACAAACAAAACACATTTTTAAAAACATAGATTTAAACTTAATTGAAGTTCTAAGTACTATAGAAAATAATGGAATATATATTAGTAAAAAAATTCTAGAAAATATTTCAAATATATTCAATTTAAAACTATTATATTTACAAAAAAAATCGTATATTGCACTACACAAAAAAATAAATTTATTATCCAATTTAGAATTAATGCAAGAAATTCCTATTCTTAAATCACATAAAAAAGTAAATAAAACAATATTGACCATTCTATCCAAACAATACTTGTTACCTAAAATAATTTTAAAATATAGAAATTTATACATGCTAAAAAATACATATTCTGAAAAGCTTTTAAATATGATAGATAAAAAAACTAAGCGTATTCACTGCTGTTATAATCAAACTAACACTATTACTAGTAGACTTTCTTCTTCCCATCCTAACTTGCAAAATATTCCAATTCATAATAAAGAAGGTAAATACATAAGAGCCGCTTTTTTAGCTCCTAAAGATTGCTTATTAGTATCAACTGACTATTCTCAATTTGAATTAAGAATCTTAGCCCACTTTTCACAAGATGAAAAATTCTTAGATGCGTTTTTAAAAGATAAAGACATACACTTGATTACAGCATCTGAAATATTTAATACTACTTTTAAAAACATTACTTATCATGAAAGACATCATGCTAAATTAATAAACTTCTCGATTCTCTATGGAATGTCTTCTTATGGATTGTCTAAACAGTTAAATATCAATATAAAAAAAGCAAGAAATTACATACAAACATATAAAGAAAAATACAAAAAAATATTTCAATACATTGAAAATACTAAAAATATGGCATTAAAAAACGGATTTGTAACAACGTTAGAAGGAAGAAAATTATTTATACCCAATATTAAATCCAAAAATAAAAAAATACAAAAAATAGCAAAAAAAACAGCTATAAGTGCAGTTATACAAGGAACCACATCAGATATCATGAAAATCTCTATGATAAAAATCAATAACTTAATAAAACAAGACTTTAAATCACATGCAAAAATAGTACTTCATATCCACGATGAATTAATATTCGAAATAAAAAAAGAAAAAATAAAATTATTCTGTGAAAAAATAATAAACATAATGGAAAATATTAAAACACTAAAAGTTCCTTTAAAAATTAATACAAAAATAGGAAAAAATTGGCTAGAAATTAATTAAATGTAAAACAAAAAACTATATATTTAAGTTACGTTTTCATTAATCCAAAAATTTACTTGACTTTTTAACTTATTCAATCCAATATTTTTTAATGTTGAAAATAATTCTACTGATATATTATTATTTGAAAGTACTAACTTGTTAGAACGTACACAATTTAATTTTTGATTTCTCTTAGATATATTTACTTTATCTGCTTTACTTAATAAAATTAAAATTGGAATACAATGTAACTTTGCTAAATTAAGTATAATCTTATCCCAATATTTTATAGGACGTCGAATATCTATTAACATTACTAGTCCTATTAAACATTTTTGAATTTCTAAATATCGAAAAATTATATTTTTAAAAGTTAATTTGATATTTTTGGAAGTTTTAGAATAACCATAACCAGGAAAATCTACTAAACGCATTCCAGGAAATATTTCAAAAATATTAATTAATTGTGTTCTTCCTGGAGTTTTACTTACTCTAGTTAGTTTTGTTTGATTAGTTAGAGTATTAATTACAGTAGATTTTCCAGAATTAGAATATCCTAAAAATGCAATTTCAAATCCATATTTATATTTTTCTTTCTTTATATTAAAAATACTTTTTAAAAACACAGTATTACAATAATTAATTTCACACAAAATAAAATTCCTAAGAACATATAATGAATTTATGATCTTAATACAAAACATAAATTTTGTAAAAACACAAATATCAACAACACTATTTTAAAATTTATAAAAATGTAGTCCTCTCTAAATACATAGTTTTTAACTATATCATCTAAAAACTAAATATGAAATAATTACTATTTCTATATAATTATGTTAGAATTAGAACTCAATAATATGATGTTTTATCATATTTAAAGCACTTTTAAAACATATAACATATAACATGAATAAAAATTTAAGAAACATAGCTATTGTGGCTCATGTTGATCATGGAAAAACTACTCTAGTAGATAAATTATTACAACAATCAGATACTTTTAAAAATCAAAAAAACATATCTGAACGAATCATGGATTCAAACGATTTAGAAAAAGAAAGGGGAATTACTATTATTTCAAAAAATGTTTCCATTCAGTGGAAAAATTATCGAATTAACATAATTGATACACCTGGGCATTCTGATTTCGGGGGGGAAGTAGAAAGAATTCTATCTATGGTAGATTCTGTTCTATTAGTCGTAGACGCGTTAGACGGACCTATGCCACAAACGAGATTTGTTACTAAAAAAGCCTTTGACTATAAAATCAAACCTATCGTAGTAATTAATAAAATTGATCGAAAGTATGCAAGATCAAATTGGGTTCTTGATCAAATTTTTGATTTATTCGTTAATTTAAATGCTACCGATGAACAATTAGATTTTCCTATAGTATATACTTCAGCTTTACTAGGAACTTCTGGAATAGATTGCAAAAAAATGCAACCTGACATGTCATTATTATATAAAACTATAATTAAACATACGCCTCCACCCAAAACAAACCACAATAGCTCACTCAAAATGCAAATTTCTCAATTAGATTATGATAATTACCTAGGAAAAATTGGAATTGGTCGAATCCATCAAGGATCTATTAAACCCAACCAAACCGTAGTAATTGCAAACAACCAAGGCATAAAAACTACTAAAAAAATAAAAAATGTACTAAGTTATTTTGGTTTAAAAAAAATAAATACTCAATTAGCACACTCTGGGGATATCATAGCTATCACAGGAATTGAAGAATTAAATATATCCGATACTATTTGCGATCCTAACAATATCGATCCATTACCAAATTTAAGAATTGATAAACCTACAGTAAGAATGACATTTTCTGTCAATACTTCCCCATTTTCTGGAAAAGAAGGAAAATATGTTACATCTAGACATATATTAAATCGATTAAAAAAAGAGATAACTCATAATATCTCCTTAAGATTTAAAGAAACTAAAAATTCCAATACTTTTCTAGTATCTGGAAGAGGAGAACTGCACTTATCAATATTAATTGAAAATATGAGAAGAGAAGGGTTTGAACTAGAAATATCACGTCCAGAAGTAATTATTCGAACTATTGAAGGAATCAAAAAAGAACCATTTGAAATAGTTGTATTAGACATTGAAGAAAAAAATCATGGAGCAATAATGAAATTGTTAGGAGAAAAAAAAGGAAAAATTTCTAATATTACTTCAAATAAAATAGGTCGAATACAAATTAACTGTATTCTTAGTAGCAATTCTTTAATTGGGTTCAAATCAGAACTCGAAACCGTTACTTCAGGGTCCGGAATATTTTATTCTTCTTTTAGTCATTATGGAAAAATTCAATTTAAAAATTTAGGATTACGAAAAAACGGAGTTTTGATTTCAAAACACACAGGACAATCAGTAGGATTCTCCTTATTTAGTTTGCAAAATAGAGGAAAACTATTTATAGGACATGGAGAAAAAGTATATGAAGGACAAATCATTGGAATTCATAAAAGAAATAATGATTTAACTGTGAATTGTTTATTAAGCAAAAAATTAACTAACATGAGAGCCTCAGGATCAGACGAAGCAATAACATTAACTCCACCTTTAAAAATTAATTTAGAATATGCTATTAATTTTATAAATCATGACGAATTAATAGAAATAACTCCATCGTCTATTAGATTAAGAAAAAAGATCCTCAAAGAAAACGAAAGAAAAATTTTTTTAAGAGAAAAATTATTTAATAAATAAAAAATTATTTATTTACATAAATTGAAAAGTTATTTATATTTTATTTTTATATTAAGACAAAATTGTATCATTAAAAATGAACATCAAATTCTATTATTAACTCGTTATATTGAACAAAATAATTATTTTAATTCAATAGATTTTTTATAAGTTCACTGTTTTTCCTAATTTGGTATTTTTTTGATAAATGTTCTACTTGAACAATACGACATAAATCTGATACAGCAATTTTGAAATTATCATTTATAACCAAATAGTCATATTCAACATAATGTTTCATTTCAGACACTGCTTGTTTCATTCTTTTTTCTATCACAGCATCACTATCTTGTGCCCTCTTATATAATCTTCTACGCAATTCATTTCTAGATGGTGGAAGTATAAAAATACTTCTAGAATCTGGAATTTTTCGACGAATTTGTTGAGCCCCTTTCCAATCAATATCTAAAAAAATATCTATTCCAGTAAGTAAACGGTCATATATTTCTTTTTGAGATGTCCCATAATAGTTATTAAATACCTTCGCATATTCTAAAAATTTTCCCGTTTCAATCATTTTTTCAAATTGACTAATAGAAACAAAATAATAATGCTTACCATGACATTCACCTGGTCTAATTACACGAGTAGTATAAGATATTGACACATGTATTTTAAATATAAAATTAGAATTTAATATTCCTTGAATTAAACTAGATTTTCCCGTTCCACTAGGAGCAGAAATAATAAATAATATACCTTTTGTCATAATTCTTATAAAATTTAAACGATTTTTAACATATTTAGAAAATTGTAAGAATACAAAATTTAAAATTTATTTAAACTGCTATAATTGCCTTTATAGGAGGATGTGAATTATATCTCAATAAACTAAAATCTTGTATGCAATAATTAAATATACTTTTAGGCTTGTTATTGAATTTTAAAGTTGGAAGGCAATAAGGTACACGCAACAATTGTTCTTGAGCCTGTTCAGTATGATTTTTATACAAATGAACATCACCTCCTGTCCATAACAAGTTTCCTACTTTTAAACAACACTGTTGTGCTATCATATGAGTTAACAAAGCATAACTAGCAATATTAAACGGAAGTCCTAAAAAAACATCACAAGAACGTTGATATAATTGACAACTTAACACGTCATTTAAAACATAAAATTGAAATAACACATGACATGGAAATAAAGCCATACTTTCTAATTCTCCTACATTCCAACTAGATACTAATATCCTTCTAGAATAAGGATGATATTTTATTTGCCTAATCACATTATCTATTTGATCAATTTCTAAACCATTAGAAGACTTCCATTTTCTCCATTGTTTTCCATAAATAGGACCAAGATTACCTAATTTATCTGCCCATTCATTCCAAATAAATACCTTATTATCATTTAAAAATTTTATATTGGTGTCTCCTTTAAGAAACCATAAAAGCTCATAAACAATAGAAGGAAAATGACATTTTTTAGTCGTAAGTAACGGAAATCCAACTTTTAAATTAAATTTCATATTATAACCAAAAATAGACAACGTTCCTATACCGGTACGATCTTGTCTAGTTTTTCCTTTTTTTAATATTTTTTTTAACAATAATAAATAAGATTTCATATCAACTCATCTCATTGAAATTTCTATTTTTGCAAATTGAAATAACAATTATTAAAGCACCAAATATTACCATAGGGATAGATAAAATTTGACCCATAGTAAAAAAATGATTAAAAAATCCTATTTGATAATCAGGTTCACGAAAAAATTCAACTAATATACGAAAAATACCATATACGATTAAAAATATACCCGATACTACTCCAACAATATTTAATTTTTTAGAAAAGAACTTTAATAAAAAAAATAAAACTACACCTTCTAAAAAAAACTCATATATTTGAGATGGATGTCTTGGTAGAACTCCAAACTTATGTATTAATAACTGTAATTGCAAATTATTCTTAGATATTTCTAAATCTATAAATTTAGAATTAGGAAATAAAACAGAAAAATAAAAGTTTGGAGCTATTCGCCCCCAAAGCTCTCCATTTATGAAATTTCCTATTCTTCCTAAACCCAACCCAAACGGGACAAACGGAACAATCAAATCAGAAATCAAAAAAAAATTTTTACTGAATTTTTTTGAAAAATAAAAAATCGCTACAATTACTCCTAATAATCCTCCATGAAACGACATTCCTCCTTCCCATACTTTAAATATATAAAAAAAATTACCTAAAAAAAATAGCGGATTATAGAATATCACATACCCCAATCTTCCTCCAATGAGTAATCCCCAAAAACTAAAATAAAACATATGTTCTATTTCTTCCTTTTTTAATCCTATTCGTTTTAAGCAAATCTTTCCTTTATACAAAATAAAAATAAATCCTAATAAATACATAACTCCATACCAATAAATAGGAATGTTATATATATAAAACATCACAGGATTAAAATTAGGAAATAATATATATGTATTATACATAAACATTTTCACCCTAACATGAAATAGCATATTTTAAAATAAAAATATATTTATCAAAATCTAAAATGTTATTAAAATTACTTATGACAATATTATATTATTATATTAAATGAATTTAATATTAATATAAAATTTACATATATTTTAAAATTAAAATATAAAACATTTATATAAAAAATATTACGATCTATATACAATCTATTTCTAATTTTAAAAGTTCTTGTATAGTTTGACGTCTTCTAATCATACGAAATACTCCCTGTTCGAACAAAATTTCTGGAATTAAAAAACGACTGTTATAATTAGATGACATAGATGCTCCATATGCTCCTGTATCATGAAATACTAAATAATCACCGATTTTTACTTTAGGAAGCATTCTCGTTTCTATATCTCCGTTTTCATTTTGAGTAAATACGTCTCCTGATTCGCATAATGGCCCTCCTACTACTGTTTCTACGGTATCATCTTTATCTATAATTCGTCCGTCACCAGAAATAACAGAAATGTAATGATAACTACCATACATAGCTGGTCTAACTAAATCATTAAACCCTGCATCAACAAGAACAAAAAATTTAGAACTAGTAGATTTTATCGATCTTATCTCAGAAACTAGTATTCCAGATTCTGCTACTAGAAATCTACCAGGTTCTATTTCTAACTGAACAGAATGATTTAAATAATTAGAAATTTCATTTCGTACTTTATTCCATAAGATAAAATACTTATTAATATCAAAGTGATTTTCATTTAACTTATAAGGAATAGGTAAACCTCCTCCAGCCGATATCATTTTTATATCGTAATTAAGATACACAACTTGTTCAATCATTTCTTGACATACACGCTCTAAACACCTATAATTTGCACCTGATCCAATATGCATATGTAAACCTATCAGTTTCAAATTATATTTTTTAATGAACGGAATGGCTTGACTAATATCCCAAATTCCATGTTTACTATTATCTCCTCCAGTATTAGTTTTTTTACTATAACCAGATCCAAATTTTGGATTAATTCGAAGCCAGATATGATGCCCAGGAGACACTTTTCCAATTTGCTCTAACATATTGATAGATCCAATGTTAACTGTAATATTATGTTTTTTCACTGTGTCTAATGTTTTTCTATCAATAACATCGGCTGTAAATACAATTCCTTGATTAACAGCACTATAACCAGAAATTAACCCTCTCTCAATTTCTCCTAATGATACAGCATCAATTTTTAATCCATTTTTACGAAATAAGCTCAAAATATGAATGTTAGAACAAGACTTTTGAGCGAATCGAATTTTATCGAATTGATATAATTTTTTTATATTTTCTAACATAATATTAGAATCGTATATCCATAAGGGCGAACTATATTTTTTAACTAATTGCAATATATTTTTGTCTCTAAATATTGCCTTTTTTTTACTAAAATTATTAAACATACACATGTTCTCAAGAAAAAACATTAACTTATACGTAAATTTCATAAAGATTAAAAATAACAAAATTAAAATTTTAGATAATAAAATTTTAAAATATAAAATAAAAAATAAAATAATATAACGTATTCACAAATAAACAATAATTTATAAAACAGGATTAATAGGTTTAAGAATAGGGAAAAAAATGACATCACGAATACTAGCTTGATTAGTTAAAATCATAATTAATCGATCAATTCCTATACCCAATCCAGAAGTAGGAGGTAATCCATATTCAAGTGCAGTGATATAATCTTCATCATATAACATTGTATTCTCTTCATATTGCATATTTTCCAATTTTTTCTGATTTAAAAATCGGTTCTTTTGATCTTCTGAATCATTTAATTCTGAAAATCCATTTGCTAATTCATAACCAGAAACAAATAATTCAAAGCGATCAGCAATATCATAATTAATATCATTTCTTCTAGACAAAGGAGAAATTTCTATAGGATAATCAGTTATAAAAGTAGGCTGAATCAAATTTTTTTCAACTGTTTTTTCAAATATCTCTGATATTAATTTTCCTAACCCCCAAGTTTTTTCTATCTTTATCCCAAGCATACTAACTATGCTCTTTACTTTATCTAGATCATTCAAATCAGATAATGTAATATCTGAATTAAAATATAATATTGCTTGCTTCATAGTTAACTTCTGAAAATTTTTAGAAAAATCTAAATCATATTTTCCATATTTAAATTTTAAACTACCGATAATTACTTTAATTATATCTTTTAAAAATTTTTCAGTAAAAATCATCATATCTTTATAATCTGAATATGCTATATATACTTCCATCATAGTAAATTCTGGATTATGCCATCTTGAAACTCCTTCATTTCGAAAATTTCTATTAATTTCAAAAATTTTATTAAATCCTCCAATAATCAGTCGTTTTAAATATAATTCAGGTGAAATTCTTAAATACAAATCAAGATCTAAAGAATTGTGATGTGTTACAAAAGGACGAGAAGAAGCTCCTCCAGGAATATTTTGCATCATAGGAGTTTCAACCTCTAAAAATTCATTTTCTGACATAAACCTTCGGATACTTGTAAATATATCTGACCGAACTTTAAAAATAAAACTTAAATTTTTATTACTAATAAGATCTAAATATCTCTGTCTATATCGTATTTCTTTGTTATATAATCCATGAAATTTATTTGGTAATGGCCTTAACGATTTAGTTAATAATTTTAACTTTTTACAATAAATAGATAATTCTCCAGTGTTGGTTCTAAACAAATATCCTTCAGTGCCTATAATATCACCTAAATCTAATTTTTTTACTACATCTATATAAAACTTATCAACGAAATTATTCTGGGAAACATATAATTGCATCTCTCCTTGACAATCTTTTATAATAAAAAAAGAACTTTTTCCCATTACTCGTTTCTTTAAAATTCGACCAGCAATACTTATAAAAATATTTAACTTTTTTAATTTTTTACTACTATATAATTTATAAGTGTTATTAATACTTATAGAATTATTTTTAGGTTTAAAATCATTAGGAAAATTAAAACCACAATCTTTTAACACATCTAATTTTTTCCGTCGTTGTTTTTCTTCATTATTAATAATATTATTCATAATAACCTCTTATTATTTTAAAAAATTATATATTTAAAAACCTTGCATTAAACTAGGTTTAATGAATAAATCTAAATTTCCATCTAAAACAGACTGTATATTTTTTGTTTCAATACCTGTTCTTAAATCTTTAATTCTAGAATTATCTAATATATATGAACGTATCTGATAGCCCCATCTTATATCCGATTTTTTATCTTCAAGAATTTTTTTTTCATCATTTTGTTTATCCATAGTAATCTTATACAACTTTGCCTTTAACTGTTGCAATGCTGTATTTTTATTTTTATGTTGAGAACGACTACTTTGCGATTGAGTTACTAACCCCGAAGGAATATGCGTAATTCTTACTGCAGATTCAGTTTTATTAATATGTTGTCCTCCCGCACCAGATGCACGATATACATCAATTCTTAAATCGCAAGAATTAATTTTAACTTGTATAGAATTATCAATATCCGGATAGACAAATGCAGAAGAAAAAGAAGTATGACGTTGATTATTAGGGCTAAATGGACTTTTTCTAACTAAACGATGAACACCTGTTTCAGTACGTAACCAGCCAAAAGCATATTTTCCTAATACTTTAATCGTCGCAGATTTTATTCCAATTATTTCACCATATGTTCTTTCTAAAATTTCAGTTTTAAAACCTTTTAAACTAGACCATTTTAAATACATTCGAAATAACATATTAGCCCAATCTTGTGCCTCTGTTCCTCCAGAACCAGATTGTATGTCTAAATAACAATTTAAATAATCGTATTTCTTAGAAAAAATAAAATTTAATTCTAATTGATCAATAGAATTATTCAATAATTCTAATTCGCTAACAATGTCATGTAACAAATATTCATTATTTTCTTTAATAGACATATTAAGAATTTCTATTATTGCATTTAAATTAGACTCTGCATTCCCTATTGAATTCGTTACTGACAATAAAAAATTTTTTTCTTTATTTAAATTTTCCACTAAACTAAAATTTTTCCAAATTTCAGATTCTTTTAATAAAGAGTTAATCTCTAATAACCTATCTTTTTTACAATCATACTTTAAAAATTTTTTTAAATCATTAATCTTTTTAAGACATATTTTAATACGACGTTGAATTAAACTAATATCATACATTTTTAAAAATCTCTCAATTTTCATATGAATTGGTATGTTTAAAAATACAAAATATACTTTATGTAAAACTATATATACAAATTAATTAAAATATAAAATATTTGTATAAATATACTTTAAATACTTAATTATATATATTATATGATATATACATTGTTTTTTTGTTAATAATTGAATAACTGATTAAAATAATTAAATTATTTAATAAAAATAAATTATATAATTTAAATTTCTGAAATATATTAATTTCTATTTGTAAGACCTGGATAAAAATTAAATGAATACATCTAAGTTAATAAAAAAATATTTCCCTTATTTATTTGAAAACAATATAACACTTATAACCTTAAAAAAATGGACGTTAACAAATATAATAGGATCCAATAGTAAAGAATATTTACAAAATCAAATAACTATTGATGTAAATAAACTAGATTCAAATCACGCAATATGTGCTCATTGTAATATTAATGGAAAAGTATGGAGCAATTTACGTATATTTAAATTTTGTGAAAACAATTATATGTACCTTCAAAGAAAAAGTACATCCAATCTCCAAATTCAAGAACTAAAAAAATATTCTATTTTCTCTAAAATAAAAATTTTTAATAACATCAATATGTTGTGCTTGGGAATTATCGGAAAAGAAGCACAAACAGAATTATCAAAATATTTTCAAAACTTTCCAAAAAAAAACTCTTCAGTATATCGTCAAGATAACATTATTTTATTAAAATTTGACTTTCCATGCGAAAGATTCTTACTTATTTCAGAAAAAAATAATATTATTTTAAAAAAAATATTACAATTAACAAAAAAAACAAACAATGATTTATGGCTTACATTGGATATTGCTTCTAACATTCCAATTATAGAAAAAGAGACCAGCGGAAAATTTCTTCCACAATCACTTAATTTAGAAAAGTTAAAAGGTTTAGACTTTAAAAAAGGATGTTATTATGGACAGGAAATGATCTCCAAAGCACATTATAAAAACTTAAATAAATATAATTTATCTTGGATAACTACAAAATCTGATACAATTATAAAAGTAGGAGAAATCATAGAATCAAAAACTAAAGATAAACAATGGAAAAACATTGGATACGTTTTAGCAACATCCCAAATTAATACTAAAACTAAATGGATTCAAGCAGTAATAAAAAAAAACATTTCAAATAATGATAAAATTCGCATTAAAAATGCTACCAATAAAAAAATATGGATAAAATCGTAAAATATATTAGATAAATATATTTTTAATACATATAAACTATATAAGTTATATATATAATATGTGCATTAACTTTAAACTAACATTAAAACGCGCTTCATAACATCTATTTGACCCATTTATTTTTACAACGAAAAATATCATGACTAAAAAAAAAATATATATAAAAACATGGGGTTGTCAAATGAATGAATATGATTCTTCTATGATAACTAATTTGTTACAAAATAAATACAAATTTGAAAAAACTTACTTTCCTGAACTGGCAGATATTCTAATTTTAAACACATGTTCTATTCGAGAAAAAGCACAAGAAAAAGTTTTTCATCAGCTAGGAAGATGGAGGAAATTGAAAGAAAAAAAACCAAATGTTATTATAGCAGTAGGTGGTTGTGTAGCAACTCAAGAGGGAGAAGAAATTTTCAAACGTGCAAAATACGTAGACATCATTTTCGGAACGCAAACATTACATAGACTTCCATACATGATAGAAAAAGTAGAGAAATATAATAAACATGTAATTGATATTGAATTTCCTTTGATAGAAAAATTTGATTTTATTGAATATCCTAAAACAACATCGGTAACAGCTTACGTAACTATAATAGAAGGATGTAATAAATTTTGCTCATTTTGTATAGTACCTTATACTAGAGGTTATGAAATTAGTCGTCCAGTAGACGATATCTTGTTAGAAATCTCTATCCTATCAAAAAAAGGCGTTCGAGAAGTTAATTTGCTAGGGCAAAATGTTAATGCATATCGAGGAAAAACTTTTGACGGAAAAATTTGTAAGTTTTCAGAACTGTTAAAACTAGTATCTCTTATAGAAGGAATTGAAAGAATTAGATTCACAACAAATAATCCTATCGAATTTACAGATGATATAATTGATACTTATTTATATACAAAAAAAATAGTTAATTTTCTTCATTTACCAGTACAAAGTGGATCTAATCGAATATTAAAGCTCATGAAAAGAGCTCATAACATTCAAGAATACAAAAAAATTGTTCAAAAAATAACCAAAAACCGACCAAAAATTCAAATTAGTTCAGATTTTATTGTTGGATTTCCAGGAGAAACTCAAGAAGATTTCGAAGAAACTTTACATTTAATAAAAGAAATAAACTTTGACATGAGTTTTAGCTTTATATATTCCCCTAGACCTGGAACACCAGCTTCAGAACTATCAGATATAAACTCAATAAAAATAAAAAAACAACGACTTTATAAACTTCAAACGCTTATTAACAAAAATGCAAAACTATGGAACAAAAAAATGTTAGGAAGTATACAATCAGTATTAGTAGAAGGACCATCCCTTAAAAATCCAATGGAATTATCAGGCCGTACAGAAAACAACCGAGTAGTAAACTTTAAAGGTAATCCTAATATGATAGGACAATTTGTTAATTTAGAAATTGTAAAAATAAACCCTAATTCTCTCAAAGGTTATTATTATAAAAAATTTAACAGTTAAAATCTTAAAAAATTTTTATTAAAACAATATGCGTATATTACTTTAATGACATCAATAATTATTAATTTGCAAACAGCTTGTTATAAACAGTCATATTTTCCAAAAAAAGAAAAATATGCAAAATGGATACAAGCTAATTTAAAGAATCAAAGATCTAACATTGAAGTAACAATCAGAATTGTCAAAAAATCTGAAATAAAATTATTAAATTTTAAGTATAGAAAAAAAAATAAAACTACAAACATATTGTCTTTTCCATCTACTACAAATAAAATAATCAAATCTGATTTTATCGGTGATCTAGTAATCTGTGGAAATATTATAAAAAAAGAAGCACAAATAAAAAATATAACAATAGAATCACATTGGGCACATATAATAATACATGGCACATTGCATTTATTAGGATATAATCATAAAAATTATAATAATTTTAAAAAAATGAAAGATCTAGAAATAAAAGCCATGGTATCTCTGGGATATCAAAATCCTTACAAAATAAATACAAAAATTAAAACATCTTAAAATACCAATTTCAACTAACATATAAGAGATATATATTAATACGAAATGAATGACAATCATTCACAAAAAAGTGATAATAACAAAAAAAAAAATTTCTTTTCTGTTTTACTCAAGCAGGTATTTCATGAAGAACCAAAAAGTAAAAAAGAACTATTAACGTTAATACACTATTCTAAAAAAAACAAATTATTAGACTCAGATATTTGCGATATGCTGAAAGGAGTAATCAATATCACACAACAGAAAATTCGAGATATAATGGTTCCTAGAGCTCAAATGAAAATTTTAAAATTAACTTATTCATTAAACGAATGTTTAAATATAATTATAAAATCCTCCCATTCACGTTTTCCAGTTATGAACTACGACGAAAACTATATTGAAGGATTTTTAATGGCTAAAGACCTTTTACCTTTCGTAGAAAATGAAAAAAATAATTTCTGTATAAAAAATATATTAAGACCTTCTGTTGTGGTACCTGAAAGTAAACATGTTAACTGTATGTTAAAAGAATTTAGATTAAAAAAAAATCATATGGCAGTAGTAATAGATGAATTTGGAGCTGTTTCAGGTCTAGTAACAATTGAAGACATACTAGAACTAATTGTAGGTAACATCGACGACGAATATGATAAAAACGAATTAAATATTCATCAGTTAAATCCATATACATTTATGATAAAATCTTTTACTTCTATAAAAGAATTTAATGAAACTTTTAAAACTAGTTTTAGTAACGAAGAAGTTGATACTATCGGTGGTTTGATTATGAAAATCATTGGACATCTTCCAGTACAAGGTGAAATTATAAAAATTTCAAAATATACATTCAAAGTACATATTGCTAATAATAGAAGAATAAAACAATTAAAAGTTACTATTCCAAAAGATAGTAAAACTCCGATAATTATTAAAAATATTGACTAATGTTATGAAACGCATATCTTGGAAATAAGATATTATTTTAAATAATTTTATCAATAACTTCAAGAAATACAAAAAACATTTCTATATACTTACGCATAAACTATGCGAGCTATGTTCTAAACTATCTTCAATAAAACTATAAAGTTTCATAAATTATAAACAATAGGAATATTTTAGAAATTAATTTTTTAGATATTAAAGTAATCAAATCGATATAAATATTAGTTGTATAAAATTTTATTATCATATGTAAATAGTTTACTTACTGTTTTATAATATATCTTTCTAAATACTCCTTTCTATCTTATATCATTTTAATATGTTTAATTAAAATTTTATGATTTAAAATATTACTTATTTCTGTATCATTATAAAATACAATTTAAAACGTTGAAATTTTACATACTCTATACCAATACCAATAATTTTGCATCATTATAAAAACTTTTATAATGACATAAAAAGTTAAAATATCAACACTCCCATTGTCAAAATTAATATTTTACAAACAAATCATAATTCTGAAAGAAGTTATAAAATTTTAAACAACTATTACCAACTAATAAAATAATATCAATAACAATATGTTATAATTTTTAAATTTAAAGTACTAAATTTGTTTTTAAACGAAAACAATGAATTTATAAAACTATATAAAATATCTCTACAACATAACTACTATATTTAAAATAAATAAACAAAAACATTTATAATTGTAAAATTAAATACAAAAATATGTTCTAATGTTATTTAAAAAAATATATTTTTTAAAGAAATATTGTTAAACATTACAAATGTTCCTTTCTTTACTTTTTTGATGCAAATATACATACTAAATTTAATTAAAATCAAAATTTTTATTTTATCGATTTTTTGTAATATTACCTTATTAAGAAAAACAAGAAATAAATTTCTTTTTAAATTAAATTTTTTAATTTTTATCATTAACAATGTATGGTTTGAAAAATTTGTTCAATTATGGCAATGTTCTTAAAAAATTCATATAAAAACTTTAGATTTTAGAAAAGTGTTAATTTATTACTCTAATACTATTATTATAATAATCCATACTACAAAAATTATAAATACAACATTTTTAAATTTCAAAATATATAATATCTATGTCAAAAAATTATTCTTTATTCAAAATTAGAAAATTGTCAAATTTAAATTGTTTTAATAAGATACATTACAATATTTTTAATTAAATTAAACAACTACATAACTAAAACTATGAAAAAAAGATACATACCAAAAGAAATAGAAAATGATATTCAAAAAATGTGGGAAAAAAATAATACATTTTCAGTCATTGAAGATAACAACAAAAAAAAGTACTATTGTCTGGCAATGATTCCATATCCTTCTGGGAAATTACATATGGGTCATGTTAGAAACTATACTATCAGTGATGTTATAGCCAGATATCAACGCATGATAGGAAAAAACGTTTTACACCCTATAGGATGGGATGCATTTGGACTACCTGCAGAAATAGCAGCTATACAAAACAACGTTACTCCTTTCAAATGGACTGAGAAAAACATTCAATATATGAAAAAACAACTAAAATCATTAGGGTTTAGCTATGATTGGAACAGAGAAATTACTACCTGTAAACCTGAATATTATAAATGGGAACAATGGTTTTTTATAGAGCTATATAAAAAAAACTTAATATATAAAAAAAAATCTTGGGTTAATTGGTGTCAAACTGACCAAACAGTGCTAGCTAATGAACAAGTCATAGATGGATTATGCTGGCGTTGTAATACAAAAGTTATTAAAAAAAATATTTCTCAATGGTTTATTAAAATAACCAAATATGCTGAAGAACTACTCAAAGGATTAAACGAATTATCTGAATGGCCAGAAAAAGTAAAAATAATGCAATCAAACTGGATTGGACGTACATCTGGAATTGAAATTTGTTTACAACTATTTAATGCAAAACAAAAACTTACCGCGTTTTTATCTAAACCGGAAGAATTAATGGGAGTAACATATGTCGCCATATCTCCTTTGCATAAATTAGCAAAAAAAATTTCCTATATTGATAAAAACGTTAAGTCATTTATAAAAAATATAAATTATCAAGATATGTTTAATAATAATTTTGATAAAACTGAAGGGGTAAATACAGGTATGTTTGTTTTACATCCAGTAACTCAAAAAAAAATACCTATATGGATAGCCAATTATATGTTATCAGAACATGTAGCTAAATCTATTCTATGTGTACCTGCTCATAATCAAAATGATCTTAATTTTTCTTTAAAACATAAAATAAAAATAAAACCAGTAATATTTCAAGAAAATAAAACAGCATCATATATAACAACTAAAGCTATCGTAACAACAAAAGGAATGTTGTTTAATTCTGAAAAATATGACAATTTAAATATTCCCCAAGCACGACTTTCTATTACATCAATGTTAGAAAAAACAAAAATAGGAAAAAAAAAGACATATTATAAATTAAAAGATTGGGGAATTTCAAGACAACGCTATTGGGGTGTTCCTATTCCTATGGCAACTCTAAAAAACAATAATGTTATTCCTATACCTGAAACTTATCTTCCAATTACACTACTTAAAAATACAAACCTTACTCATTCTAAACAAGAATTCTCAAGAAAAAAAACAATACTTATTAATAATGAATTAGCAGTACGTGAAAACGATACCTTGGATACGTTTGTAGAATCTTCTTGGTATTATGCTAGATATACTTGCCCTAACTTTAACGGGGGTATGATAGAGAAAAATTCTGCAAATTATTGGCTCCCTATAGATTTATATATTGGTGGAATAGAACATTCTACTATGCACTTGATGTATTTTCGATTTTTCCATAAACTTTTAAGAGATTTTGGATTCGTTCAGTCTAATGAACCAGTAAAAAAACTCTTGTGCCAGGGAATGGTATTATCTGATGCTTTTTATTATTTCGATCAAGAAAATCATAAACATTGGATTAACATTTCATCTTCTCATATACCATATGATTACAAGGGAAATGTAAAAAAGCATTTCACATACAAAAAAAAAGAAGTTTTTCATGCAGGAATGATTAAGATGTCTAAATCTAAAAAAAATGGAGTAGAACCTGAAAACATTATCGAAAAATATGGAGCGGATACTATAAGATTATTTATTGTATTTTCTGCACCGATAGAATCTTCATTAGAATGGAAAGATTCTAGTATAAAAGGAATGTACCGATTTCTAAAAAAAATATGGTCATTATGTTATAATCATGTTCAAAATAATAAAAACATAAACACTCTGCTAAATTATAAAAGTTTAACGAATGTTCAAAAAAAATTATACTTATTTTTATACAATACTATACAAAGCGTAACGTACGATATTGACAAAAGACAGTCTTTTAATACAGCAATCTCTAAGATAATGATATTAGTTAACAAATTCTCAGATATCTTTAAAACTTCCCATAATAAAAATATAGCACTTATGCAATTAATACTTGTATCTATTGTAAAAATGATGTATCCCTTTACGCCTCATTTTAGTCATAAATTATTAACATATCTTTTAAAAAATAAAAAAAATATAGAAAATATTAAATGGCCTAAAATTAAAAAAGAAAACATTATAAACAAAAACCTTATAAATATATTAATTCAAATTGATGGAAAATTTCGAAAAACCATGCTAATAAAAAACAATCTTTCTAAAAAAGAAATATTAGAACTAGTTCTAAACGATCCTAAAATATCCAATCATATTAAAAACATAAAAATTTATAACACCGTATATATTCCTAACAAATTAATAAATTTAGTTACTCATTATTAGCATAGAATTAAAATATTAAAAATATATTTATTACATATTTAAACATGTAAGTACCTTTGCATATATAACATGTAAATAATTTATGTTATGATTTCAAAAATTTAATTATATTTTTTATAAAAAAAGTAGTTTGTACAAAACGTTCCAAATTAAAAAATTTAAAATTTTTTAAACAAAAATCATATTTATGTCTAAAATCACACTATGAACATTATTAATTCAGAACAATTATTTCCTTCTTACTTTAAAAAATTAAGCCCTTATTATATTATTTTAGGAACTGAATATTTGTTTATTCAAGAGAGCAAAAAAAATATATTACAGCTAGCTAAAAAACATGGATTTTCTGAATTTTTTATGCACCAAGTAGAATATAATGAAAATTTAGAAATTTTTTCTTACAATTTTAAAACTAATAATCTATTTCTCGAAAAAAAAATCATTTTCCTTGATTTATCTAAAACTCTATTGACTAAAAAAGTTAAAACCCAATTATCTTACTTGTCTAACTTTATAAATTCAAATCTTCTATTAATTATCCATATAAGTACAAACAAAAAAATAGAAAACGAAATATGGTTTAATATATTTAAATCAACCGGTACAATTATTTATTGTAATAATCTTACAGAAAAAACAATAAATATCTGGATAAAAAATAAAGAAAACAGCTTAAAGATAAATCTTCATAAAAGTTCTAAAGATCTACTTCTTAAATATTTTTCAAAAAATACATTACATTTATATAATATACTTAATATCTCAAAACTAAATTGGCCTACAACTTTAATTACTTCTAAAAATATTCAAAAACTCATTTATGAAGCAGCTATTTTTACTCCGAACGATTGGATTAACGCAATTTTAATTGGTGATTATAACGAATCTATTAGAATATTAAATAATTTTTATATAAAAAATTATAATCAAATAATTTTGATACGATACTTACAGAACACTTTACTAACTATATTAATGATACAACGTAAAATACCAGAGAAAGTTGACTATACTTTAACACAAAGAAATGTCTTAAAAAAAAATCAAAAACTCATAATTAAGTTTTCACATAAAAGAAGTACTCAAATTATTCATCAAGTAATTAAACTATTAACAAAAATAGAAATTAACGTTAAAAAGCACTACACGAAATCTATTTGGAATCAACTAAAACTTTTATCATACATTATGATCAAAAATGTTAGTATATTTTATTATTAAATGGAAATAAAATGGCAAAATTGTATGCATTATTAGGCGGAACTTTCAATCCTATTCACTATGGTCATATTATTACATCAGAAATATTAGCAAAAAAAATTAATTTAAAAAAAATTATTTTATTACCAAGATATATTAATTTATATAAAACTCAATATAAAATATTGACAAAACATAGAATTGAAATGATAAAACTAGCAATAAAAAATAATAAATTATTATTTGACATAAATTACTTAGAAATAAAAAAAAAATCCCACATACAATAACAACTTTAAAAATATTGAGAAAAAAATTAGGATATCAAAAGCCATTAGGATTTATTATCGGATTTGACAATTTAATAAACCTAGATCAATGGTACAAATGGAATAAATTGTTAAAATGGTGCCATTTAATTGTATTATCGAGATATTTAAAAAAAAAAGATATATATAATAGAAATTTAAAAATATGGATAGAAAACCACAAAACTACAAATTATATCTTATTAAAGCAAAAACCTTCTGGACACATTTTTTTCTCTGATACGCCCTGCGTAAATATTTCTTCAACAAAAATTAGATTTTTCTTAAAAAATAATTTATCTTGCTGTAATTTTATTCCTATTTCTGTAATTAATTATATTAAAAAACATAAGTTATACATTTAACATATTTACATAAAATAAAACATTTAAAACAATATATATGAACATTAAAAAAAGTAAAAAATATAAATTATTAGACTTAAGAACCTTACGTTGTCCTGAACCTCTTATGCTATTACGAAAAACTGTTAGAATAATAAAACATGGACGCATACTTTTAGTGTTAGCAGACGATCCATCGACTATTAGAGATATTCCAAATTTTTGCCGATTCATGAATCATGTATTACTAAAAACTTCCATTGAAATACTACCTTATCAATATCTAATTCAAAAATTTAAATCTGATCTATAACTCATAAAAACAATACAATTTTATAAAAAATACTAAAATAAAAGCTTTTAGTATTTTTTAAATTATTCTATTAAAGAAACAAATAACACTTAAATGAAACATAAATACTTATAAAATATATACTTCATAAAATAATTACGTGAGTAATATTAACTAACATTAAATCAACTAATGCTAGCTACTTCTTTATTTAATAAGTATTTTTAACATACGCCTTAAAGGCTCTGCAGCACCCCATAACAATTGATCTCCTACAGTAAACGCAGATATATATTTTTTTCCAATATTTAACTTTCTCAATCTTCCAACAGGAGTAAGTAGAGTGCCAGTAACCGAGAGGGGAGTTAAATACTTGATGGTTTCACTAATTTCATTAGGAATCACTCGTGTCCATCGATTATGATGTGATAAAAGATTTTCTATTTCTAATAAAGATATATCTTTTTTTAGCTTAATTAAAAATGATTGACTATGACATCTCAAAGATCCTATGCGCACACATAATCCATCCATTAAAATATTTTTTGGAAATGATAAAATTTTGTTTGCTTCAGCTTGAATCTTCCATTCTTCTTTGCTTTTTCCGCATTTTGTTTTTACGTCAATCCAAGGAATTAAATTATAAGCTAATGGAGCATGAAATTGATCAATAGGAAAAGTTTTAGATACACTTATTTTATGAATTTTTCTTTCAATATCTAAAATCGATTCAGCGGGATTTTTTAAATAAGTAGAAATTTCTTTATCAATAAGACTTGTCTGATTTAATAATTCGATCATATGGAGTGCTCCGCTTCCTGATGCAGCTTGATAAGTAGATACTGTAATCCAATCAATTAAATTATTAACAAACAATCCACCTAAAGACATTAACATTAAACTAACAGTACAATTTCCACCTATAAAAGTCTTAATTCCTTTATCAATAGATTTATTAATAACTGACAAGTTGACTGGATCCAGTACAATAATGGCCTCTTTTTTCATCCTAAGATAAGATGATGCATCTATCCAATATCCTGTCCAATTGATATTTCTCAACTTATAATAAATACTTTTTGTATAATGACTTCCCTGACACGTGATAATTACATCTAATTCTCTTAATAAATCAATATTGTAAGCATCTTTTAAGTTTCCATAATATTTTCCACTAATAACGGGTCCCTTTTCATTTATTTGAGAAGTAGAAAAAAAAACCGGGTTAAAACGCAAAAAGTCTTTTTTTTCTTTCATACGTTGTATTAACACCGATCCAACCATACCTCTCCATCCTATTAAACCAACAGATTTTTTCATTATTTAATTTATCCAACAATTAATATTGCAATAATCATAAAATAAAATTTATTTAATTTTAAATTCATATTTAAACAAATTTTAAAATTTTATGCCATACTTAAGTTTTAGCTTTATTCTAAAAATCGAAAATATCTATAAATAAAAACTTACCAAAACAAAAACATAATGTTTTCAGAAAATTACATAAACAAAATAAGATTTTATATTAAGTTTATTTAAATTTGAAATACTAAAAATTTAAAATATAAAATTATCTTAACACGTTTATATTACAATAATTATTACATCGAAATAACTTTAAAATTTTTTATAATTCTAAATTTCTATATTAATATCTCAATATTTAAAAACTTTAAATTATATCTTTCAAAAATCATTCTAAGTCGTCTATAATTAATTTTTGATAAATATAATTTATTATATTATTTCGCATATAAAAACAAATTTAATCAGAGTAGATTATGAAAGAAATGATTTCTTCAACAGTTTTATTAATTTTAATTATGGATCCACTTGGAAATCTTCCTATATTCATGTCTATATTAAAAAATTTAGAACCAAAACGTCGTCGTATCGTTTTACTAAGAGAAATGATAATAGCTTTATTAATAATGCTATTATTTTTATTTTTAGGAGAAAATATTCTTAAATTTTTAAACCTAAAAACTGAAACAGTTTCTATATCAGGAGGAATAATTTTATTTTTAGTAGCAATTAAAATGATCTTTCCATCCCATGCACATGAAAATCACGAATTAAAAATCAAAAAAGAACCGTTTCTAGTACCTTTAGCCATTCCTCTAGTAGCGGGACCATCACTTTTAGCCACATTAATATTATTATCACATGAACACTTAAACAAAATTTTATATCTTACTGGATCTCTTTTAATAGCGTGGATTTGTACAGTAATAATTTTATTATCATCTAACATGTTTTTGCGTTTATTTGGAACAAAAGGAGTAGATGCTTTAGAACGATTAATGGGACTAATTTTAATTATGTTATCTACTCAAATGTTTCTAGATGGTGTAAAATCATGGTTTAAAACTTAAATAAAACTTGTATAAAAATACTCCGATACAGCATCAGTTTTTTGAAAATACATTAAAATATAAAATACATCAAAAGTTCTAAATATAGCGTCTCAGTGTCAATACACCTAAAACATAAGTCATGCATACAATAAAAATTAAATTTAAAAAAGAACCAAAATGCTTATTTATATAATGCATATGATTAAAACATTTAATATATAAAAACATTAAATACGTATTTAAGTTTTACTACAATTCAATATTAAAAGCGTTAAAATATATATTTATGTCTATTTAATATGATTGATAATAATATATAAAATTAACATAAGTTTTAAAATAATTCCAAATTAATTTATTTTTTGGGTCTTACTCCATTAAATATTTGTTGACGGTAAAAAAATGTCAATTATAAAAATAACAGATTTAGATTTGTCTAATAAAAAAGTACTTATACGATCAGATTTAAATGTTCCGATCGAAAATAAAAAAATTACTTCTTACGCTCGTATTCATGCATCATTGCCTACTATAAAATTAGCACTAAAAAAAAATGCAAAAGTCATTGTTGCTTCTCACCTAGGAAGACCAAAAGAAGAAATATATGATCCAAAATTATCATTATTTCCTATATTTAAATATTTAAAAAAAATATTTAAAACAACTAAAGTACACTTTTATAAAAGTTATTTAAATGGAATTAATATTAAATCAGGAGAATTAGCAATATTAGAAAATGTACGTTTTAATAAAGGAGAAAAAGAAAATAGCATATTCCTATCTAAAATATACGCTGATTTATGCGATATATTTGTTATGGATGCCTTTGGATCACTACATAGAAACGAATCATCTACATACGGTCTTTCTAAATATTCAAAAATAGCATGCTCTGGATTACTTTTAGATTTTGAATTAAAAACATTAAAAAATTTTTTAAAAAATCCTATTAAACCAACAGTTACAATTGTTGGAGGTTCCAAAGTATCAACTAAATTTAAATTATTACAATCACTAGCAAAAATATCTGATACCTTAATAGTAGGTGGGGGTATTGCTAATACATTTATAGCTATTGATCACCACGTCGGAAAATCTCTTTTTGAACCTAATTTTGTTAATCAAGCTAAATTACTACGAGATAAATATAACATTTTTGTACCAATTGATTCTCGAGTAAGCACTACGTTTCATAAAGATAGCATTGACACTATAAGAAATATTTCTGAGATAAAAATAAACGAAGAAATAATGGATTTCGGAAATAAAACTATAGAAAAAATGATTCCAATATTACAAAAAGCAAAAACAATCTTTTGGAACGGCCCTATAGGAGTATTCGAATTTAAAAATTTTCGAAAAGGAACAGAAGCATTAGCTATAACTATTGCAAACAGTGATGCTTTTTCTATAGCAGGTGGTGGAGATACTTTATCTGTAATAGATATGTTAAATATAAAAAACAAAATTTCTTACGTATCTACAGGAGGAGGATCCTTTCTAAAAGTTTTAGAAAAAGAAGAATTCCCAATAATAAAGTTATTAAAACGTTTTTCTATATAAAATAATTTTGTTTGTATTGCAATTCTTCTTTAATAGGATATTGAAATGTGTAATATTTTAAATTTTGTAAAACCAGGTGTAATGAATGGACATGAAGCACTCAAAATATTTGATATAGCAAAAAAAAACCATTTTGCCATACCAGCTATAAACTGTATAGGAACTGACTCTATAAACGCAGTTTTAGAAACGGCAAAAAAAGTCAACAGTCCCATTATTATACAATTTTCTTATGGAGGAGCAAAATTCATTTCAGGACAAGGAATTACAACTAATAATCTACATAAAAAAGCAATTTTAGGTGCTATATCAGGAGCACAACATGTACATTTAATGGCAAAAAATTATAAAATTCCTGTTATCTTACATACTGATCATTGCGATGCAAATATGTTACCATGGATCGATAAATTAATAAAAAAAGGAGAAAAACATTTTAAAAATAACAAAAGACCTCTTTTTACTTCTCACATGATAGATTTATCTAAAGAATCATTAGAATGTAATTTAAACATCTGCGAAAAATACCTAAACAAACTAAAAAATATCAATATGTTATTAGAAATAGAACTCGGTTGTACAGGAGGAGAAGAAGACGGAATAGATAACAGGAATATAAGCAAATCTTCTTTATACACAAAGCCTATAGATGTAAATATTGCATATAAAAAATTGTCTTGTATTAGTCCTTGTTTTACCATTGCTGCATCTTTTGGAAATGTTCATGGCGTATATAAATCAGGAAATGTTTGCCTAAAACCCAGTATTTTAAAAAAATCACAAAGTTACGTTTCAAAAAAACATAATTTATCACATAACCCATTAAATTTTGTATTTCATGGAGGTTCAGGATCATCTTTATATGATATTAAAAAGTCTATACAATACGGAGTAGTAAAAATAAACTTCGATACCGATATTCAATGGTCTACTTGGAAAGGAATATTAGATTTTTACAAAAAAAACCGAATTTATTTGCACAATCAAATAGGAAATACACTCGATCCCAATAAACCTAACAAAAAATATTATGATCCTAGAACATGGATTCGTTTTTCTCAAATATCAGTATCAAATTATCTAAAAAAAATATTTAAAGTATTAAATTCTTGTAATACTCTATAAAAACTATTTTAAATAATTATAAATTTTAAAATTAGAGGAGGATAATTATTATTCTCCCTGATTTTATAATATTTTGAAATGAACTTTACAAAATTTTAATACTAAATAAGATAATATTTAAAGAAATATAAAAATGAAAAAATTAAATACAGTTCATGATATCAATCATACAAGTAATTGGTTTACACGAAATCAAGAACTTTTAGTAAGTTATGCTATTAGCTTTGTATCAGCTATTACAATTTTGATAGTAGGTTTGTTTATAGCAAAAACAATTTCAAAAGTTGTCAATAAAGTTCTAATTACAAGAAAAATAGATAGTACTATTTCTGAATTTCTTGCTGCATTACTAAAATATATAGTAATCACATTTGCCATTATAGCTTCATTAGGATGCATTGGAGTACAAACAACATCTATTATTGCTATATTAGGTGCAGCTGGAATGGCTATCGGATTAGCTCTACAAGGATCACTTTCTAATTTCGCAGCAGGAGTTTTGCTAGTCACTTTACGACCACTGCGAACTGGAGAATATGTAAATTTAGGAAATATATCTGGAACAGTATTGAATATTCATATATTTTATACTATGCTACGTACTTTAGATGGAAAAATTGCTGTTGTACCTAATGGAAAAATTATATCTGGAAATATAATAAATTATTCTAGAGAAAAAGTTAGAAGAAATGAATTTATTATTGGAGTTTCATATGACTCTGATATTGATTTAGTAATAAAAGTTTTAAAAAATGTTATAGACAAAGAAGAAAGAGTTTTAAAAGATAAAGATATTACAATAGGACTAAGTGAACTTGCACCATGTTCTTTAAATTTTGTTATACGTTGTTGGAGTAATACAGAAGAACTAAATACAGTATATTGGGATTTGATGGCACAATTCAAAAAAGCTTTAGACAAAAATAATATTGAAATTCCCTATCCGCAACTTAAAATTCACTATTACAAAAAATAATCTAATAAAAGTTTAAAACTTATCAAAATAAAATTATGTTAATAATATATAAATCATACAATTTTCAAGATCTTATAGAAAAAGCATGTACTATTTTTACAAAGTTTCCATTATCCCATCCATTACAACATGAAATATTTATTACAAAAAATAAAAACATAGATCGTTGGATAAAAATTTTTATAGCTAAAAAATATTCAATATCTTCAAATATAGAATTTCTTAGATTTCAGAAATTTGTATGGAAAATATATCGATATTTCAATTCTAATTACTATTCTAAATTAGAATTTGAAAAATACTACCTAATATGGAAGATGATGAATATTAAAAACATAAAAGAATTAACTAATTTTATCGGTAATAACACCTCACAAATAAAGTTATTTGAAATAATATCTTATTTATCGAAAAAATTTGAAGAATATTTATTTTATCGTCCAGATTGGATTAAAGAATGGGAAACAAATTTAAAACCATTAAAAGATGAACACTTATTGATTAATAAATACAAATTAATATGGACACAACTTTTAAAACATATAACAAATAAACATCAATCTATTCTAAATAATTAAAAATTAATTTTATTTTTAAAAAAAAAAATACAAAAAAAAAAAAAAAATATAAAAATTCAAAAATTTCCATCTAGAATTTTTATTTTTGGAAATCAACATTTAAAACCATTTAATATGATTTTCTTAAAAATAATAAGTAAAATATGTACAATACACTTTTTCTATATAACTCCCTATAAAAATGAAACAAAAATATTATTAGATAAAATAAAATTTAAACAGCATGAACTTACATTAATAAAAAACAATACATCATGCTTTTTTAAAGCAACTCAAACTTATAAAACTATTTTGGAAAACATTTTTAATAAAAAAAACAACACAAATGAAACTATGCTGTTAGGAAAATATGGGTGTGAATATACTATTTTACTACATTTAATCAAAAAAAAAGAAATCAATATATTTAATTTCAAAAAACCCACTTGTCTGCTTCAAGAAATACAAAAAAAAATTATTAACACTCAAATAAAACCAAGTTCTGATATTAATAAAATCCAATTAAATAAAAAAACATATGAAAAAGACCAATCTATTTCTATACATGTATGTTCAACAATAAAAAGAGAAATAGAAGTATTACACGAAAATTTATTAAACGTATTTAATACTTACCATGACATACTATTTAATGATGTTTTAATAATTAGCGCAAACATAAACCTATACACTCCATTTATTTATTCTATATTTAATTCATTTAATCCAAAACATTATATTCCTTTTTGCATTTTATCAAATTTCGACAAAAAAAAAGAAACTATTCTAAACACTACAATTAAAATCCTTGATTTACCTTATAACTCTCTTGATAACGAAAATATTTTTACCTTTTTAGAAAATTCTTTTATACTAAAAAAATTTGAGATAAAAGAAAAAGAAATAAATATCCTACATAAAATAATAAAACAATCTCAAATTAATTTCGAAAGTACAAGATATTCTTCAAAATTCCAATTTAAAAAAAATAACCAAGAATGTATCTTAAATGATGGAGAAAAAAGAGTTTTTTTAGGACAAGCAATAAATGATAAAAATTACACTATATGGAACAAAAATGTTCCTTATAATTTTTCAAATACAAAACATTTCGATATCTTTAACAAATTAATAAAACTTATAATTTTGTTAAGAAAATGGAAAAAAATATTATCTACTTCGAAATGTCTTAAATCCTGGAAATTAATTTTTGAAGAATTATTAAACAACTTTTTTAACAAAAATAAAAAAGAACAAAAAGAAATATCGTTTATTAAAAAACAATGGAACTCCATAGTCCAACCTGGAATTTTAGAAAATTATAAAAAAAGAGTTTCTATTAAACTATTAAAAAACGAATTGTTAAAGAGTTCTTCTAAAAAAGAAAATACCCACGATCTTTTTTCTGGAAAAATTACTTTCTGTAATAAATTTATACTAAGAAGTATACCTTTCAAAGTTATTTACATTTTAGGAATGAACGAACTTTTTTCAAACAAAAAAATTTTTCATGAAAATTTTGATTTAATAAATAAATATCCTAGAATTTGCGATCCAAATAGAAAAGACGAAGATGAATATCTGTTTTTAAAAACTTTGCTATCTGCACAAAAAGTATTAATTATGAGCTATTATAAAAACTCTGAAAATAAAGAAAAACATAAACCATCATATATTATTCATAAATTATCTTTATATATTTCTAAAAACTTTAACATTTTTAATATTCAAAAAAAAAATAAACATGATAACAATAGGAATAAATTATCCTATAATCTATATCATTATCATACAAAAATACCTTATCAAATTGACAATTTCATTGAAAAATCTAACCATCAAAATTTTAATAAAACATGGCTAAAAATTTCTCGACTACAAAAACAACCAAATAAAAATATCCTAAAACCTCTTAAAAAAATTGAATGTAAACATGTTAACATTACATCACTAATATCTTTTTGGAAAAATCCAATTCAAAATTTTTTTAATAAACGACTTCATATTAAATTAAATCCCATCGAAGTTCACGACCTAAAAAAAGAAAATTTTCAAATCAATAAACTCAATAACTATACAATTAACCTCAATATAATTGATTTTTTGTTGAAAAAGAAAGATACTAAAAAATTGTTTCTATATTTTAAAAGCAAAAACATCATACCACACGGATGTTTAGGAGAAATATATTGGGAAAATCAAATTTCTTCTCTTGAACCATTATGTAAAAAAATCAATACCATTAAAACAAAATTGATAGACAAAAAATTCTGTTTTAAAATAAAAAAATATACTGTATACGGAACCCTAAAGAACATAAACGAAACTGGATTATTACGTTGGAAGCCTAATTTTATAACTAATAAAGATATGATTTCTCTATGGTTAGAACATTTAATATGTTGTTCTATATTTAAAACTAGTTATAGTATTATGCTAAGTCCAAAAAATAAAAGTTTAATTTTTTTAAAAATAAAAAAAAAAAGAGCAAATGATCTTTTAAACAAATATATTATTGGATACTTAAATGGAATGCAAAATCCTTTACTTTTAACAAATTCTGGAATTATATGGTTAAATTCTGTATATAATAAAAAAAACCAAACTATTTCTAAAAATATAGAAATTTTAAAAAAATCGAGAAAAAAAATGATGAATGTATGGGAAGGAAATAATTGGATCCAAGGAGAAAAACATAACTTATATTTAAAAAAAATCATATATACCCTAGACAAAAAAATTGAATCTAAAATATGTAACGTGGCTAAAAAATGGATATTGCCTATATTAAAACATATTAAATAAATTAAAATACTTATATTCAAATACATCATAATAATCTAATATAAAATGCAAAAAAAAATAAAAATATCTACATTAGATGTAATTAATCTTCCTTTATCAGGAAAAATATTAATTGAAGCATCAGCAGGAACAGGAAAAACGTCTTCCTTAATTATATTGTATCTTAGACTCATATTAGGAATAACACATACTCATAAAAATTTTCTAGTTAAAGAAGTATTGGTAGTAACATTTACAAAACACTCAAAAGAAGAACTAAAAACTAGAATAATAAAATATATTCGTGATTTTAGAAAAATCTGTGAAAAAAAACTTGAAAATAATATTACTATTTTTCAAAATTTATTAGATAAAATTAAAAACTTAAAAAAAGCCATTTTTATATTAATCCAAGCTGAACAATCTATAGATGAATTAGCAATTTATACAATACACGAATTTTGTTACAAATCATTACAAATTAACAAATTTTGTTCTGAAATATTCACTCAAAATAAAATTATAAAAAATTCATATTTTTTATATCTTAAGTCTAGCAACTTATTTTGGAACAAATATTTTTCTAAAGTACCTAAGGATGTCGCAAAAATAATTCTAAAATATTTTCAAAATCCAAATAACTTATTAAAAAATATTTTACCATTCTTATCAAATTATAATATAAAAAATAAAATATTCTTAAAAAAAAATACCGTTCAACTTTACGAAATACTAATCCAAAAAATAAAAAATTTTAAAAAAAAATGGATAGAAAATTATATAAAAATGCTGATATCTATTGAAAAGTCTAATATAAATAAATATAGTTACAATAAATCAAACTTATTAAGATGGACAAGCATTATCACAAAATGGACGAAAGAAAATACAACAAATTTTAACATCCCTAAACAATTAAAATATTTTCAAAGTAACTATTTAATTAAAAAAACTCTTTCTGGGAACAGTCCTAAACATGATATGTTTAAAATCACTGAAAATTTTTTAAAAATAGATTTTTCGTTAAAAACTTCATTTATTATAGAATCAACATTACAAATAAAACAAGAAATTGAAAAAGAAAAAAAAAATCAAGGAATATTTGAATTTGATGATTTAATTACATTTCTTCATAAAGTTCTAAATAAAAAAAACGAAAAAATTTCTAAAATTATTAAAAAAAGTTATCCAGTATTACTAATTGATGAATTTCAAGACACAAATTATCAACAGTACGAAATATTCAGAAATATCTATAAATTAAAGAAAGATCTATTTATTCTAATAGGTGATCCAAAACAAGCTATTTATAGCTTTAGAGGGGCTAATATTTCTTCATATATACAAGCAAAAAAAAACATAAAACAAATATACGAACTCAGCGTAAATTGGAGATCTTCAAAAGAAATGATAGACAGTACAAATTTTTTATTTTCTGAAGCTAAAAATCCCTTTTTACTCTCTGCAATAAAATTTGATCCCGTAAAATCCATATATAAAAAAAAAGAAATAATTTTTAAAATAAAAAAAAAATCTCAACCAGCTATACGTTTTCTTTATAACAAAAAATTAAAAATAACAAAAGACAGTTATAAAAATTGGATTATAAATTCTTTTGTAAGTTATATTCTATTTTGGTTAAATGAAGGAGAAAAAAAAAATGCTATTATTATACACAACAAAAAAACAAGATGCGTATCTTTAAATGATATTTGTATATTAGTGAATAACAAAAAAGAAGCATGCATGATGCAACAAGCCCTACATAAAGTTAATATTCCATCAAAATATTTTTCTGAAAGAAAGAGTGTGTTTCATAGTGACGATGCATTAGAACTATTTTGGATATTTCAAGCTATCTTAAATCCTAAAAATGAATTTATTTTAAAAAGAGCTATATCTACTAAAATTATAAACAAAAATTTTCAAGAAATTGATTCTCTTACAAGAAACTACCTATTTTGGTCAAGTTTAATAAATATTTTTTATAATTATTTGTCACTTTGGAAAAAATTTGGTATTACATGTGTAATTCATCAAATAATAATAAACTGTAAAATATCTATCAATAACAATTTATTCGCAGAAAATATTCCCAATATCCACAATATTCTCCATATTGGAGAACTATTAGAGATAAAGTATAATGAAATAAAAAATAAACACGTTTTAATCTTATGGTTCGAAAAAAAAATAGCTGAACAGCACGATATTCCTCATGAAGATTACATACGATTTGAACACAGCAAAAACTATATAAAAATCGTTACTATTCATAAATCTAAAGGTCTTGAATATCCAATAGTACTTATCCCATTTTTAATTCTTTCTTACAAAAATGTAAATTTCGATTTTAAAATTTTTAAAGAAAATAAATTACATTCTATCCCAGAAAAAAATATATTATCAGAAAACATGCGATTACTATATGTTGCATTAACTCGAGCAATTGTACACTGTTGTATAGGAATAGCATCCATACATAACAAAAAAGAAAAAGATAATAAAGGTTTCTATTCTAGTGCTCACAGTAATGCTTTAGAGTATATTATTCAATCACATAAAAAACGTTCAAAACAACCATTACTTAAAATTCTTCTAGACATCAATCATAATGAAAATATAGAAATTACTTCTGAATTACCTCAATATTATTCTTCAAATACAAAAAACAAAATTCAGTACAAAAGATTAAAAAGTAAAAGATTAACTAGAACATTAAAATATAACTATGACATTACTAGTTATTCTAAATTAAAAAAAATGTATAATATAAAAATTCCGTTACAAAAAAATTATAATTCTTTTTTCGAAAATATACATAAAAAACAAAAAAATAAAAAAAGTACTAAAATAATTACGTCATATGAATTTCCCAAAGGAAAAATCTTTGGAACATTTATCCATAACATTTTAAAAAAAATTAATTTTCAAAAAAATATAAATATAATTTGGATTTCAAATGAGCTTAAAAAAAATAACTTCAAGGAAACATGGTCTCAACCATTTAAAAATTGGATTAATTCGATTTTAAATATACCTTTAAATAAAAACAACTTAACACTATCTCAATTAAATCTAAAAAACTGTATAAAAGAATTAAAATTTTTTTTATCCATTAAAACCTCACTCACAAAGAAAAAGATACAAAACCTTATTAAATTAGCAAATATATCTTCAAATATTCCGAACGAAATATCACTAAATCCTATAAATGGAATAATAACAGGATCAATAGACTTAGTTTTTAAATGGAATAAAAAATATTATTTGCTAGATTACAAATCTACCCATTTAGGTTTCTTAAATTCTGATTATACTAAGGAAAAAATTGAGAATTCAATAACAAAAAATTTATATCATCTACAATATCAATTATATAGTATTGCTTTACATAAGTATTTACAACAACGCATGAAGAACTATTCTTTCCATAAACATTTTGGTGGAATGTACATTTTGTTTTTAAGAGCTATAGATAACACGAATTCAAAAAATGGAATATTTTTTACATTACCAAGACTAAGCGTCATAAAAAAACTAAATAAAATGTTTTAAAAATTATATAGGAAAAATATGAATACCACATTTTTACTTAAAAAACTAATAAAAAAAAAATAATTGATTTATCAGATTTGTACTTTTCTTTTACCATTGCTCCGAAACAATCATTTCCAATAATATTTCTCATTGCTTATACCAGTCATTTTATCCGAATGAGTCATACTTGCTTACCTATTTCAATTTTAAGAAACAAAAACGTACTATGCAACAAAGAAAATACAAAATTAATAAACAAAATTTTAAAAAAAATAATATTTGAAAAAAATTTTTTATTACAAACACTTAAAGAGAAAATTAGTAGTAACGGATCTTATCTTACACCTCTAGTTATCTTAAACGAAAAAATATATTTTTTTAAAACATGGAAAGCAGAAAAAAAAATTTTTCATTTTATATCTACACCTCAATACCATAAAAAAGAAAAATTAATAGAAATAAGCAAAAAAATAACCTCTTTACTGCACGAAAATAAAGATGAATTTCAAAAAATTGCTATTCTTTTTTCCATTATAAATCAAATAACTTTTATTATAGGTGACCCTGGAACAGGAAAAACCACAATAGTATCTAAAATATTAACTGGAATAAAAATTATATTTCCTAAAAAAAAATTAAAAATTCAACTAGCGGCTACTACTGGAAAAGCAGCTTATCGATTAACCGAATCTGTTAACAATTCTATATCAAATCTTAAAAACTTTTACAAAAATGAAACAATTTCAATTAAACCTGCAGTTACTTTACACCGATTACTAAAAGTTAATTTTAAAAGCTATCAGTATTTTAAACATTCCGAAAAATTCTTAGATATAGATATATTAATTGTAGATGAATCATCCATGATAGATATTTTTATAATGGAAAAACTAATTGATAGTATATCAAAAAAAACTAAAATTATATTTTTAGGAGATCCTAATCAATTACCACCGATAGGATGTGGACATGTTTTAAAAGATATATATAGCTATCATTATAATGGTTATACAAAAAAAATGACACAAAATATAAGCATTTTTAAAATTAATAGTATAAAACAAATCTCCAATTATAAATTTTCTGAAATTAATGAAAAAATATGTGTCTTAAAAAAAAATTATCGTTTTAATGAAAAATCAGATATTTACTATATATCTAATAAAATTAAAAAAAATAAATTTAATAATTTTAAAAAATTATTTTCTAATACCTATAAAAACATTAAATTTTTTACTTTAAATACCGGTCAAGATTATAAAAGAATGATAAAAAACTTAACTAAAAATTATATAAACTACTGGAATATCTTAAATAAACAAAAAATATCAGACATAATTTCAATATTTAATAATCATAAATTAATTTGCATTTTTAAAAATGGACCATTTGGAATTCAAGGATTAAATGAAGAATTAGAATACGAAATGAATAAGCAAGGATTAATTAAAAAAATTGTTATAGATGAGAAAATAATATATTTTGGACAACCTATATTAATTTTAAAGAATGACTATACAATGAATTTATACAATGGGGATACAGGAATAATTATGTATGGAAAAAACAATACACTGCAAGCATTTTTTGAAATTAACAAAAATAAAACGAAAGCAATACCAATTAATCTGTTACCAAAATTTCAAACAAACTGGGCTATGTCAGTGCATAAATCTCAGGGATCAGAATTTAATCATGTTAGTTTAGTACTGCCACACACTCAATTAAATATTTTAAACAAAGACATAATCTATACAGCAATCACTAGAGCTAAAAAAACGCTAACTATATATAGTAGTAAAAAAACGTTTAAAAAAGCAATAAAAAATAAAACTGTAAGATATGGAGGATTATCTCAAAATGAATGTATTTATGCTAAATAATTTTGTAAACTACAAATATCCAACTTAAAAGAACTTAAACATAATATTATTAAATATCAATCTTTATTGCGGGAGTTGGATTTGAACCAACGACCTTCGGGTTATGAGCCCGACGAGCTACCAAACTGCTCCACCCCGCGTTCTATAGATAAGACTATATACACATTACAATAAAGATGCAATCTTTTTTTTAAATTAATTTAAAAACGCTTAAAATACTATTTTGTTTCTCTGAAGTAAAATAAACTTGAAATATTACGACATTCACTCAAAATATAAAATATATTTTTCTAATAAAAATACAGGACAGTTCTATAAAACTTACAATTTATCAAAAATTATATAAAACTAAATAATTAAAATATTTCTTTTAAATAAATCATATTAAAATATAATTTTGCAAAGGCATAATAAAATTATCAACATAATTATATCAAAACTTAATTAAAAAAATAAAATAATTAACATCAAAATATAAAAAAAGTAAAATTAGATTCAAACATCATAAAACATACCTTATAATAAAAGTACTAATATATTAAAATAACAAAAATATGAAAATAATTAAAGAAACTACATTAGCTAAGAAAGCAAAAATAGCCATAATTATTAGTAGATTTAATTACTTTATTAATAAAAATTTATTAAACGGTGCACTAGACATTCTTCAAAGAATTGGGCAAGTACAAGATGAAAATATAATGATTATATATGTTCCAGGAGCATTTGAAATACCTATCATATCGGAAATAATTGCTCAAAAGGACCAATATGATGGTATTATTACCTTAGGAACTATTATAAAAGGACAAACGCTACATTTTTCACTTTTGTCACACGATATTAGTAGTAAAATATCTAATATTAGTATCCAATATAAAGTTCCTATTTCTTTTGGAATAATTATAGCTGAAAATATAGAACAAGCAATTGAACGTTCAGGAACTAAAATAGGAAATAAAGGATCAGAATCAGCTTTAGCAGTATTAGAAATGATTAATGTTATTAAAAAAATCTAAGATTTTACTAAAATAAGCATACAAAACATAAAACACATCTTTATAAAGTAGATTTATATGAACTTAAGTGAAAACATAATAATTCAAAACTATTTTAGTGAAACACTAAATAAACACGACAAAAATGTTATACAAGACATAGGAGATGATTGTGCACTAATTACAATTCCAAAAAACCATGTACTCTCAATTAGTACTGATACTTTAACAGAAGGCACTCATTTTCTTAAAAACATTAATCCTTCCGACTTAGGATATAAAATCGTTGCTGTAAATCTTAGTGATCTAGCAGCAATGGGGTCAAAACCTAAGTGGATTACTTTATCTTTAACTATTCCTAATAATAATATATGTTGGATAAAAAAATTTAGCAAAAGTTTATTTAAAACATTAAAAGATTATAATATGAAACTAATAGGAGGAAATACAAACTGTGGTAAATTAAGCATAACTACTAGTATCTACGGAATCATTCCAAAAAATCAAGCTTTATTAAGAAAAGGAGCTCAAATAGGAGATTTAATATATGTTACAGGAACTTTAGGTGATAGCGCAGCTGGACTTTTTCTTCTTCAACAAGGAAAAAAAAATATTAAGGAAAATCTTAATTTTCTAATTAAAAAACATCTGCATCCCATTCCAAGAATCAAACATGGACAATTACTTAGAAACATTGCTAGTTCTGCTATAGATTTGTCAGATGGACTATTATCCGATTTAAAAAAAGTTCTAGATTTAAGCAACTGTGGCGCAAGTATTAATATAGAACAATTACCAATATCCCCATTACTTAAGAACAATTTTACACAAGAAAAATGGTTAAATTTTGCTATTAACTCAGGAGAAGACTACGAATTATGTTTTACTATTCCAAAAAAAAATATATTAGCTTTAAAAAATTCTATTGATCCTCTTGGAGTTAATTATAATTGTATAGGAAAAATTAACCATATTAAAGACGGATATAACATATTGTACAATGGTAAAAAAATACACTTTTCACACACTGGATATGATCATTTTTCTAACTAATTATAATTTTAAAAAATGTTTAAAGTACTTTATACTTGAAAAAGTTAAAATTCAAAAAAACCATTGCTATCTTAAAATACTTTTACATCAAATGTATATGAACGATAATTTTTATATGAACAAAGCTATTCAACTAGCAAAAAAAGGCATATTAACTACTTCTCCAAACCCTAACGTAGGATGTATTATAGTTAAAAATAATGTTATTGTTGGAAGAGGATGGCATAAAAAATCTGGATACCCGCATGCGGAAATATATGCCTTAAAACAAGCAGGAAATAAAACAAAAGGAGCTACAGCATATGTTACATTAGAACCATGTAGTCACTTTGGAAAAACTCCTCCATGCTGTATAAAACTAATAAAATCAGGCATTCAAAGAATTGTAATATCCACAATAGATCCTAATCCGAAAGTGTCTGGAAAAGGTATAAAATGGCTCAAAAATAAAGGAATTGTAGTAAAAGTAGGAGTAATTCCTCAAAAATCTAAAAACATAAATAAAGGATTTTTTAAAAGAATGTATACAGGAATTCCTTGGGTTCAATTAAAACTAGCTAGCTCTATCGACGGAAGAACTGCTTTAAAGAATGGATTAAGCAAATGGATTACTTCAAAAAAATCTCGGAAGGACGTACAAAACTACAGAAAGCAATGCGATGCTATTATAAGCAGTAGTAAATCTGTTATTATAGATCAATCACTACTAACTGTAAGAAATATTACAAAACAATATTGTCTTAACACACTATCTAAAATAATAACAAAGCAACCAATACGGGTTATTATTGATAGAAAAAATCGCATTAAACCTTCACATAAATGTATTCAAGAACCTGGAAAAATATTATTAATTAGATTAAAAATAGATAATGAAAATTGGCCTGATAATGTTGAACAAATAGTTATGCATACACATAGATCTAAAATTAACTTATTAAATCTTCTAAAATTTTTAGGAAAAAGACAAATAAATAAAGTATGGATAGAATCAGGAGCATCACTATCAGGGTCTTTTTTAAAATCAAATTTAGTTAATGAATTAATTATTTACATGGCTCCAAAATTACTAGGACATTGTGCAAAACCGTTGTTTATATTAAAAAATTATGAAAAACTATCTTCTGTTCCTCAATTTGTCTTTAAAAGCATTGTTAAAATAGGACAAGATATAAAATTAACTCTTATAAACAAATAAACGTTTTAGAATTTTTATTCGAAATAAATATATAAGGAAAATTTCATTTATGAAACCTTTATCTAGAAGAAAAGCAAGAGAATGTGCTGTACAAGCACTGTACTCATGGCAAATATCTAACAATAATATTCATGATATAGAAAACCAATTCTATGAAAAAGATGACTTAAAAGATATTGATAAAATTTATTTTCATGAATTAATTATAGAGATTACAAACAATCAAAAACATTTAGATACTTTAATGACTCCTTACCTTTCCAGAACTATTCACGAATTAGGTCATATCGAAAAAGCTATTCTTAGGATTTCATTTTACGAATTAGAAAAAAGACATGATATCCCTTTTAAAGTAACAATAAATGAAGGAATTGAACTAGCTAAAAGATTTGGAGCGAAAGCAAGTCATAAATTTATAAATGGAGTTTTAGATAAAGCCGCAGCACACATCCGAGATTACACTAAAAAAAACATCAAAAAATAATAATTTTATTCGTTCAACCATAACAAAATTTTTTCTAAAATTCCATCTGCATCTAATTTATATTCACTACGAATTTCAGATTGATTTCCTTGAGGAATAAATATATCTGGAATTCCAATATTTAAGATAGGAATAGAAATTTTTTTTCTCATAAATAGTTCGTTAATATAACTTCCAGCACCACCTGAAATTACACCTTCTTCAAGAGTAACAAAAAAACTATGATTTTTAACTAAATTTAAAACTAAACTGACATCTAAAGGCTTTACAAAACGCATATCTACTAAAGTAGAATCTAAATTCTGTGCTACTTTCTCGGCAAAAACATATAACGGACCAAAATTTAAAATAGCTATTTTTTTACCTATTCTTGTCACAATTCCTTTTCCAATAGAAATTAACTGCATAGATTTTAAAATAACTCCGATACCACTACCCCTAGGATATCTTACTACACAAGGACCTTTCTCGTAACAATATCCAGTATAAAGCATATTTAAAAATTCATTTTCGTTACTCGGAGTCATAATAACAATGTTTGGAATACATCTAAGATAAGTTAAATCAAATATTCCTTGATGAGTTTCACCATCTTTTCCTACTATTCCCCCTCGATCTACTGCAAATAAAACAGGTAATTTTTGTAAAGCTACATCATGTATAACTTGATCATAAGCTCTTTGAAGAAAAGTAGAATAAATTGATAGCACAGGCTTATATCCACTAATAGCCAATCCAGCAGAAAAAGTTACAGCATGTTGCTCTGCTATTGCAACATCAAAAAATTGATCAGGAAAAAGTTTAGAGAAACGTACCATACCTGATCCTTCTGCCATAGCTGGAGTAATTCCTATTAACTTCTTATCTATTGCAGCCATAGAACATAACCAATTCCCAAAAATTTCAGAATAAGTAGATATAGATCTCTTTTTTTTTAATATTTCACCAGTAGAAATATCAAATTTAGGAACAGAATGCCACTTTATAGGATCCAATTCAGAAGGTGAATATCCTTTTCCTTTTTTAGTAATTATATGTAATAAATTAGTACACTTTTGAGTATTCAATCGACTAATAATATCTACTAATAAAAATATGTCATGTCCATCTATTGGACCAAAATATTTAAATCCTAAACTATCAAAAAAACTATTTGATGATTTTATACTCTCTAAATATTTTTTTTGATATAATGGATTATCATTTAAAAAATCAGATTTAATACCAAAATTGTTCTTATTCTTATATTTTTGCATTACGTCGAAATCTAATAAAATTTTAGAAAAATATGAACTTAAAGCACCAACATTATTAGAAATAGACATATTATTATGATTTAAAATTATTAACAAATCTATATTACTACATCCGGCATGATTTATAGCTTCAAACGCCATACCAGAAGTTATTGCACCATCTCCAATTACACATATTGTACGTCTATCCTTGTTTTCTTTTTTTGAAGCAATAGCCATACCTACTCCTGCACTAATAGAAGTAGCAGCATGACCTACCCCTAAAACATCATATTTACTTTCTTTTCTACATGGAAAAGAATGAATTCCATTTCTTTTTCGAATACTAAAAATACTGTTCCTTCTTCCTGTTAAAATCTTATGAGGATAAGTTTGATGACCTACATCCCAAATTAAGTTATCAAAAGGAGTATTAAAAACATAATGTAAAGCTACTGTTATTTCAATAACTCCTAAACTAGATGATAAATGACCACTAGATTGACTAATAACCTCTAATAAATATTGACGTAATTCATAACATAATTGAGGCAATTTTTTGAGAGGTAATAATTTTAATTCTTTAATCGAATTCACCAAATGCAATACTGGATATTTTATGTAGTTAAAACTCATTATAAACTCTTTATAAAAGTTATTTATTACGTATAATAATGAAATATGCTAATTCTTTTAACAATGTTATATCTACATGATTGCTAGATAATACTTTTAAAGATTGTAATGCATCACTATATAATTTTCTTAATTTTTCTTGAGATTTTTTTAAACCAATTACTAATGGAAATGTATTACTTCTCGAATATTTTTCATATCTTGTATGATAGCTTATACAACTCATATCATTTGAAAAATCAAGAATATCATCTCGAATTTGAAAAGCTAAACTAATATTTTTAGAATATTCTTTTAATGCTAAAAGTACACTACTATTATTTATATTACTAGAAATTAAAACTAATTGAACTGATGTATTAATCAATGATCCAGTTTTATACCAATAAATTTCTTCTAATTCGCACAATTTCAATTTTTCATATTTAAATTTTAAGTCACGAAATTGACCAATACACATACCAGAGATACCAGAATAATGCGATAACTCTGAAATCATTTTTACTTTTTTACTATCAGAAATTATATTTGAATTAAGATTAGAAATAATATTAAAAGATAAACATTGCAATGCATTTCCCGCTAATATAGCAGTAGATTCTCCAAATTTTACATAACATGAGTCGTATCCTCGTCTTAACTTATCATTATCTAAAGATGGTAAATCATCATGAATCAAAGAATATGCATGCATAAATTCAATAGAAGATGCAAGAATGTCTACAATATTATCATTAACTTGAAATATTTTTCCTAAAATATACATTAATACAGATCGAATTCTTTTACCTCCTAACAATACCCCATATTTCATAGCATCTACAAGTAAGGAATCCTGAAAAGGGATATTTTTTAATAATTTTCGCATAAAATCATTAATTCTCTTTTTTTTGATATTAAAAAATTCAAATAAATCCATTTCTACTTCCCAAAAATAAAATCTAAAATAAAACCATGTAAAGTTCTAACAATCTAAATACAATTTTAATAACTATTTAATTAAATATTTAAATATAAAACTACATTAAGATACTTAAAAACGTTATATAAACATTAAAATATCTAATACTCGCACTGAAATTACTAATTATTTTATGACATTTTATAATATATATGCATATTATTTTACATATGCATTATTAAAACGTGTTTGGATACTGTTTGAGTATAACCTATTAAAATATTAATTCTTATTATATTACATAATATAAATATAAAATTATAAATATAATTTTTTAAACAACTTAACTAAGTTAATAAAAATTTATTTATAGAAAAATAAAACTTTACATTTCTATAAACGCCATAAGTTTATAAAAAGCCAAATACAAACCATAAAAAATCTAAATAAAAATAAAATACTACTATTAAAGTAATGTAAAACAAACCCTCCTAACATTCCTCCTAAAGAAGAACCTAAAAATTGATTAATGGAATACAAAGCCATAGAAGTACCTTTATAACTTTTAGGAGAATACTCACTAATTAAGATAGGTAAAACCATTTCAAAAAAACTAAAAACTACAAAAAATACTTGTAAATTAAAAATAAAAAAGAAGAAATAATTTTTAATTAACACTAGAAGTAAATCAGATATGACTAATAAAACTATCAAAAAAAAAGCAATTTTCTTTTTAGATGTATTTGTTTTAATATTTTCTGTAATTGGTAATACAACCAAAAAAGAGATCACAATAACAACTAAATATAATATCCAAGATAAATGAACAAAACACTTATATATGTTTAACTGAACTGGAATTATAATAAAATATAAAATTAAAATAAAGTGAAGAAAAAAATTATTTAAATTTAGTTGACACAAATTAGGATTTTTTAAAATTTTTAAAAAGTTTTTGTATTCAGTTTTTATACTAAATATATTATTTTTATGTTTAAAAGATGGAATAAAATAAAAAGCTACTATAATACATATTACAGAAAATATTAAACTAACTAAAAATAAAACATGAAAACCAAAAATCTTAACTATAATAGGACTAATCACTACAGACAATAAAAAACTTAACCCGAAACTCATTCCTAAGCATCCCATAGCTCTTGTAAGATTTTTTCTAGACACTATATCGGACAAAAGAGCCATACATACTGAAGAAATTGCACCTGATCCTTGTATACTGCGCCCTAAAATAATTCCAAAAATAGAACTACTATTTAAACATATAAAACTTCCCATTGAAAAACACAATAAGCCTAAAATGATAACATACTTCCTTCCTATTTTATCGGATAACCATCCATAAGGAATTTGAAATATAGCTTGAAAAAATCCATATGCTCCCATTGCTAAACCTATTAATAATATAGTACTATTTTTTAAATTAATTCCATAAATACTGAAAACAGGATAGATCATAAACATCCCAAATGCACGCAAAGAAAAAATAGTGCACACTCCTAAAATGAACTTCCATTCTTTTATTTCAAAATTGAATTTATTTGTCATACATTGAACATTTTTGTTATAATATTTAAATACATTTTATATGCATAGATATATTATCTATCATAAAAATAAAATTTAAAAACATTTATAAAAATACATAATGAATAAAAATAAACCTTGGAATAAGTATATAGCACAAAAAATCGCAAAAAAAGAATCCATTGATATTACCAAAGATCATTGGGAAGTAATATATACTATTCGTGACTTCTATTTAAAATTTAATATCACTCCATCCATGAGAATATTAATGAAACTAATGGAAAAAAAAAACTTAAAAAAGATGACAAGTTGTTACTTATTTAAATTATTTCCTCGTGGTCCAGTTCAACAAGCGAGCAAAATAGCAGGAATTCCCAAGCCATCTAGCTGTTTTTAATAATATGAATTATTTCAATTTACAAAATCAATTGATATCATAATGTTTAATACTATCATAATAACAATAGAAAGATAAAAAATGTTTTTTGACCAAAATATATTTTTTTTATCATTGTGATATTCTTTTATAGAAAGAAAAAACCAAATTATAGAAAGCAATGATAAAATTAAAAAAAATTTGTATCCAGCATATCCAATAGCAGTCAAACAAAAAATAGAAATTAAAAACAAAAATATAAATATACTAACGCAACGCTTAGTAACCCAAATAGGTTTAATAACAGGATATACAGGTATCTTAGCTTTCTTATAATCGTCTAAATTCATTACGAAAATAGCATAAGAATGAGGAATTTGCCAAAAAAACATAATTATGAATAAATTAACAGTACATAAATCTATATAGTTAGTAACTGAACAATAACCTAATAAAGAAGGAATAGCTCCAGAAATACTTCCAATTATCGTAGAATATATTGATTTAGTCTTTAAAAGAAAACTATAAAAAAAAGAATATACTATTACTCCTAAACACGAAAGAAACACACATAATATATTTATAAACCACCCAAATAAAAATAACCCTAACATTGCTAGAAATATGGAACTAAATATTGAAAAACGATAAAAACAAGGATTAATTACTAAAATCCTTTTTTTAGTTCTATTCATATTCTTATCGATATTTCGATCAATAACATTATTCAATATACAAGAAGAACCTACAACTAATGATACACTTATCAAACTCCAAAATAATAGATTGTAGTTAACATTTCCTTTAGAAGCTAGCAAAAAACCACCTAAACAAGATATTATATTTCCAAAAACAATTTTCGGCTTCAAAATTCCTAAAAGAGATATGATCATATTATTACATTATCTCTGTATTATGATTTAAATTACTCATTATCCAATATGATCCTATTAAAATAATCATAATAATTAAAAAAGAAAAAATAATTGATATCAAATTCCATTTATGTTCATTAAAATAATTTAAATGAAAAAAAAATTTAAAATGAATAAATACTTGAAAAACTAAACATAGAACTATTAAGAAATAAGTAATTTCTTTAGAAAATAATTTTTTCCAAACTAAAAAAAATGGAAATATAGTTAAAATAGACAATATTAAAAAATTTAAAATATAAAAAAAATATTGGTTTTTAGAAAAAAACCTTCTTAAACTAATAAATTTCATAAAATTGCTCCTACTAAATGAACTGTAGAGAATATAAACACCCATATTATGTCTAAAAAATGCCAAAATAAACTTAAAAAGAAAATTCTTGAATATATTTTGTATGTTATTCCAAACTTTATTACTTGTACAATCAAAACACAAGCCCATAAAATAGCTACCAAAACATGAAATCCATGAGTTAATAGAAGAGTAAAAAAAGCAGATAAAAAACCATTATGAGATGGGCCACAATCATTCTTTATAAGAAAATAACACTCAGAAGTTTCTAAAATTAAAAAGAATAGTCCTAATAAAATGGTAACAATAAACCAAAATACAACCTCATTTTTCTTATACTCTTTAATTTTTAAAATAATAAAACTATAAGAAAAAGAACTTAATAACAAAACAAAACTCTCTAAAACAACTATAGATAAATTAAAAATTTCCTTTTTATAAAAATCAAAAAATATACTAGACCTCATAACAAAATAAACAGAAAATAACGTAGAAAACATAATACAATCACTCATCAAATACAACCAAAATCCAAATGCTTCACTAGAATTCAAAACTTTAGTGGTTAATTTAGCCATATTTTCTTTCACATTTATTACATTATTCACGATTATTTTAATCCTACATGTTTAAGATTGTTGATATGTTTATTTTCAATGTTACTAACTTGATTTTTAGATATTGTATATCCATGATCCAAACAAAAACTTTTAAAAATTAACAAACATGCAATTACAAAAAATGACAAAATAGATAACCAAAAAATATACCAAACTAAGGAAAAAGCCAAAATAACAGAAAAAAAACTGATAAAAATACCTAAACTAGTCTTTTTTGGAAGATGAATATCAGAATATGAAATATGAAAAGACGTTTTTTTTGTCTCTCTATTCATTTTTAACTTCCAAAAATGATCACGACACGAAATCACAGGTATAATTGCAAAGTTATATAATGGAGGAGGTGAAGGAATTGACCACTCTAATGTCCTACCATTCCATGGATCACCTGTAATGTCTCTATTAATGTTCCGATCACGAATAGACACTATAATCTGAATAACTTGACATATAATTCCAATAGCAATCAAAAAAGTCCCAAAAGAAGCCAACACTAGAAAAGAATGAAATTGAGGATCTATGTTCTGACTAATTCGACGAGTCATTCCCATCAGTCCTAAAATATACAAAGGCATAAAAGCAAAAAAGAAACCAAAAATCCAAAACCAAAATGCTCTTTTTCCCCATATTTCAGATAAAGAAAATCCAAACATTTTAGGAAACCAATAAGTTATTCCAGAAAAACATCCAAATACCACACCTCCAATAATAACGTTATGGAAATGAGCTACTAAAAATAAACTATTATGTAAAACAAAATCAATAGCTGGTAAAGATAGTAATACACCTGACATTCCACCTATTGAAAAAGTAATTAAAAATCCTATAGTCCATAACATCGAAGAATGCATATAAATACGACCGCGATACATGGTAAATAACCAATTAAAAATTTTTACTCCCGTTGGTATTGCTATAATCATAGTAGCTATACCAAAAAATGCATTTACATTAGCTCCTGCGCCCATGGTAAAAAAATGATGCAACCATACAACAAACGATAAAATAGTAATTACAATAGTCGCCCAAACTAAAGATATATATCCAAACAAAGCTTTTGCAGAAAAAGTAGCTACAACTTCTGAAAAAATCCCAAATGCGGGCAATATTAAAATGTATACTTCAGGATGACCCCAAATCCAAATTAAATTAACATACATCATTACATTTCCTCCAAAATCGTTAGTGAAGAAATGAAATGCTAAATATCTATCTAATGTCAGCAATAATAAACTAATAGTTAAAACAGGAAAAGAAGCAAGAATCAAAACATTTGTACAAAATGCAGTCCATGTAAATACAGGCATTCTGAACAAATACATTCCAGGAGCACGCATTTTTAAAATAGTGACTAAAAAATTAATAGCTGTCAGAGTTGTTCCTATTCCAGACAATTGCAAACTCCATATCCAATAATCAACTCCTACTCCAGGACTAAATCCAATTTCTGACAAAGGAGGGTATCCTAACCATCCTGTGCGTGCAAACTCACCAACTCCTAAAGATATATTTATCAAAATGGCACCGCTAGCAGTTAGCCAAAAACTTAAATTGTTAAGAAATGGAAACGCAACATCACGAGCACCAATTTGTAAAGGAACAACCAAATTTATAATTCCGATTATAAGAGGCATAGCTACAAAAAAAATCATTATCACACCATGCGCAGTAAATATTTGATCATAATGATGAGGAGTCAAAAATCCTATTCCTGCTTTAGATGAAGCTAATACTTGCTGAGCTCGCATCATTATAGCATCAACAAAACCACGAAATAACATGATACTTGCAAGTATTATATACATAACCGCGATTTTTTTATGATCTACAGAACAACACCATTCATCCCATATATAATTCCATTTCCTCAAATAAGTAATTAAAATAGATATAGATATAATACATAAAAAAATCATAAAATATGTTACCATGATAATAGGATCATTATATGGAATAGAATTCCAATTCAATCTTCCAAACATTCTTAATCATTCTCCTTACATTTAAATAAAATATAATTTAAAAACCAAATTATTTTTTTAAATATTTGTTACTTTCTAAAATTAATGTAAATAAATTATCTTTAACATCAGAATAATATTTAATTATATTATTTTCACTAGGGATAGCTATTTTTTTAAAACTTAAAAAAGAACTCAAATGATGTTCAGAATTCCTAACTTTATATATCCATGATTTAAATAATGAAATATTAGGAGTTACTATCGTTTTAAATTTCATATTAGAAAATCCATGTCCGCTGTAATTAGCTGATATGCCTTTATACGTTCCAAATTGATTAGCTATCAAATTTAACGTAGTACGCATACCTGCCATAGCATATATTTGACTTCCTAATGAAGGAATAAAAAAAGAGTTAATTGCAGAATTAGACGTCAACTCAAATATAACTGGAGTATTAACAGGAAATACTAATTCGTTTATAGTAGCAATTTTTTCATTAGGATAAATAAACAACCATTTCCAATCTAACGATACAACATTAATTTTTATAGGAGCAACATTAGAAAAAATACGTTTTTTAGGATCTAAATCATGCGTAGATTTCCAAGATAATATTGAAAGAAAGATAATTATAACTATTGGAAAACCCCATGCTAATAATTCAATAATATTAGAATGCGACCAAGTAGGATCATAATTAGAATTAATATTAGATTTTCTATATCTCATTACAAATAAAAACGTCATAAAAAACACTGGAATTATAATAAACAACATAACTATAAAAGCAATCGTTATCAACGATTTTTGTTCTGTTGCAATCATACCTTTTGAACATAAAAACCCACTATTACATCCATTTAAAGTTAAAATAGCAGTTACTATACAAAAACTTAAAACAAATGTACGATATCTTAAAAAAAGCATTTAATAACCTCAAAATAGATCTTATTTTAAAAGTAAATTAACTAATATTTCATTTTAAAAACTAAAGTTTTCAAACAAAAATCATACAGTAACACTAATTATTATCCATACTTATTTAAATATAAATACAAATGTAATAATTAATTATATTCGAAAAGTGTTAGTTCTTCACTAACGTAACATTTTTCTAAAAATTTTATTTAATTTTTATAATTTATAATAAATTTTATATTATAATTTTTTAAAAAAACTAAAATATACATTTTTATTTTTCAACATAAAATAAAAATAAAACACTTCTATACTCCAACTGATTTAATATATATTCAAAACACATTTAATATATTAAAATTTAAAACAATGATTATAAAAAAAATAAAAAATTTGTTAGTATCGCAATTTAATATAAAAAAAATTAAAATTGTCAATGAAAGTAAAAAACATAAATTTATTTATAAAAACTATTCACATTTTAAAATTATTATCGTGAGTGACGACTTTAAAAAATATAGTTTGTTAAAAAGACACCAGAAAATATATCATATATTGTCTTCATACATTGCTATATATAACATTCATGGACTAGCATTATATACATATACTCTTAGTGAATGGAAAAAAAAATGTAATGAACATTTAATATCTCCTATATGTTTAAAAAAATAAATAAAATTAGATCAAATATCAATTCATAACAACGATATTCGAAAATATAAACTTTGAATAATATATCTATACATATCAATTAAAATATATAATTAGTTATTATATTTAAAACAGTTCGTTCTTAAAAAAATTTTAATTTTTATATAAAATTTTATTTATATATAAAAAATTGAAATATTAAGATATATAAATAATAAAATTAAATGTTTAATAAACATTAAACGTTTAAAACTCATACATATCGTTATTCAAAAATTATTTTAAGGGATGCAATGAAACTTAAAATTGAAGAAAATCAAAACTTATTTAAAAAAATTCATATCACTATTCCGAACGACGTAATACAAAAATATATACAACTAGAATTTATTACGTTAAATAACACTATTAAAGTTAATGGATTTAGAAAAGGAAAAACACCATTATTAATTTTAGTTAATAAATATGGAGAAAAAGTACAACAACAAGTGTTGCAAAAATTAATCAAAAAATATTTTTTAAACATAGTAAGCAAAAAGAAACTGCACGTAGCTGGAATGCCTAAATTTATTTTTCATAAATATAAAACCAATTCAGATTTCAATTTTTCCATAGAATTAGAAATATATCCACAATTCATACTAAATATCCATCAAAAAACTATAAATATTCCAAAAATCAATATTACAAACAAAGATATCCAAACTATAGCTTATAGTATGTTTAAAAAAGATGTTTGGATAGAAGTAAATCAAAAAATTACATTACATGATAAAGTTACTATTGCTTGTATTTTTAATAATTCAACTAAACATCAAAAATATAATGTACAAAACTTTCAATTTATCATTGGAACAAACAAAATATTTTCTCAAATTGAAAAAAAATTATTTGAACATAAAGTTAACGAATCTTTTTTAATTAATATTACTTTTTCAGAATATCATTGTGAAGAAAAAATTGCAGGAAAAACATTTGAAATAAAAGTAATTATAAAAAAAGTCGAAAAACTCGAGCAAAACTTAATACAACAAAAAGCAAAAAACACTGCCTATTTAAATGCAAAAAACTTCGAAAAAATTAAAAATATTTTGAAAAATCAATCCGATATAATAGTTAAACAACATATAAAATCACAAATCATACAATGTTTAATAAAATCTAACCCAATAGATGTCCCATCTACATTAATACAAGAAAACTTTTTAATTTTAAAACAAAAAAACAAAGAGCTATATGAAAAAAATAATAAAAACGTTTTTATAAAAGATTTCCAAAAAAATTTGATTTTAAAAGCCAAAAATAAAGTTATTACAGCAATTTTAATCCAAAAATTTATAAAAGACAATTCTTTAGAACCTAATTTAAATACAATAGACTTACTTATTAAAAACATAGCAACATCTCAAGATCATATTAAAACACTAATGTACTTATATAAAAATAATAAAAACGTTAAAAAATATTTAAATAACATTGACCTCGAAGGACAAGTCATTACTCAACTTGAAAAAAAATTTATTAAAAATTTTAAAGAATGTAACTTTTGTAAAGCATTATATAATTTAAATAATATAAAAAGTAGCAATATTTAAAACTTTATGAATCTTAAATGAAAAACTATATTTAATTTAATATTAGTAACGTAACTAAAATCTTAAAATAAAAACTCATTCTATAAATTATTTCTGAAAATACAAATTTAAAAAGCTATACATTCTAATATTAGACTAAAACATTTTAAACAACTTTTAAATATTATAAAATATTTACTAATTTTATATACTGGAGAAAACATGTTATACAAAAAAACAAACCGTGAACATAACAAAAATACAACACTTTTGATTCCCATGGTAATAGAAAAAACATCTTATGGAGAAAGATCATATGATATATATTCGAGATTACTAAAAGAAAGAATAATTTTTCTAACAGGAATAATTGAAGATTCTTGTTCTAATTCTATAATAGCTCAAATTCTATTTTTAGAGTCTGAAAATCCAGAAAAAGACATTTTTTTATATATTAATTCTCCAGGAGGAAATATTTCATCAGGTATGTCTATTTATGACACTATGCAATTTGTAAAACCAAATGTTAATACTATATGCATAGGTCAAGCATGCTCCATGGCTGCTTTAATCCTAACATCAGGTGCAAAAGGAAAACGATTTTGCCTTCCAAACTCAAGAATTATGATACATCAACCCTTAGGTGGTTGCAATGGACAGGCATCAGACATAGAAATTCACGCTAAAGAAATTATAATTATTAAAAATAGAATTAATAAATTAATGTCCATTCACACTGGAAAAAGTTTAAAAATTATAGAACAAGACACTGAAAGAGACCATTTCTTTTCCGCTACAGAAGCTATTAAATATGGATTAATAGATTACATCTTGCACCATAGAAAATAATCTTTAAAAAACAATTGTACTCAATACAAATATGATTAAATAAAAACTTAAAACATTGCATTATATTTTATCAGGAAAACTAATGATAGATAATACGAATAACAACAAAGAAAAAATATTGTTTTGTTCATTTTGTGGAAAAAACCAAAAAGAAATAAAAAAAATAATTGTAGGACCTTCAGTTTATATTTGCGATGAATGTATAAAATTATGTAATAAAATTATTTACGAAGAAATTCAAAACACAAAAAACTCAAATAGTAAAAAATATGATATTCCTATACCTAAAAAAATTAAAGATTACCTTGACGACTATGTAATAGGACAGGATGAAACTAAAAAAGTTTTATCAGTTGCAGTGTACAATCATTACAAACGCATAAAGAACTTAAATTCAAAATATGATATTGAACTAGGAAAAAGTAACATTTTACTAATAGGACCTACAGGAAGTGGAAAAACATTATTAGCAGAAACATTAGCAAAATTGCTTAAAGTTCCTTTTACTATAACTGATGCTACTACTCTTACAGAAGCTGGATATGTTGGAGAAGACGTAGAAAATATTATCCAAAAATTGTTAAGAACATGTAACTATGATATAAATCAAGCAGAACAAGGTATTATTTATATAGATGAAATAGACAAAATTTCTAGAAAATCTGATAACCCCTCTATAACACGAGATGTATCTGGAGAAGGAGTTCAACAAGCCCTATTAAAATTAATAGAAGGAACAATTGCATCAGTTCCTATGCAAGGTGGAAGAAAGCATCCACAACAAGAATTTTTTAAAGTAAATACCTCTAAAATTTTATTCATATGTGGAGGAACGTTTTCTAACTTAGAAAAAATAATTTCAAAAAGGTTAGAAAAAGAAATAAATATTGGATTTAATGCTAAAATTAAGAATAAAAAAAAGAAGAACAAAAAAAATAGTTTATTAAAAAAGGTAAAACCTGAAGATTTAATTAAATTTGGACTAATTCCAGAATTTGTTGGACGATTACCTATACTTACTACATTACATGAACTTAATAAAAAAGCATTAATAGAAATATTATGCAAACCTAAAAATGCGCTAATAAAGCAATATCAAACATTATTTGACATTGAAGGAGTACAATTACAATTTCATGAAGACGCTATTTCATGCATTGCTAACAAGGCTATAACTCGGAATATAGGTGCACGTGGATTACGTTCAATAATGGAAATTATTTTACTAGATACAATGTATAATTTACCTTCTAAGACAAACGTTAAAAAAATTTTAATTAATAAATCAGTAGTTAATGGAAAATCAACACCAAAAATAATTTACCAAAAGTGTGGATCCATGTAAGAATCTAAAAAATTGAAAATTATTTAATATCTCAATATGATATATTTTACTTTTATTATCTTAATTTATTAGTATTGAATATTGAATTTTCATTTCAAAATACTCAAGAGCTTATCGTAGTTTTAAACTATATATTGGTTATTCAATACAATTTTTAAAATTTAAAAATATTATTGAAACTAAGAGAGAGTTTTATGAATCTAGAACGTTCTAAATACGTTGAAATTCCAGTTTTACCATTACGAGACGTAGTAGTATACCCATATATGGTTATCCCTTTGTTTGTAGGACGACAAAAATCTATAAAATGTATCGAAGCTTCTATGACAAATAACAAAAAAATTATGTTAGTTGCACAAAAGAAAGCAGAAATTGATGATCCTACTAATAATGATTTATTTACTATTGGAACTACTGCTTCTATTTTGCAAATGTTAAAACTACCTGATGGAACAGTAAAAGTATTAGTGGAAGGTATACAACGCGCTAATATAAAAAAATTGCAAAATAATGGAGACTATTTTGTTGCACAAATAGAACCAATTGTTACTCCAAAGATCTCAGAAAAAGAACAAATTGTGCTCATAAGAGCCACACTAAATCAATTTGAAACATATGTTAAACTAAATAAAAAAATTCCATTAGAAATATTAAATTCTTTGTCTAACATAAAAAATGCAGCACAATTATCAGATGTTATCGCCACACATATGCCGTTAAAACTATCTGAAAAACAATCCATTTTAGAAATGTATCGAATTAACGAACGATTAGAACATTTAATGGCATTAATGGAATCTGAAATTGATTTATTAAATTTAGAAAAAAACATTCGAAATCGGGTAAAAAAACAAATGGAGAAAAGTCAAAGGGAATACTATTTAAACGAACAAATAAAAGCAATTCAAAAAGAACTAGGAGAAATAGACGAAATCGTAGACGAAAACAAAATTTTAAAAAGAAAAATTCATTCTGCCAAAATGCCAAAAGAAGCAAGAGAAAAAATTAAATCCGAGTTTAACAAATTAAAAATGATGTCACCTATGTCAGCTGAAGCAACAGTAGTACGAAGTTATATAGATTGGATGATACAAATTCCTTGGAGCAAAAGAAGCAAAACAAAAAAAAATCTTCAAGAAGCAAAAAATATCCTAGATTCAGACCATTTTGGTCTAGAAAAAGTAAAAGAACGCATCTTAGAGTATTTAGCAGTACAAAGCAGAATAAAAAAAATGAAAGGACCGATATTATGCTTAGTAGGACCACCTGGAGTAGGTAAAACATCTTTAGGACAATCTATAGCACGAGCTACTGGAAGAAAATATATTAGAATGGCTTTAGGAGGAATTAGAGATGAAGCAGAAATTCGAGGACATAGAAAAACGTATATAGGATCTATGCCTGGAAAATTAATGCAAAAAATTTCAAAATCAGGAGTAAAAAATCCACTTTTTTTATTAGATGAAATAGATAAAATGTCTTACGATGTACGAATAGATCCTGCATCTGCTCTTTTAGAAGTATTAGATCCAGAACAAAATACCACTTTTAACGATCATTACTTAGAAATAGACTATGATCTATCTGAAGTCATGTTTATTGCAACTTCTAATTCTACAAATATTCCCGCTCCATTACTTGATAGAATGGAAATTATTAGAATTTCAGGTTATACCGAAAACGAAAAATTACATATAGCAAAATCTTATTTAAGTCCAAAACAAATTAAAAGAAATGCTCTAAAAAAACACGAATTAAAAATAGAAGATTCTGCTATAATAAATATAATTCAAAATTACACTCGAGAAGCTGGAGTTAGAAATCTTGAAAGAGAATTATCAAAAATATGTAGAAAATGCGTCAAAAACTTAATTTTAAATAAAAATTTAAAACAAATACAAATAAATAATGATAATTTACATCATTATTTAGGAATTCAAAAATTTAATTATGAAAAAAAAACCAAAAAAAATCAAATTGGACAAGTTATTGGGTTAGCTTGGACAGAAGTCGGGGGAGAATTACTAACAATTGAAGCTGTATGCGTACCAGGAAAAGGCAAATTAATTTATACAGGATCATTAGGAGAAGTAATGCAAGAATCTATTCAAGCTGCATTAACCGTAGTGAGATCCCAAGCACATAAATTAGGAATACAACATGACTTCTATGAAAAACGTGATATTCATGTACACGTACCAGAAGGTGCTACACCTAAGGATGGACCCAGTGCTGGTATTGCCATGTGTACAGCAATAGTTTCCTGTTTAACAAACAATCCAGTACGATCAGATATTTCTATGACAGGAGAAATTACTTTAAGAGGAAAAATTTTATCTATAGGAGGATTAAAAGAAAAATTATTAGCCGCCCATCGAGGAGGTATTAAAAAAGTACTAATTCCTTATGAAAATAAAAGAAACCTAGAAGACATTCCTCAAAATGTTCTTATAGGATTAAATATCCATCCAGTAAAATACATTGAGGAAATATTAAATTTATCACTCGAACGCATGCCCTATGAAATGATAAAATAAAATATTTTAAGATTTTAATAAATTTATCAAATAGGCTGGCAAAAAAAATAAAAATGTTATTTGCCAGTCAATGCAAAACTATATTCAAAACAAATAAAAATAATAATTATATATAATTTCTTAAAATGATTAAAAAAATAAAATCGATATTATCTAAAACAATTATATTAATATTATTGATAATAATATTATTTTCATTAATTTTTACAAAAGTCAACTATTATCCTATTAATCAAACAAAAAGTTATTTAATAAAAATTAACGATGACAAAATTGATATAGAAGAATTTAAAAAATTATATAATTTTTCACTATTAGAATATGAAAAAAAATTTAACTTAAAAAAATTAAATAATTTGCATAATGAAAGTTATAAAAAAAAAATATATAAAACAGTAATTTCAAATATAATATATCAAACTTTATTAAAACAATATGTTAGCAAATTAAATATAATTTTGGATAATGATGAAGTTAAACACTATATATATAATGAACAACTCTTTAAAGAAAATAATATATTTAGTATAAAGAAATATTATACTTTTCTTAATATAGAAAATCTTAGTTCTAATGAATACATTAAAAAAATACGAGATAATCTCAAAATAAAAAAATTTCTTTCTCTTATTTCTGACTCAATATTTATTTCAAAAAAAGAAATTGACAACTTTATTAAGTTATTTTCACAAATTAGAATAATTAGAACAACTTCTATTAATCTCTATAAAATTTTTGAAAAATTAAATACTGATAATAAAAATATAATAAATAACCTTATAAACCATAATTTTAACGCGCTTTTAATAAAAAAATATAAAAATGATATCTTTTTAATCTTTAAAAAAACAACATACCAAAATCGTCGAAAATTAACTAAAATTTTAAAAAAAATCCAATTAAAATTTAAAAAACCATTATTTTTTTCAAGATTTAATACAAGTAAATTTAAAACGTTTATATTTAATCTTCCAAATCTAAAAAAAAATAAAAAAAGTTATTTTGGTACTTTTAAAAACAACGGCAATTTATTTTTAATTCAATTTTATAAAACTAAATACATGAAATTCTCTAGTCAACAAAAAAATAATATCATATCACAATTTAAAGAATATAATTTAGAAAGAATATTAAGTTCTATTTTAGACGATTTATATAAAAAAGCACATATTTCATATGGAGAACTAAAAAACTCTTAAAAATAGCTGAATACTTAATAAAAATTTGTAAACATATAAAATATATTACTAATTTAAATACTAGGAAATTGCGTGAACTTGTTTAGACAGCTAAATTGGTATTTTATACAAAAATGGAAACAATATTTAATATCCATTTGTTTGTTAATTCTAATCTCTATACTTCAATTATTTCCACCAAAATTAATAGGGTTATTAATCGATTCTATTATAAAAAAAAACACGAAAAATGTAAAAATATTACCCTGGATTATAATAATCATATGTATTGCAATAACAGTATATATTTTTCGATATATGTGGAGAATTTTTTTATTTGGAGCGGCTTACCAACTAACTTTTGAACTTAGAATAAAAATTTATGATCGTATTAGTAAACAAAATCAAATTTTTTATTCAAAATATAAGTCTGGTGATTTGATGACACGAATAACTAACGATGTCGATAAAGTTTCATTCGCAGCAGGTGAAGGAGTACTAACATTAATAGATTCTTTAGTAATGGGGATCTCTGTTATAACTGTGATGATTACACAAATTAACTGGAAACTTACTGTATTTTCTCTTATTCCTATGCCTATTATGGTGATAATAATAAACAAACTGGGAAAAAAAATGCACTATGGTTTTCGAGAAGTTCAAAAAACATTTTCATGTCTAAACAACCACACTCAAGAAAGTTTAAATAACATTAACTTAATTAAATCTTTTAGATTAGAAAAATACCAAAAACAGAAATTTTTCAAAATTTTAAAATGTCTAATAATAAAAAATATTCAAGTCTCAAAAATAAATTCTATGTTTGATCCAATCATACATCTATCTATTTCTATATCTAATTTAATAGCTATTACCGTTGGAGGATGGCTATTTTGGAATAAAATAATAAGTATTGGACAACTAACTAGTTTTATAATGTATTTAGGATTAATGATTTGGCCTATGCTAGCTTTAGCATGGATGTTTAACATTGTAGAACGAGGAAGCGCAGCATGGAATCGAATACAATCACTTTTAATTTACAAAAAACAAAAAAACAAAAATTATATAAATATTCCTACACATTTTAAAAAATTAAATATATATATAAAATATTTTTATTATCAAGAACATGAAAAAAAAATATTAAAAAATATTAAATTCTCATTGTTTCCTAACCAAATATTAGGTGTATGTGGACCAACAGGATCTGGAAAAAGCACGTTATTTAAACTAATTCAACAACAGCACCTGGTATCTAATGGAAACATATTATACAATTCTATTCCAATCTCATTCTTTAAAATTAATCAATGGAGAAAAAAAATAGCTATAGCAGATCAAACTACTTTTCTATTTTCAGATACTATCTATAATAACATTGCAATAGGAAAAGATCACGCTTCCAAACAAGAAATTGAAGAAGTAATTTATCTTTCCAATTTGCATAAAGATATTAAAAATTTTCCAAAAGGTTTTCACACTCAAGTAGGAGAACATGGAATAGCTCTATCAGGAGGGCAAAAACAACGTATTTCTATTGCTCGAGCACTATTATCAAATGCAGAAATATTAATATTGGACAATGCTCTCTCTGCAGTAGATGGAGATACTGAACTAAAAATATTAAAAAATCTTGAAACTTTAAAAAAACAAAAATATGCAATTATTCTTTGTACTCATCACTTACCTTCTATAGCTAATTCAGATAAAATCATAGTTATACAGAAAGGAACTATCACACAAAAAGGAAAACACGAAGAACTAATAAAAGAAGCACATAAATGGTACAACATGACATACTCATATCAAAAATCATCTAAAATTCATAAAAACAAATAAGAAGTTCTATGAAATGAAACATTTTGCAATATTTTATCCTATATTAATACGATTATTAAATTATGGAGTTAAATATAAAAAATCATTAATATTAGGATGTATTTTACTACTGTTTTCTATAATATGTGAAATATTAGGTCCTATTTTAATTAGCTATTTCATAAGAAATAGCATAATAAAAAATTATGTGAACTTTTATTTATTACTTTTAATAACTACTACTTATATATTTTTACAAATTTTATCTGCTATTTGTAATTTTTTTCAAAATACTATTTTTAGTAAAACATCGATACAAATTATTGAAACATTACGATTTGATTTAATGTCGTCAATATTAAAATTGCCAATTAAAAGCTTTAATAAAAAACCAATAAGTCAATTTGTTTCATGTATTAATAACGACATAGAAATTATTAAAGAACTATATGAGACATTTATTATTATATTATTAAAAAATACAATACTCATCATAATTACGTTAATAGCTATGTTTACTTTAGAATGGAGAATGGCTATTGTAGCTGTTATCATGTTTCCATTAGTTTTAACAATATCTTTTTTATACCAACATTACAGCACACCAATATTTAAACAATCTCAAATATATATTTCAAAAATTTACGAGATTTTTAATGAAATAATTAATGGAATTACTGTAATACAGCAATTTAGATTAGAAAAAAAATTTAAACATTCTATAGAACATTTCAGTAAATTACATTATTTAAATCGTATGAAAATATTAAAATTAGATGGAATTTTTTTACGTCCATGTCTTAGCTTTTTTTCAACTATCATACTTTGTAGTTTAATTATATTATTTGCATCTTATCCTCAAGGGTTTTTTGAAATCGGAACTTTATATGCTTTTATTACATATTTAGGACGTCTTAACGAACCATTAATTTCTATTACTGCTCAACAATCTGTTTTGCAACAATCTATCATATCAGGAAAAAGAATATTTAAGTTAATAGATGCTCAAAAACAAAAGTATGGAAAAGATTTTATCAATCTAAAAAATGGAGAAATATATGTCAAAAACGTAAGCTTTTTTTATAAAAATAATCATATCAACATACTAAATAATATTGATTTAAAAATCTCTTCAAAACAATTCGTGGCTTTTGTAGGACGTACAGGAAGTGGGAAAAGCACTCTAACAAAACTTTTAATGGGACATTATCCTATTAAAAAAGGTAGCATTTATTTAAATAAAAGAAACATAAATTCATTAAGTAAATCAGTTTTAAAGAATGGAATATCTATTGTCCAACAAGATCCAGTTATCTTAGACGATTCAGTTTTTAAAAACATAACTTTAGGAAAAATAGTTTCTGAATCTAAAATTTGGGATATTTTAAAAAAAATACATCTTTATAAATTAATAAAATCTCTTCCTAATGGTATACATTCATTATTAGGAGAAAATGGCAACATATTATCCATAGGTCAAAAACAATTATTATGTATTGCTAGAGTTTTAGTATCTCACCCTAAAATATTAATCTTAGATGAAGCTACTTCTAATATAGATATAAAAACTGAGCAAGAAATTCAAACAATATTATCCTATATTAATTCTTATGCTACATTAATAGTAGTTGCTCATAGACTATCAACAATAAAAAATGCAGACAAAATTTTTGTTTTTCATGATGGAAAGATAGTAGAAAGTGGAAATCATAATTCTTTAATAAAAAATCAAAAATACTATTGGAAAATGTATAAACATCAAAACAAAATCTTATTATAAAAATTTTATAGATTTAATAAAATCGAACCTCTGATAGCGTTATCATAATACCTGTTTATACTTAATATGGCTGCTATTTTCCAATTCTGACCAAATTTTCAAGATAACAGTATTAGACCACTAACAGAGAGTTCTTAAAAATATTTTACATGAAATTATTTCTAATTACAAAATATTTTTAACATATTTTAAATTAATATATATATAAATAACTACAATTGACTTATTATATTCTTCTTTAAAATCTTTTTTGTAGGCATAATATATGCTAATATTATTTGATAAGTACAAATAGTTTTTATAATTATGAATCACGAAATTTTAGCTAATAAATGGCGTCCTCAAGAATTTAGTAATGTAGTTGGACAAAAATACGTTGTTTCTGCTATACGTAATGGACTAAAATTAAAACGCATACATCATACATGGTTACTTTATGGAATGCGAGGTACTGGAAAAACAACAATTGCACGATTATTGGCAAAAAGTTTAAGCTGTGAAAAAAAAATAACACATAACCCATGTAGAACATGTTCAAATTGTTGTGAAATAGAAAAAGGAAAATTTATTGATCTATTTGAAGTAGATGCTGCTTCCAGAACAAAAATAGAAGATATGAAAGAACTATTAGAAAATATATATTATTTACCTGTCAAGGGAAGATTTAAAATATATCTTATAGACGAAGTACATATGCTTTCTACACACAGTTTTAATGCTCTTTTAAAAATAATCGAAGAACCTCCTAAACATGTAAAATTTATTTTAGCTACTACTAATTTAGAAAAAGTTCCCAAAACTGTTCTGTCACGCTGCTTACATTTTCAACTAAAACCTATTGGCATACATAAAATATTAAAAAAAGTTGAATACATTCTATCTCAAGAAAATATATATTTTGAATATGAAGCGATAAAATTAATATCTATAGAATCAGAAGGAAGTTTAAGAGATACATTAAATTTAATAGAACAAGTTATTTCTATAGGAAATGGAAAAATTCTAACTAAAATCACACAAAAGATACTAGGAAAATTAGACAATTATCAAATATTAAAAATAACATTAGCATTATTCAAAAAAGATTTTAAAAAAATGTTATTATTATTTCAATATATAGAACAATTAGATATTACTTGGGAACATATATTAACAGAAATTTTGAAATTATTACATCAAATAGCCATGCTCAAAACATTTCCTCAAATAAAGCAAAACTGTACTTTTTTTGAAGATGAAGAAATTAATAAAAAAATATATCAAATTTCGAAAATTTACAAATATTCTGATATTCAATCATATTATCATACTATATTAATGGGAAAAAAAGAACTATATATAGCTCCTAGTTATCAAATTGGAGTAGAAATGACTTTGTTACGTGCATTAAATCTTAAAATTTAATTGAAAAAACTATTTGAAAATAAAAGTAACATACCATTAACATATGAAAAATATAAAATATACATATTATAGTTTGATATTTTAAATGCATCTTCATGCTAATTATAAAATTTTTATAAAATTAAAGTGTTAAAAACTATTAACTATACGATAACAATAATAAAATTAAAATAGGAAATAAACATGTTTTCTAAAACAGGATTAAATGACTTAATCACACAAGCACAAAATTTACAAAAAAAAATGACTAAAATACAAGAAGAAGTATCTTCTATAGAAATTGTTGGAGAATCTGGAGCTGGAATCGTAAAAGTAACATTAATTGGATCTAACAACTGCAAAAAAATAGAAATAGATCCCAAACTAATAAAAGAAAACAATAAAGAAATACTAGAAGATCTAATCGTAGCAGCGTTTAACGATGCAGTGAGACGTATATCCGATCTTAAAAAACAAAGAATGTCTACTATTTCATCAGATATCCCATTTTCTAATAATTTAAATATTCCATTTTGAAGATCTATAATAAAATACTTAAATTAGAATTTAATATTCCAACATTGTTCAAACAATAAACATTTCTAAAATATTTAAATTACTATTTGAGACATAAAACTAATAAAGTTATTATAAATATTTTATAAATATAATTTTTATCATATTTATGTTTTAAATAAAAATAACCTTTATATCTAAATACATTTAACTGTTAAAGTTCTACTACTAAAATTTCTAAAATAAGGGAATTACATGAATTCTAGTGAAAAAAAAATATACGAATTTCAATCAGAAACAAACGAAATATTACATTTAATGATCCATTCTCTATATTCTAATAAAGAAATATTTCTGAGAGAACTAATTTCTAATGCTTCAGATGCTATAGATAAACTTAAATTTAAATCAATATCTATTCCAACACTATATGAAAATAACACTAAAATGTGTATTAAAATCTCTATAGACAACACAAATAAAACTTTAATAATTAGAGATAATGGAATAGGAATGACGTATGAAGAAATAATTAATAATTTAGGAACTATAGCGAAATCAGGAACGAAAGAATTTCTTGAATCTTATAATAAAATAAATAATAAAAAAAGCAATTTAATCGGAAAATTTGGAGTAGGATTTTACTCGGCGTTCATTGTATCTAAAAAAATAATAGTAAGAAGTAGATTTGGTGGATTTCCTGAAAGCGAAGGTGTTTTATGGGAATCTGAAGGTAAAGGAAAATACGAAGTTAGCAAAATTAATAAAAAAGAACGAGGAACAGAAATTACTTTATATTTAAAACCAAAAGAAGAGTTTTTTTTAAAACTATGGAATATAAAAAATATAATACAAAAATACTCTAATCATATATCTATTCCAATAAAAATAAGTTCATTAGACAAAAAAACAAAAACCGAAACATGGGAACAGATAAATCAAGCACAAACACTATGGTCCTTAAAACAATCCGAAATTAAAGATGAGGAATATATAAATTTTTATAAACAACTAACAAACGATTCTCAAGACCCTATTATATGGACTCATAACAAAATTGAAGGTATACAAGAATATACAATTTTGTTATATATTCCTTCAAAATCTACTTGGGAAATTTGGAATAGAGATAACAAACACGGTTTAAAATTATATGTTAAAAGAATATATATTATGGATGACGCAGAACAATTTCTTCCTCATTATCTCAGATTTATAAAAGGAATTATTGACTCAAATGATTTACCATTAAATATCTCTCGAGAGATATTACAAGAAAATCATATTGTTCAAAATTTAAAAAAAGCACTTACTAAACGAGTTTTAAACCTATTACAAAAACTTTCCAAAAATTCTCATTCTTATCAATTATTTTGGATTCAATTTGGTTCAATATTAAAAGAAGGACCAGCTGAAGACTACGAAAACAAAGACTGTATAGCTAAATTATTAAGGTTTCATTCTATGAAACAAAATTCTTCAGAAAAAGTAATATCTCTTCAAAACTATATTGATAATATGCAAGAAAAACAAAAAAAAATCTATTTTATTACATCAGATAGTTACTTTTCAGCAATAAATAGCCCGCACTTAGAATTTTTCAAAAAGAAAAATATTGATGTTTTACTTTTAATTGAAAAAATTGACGAATGGATGATGAATTACCTGACTGAATTTGATGGAAAAAAGTTTCAATCAGTTAGCAAACATGATAAATCTATCGAAGAATTAAATGACGATAATGAAAATCAAAAAAAAGATTTAAATCTAAATATGAATTCTTTTATAGAAAAAATAAAAAAAACATTAAAAAACAAAATAAAAGATGCTCGATGTACTTATAAATTAACACATACTCCAGCTATGGTTATAACTGATTCAAATGATATGACTACTCAAATGGCTAAATTATTTTCTGCAGCGGGACAATCAGTACCTGAAATAAAATATATATTTGAAATCAATCCCAATCATAAATTAATTAAAAAAATACAAGAAGAAACAAACCAGGAAAAAATCGAAAATTGGATAAAAATATTATTTGATCAATCTCTTCTTTTAGAAAAAAATACTCTAGAAAATCCTAGCAAATTCATTAATAGAATCAATAATCTTTTGATTAATTGTAATTAATTAGAAGATTAAAAATCTTACTTACAAAAACGCTTAATAGCAATCATTGAAATATATTTTCAAACATTTAAGGTGTAAAAAGAGAAAATATGCGAATTTTTTTAATAGGAGCACCAGGATCAGGAAAAGGTACACAAGCTAGATTACTTTCTAAAAGATATCATTTAATAAAAATTTCTATCGGAGAAATACTAAGAGAGCTAATACATAATAAAACTTCACCAGAAAAAAAAATTAAAAATCTTATAAACAAGGGAAAACTAGTTTCAGACAAAACTATTATAAGAATAGTAAAAAATCGAATTTCTCAAAAAGATTGTATGTCAGGATTTATATTAGATGGATTTCCAAGAACTATCGGACAAGCTAAAATAATTAGTAAAAATGAAATATCAGTTGACTACATTTTCGAACTTAAAATACCTACTAAAATAATCATAGAGCGAATTTTGAAAAGAAAAAAAGATTCCCTTACTCCTAAAAAAACTTATAGTTTAAAAAATGAGAATCTGCCTCACGCAAATAACAACTTTTTTTTCAGAAAAGATGACGATGAAGTAATTATTAAAAAAAGATTACAAGAATACAAAAAATTTACACAACCTTTAAAAACATATTGGAATAAAAATTTTAAAAATAAAAAAATTCAATTTTTTGAAATAGATGGAACTCAAACTATACTTAATGTATATAAAGATATAAAAATAATTTTAGAAAAAAAGACATAGAATTTCATAAAACTTAATTTTTATATTAAATTATTACTGTTATTGCGCTCTATAGGATTTGAACCTATGACCTACGGCTTAGAAGGCCGTTGCTCTATCCAACTGAGCTAAGAGCGCAATTTTTAAAATAAACTTTTATTTAATTTTTAATAAAAATATAAAGAAACCATTTGATAAAAAATTACACTTAAAAAAGCATGCAAAAAAATTCATTTACATTTTTATTAATGTTAAAATAGTATTATATACTATTATTTGTATCAAAAAAATATTTTTGTTATTTTTAATTACATAAACATACAATACTTAAACTAAAATGAGTACATTCAATGCTTAAAAAAATTTTAAATGGAAAAAAAATTTCTAGAGAAATACATCATGATATAAAAAAACAAGTACAAAAAAAAATATTACTAGGAAAAAGACCACCCGGACTAGCAGTAATATTGATAGGAAATTATCCACCATCAGTTATCTATGTCAACAAAAAAAAAATAGCTTGCAAAAAAGCTGGATTCAATTTAAAAATATGGAATTTTTCTCATACTACACAAGAAGATAAAATAATAAATTTAATAAAGATACTTAATAAAGATTCAAACATAGACGGTATCTTAGTACAACTACCTATTCCTAAACAAATAAATATTAACAATATATTTGATAGTATTACTCCTGAAAAAGACGTAGATGGATTACATCCATATAATATAGGACGACTATGTCAAAAAAATCCTCAATTGCGACCTTGTACACCATTTGGAATTATTACACTTTTGAAACATTATAACATCAACATACAAGGTCTACATGCTGTTATAATAGGAGCCTCTAACACAGTAGGACGACCTATGAATTTAGAGTTACTATTATCTGGATGCACTACTACAGTTACACATAGATTTACCAAAAATATAAAATACTTTATTGCGCAAGCTGATATAATAATAATAGCAATAGGAAGGAAAAAATTTTTAAAAGGAAATTGGATAAAACCTGGAGCAATAGTTATTGATGTAGGAATTAATAAATTAGAAAACGGAAAAATAGTAGGAGATGTAGATTTTGAATCAACTATTCAACGTGCATCGTATATTACTCCAGTACCTGGTGGAGTAGGTCCCATGACTGTAATTACATTATTATATAACACATATAAAGCCTATATAAATAATAATATTTAAACGTTTTAACCCCATTTCTAAATTTTTATTTTATAAAAAACATTAAAACGATTTAAAAGATAATTTTATTTCTTTCTCCAAAAAGTATTAAGCTTTGAATCTTCTAAAACTATGCCTAACTTTGATAAATTTTTACGTATTTCATCAGCATACATCCAATTCTTTACTCTTCTTGCATTGTTCCTTTTTTGTATTAAATTATTAATATTATCTATTTCATTAGAACAAAATTGATCGTATCTTTGAAAAAAATATTTAGGGTTCTTTAACAATATTCCTAAAACATTTCCTAATTCTCGTAATATATATGCTAAATTCACAATTCTATCGTCATCATGATCGTATTTTAATTTTAAAAGGTTTATCTTGTGAGATATATTAAGTAATATTGATAACGCCTCAGGAGTATTAAAATCATTGTTTAGAGCTGAACAAAATTTTACTTTTAAAAATTCATAATGTTCTAACACATTTAACTTGTAAAAATTTACATCCTTTAAAGAAGAATACAGCTTTTTTAGCAGAATTTCAGAATTTTTTAATTTTTTTTCACAAAAATACAACGGATGACGATAATGAGTAGATAACAAAAAAAATCGAATACTTTCTGAATCATAACGTTTTAAAAGATCTTTCAGCAATAAAACATTACCCAAAGATTTAGACATTTTTCGATTTTTTACAATAACTAGTTCAGTATGCATCCAATGATTAACAAAAAACCGTTCATTTATACAACTAGATTGAGCTAATTCATTTTCGTGATGAGGAAAAATTAAATCTTTTCCTCCACCATGAATATCTATTCTGTCCTTTAAAATAGACATACTCATAGAAGAACATTCTATATGCCATCCAGGTCTTCCTATCCCCCATGGAGAATTCCAAAAATGTGTCTCATTTTTATTTGAAATTTTCCATAAAACGAAATCCATTGGATTTTTTTTATTTTTATTTCTAGATACACGTGCACCAACCTTAAGACTTTCTATACATTGGTTAGAAAAAACCCCGTATTTCGGATAAGTGTCAACTGAAAACATTACATCTCCATTATTTGATATATAAGCATGATTTTTTTTTAGCAATTTTAAAATTAACTTAATAATAACGTTTATATTTTCCGTAACACGCGGTTCATAATCTGGAGTGATAATATTTAAATCTAAAAAATCTTTATTCATTTGTAAAATCATTCGAGTAGAAAAGTCTGAAATAGTTTCATTATTTTCTAAAGATTTAGAAATAATTTTATCATCAATATCTGTAATATTTCGTACATATTGCATTTCATAACCACAATAGCATAAATAACGAAATACTATATCAAAAAATATAAAAGTTCTTCCATGACCAATATGGCAATAGTCATATGAAGTTATACCGCAAACATACATCTTAATTATTTTGTCTGAATTGATTTTTAACATTTCACATTTTCTTGTGCGAGAATTGAAAACATTCAACATTATTCTGATCTTATAAAAACATAAAATTATAGAGATATTTATAATAACATAATTAATTCTCTGATATGAAATATTCATGTTACAATGCTAAAATATTTTTGTTTTCTAACACTAAATTTTAAGAACATAACATCTTAAAATAAAATTATGAAAAATTCTTAAAACAAAAGCTATATGATAAGTAAGATATTTTAAAATTTCAAAAATTACACTATTACTTACAATAACTCATATTGTTTCTTAAATATTAATTACATTTATTGATGTACCAAATTATATTTTTATCGAAAAAACTAAATCATAAACATCAAATACGTAAGTTTATATATATTACTATAAATCAAAATTTTTAAAAAACTATAAAATTTAATTTAAATAAATGATTTCATTTTTTAAAAATACTTTTAATTTAAAATTAAAAAAACACATCAATATTAATCCTAAAATACTTTATTAATATTCTAATGAGTACTATTAATCTCAAAAAATATACTACATAGGAAAAAATATGAAAAATAAACTTGAAAAAATGCTAAAATTTCCTTGTTTATTTACTTATAAAGTTATTGGATTAGCAGAACCTGATCTTATTGATCAAATAATAAGAGTAATTCAGTATAAATTACCAGGTGATTATATTCCACAAATAAAATCTAGTAATAAAGGAAATTATTTATCTATTTCTATTACAATTTTGGCTAATAACTTTGAACAAATAGAAAGTTTGTATCACGAATTAAGTAATATTAATATTGTTCGAATGGTACTATAAATAAAATTTTAACAAAATATATAGTTAAAATTTATTTTTAGAAAAAATACAAAAAATAAAATCATGAATACAAAATTTTATTTAAATATAACAAACACGTAATGCAGCAGTTAGCTGCATTACAATATTGAAAATATTTATAATTACTTTAATAAATACTCTATAGACTAATAACATTAGCCGCTGACGGACCTTTTGCTCCTTCGGTAATTTCGAATTCAACACTTTGACCTTCTGACAAAGTTTTAAATCCGTTGCTTTGGATAGCTGAAAAATGTACAAAAACATCTTTACTTCCATCTTCAGGTGTAATGAAACCAAACCCTTTAGATTCATTAAACCATTTCACATTACCTTTAATCTTAGACATCTATATTACCTTCACATTAAAAATATACACTAAACTTAAATTACAAGCTAGCACAACGATTATCGATTATTTTACTTCTAATTTTAATATAATATTAAAAAATAATAAATTAAAACTTGCTTAAATTTTTATAATAACACTTATTTTCTAAGTATAAAATATAAAATTTTTTATATCATTTATAATGTTTATTATATTAATTTTAGCTAAATAAATGTAAAAAAAAAAATCCGAAATAACTCGGATTTTTGCAACCTGGCAATGTCCTACTCTCACACGGGGAAACCCCGTACTACCATTGGCGTTGAAATGTTTCACTTCTGAGTTCGACATGGATTCAGGTGGTACCATAACACTATTTTTACCAGGTTGCTTAAACATTTGAATATGTTAGATATTTAAATAAATCAAAATCGGACTTCAAAAATTTATTATATTAAGAAATTATTTAAACATCTCTGGCGTTGTAAGATTAAGCCTCTCGGGTCATTAGTACTGGTTAGCTCAACATATTGCTATGCTTACACACCCAGCCTATCAACGTCGTAATCTTCAACGTCCCTTCAGTAAACATTAACATGTTTCAGGGAAGACTAATCTTGGAGTAAGTTTCGTGCTTATATGCTTTCAGCGCTTATCTTTTCCGCATTTAGCTACCGGGCAATGCCATTGGCATGACAACCCGAACACCAGAGATGCGTCCACCTCGGTCCTCTCGTACTAGAAGTAGATCTCCTCAATCTTCCAACGCCCACGGCAGATAGGGACCGAACTGTCTCACGACGTTCTAAACCCAGCTCGCGTACCACTTTAAATGGCGAACAGCCATACCCTTGGGACCTGCTTCAGCCCCAGGATGTGATGAGCCGACATCGAGGTGCCAAACACCGCCGTCGATATGAACTCTTGGGCGGTATCAGCCTGTTATCCCCGGAGTACCTTTTATTTGTTGAGCGATGGCCTTTCCATACAGAAACCACCGGATCACTAAGACCTGCTTTCGCATCTGCTCGCGTTATCACGCTCGCAGTTAAACTGGCTTATGCCTTTGCACTAACCTTACGATGTCCAACCGTAATTAGCCAATCTTTGTACTCCTCCGTTACTCTTTGGGAGGAGACCGCCCCAGTCAAACTACCCACCAGACACTGTCTCTGTACCGGATTTACGGTACTAGATTAGAAAATTGACCATTAAAGGGTGGTATTTCAAGGTCGACTCCTCTTAAACTTGCATTCAAGACTCGCAGTCTCCCACCTATCCTACACATCAAAAATCAATGTTCAGTGTCAAGTTATAGTAAAGGTTCACGGGGTCTTTCCGTCTTGCCGCGGGTACACTGCATCTTCACAGCAATTTCAATTTCACTGAGTCTCGGGTGGAGACAGTCTGGCCATCATTACGCCATTCGTGCAGGTCGGAACTTACCCGACAAGGAATTTCGCTACCTTAGGACCGTTATAGTTACGGCCGCCGTTTACCGGGGCTTCAGTCTAGAGCTGTAGAGTTTCCTCTTTTACTCCTTCGATTAACCTTCCGGCACCGGGCAGGCGTCACACCGTATACTTCCACTTTCGTGTTTGCACAGTGCTGTGTTTTTAATAAACAGTTGCAGCCAGCTATTATCTTAGACTGATTTCAGCTCATAAACGCATGTTTTACTCACTTAACGTCAGCGTGCCTTTTCCCGAAGTTACGGCACTATTTTGCCTAGTTCCTTCACCCGAGTTCTCTCAAGCGCCTTAGTATGCTCTACTTAACCACCTGTGTCGGTTTTGGGTACGATTTAATATTGTTTATAGCTTAGAGGCTTTTCCTGGAAGTTTGGTATAGGTTACTTCACTAAATTAATAGCTCGTCATTACGCCTCAGATTAAAAAAACCGGATTTTCCTAATTTTTAGACCTACACGCTTAAACCAGGACAACCGACACCTGGATAACTTAACCTTCTTCGTCCCCCCTTCGCAAACAATACTAAGCACAGGAATATTAACCTGTTATCCATCGACTACGCCTCTCGGCCTCACCTTAGGAATCGGCTTACCCTGCCCCGATTACCGTTGGACAGGAAACCTTGGTATTTCGGCGAATAGGTTTTTCACCTATTTTATCGTTACTCATGTCAGCATTCGCACTTCTGATACCTCCAATATACCTTACAATATATCTTCATAGGCTTACAGAACGCTCCCCTACCCAATAAAAGATAATAATATTTATTGCCGCAGCTTCGGTGCATAATTTTAGCCCCGTTACATCTTCCGCGCAGGCCGACTCGACCAGTGAGCTATTACGCTTTCTTTAAATGATGGCTGCTTCTAAGCCAACATCCTGGCTGTTTATGCCTTCCCACATCGTTTCCCACTTAATTATGACTTTGGGACCTTAGCTGGCGGTCTGGGTTGTTTCCCTTTCCACAACGAACGTTAGCACCCGCTGTGTGTCTCCCGTGATAACATTCAATGGTATTCGGAGTTTGCATCGGATTGGTAAGTCAGTATGACCCCCTAACCGAAACAGTGCTCTACCCCCAAAGATGAATTCACGAGGCGCTACCTAAATAGCTTTCGGGGAGAACCAGCTATCTCCCGGTTTGATTGGCCTTTCACCCCTAACCATAGGTCATCCGCTGATTTTTCAACATCAGTCGGTTCGGTCCTCCAGTTAGTTTTACCTAACCTTCAACCTGCCCGTGGCTAGATCACCGGGTTTCGGGTCTGTATCCTGAAACTAAATCGCCGTTTTAAGACTCGGTTTCCCTACGGCTCCCCTATTTAAACATTGGTTAACCTTGCTACAGAATACAAGTCGCTGACCCATTATACAAAAGGTACGCAGTCACCCTAAAAAAACAGGCTTCTACTGCTTGTACGTATACGGTTTCAGGTTCTATTTCACTCCCCTAACCGGGGTTCTTTTCGCCTTTCCCTCACGGTACTAGTTCACTATCGGTCAGTCAGGAGTATTTAGCCTTGGAGGATGGTCCCCCCATATTCAGACAAGATTTCTCGTGTCCCGTCCTACTTCTTGAACTTATAAAACTAATAATTTTCGTATACGGGGCTATCACCCTATATTGCAAATTTTTCCAAATCATTCTACTAAAAATTAGTTTATAATTATGTTCTAGGCTGTTCCCTTTTCGCTCGCCACTACTTAGGGAATCTCGTTTGATTTCTTTTCCTCGAGGTACTTAGATGTTTCAGTTCCCTCGGTTTGCTTTGTTAATCTATGAATTCAATTAACAATGATGCCACTTAAACGTAACATCGGGTTTCCCCATTCGGATATTATCGGATTATAACGCGTCATATCAACTAACCGATACTTTTCGCAGATTAGCACGTCCTTCATCGCCTCTGACTGCCAAGGCATCCACCATATACGCTTTTATGCTTAACCTTACAACCCACAGATGTTTAATTTATAATTTAATATAAAATTTTTGATTCCGAATTTTTAAAGAGCTAAAATTTTTTAAACTTAAAAAATTTATGAATATTTCATAAACAAATTAGAGAATAACACATTGCAATAATATAGTATACAAATAATTTTGATAATTATATATTTATTTGTCTCCTAGGGGATTTGAACCCCTGTTACCGCCGTGAAAGGGCGATGTCCTAGTCCTCTAGACGAAGGAGACGAAACATATAAAATTAACAATACGAAATTAAATTATATATCTTTTATCTATGTTACATAATGAAAAAAAAGAGTCAAGAGTTTTTTAACTTTAAAACTTATAAAATATGTTTTTTTATATATATTAAGTTTTTTGTAACTTTAAAATAACTGAATCAACATCTGGTAAAATATTATGCCACAAAAAGAAAGAATATGCCGCTTGACTAACTAACATACCTATTCCATCAGAAAATGTAGACATGCCGCAATTTTTACACCATATAAGAAAAGGAGTTTTTTTTTCTACAGAATAATTAATATCATAAAAACGTGTTTTCTCATTAACTAAAAATAAAATTGAATCCCAAAAAAAATTAGTTTCAATATGAGAAATAGCATTAATCACTAAATCAAAAAAAATATTTTTTATCTTTTCCCTTTGTAATACAAAAATTTCTCCAAACGATTTTAAACTATGGACTAAAATCGAAGATCGACTAGTAGTTCTATTTAAAACAAATACACGACATCCATATAATAATAGTGAGAAGATGATTCCTCTAGCAGCGCCACCCGCACCTAATACCAAAATAGTATCGGAATGTCTTATAAAATTTAAGCGTTTTAAATCATATAAAATACCCTTTCCATCTGTATTATCCCCCAAAATTTTTCCATTTTTCAATTTTTTTAAAGTATTTACTGATTTTGAAATTTTAGCATAACTAGTAAGTTTGTTTGATATTAAAAATGCTTCTTCTTTAAAAGGAATAGTAACATTTGCTCCTATACCTTTTTTTAAAAAAAATTGAACTATAAATTTTTCAAACTGATGTAAAGGAACTAAAGTACTATCATAATTATGAATTATACCAGTTTGTTGAGAAAACAACTGATGAATATAAGGAGATTTAGTATGACATATAGGATTTCCAAATACTGAAAATTCACTTATTTTTTTAAGCACAACGTATTAATTCTCCACTTATAAGATTTATAATTTTGGTAGGAAATTTATTATTTCCTAGTTTTCCATACAAAACAGGAAAATTATCTCCAAATTGTTCTACAATTTCTGTATATGTTCTACACGGAATAAATCCAGACTTATTGGCGCTAGTAGAAATTAGCGCTTTTCCAAATGCATTACACAATCCTTGAATTGAAGCATGAGCACTTATTCGAACTGCTACAAACCTAGACATTCCAGTTAACCAATGTGGAACTGTATTTCTCGCTGGAATTAAAAAAGTAATAGGGCCAGGCCAACTATTTAAAAGAACGTTTTTATTTTGAACAGATATCATACTTTCAGAAATATATTCTCTGATTTGGCTATAATTCGATGCTACTAATATAAACCCTTTATTACAACTTCTGTTTTTTAGCTTCAATAATTTTTTAACTACATATTTTTTACTCGGATCACATCCTAATCCAAATACTGATTCTGTCGGATAGGCAACAATATAATTATTTTTTAATTTATCAACACATTCCGATAAAGATATGTTTTTAACCACTGTATATATTCCAATATTCAAAAACTACGTTTTATAAGTCAATATGTATTTTAAAATATTATTTAAATATAAAGATTATTTTATATAAAAATTTCGATCGTTTTACTTAACAAAAAAATAAAGGTATACTTTTATTTCGAAATTCAAAAACGTTTATAATTAAATATTACTTCAAAATAACTAAAGTTATACTAAATTATGTCTATCCTAAAAATATTAAAATATCCTAATGAAAATCTTCGAACTATTGCAAAACCTATTTTACATATAAATAGATCAATTCAAAAAATTATTGACAATATGTTTGAAACTATGGTCTTTAAAAACGGAATAGGGTTAGCTGCTACTCAAGTCAACATACCTCTACAAATTATAGTTATTAATAATGTTTCAAAATTAAAAAAACCAATAGCATTAATTAATCCTAGAATAATTCAAACAAATGGAAATACGAGTATAGAAGAAGGATGTTTGTCTATTCCAAACTATAGCATGTTTGTTCCAAGATCTTCTGAAATTATTGTAACTGCTCTGAACTATTTTGGAAGAAAAATTCAAATTAAAGCTACTAAACTATTATCAATCTGCATACAACATGAAATAGATCATCTAATTGGAAAATTATTAATAGATTACCTATCTAATATCGAAAAACAAAAAATATTAAAACTTCTGAAAAAATTTTAAACTATGACATATAATTCTACCTTTACAAACAACAACACATCTTTAAAAATTGTTTTTTCTGGAACATCTGAATTTTCTGCACAGCATCTAAAAACATTAATTTCTTCTCAATACAATGTCGTTGCAATACTTACTCAACCAGACCGAATTTCAGGAAGAGGACAACTAGTAGTTGAATCCCCAGTAAAACAAATAGCTAAAAAACATCATATTCCGATATTACAATCAAACAATTTGAAACTCCTAAAATTACATTATCAATTATATGAATTTCACGCTGATATAATGGTTGTAGTTTCATATGGTTTAATAATTCCAACAAACATACTTAATATATTTAAAATGGGATGTATCAACATACATGCCTCTTTACTTCCTAGATGGAGAGGAGCTTCTCCTATACAATCAGCAATATTACATGGAGATACTATAACAGGAGTGACAATTATAAAAATGAATAAAAAAATAGATTCTGGAAAAATTTTGTATTCATCTACTTGTAATATAGAAAAATCAGATACAAGCGATAGCTTGAAAAAAAAGCTAGTTAAACTGGGTTGTAAAGGAATGTTAATAACATTAAAAAAAATTGAAACAGGAAAATACTCTTCTGTAAAACAAAGCAAGTTAACAACTTATGCTAAAAAAATTAAAAAAAACGACGCATTAATAAACTGGTCTCAAGATGCAATAACATTAGAAAAATGTATAAGAGCATTTAATCCATGGCCCGTCAGCTATTTCAGAGTACAAAACCAAAACATAAAAGTGTGGGAAGCTCATGTTATAATGCAATATAATCTTAATATATATGAAATAGGAGAAATAATATTACTAAACAAAACTGGATTACAAATACAAACCAAAAAAAACATATTAAATATTAAAAAAATTCAAATTCCTGGAAAAAAAATAATACATGCATATAATTTAAAAAATTTAAAAAACAATCAATTTATTCCAAAAAATAAACTTAATTAAATTTAAAATAATATTCTTTACATCAATTTTAATTTACAAAATTTTAGTTAAACAATATTTATTACATTACAAATCAAATTATATTTTTTTAATTATTTATTTGTTTAAAATTACATAATTGAAATATGTTTAATTTTAAACTTTATATTAAATTAAAATTTATAAAACATTTAATTATATCGTCAATCTATCTCTTATATATATTTCAATAACTTTCAATTAAAACTAAAACATGCACTTCAAATATTAATATTTTAAATTTTTAACTTCATAAAATATAAAACCTAATATACTTCAACAACAGAACGGCATTAAATGCCGTTTGTTATCAATCAAATATAAAAAACTTTTATTAATTATGCAAACAAAATGCTTTTATAAAATATAATTTCAATAATTCTAATATTTTATTTTTTAAATTCATTTTAATTTCTCAAACTTTGACCTGTTTACAAGTTGTATATATGCCATAGGTGCTTTATCGCCAGAACGATAACCACACTTTAATACTCTAGTATATCCACCAGGTCTTTTTAAAAAGCATGGTCCAAGATCATTAAACAATTTAGTTACTATGGAATTATTTCGAATTTTAGAAAACACAAAACGTCTATTAAAAATAGAATCCTTTTTAGATCGAGTTATTAAAGGTTCTACAACACGGCGCAACTCTTTTGCTTTAGATACTGTTGTTTTTATAATTTCATAGTTTAATAACGAACATATCATATTATTTAACATTGCTTTTACATGAACCCTATTTCTGTTAAATTTACGACCAATTTTTCTATGTCTCATCACACTGCAACCTTTTATATAAATTGCTCAACTTTATAAAATAATAATTAACTAATCATTCGAAATACTGATAGGAGGCCAATTTTCTAACTTCATACCTAAAGACAATCCTCGGGATGCTAACACATCTTTAATTTCAGTTAAAGATTTTTTTCCTAAATTAGGAGTTTTGAGTAATTCTACCTCTGTTTTTTGAACTAAATCCCCGATATAATGTATAGATTCTGCTTTTAAACAATTAGCAGATCTTACTGTCAACTCTAAATCATCAACTGAACGCAACAAAATAGGTTCAAATTCGGGTTTTTCTTCTTTTACTTCTGGTTCACGAACATCTTTTAAATCTACAAACGCTTCCAACTGATCTGATAAGATTGTAGCAGCATAACGAATAGCCTCTTCTGGATCAATAGTACCATTAGTTTCTATTTCGATTATTAATTTATCTAAATCAGTTCTTTGAGCAACTCGAGCAGATTCTACATTATATACAATTCTTTCTATCGGGCTATAACAAGCATCTATTAACAATTTTCCTATAGAATGTTCTCTATCTACTAGATTTATTCTAGAAGCAGCAGTAACATAACCTCTACCTCTTTCTATTTTTATTCTCATAGTTATCGAAACACTATCATAAGTCAAATTACAAATTACATGTTCAGGATTAACAAATTCTACATCACTGTTATGAGTAATATCAGAGGCTTTGACTGTTCCTACACCAGATTTATTTAATGTTAAAATAACTTGATCTCTTCCATATAACTTTACTGCTAATCCTTTTAAATTTAGTAAAATTTCAATAATGTCCTCTTTTATCCCTTCTTTAGTACTATATTCATGAAGAACACCTTCAATTTCAACTTCTGTCACTGCACAACCTGGCATAGAAGATAATAGAATTCTTCGCAAAGCATTTCCAAGCGTATGACCGAAACCTCGCTCCAAAGGTTCAAGAATAATTTTAGAATGTTTAATACTAATATGTTTAACGTCTACTAATCTTGGTCTCAAAAATTCATTAACAGAACCTCGCATCATTGCTCCTTATACAATCTATGTTTTATTTAGAGTAAAGTTCAATAATTAAATGTTCATTAATTTCTGCAGATAAATCTGAACGTTCAGGAATACGTTTAAATACACCTTTCATTTGAGAAATATTAATTTCTATCCAATCTGGAAATTCCCTCTGTTCAGTTAACTCTAAAGCAGCTTTAATACGAGTTTGTTTTTTTGATTTATTAGATACTTCAATCACATCCCCCGAAGAAACTTGATAAGAAGGAATATTAACTACTTTTTCATTGACTAAAATCGACTTATGATTTATTAACTGACGAGATTCGAAACGTGTAGCTCCAAATCCCATTCTATAAACCACATTGTCTAAACGCCGTTCTAATAAAATTAATAAATTCTCTCCAGTATTTCCTTTCAATCTAACAGAACGTTTATAATAATTGTGAAATTGTGATTCTAATACACCATACAATCTTCGAACTTTTTGTTTTTCTCGCAATTGTATTCCATAATCTGACAAACGCGATTTTTTGGAACCATGTTGACCAGGTAACTTGTCTAATTTACATTTAGAATCAATAGAACGCATTCCCGATTTTAAAAACAAATCTGTTCCCTCACGTCGAGACAATTTTAGTTTAGGTCCTAAATATTTTGCCACTTTTATCTCCAATATAAAGTACAAGTTAATTTATATTATACTCTTCGTTTTTTAGGTGAACGACAACCATTATGAGGAATAGGAGTAACATCAGTAATATTAGTAATTTTAAATCCAGAAGAATGTAAAGCTCTAATAGTTGATTCTCTTCCAGGTCCAGGCCCTTTAACCATAACTTCCAAATTTTTAATACCATAATTTTTAACAATTTCCGAACAACGTTCAGCCGCTACTTGAGCTGCAAAAGGAGTAGATTTTCTAGATCCTCTAAATCCAGATCCACCTGCTGTTGCCCAACCTAAAATATTTCCTTGTTTATCACTAATAGAAACAATAGTATTGTTAAAAGAAGCATGAATATGAGCAACTCCATCTACTATTTGTTGTTTAATGCGCTTTTTTACACGAGCCCCTTCTTTAGCCATAATTTTCAAACCTTATATTATTTCTTAACTAATTTACGAGAACCTTTTCTAGTACGAGCATTAGTTTTAGTTCTTTGACCACGAACAGGAAGGTTCTTCCGATGACGTAATCCACGATAACAACTAAGATCTATCAAACGCTTTATATTCAAATTAACTTCTCTTCGAAGATCACCTTCTACAATAAATTTAGATACTTCATTTCTTAATAACTCTATTTTATCTTCTGTTAAATCACACGTCTTTACATCTTGTACTATGCCTGATAATTTACAAATTAACTTAGAACGTTCTTTTCCTATACCATATATACTTGTCAATGCAATAATAATGTGTTTATTATTAGGAATATTAATACCTGCTATACGTGCCACTATAAAATCTCCTCCTAATGTGCTATATTATATAAATTTATATATTTGAATAACTCAAAATAAAAAAGCAAAATGTTATATCATATTTACTCTTAAACATTAACATTAATTAAAAATTTTAACCTTGTCTCTGCTTATGCTTAGGATCAATACTACAAATTACTCGAACAACTTTATTTCTACGAATAACTTTGCAATTCTTGCACAACCTTTTTACTGAAGCGCGTACTTTCATAATTTTACCTACAATAACAACATAAATTTAAATTTTTAAAGATTTAAATTAGATTTTTTTAAAACAGATTCATATTGAGTAGACATGATATATGTTTGTATTTGAGAAATAAAATCTATAACTACTACAACTACAATCAGCAAAGAAGTACCGCCAAAATAAAAAGGCACTTCCATAAACATGCGTAAAAACTCCGGAACTAAACATATAAACATCATATAAATGGAGCCAATTAATGTTAATCTTAATGTTATCTTATTAATATATTTAGCTGTTTGTAATCCAGGTCTAATACCAGAAATAAATGCTCCAGATTTTTTTAAATTATCTGCTGTTTCTTTAGGATTAAAAACTAATCCAGTATAAAAAAAACAAAAAAATATAATAGCTACTGCATAAAATAACATATATATAAATTGATTAGGTTGTAAATAAAAAGCAACATTTATTAACCATTTCCAATCGTTTCCACCTCCAAACCAAGAAACAACAGAAATAGGAAATAAAACAATACTAGAAGAAAAAATAGCAGGTATGACTCCTGCCATGTTTAATTTCAAAGGCAAATGTGTATAGTTCTTTGAATAAATACGACGACTTTGATAATTTCTAGCATAATTTACATGAATTTTCCTATAACTTTTTTCAATAAACACAACAAAAAATATAACTAAAAAAATAACTACTGAAATTAAAAAAAATAAAAAATAACTCAGACTACCTTGCCTTAATTGCGCTACCGTATGTTCAATAGCAGAAGGTAAACTAGAAACAATTCCTAAAAAAATTATAATTGAAATACCATTACCAATTCCTCTTTTAGTAATTAACTCACCTAACCACATTAAAAACACAGTTCCTGTAACTAAACCCACAATTGAAGTACAATAAAAATATATATCTGGATTAATAACTAAATGTTTTAAACCGGATATATTAGGTAAACTTAAAGCTACACCAAAAGATTGCAAACTAGCTAACACTAAAGTAGTGTATTTTATATATACATTAATTTTTCTTCGACCCATTTCTCCATCTTTCTTCATTTCTATGAATTTTGGATATACTAAAGTAAGCATTTGTATGATAATTGATGCTGATATAAAAGGCATAATACCCAATGCAAAAATCGACGCTCGACTTAACGCTCCACCAGAAAACATGTTGAACATTTCTACAAGAGTACCTTTCTGATTTTGCAATAATTGCGACAATACAGAAGTATCAATACCTGGAACAGGGATAAAAGATCCTATTCTAAAAATTACTAAAGAGATTAAAACAAAAAAAATTCTTCTTCTTAAATCAGTTGACTTAGTATTAAACGATGCAAAACTTTTATTATTTTTTTTTTTTATCATAATGTTTATTAATTACTCCTGAACTGTTCCACCAGAAATTTTAATCATATTACGAACTCCTTTAGTCATATACAATCCACGAATTTTTAATGGAACAGTAATTGTTCCAGATAAAATTACTTTAACAAACTTAACATTTTTATTTACTATTCTATGTTTTTTCAACAAATCTAAATCAATTGTATGATTTGAAAATCTTAACAATTTTGATAAGCTTATTTCAGATTTATTTTTCAATTTATAAGAAATAAATCCGTATTTTGGAATTCTTCTATATAAAGGAGTTTGTCCACCTTCAAATCCTCTATTTACCTTTCCTCCAGATCTAGATTTTTGACCTTTATGTCCTCGACCTGCTGTTTTTCCTAATCCTGATCCAATACCTCTTCCTTTTCTTTTTCGAACTTTATGGGAACCAATAGACGGAATTATATTATTTAAACGCATTTTAATGATTCCTTACTTATGGTATTAAAACAACTTTTAACATATAAGATATCTTTTTTATCATACCTTGAATAGAAGGAGTGTTCTGACGTTTTACTGTATGCCCAATATGACGTAATCCCAATCCCATTAAAGTTAATTTGTGCTTAGGTAATCGCCCTATAGAACTTTTTACCTGAGTTATTTCTAAATATTGCATTATTTTTCTATCCTAAAATATATTTAACTGATTTATTACGCTTAGCAGCTATCGTTTCAGGTGACTTCATATTTTCTAATCCTAATATTGTCGCTCTCACTACATTAATAGGATTAGTAGATCCATAAGTTTTTGCTAAAACATTATAAATACCAGCTACCTCTAACACTGCTCTCATAGCGCCTCCTGCAATAATTCCAGTTCCTTCTGAAGCTGGCTTCATAAAAACATTCGAACTAACATAAGTACCTATAATAGGATATTGCAAAGTATTTTTACTTAAAGGAATAGTAATCATATTTCTACGTGCTTTTTCCATAGCTTTTTGAATAGCAGATGGAACTTCACGAGCTTTTCCATATCCAAAACCAACTTTACCATTTCCATTTCCAACTACTGTTAAAGCAGTAAACGAAAAAATACGGCCTCCTTTTACTGTCTTTGAAACACGATTAACTGAAATTAATTTTTCTTTTAAATCTAAACTATTTTTTTTATCAATATAAATTGCCATAAAATTTTATCCCTTAAAATTTTAATCCTACTTTTCTTGCTTCATCTGCTAAAGCTTGGACTCTACCATGATATCGAAAACCAGAACGATCAAATGCAACAACATTAATACCTTTTTCTAAAGCTCGTTTTGCAATAATGGCCCCAATAACAGAAGCTGCTTCTTTATTTCCTGTATACTTAAAAAACTTTAAAAGTTTTTTTTCAAGAGTTGAAGCGACTACCAATACTGAAGAATTATCAAAAGAAACAATTTGAGCATAGATATGTCTAGGAGTACGATGAACAATTAAACGAACAGATTTTAATATCTTAAGTTTGTGCCGTGCTCTAGAAGCTCTTCGAATACGAGCTTGTTTTTTATCCACTGAAACCATCATTTTATTTCTTTTTAGCCTCTTTTATTCGTACAATCTCATCACTATAGCGAATACCTTTTCCTTTATAAACTTCTGGAATTCTATACGATCTTATATCAGAAGCAACTTGTCCCACTAATTGCTTATCATGTCCTTTTATAATAATTTCTATTTGAGATGGACATTCTATAACAATACCATCTGGAACCAAATACTTAATAACATGAGAATACCCTAAAGACATTTGAACAATATTAGAATTTACTATTGAAGTCCTAAAACCTACTCCTAATAATTGTAATGTCTTTAAAAATCCCTTAGTCACACCAACAATCATAGAATACACTAAAGATCTAGCTGTTCCAGCTTGTGCCCAATCTCTAGAAGAATTAGTTTTACTATTGAAAATCAAATATCCATCAACATAATTTATTATAACACTATTATGTATGACACGACTTAAACTTTTGTTATCATTTTTCACTACAATATTTTGTCCAGATAATTTAACTTCAACATAAGGAGGGACAACAACTGACTTTTTTGCAATACGAGACATATTTTCTCCAATTAAGTTACATGACAGATAATTTCACCACCTAAACCAGCACAACGAGCTGATTTGTCAGTCATAACTCCTTTTGAAGTAGAAATTATAGCTATACCTAGTCCAGCCATGATTATCGGCAATTTATTACTTTTACTATACACTCTCAAACTAGGAGAACTAATTCTCTTTATATTTTCAATAACAGGTTTTCCATTAAAATATTTTAAAGTTAATTCTAATTCAGGTTTAGAACCATTTTCTTGTACAAAATAATCTTTTATATAACCTTCTTGTTTTAATATAATACTAATTGATAATTTTAATTTTGAAGAAGGCATAATAACTGATGTTTTATTTGCTAACTGACTATTTCGAATTCTAGTTAACATATCCGATACAGGATCTTGTATTGTCATATATATATTTCCAAAAATGTTAATAATTTTCTACCAACTAGCTTTCTTTAAACCAGGAATCTCTCCTCTCATGGCTACTTCTCGTAATTTAATTCGACTTAATCCAAATTTTCTTAAAAAAGCATGTGGTCTCCCAGTTTGACGACAACGATTACGTTGACGAACAGGACTAGAATCTCTAGGAAACTTTTGTAATTTTAATACAGCATTCCAACGATCCTTTTTTGATATTTTTATATCAGATATTATAGTTTTTAGATGTTGTCTTTTCAAAAAAAACTTATTAGCTAATCTAATACGCTTCATTTCACGTGCTTTTATCGATTGTTTAGTCATATTATGAAACTCCTATCTCTTTTTTATTTTTTAAATGGAAAATTAAAAGCAGATAATAATGCACAACCTTCACTATCAGAAATAGCTGTAGTAGTAATAGTTACATTTACACCTCTAATACGATCTATTTTATCATAATCAATCTCAGGAAAAATAATCTGTTCACGAATTCCAATACTATAATTACCTTTTCCATCAAAGGAACGTTTAGAAAATCCTCGAAAATCACGAATTCTAGGTATAGCTACAATAATTAAACGCTCTAAAAAATCCCATTTTTTTTTACCGCGAAGTGTTACTTTACAACCAATAGGATATCCTTTCCGAATTTTAAAACTAGCAACAGATTTACGAGCTTTAGTAATTAATGGTTTTTGACCTGATATTTTAGTTAAATCAGAAACAGCGTTATCAAGATGTTTTTTATCTAAAGAAGCTGATCCTACACCCATGTTTAAAGTAATTTTTTCAATTTTTGGAACTTGCATTACGGAAGAATATTTAAATTTATGCATAAAATCTTGTAATATATTATTTTTATAATAATCTTCAAAACATACCATCAAAATGCTCCATTTTATTTAACAACATTATTATCTGATTTAAAAAATCTTACCTTTTTTTTATTTTCTATTCTAAAACCAACACGATCTGGCCTATTTGTATTTGGATTCAAAATAGCTATATTAGAAACATGAATACCTACTTCTTTTTTTATTATACCTCCAGTTATATTCTTATCAGGTATAGGCTTTTGATGTTTTTTTACAAAATTAACACCTTTTATAATAACTCTATTTTTAGACAATATTTGTTTTACTACTCCTACTTTTCCTTTTTCTTTCCCTGTAATAACAATTACATTATCATTTTTTTTAATTTTTGATGCCATGACTATTAATTTTCCTTATAATACTTCTGGAGCTAATGAAATAATTTTCATAAATTTTTCATTTCTTAACTCACGTGTAACAGGACCAAATATTCTTGTCCCTAAAGGTTGATCGTTACTATTTAATATGACACAAGAATTAGTATCAAACCTAACAATTGAACCATCCATACGTCTTATACCTTTTTTTGTCCTTACTATAACTGCTGTATAAACTTCCCCTTTTTTCACTTTTCCTCTAGGTATCGCTTCTTTAATAGCTATTTTAACTAAATCTCCAATACTCGCATATCTACGCCTTGAACCACCTAATACCTTAATGCAAACAGCAACACGAGCACCAGAGTTATCTGCTATGTTTAGCATACTCTGTTCTTGAATCATATTAAACCTCATAAAATTTATAGAGAATACTTGACATGTCACTTCCAAAACTGATAGATACAAAAGATCTTGAAATCAAAACATGAATAGTAAATTTTAAAATACACTATTCATGCTACCTTAAAAATCATGTTTACGATACTATAAAAGCTTTTTTAACTATTCGAACTAAAATCCATGATTTAGTTCTAGATATTGGCCTACATTCACGAATTTCCACTATGTCTCCTAATCTACACTCATTTTTTTCATCATGAATATGCAATTTTGTTGTTCGTTTAATGAACTTTTTATACAATGGATGTTTTACTATACGCTCGATAGCAATAACCGATGACTTTTGCATTTTATTACTAATAACACATCCTAATAACGTACGAAATTTGTTATCCATCTTGTTTTTCCTTACTAGATAATAAAAAGTTAATTCGAGCAATATTACGACGAACTAAACGCAATAAATGAGATTTTTGCAGTTTTTGAGAAGAAAATTGCAAATGAAGACCAAACTGTTTGCGAAGTAAATTTATTAGATCAACTTTTAAATCTTTAATAGTTTTTTTTTTACCTGTGTTATCATCATTATGATATCCTCTTAACGACAAACATAGTTTTTATAGGAAGCTTAGATGATGCTAGCCTAAAAGCTTCTCTAGAAATTTCTTCAGATACACCATCAACTTCATATAATATTTTACCAGGCTGTACCAAAGCTACCCAATATTCTACATTACCCTTACCTTTTCCCATTCTTACTTCTAAAGGTTTTTGAGTAATAGGTTTGTCCGGAAATATTCTAATCCAAATTTTACCTTGTCTCTTAATAAATCTAGAAATAGTTCTCCTAGCAGATTCAATTTGACTAGCCTTTATTCGTCCTCTTTCAATAGCTTTCAATCCGTAAGACCCAAAGTGTATATCTACATCAGTAGATAAACCACGATTGCGACCCTTATGCATTTTTCGAAATTTTGTTCGCTTGGGTTGTAACATTCATGTCTTCCTTACTTTTTATATTTTCTGTGATGTTTTTTAAACTTAGCAAGAGGTTTTTCTAATTTTGAAATAGATTCCATTCCATCTAATAATTCTCCTTTAAATATCCATACCTTTACACCTATTACACCATAAGTAGTATAAGCTTCAGATAAACTATAATCAATATCTGCTCTTAAAGTATGTAATGGAACTCGTCCTTCTCGATACCACTCTCTTCTTGCTATTTCTACGCCACCTAAACGACCACTTACTTCTACTTTTACTCCTTTAGCTCCTTGTCTCATTGCATTTTGAACTGCGCGTTTCATAGCCCTTCTAAACATTATTCTACGTTCTAATTGAGAAGTAATATTATCAGCTACTAATTTTGCGTCTAATTCTGGTTTTCTAATTTCAGATATATTGATTTGTGCAGGAACACCTGTTATATTTGTAATTGATAATCTTAACTTTTCTACATCTTCACCTTTTTTTCCTATAACTATTCCAGGACGAGCACTATATATTGTTATTCTAATACTTTTAGAAGGACGTTCAATAACAATCCGGGAAATTGAAGCTTTAAATAATTTTCTTTTTAAAAATTCACGAACTTTAAAATCACTATTTAAAATATCTGAAAAATTCTTCGTACTAGAAAACCAAACAGAATTCCATTGCTTAATTATACCTAATCGCATACCATTAGGATGTACTTTTTGACCCATTAATAGTTCTCTCCATTTATTATAAACGATCAGAAACAAATATAGTAATATGACTAGTACGTTTTAAAATACGATCTGAACGACCTTTAGCACGTGGCATCATTCTCTTCATAGTGGGACCTTCGTCAATAAATACTTTAGTTATTTTTAAGTCAACCACATCTAATCCGTGATTATGCTCTGCGTTAGAAATAGCTGATTGCAAAACTTTTTTTATTAACATTGATGCTTTTTTATTATTAAATGTTAAAATATTTAAAGCATGTAAAACTTTTTGACCTCTTATTAAATTAGCTACTAGCCGAATTTTTTGAGCAGACGATCGAGCTTGACGATGTATAGCATATACTTCCATATTAAATATTTCCTCCTAACGCTTCTTAATTTTTTTATCAGAAATGTGTCCACGATAAGTACGAGTGATAGAAAATTCACCTAGCTTATGTCCAACCATATCTTCAGTAATAAAAACAGGAATATGTTGACGTCCATTATGAATAGATATTGTTAAACCAATCATATTAGGGAAAATAGTTGAACGACGAGACCAAGTGCGTATAGGTTTTTTACTATGATCTTTAATAGCTGTTTCAACTTTTTTTAATAATGATTCATCAATAAAAGGGCCCTTTTTAAGAGAACGTGGCATCTCATTACCTCCTTCTAAATTACTTGCTACGATTCTTTATAATAAATCGATCTGTTCGCTTATTTCTTCTAGTTTTTTTACCTTTAGTTTGCAACCCCCACGGACTAACGGGATGTTTTCCAAAATTCTTTCCTTCACCACCACCATGAGGATGATCTACTGGATTCATAGCAGTTCCTCTAACTGTAGGTCGAATTCCACTCCAACGAGAAGCTCCAGCTTTTCCTAATACCGTTAACATATGCTCTTCATTTCCAACTTCTCCAATAGTAGCTTTGCACTTTGATTCTAATTTTCTAATTTCTCCTGAACGTAAACGTACAATGACATATTTATCTTCTTTTGAAACTAATTGAATACAAGCTCCTGCTGATCTAGCTATTTGAGCTCCTTTTCCAGGTTTCATCTCTACATTATGTATCATCGTTCCAATAGGAATATTTTTCATAGGTAATACATTTCCGATTTTAATATCAGGCGAAACTCCTGAAATTACTTTAGAACCAACTTTTAAACCTTTAGGTGCTAAAATATATCTTCTTTCTCCATCTTGATACAAAATTAAAGCAATGTTAGCAGATCTATTAGGATCATATTCTAATCTTTCTACAACAGCTGAAATATTATCCTTATTTCTCTTAAAATCAATAACTCTATAAGATTTTTTATGACCTCCCCCTATATGCCTAGTTGTTATACGTCCATTATTATTTCGTCCTCCACTTTTATTCTTTTTTTTTACTAAAGGAAAATACGGATTACCTTTATGCAAATTAAAATTCACTGATTTTATGACATGGCGACGGCCTGGAGATGTTGGTTTACATTTAACAATAGCCATTAATAATTTCCTTTTTTTTCTTCATTCTACTCTTCATGCCCAATAAAATTAACATTTTGTCCTTTTTTTAAAAAAACATACGCTTTTTTCCAATTTTTTAGACAACTTTTAACACCCTTTTTATATTTTTTTTTTCCGTGAACAATTAATGTATTAATATAATTCACCTGTACTTTAAATAACTTTTGAATAGTTTGTTTAATCTCAATTTTAGTAATACTCATAGGTACTTTTATAACTACGATGTTACATTTTTTCAAAATAATAGACGATTTTTCAGAAATATGTGGAGAAAAAAAATTTTTTAATATTTCTTGCTCAATAATCATAATAATAGTTTCTCTATTTTTTTAACAGCTTCAACAGTAATAGCAACATTTTCAAAAGCAATTAAACTTATTGGATCAATAAAATTAATAGTTTTAACATACACTTTATGTAAGTTTCGAGAAGCTAGAAATAAATTTTTGTCATATGCTGCTGTAATAATTAATACATCATATAATTTTATAGAATTTAATTTTTCTACTAATAATTGAGTTTTAGGAGTTTCTATAAAAAAATCTTCAAAAATAAAAAAACGATTTTTTCGAATCAATTCAGAAAAAATACTTCTTAAAGCGCCTCGATACATTTTTTTGTTAATCTTTTTTGAAAAATTTCTAGGTTTTGATGCAAAAGTTATACCACCAGATCTCCATATAGGGCTTCTTAATGAACCTGCTCTAGCACGTCCTGTTCCTTTCTGACGCCATGGTTTTTTGCCTGACCCAGATACCTCTGAACGATTTTTTTGTGCTTTAGTTCCTTGACGAAGGCTAGACGAATGAGAAATAATAACTTGATGAATTAATGCTTCGTTAAAACTACAATTAAAAACTTTATCAGATACATTGAAAAAATTTTTTTTATCTCTAAGAATTAATTCCACTATGCTTTACTCCCTTTACCTTAATTGCTGGCCGAATAATAAGATCACTTCCTCTCGAACCAGGAACTGAACCTTTTACAAGAAGTAAACTTCGATTTAAATCAACTCTAACTATATCTATGTTCTGTATCGTTACTCTGCGATTCCCTAAACGACCAGCCATTTTTTTGCCTTTAAAAACTCTACCAGGAGTTTGATTTTGACCAACTGAACCAGGAGCTCGATGAGATAACGAATTTCCATGACTAGCATCTTGAGTATGAAAATTCCAGCGCTTTATTGTTCCACAAAATCCTTTTCCTTTAGATTTTCCAATAACATCAACCTTTTTATAATTCAAAAACACTTTTAAATCTAAAATTTGTCCAATTGCAAAATCTAATATGTTTTTAGAAATTCTAAATTCCCATAAACCACGACCTGCTTCAATTTTAGATTTTAAAAAATGACCAATTTCTGATTTAATTAACGTACTATTTTTTTTTGTTCCAGTAGTAACTTGAATAGCATTATACCTATCAGTCTCTATAGTTTTAACTTGAGTAATACGATTTTCTTTAATTTCAATCACAGTAACTGAAATAGATGCACCCTCTTTCATAAAGATACGGGTCATACCTATCTTTTTACCAATTAAACCAATCATGCGTTCTTTAATCCCTTTTAACCATTTTACTTTATACAATGTAAAACTAACCTAAACTAATTTGTACATCTACACCAGCAGCAAGATCTAATTTCATCAAAGCATCAACTGTTTTTTCAGTAGGTTCGACAATGTCAATAAGTCGTTTATGCGTTCGTATTTCATATTGATCACGAGCATCTTTATTGACATGAGGAGAAATAAGTACAGTAAAACGTTCTTTATGTGTTGGAAGAGGAATAGGACCACAAACTTGTGCTCCAGTTCTTTTAGCTGTTTCAACAATTTCTGAAGTTGATTGATCAATTAATCTGTGATCAAATGCTTTTAAACGAATTCTTATTCTTTGGTTCTGTTGCATAGACCAGAACTCCTATAACGTAAAATTATACAATATTCCTCTTTTCAATTTTTAGAAGAATATGCTAAAATTAAATTTTAGTTCATATACTAAAATTGTATATTTAAAATAATCAAATTGATAAATATCAACATTAAATTTAATATAATCTAAATAATAAACATTATTTATATAAAATAGCCTATTAAAAATTTTTAATTATTTATATGAAAAATTAAAAACTAACCTGTAGAAGCTTCGAAAAAATTTTATATACAAAATTTTTCATTACGTTATTATAAAGCATGAAATTATAAAATTCATTATTTTTTTATTATTTATCAAACAAAGATGAATACTTCCATACAAATAATAACATTAATAAAATACCTTCAAAAACAAAACAATTTTTTAAAATAAAAACAGAAATATTATTATGTTCAAAAGACAAAAATCAAGAAAAGAATTGAAATTTAATTTCTTTTCTTGACTTTAATTTCATAGTATATAACATATATTGCAGTTTAATTAATTACTTTTATAACAATTCCAGCACCTACCGTTTTACCTCCTTCCCGGATTGCAAAACGAAGTCCATCAGACATAGCAATAGGATGGATCAATGTAATAACCATTTTAATATTATCTCCTGGCATAACCATTTCTACTCCTTCTGGGAGCTCAATATATCCAGTAACGTCCGTGGTACGAAAATAAAATTGAGGTCTATATCCTTTAAAAAAAGGCGTATGACGACCTCCTTCTTCTTTAGACAAAACATATACTTCAGATTCAAATTTCATATGAGGAGTAATAGTTCCAGGTTTTGCTAATACTTGACCTCTTTCAATGTCATCTCGTTTAGTTCCACGTAATAACACTCCTACATTTTCTCCAGCTCGTCCTTCATCTAATAACTTACGAAACATTTCTACACCAGTACATATAGTTTTAGAAGTAGGTTTAATACCTACTATTTCTACTTCTTCCCCTACTTTTATTATTCCTCTTTCTACTCGTCCAGTAACTACTGTACCTCTACCTGATATAGAAAATACATCTTCTATAGGAAGCAAGAAAGGTTGATCAATAGAACGCTTAGGTTCAGGAATGTAAGAATCTAATATGTTAGCTAAATCAATAATTTTTTCTTCCCATATTAAATCTCCTTCTAATGCCTTTAAAGCCGATCCTCTTATAATAGGAGTATTTTCCCCAGGAAAATCATATTGAGTTAACAAATCACGAACTTCCATCTCTACTAGTTCAAGTAATTCTTCATCATCCACCATATCACATTTATTTAAAAAAACTACAATATATGGAACTCCTACTTGCCTTCCTAACAAAATATGCTCACGCGTTTGAGGCATAGGTCCATCTGTAGCTGCTACTACTAAAATCGCACCATCCATTTGAGCTGCTCCAGTAATCATGTTCTTTATATAATCAGCATGGCCAGGGCAATCTACATGTGCATAATGTCTCATAGAAGTGTCATATTCAACATGAGACGTATTAATTGTAATGCCTCGTGCTTTTTCTTCTGGAGCATTATCTATTTGATCAAAAGCTCGAGCTGATCCTCCATATTTTTTTGCTAAAACAGTAGTCACAGCTGCTGTTAAAGTAGTTTTTCCATGATCTACATGACCAATAGTACCAACATTTATATGAGGTTTTAAACGATTAAATTTTTCTTTAGACACAACTTCTTTCCTTTTCTAAATATCAAAATAACAAAAATTTCATATTACTTATGTTCTCTTTTTTCAATGATAGATGCCGCTATACTATTAGGAGCTTCTAAATATTTTAAAAATTCCATCGTATAAGATGCTCTCCCTTGTGTTTGAGAACGCAAATCAGTAGCATAACCAAACATTTCAGATAAAGGCACTCGAGCAGAAATTATCTTTCCCATTGAAATATCATCCATCCCTTCAATAATACCTCTTCTTCTATTCAAATCTCCTATTACATCGCCCATATATTCTTCAGGAGTTTCTATTTCAACTTTCATAATTGGCTCAAGTAAAATAGGATGAGCATTTTTAAAAGCAGCTTTAAATGCTAATGAAGCAGCTAACTTAAATGCAATTTCTGAAGAATCAACGTCATGATAAGATCCAAAGTGTAAGCGCACTCCAATACTCACTACTGGATACCCAGCTAATGGACCACTATTTAATTGCTCTTGTATTCCTTTATCAATAGCCGAAATATATTCTCCAGGAATCACACCACCTTTAATATCATTTAAAAATTTATAATTTCCTTCATTTAATTTTAAAGGAAACACATCGATAACAACATGTCCATACTGACCTCTACCACCTGATTGTTTTATATATTTTCCTTCCACATTATTGATACTATTTTTAATAGTTTCACGATAAGCGACTTGAGGTTTTCCCACGTTAGCATCTACATTAAATTCTCTCTTCATCCTTTCAACAATTATTTCTAAATGTAATTCACCCATTCCAGAAATAATTGTTTGATTTGACTCTTTGTCAGTCCAAACTCGAAAAGAAGGATCTTCTTTAGCTAATCTGTTTAAAGATATACCCATTTTTTCTTGATCTGCTTTAGTTTTTGGCTCAACAGCTATAGAAATAACAGGATCTGGAAAATCCATTTTTTCTAAAACAATTAAACTATTAGGATCACACAAAGTATCTCCTGTTGTCACACTTTTTAAACCAATAGCAGCTGCTATATCACCTGATCTTACTTCCCTTATTTCTTCTCGTTTATTAGCATGCATTTGAACGATACGTCCAAACCGTTCTTTTTGACATTTCACAGAATTAAAAACCGTATCTCCAGAACGAACCACTCCGGAATATACTCTAAAAAATGTTAAATTCCCAACAAAAGGATCCGTAGCAATTTTAAAAGCCAAAGCAGAAAAAGGTTCCTTATCATTCGAATAACGAACAGATAAATTGTTTTTAACATCATGAGATGTTCCTCTAACAGAAGAAATGTCATTAGGAGATGGTAAAAATTCAATTATAGCGTCTAATAAAGCTTGTACTCCTTTATTTTTAAAAGCTGATCCACATGTTACGGGAATAATTTCATTTTTTAAAGCACGCTTTCGAAGAGACGCCTTAATTTCTTCTTCAGATATCGCTTGACCTGTCAAATATTTTTCCATTAAAAAATCATCATTTTCTACCGCAGCTTCAATAAGACGTAGATACCACGTTTCAAACAGCTCTTTTAAATGAACTGGAATTTCTTGATAAGTAAATGTAATTCCTTGATCCAAATCGTTCCAATAAATTGCTTTCATTTTTATTAAATCAATAATACCAACAAAACGATCTTCTGATCCAATAGGTAATTGAATAGGAATAGGATTAGCACCAAGCTTGACTTTCATCTGCTTAATTACATTAAAAAAATTTGCACCCATACGATCCATTTTATTTATAAAAGCAATTCTTGGAACATTATATTTATTTGCTTGCCTCCACACAGTCTCTGATTGAGGTTGTACTCCTCCTACTGAACAATATATCATCACAACGCCGTCTAAAATTCGCATAGATCTTTCTACTTCTATAGTAAAATCTACGTGTCCAGGAGTATCAATAATATTAATTCTATGTGAAAAAAATTGTTTAGCCATTCCAGACCAAAAAGCAGTAGTAGCTGCTGAAGTTATAGTAATCCCCCTTTCCTGTTCTTGTTCCATCCAATCCATAGTAGCTGCACCATCATGAACCTCACCAATTTTATGATTAACACCTGTATAAAACAAAATACGTTCAGTAGTGGTTGTTTTTCCAGCATCTATATGTGCACTGATTCCTATATTACGATATTGTGTTATTGGTGTAATACGTCCCATTATATTCCTCTAATTTTAAATTTTATATAATGAATTCTTATATACAAATTAAAATTAATTATAAATTGATTAAAAATAATAATCTTTAACAAGATTACCAACGATAATGTGCAAAAGCTTTATTAGCTTCTGCCATTCGATGCACTTCTTCACGTTTTTTTACAGCAAATCCTTTATTGTCCACTGCATCTAACAATTCATGTGCTAACCTTAAAGACATCGATTTTTCTGTACGTTTTCTAGCAGCACTTACTATCCATCTCATAGCTAAAGCATGTCTTCGAATTGCGCGTACTTCAACTGGAACTTGATAAGTAGAACCACCGACACGACGAGACTTTACTTCTACAGTAGGACGAACATTATCTAATGCTAAATCTAAAGATTCTAGTTCTTTTTTTTTAGTATGCTTAGACAATATTTGTAAAGCGTTATACACTATTTTTTCAGCAATAGATTTTTTTCCATGCACCATTATTATATTAATAAATTTTGAAACTATATCAGATAAAAATTTTGGATCCGATATTATTTTTCGATGTCCAATACCGTGACGTCTCGGCATAACATTACTCCAATTAACATTAATGTAAATCTATATACATATTATTTTAAAAAATTTTAAATTTAAAAATTATTCTGAAAATAAAATTTATCTTTATAATTACTTTTTCTTAACACCATATTTAGAACGACTTTTTTTTCTATCTTTAACACCCGAACAATCCTGAGTTCCTCTAACAACATGATAACGCACTCCTGGCAAATCCTTAACCCTACCTCCTCTAATCAAAATTACTGAATGTTCTTGTAAATTATGACCTTCTCCTCCAATATACGAAGTCACTTCAAACCCATTAGTCAAGCGTACTCTACATACTTTTCGTAACGCAGAATTAGGTTTTTTAGGAGTTGTCGTATATACCTTTATGCATACACCCCTTTTTTGAGGACACTTGTCTAAAGCAGGTACATTACTTTTAACTAACTTTCGAATTCGAGGCCTACGAACTAGTTGATTAATTGTAGCCATATAAAGTTTTCCCAATTATTTTATAACAAACATATAAAAATAAATATATAAAATATTCTTTGTAATAACACAATACTAATAAATTACAATACAATAAAAACAAAAATATTAAAAATAAATATCTTACCAAGACATCTGTTTATTATGCTTAATAGTTAATAAGACAAATTCAGAATAATTGATAACATAAACTTTATTAGAAATTTTTTTTTGAATACCACGAGCATTAATATCATTTTTTAAAACATATATTTTTACTGGAATAGATAAAAACTTATTTAAAATAACATTCCCATTTATTGCAATTATTACACCATCTTGCAATACAACTATGTCATCATCTGATTTTAAAAAATTTACTAATAATATCATATTAACTTCAAAAGGAGAACGCGTTAAAATATGTAGCATATTTTATCCCTTTAAAAATTAATGATTAAATCATATTTCTCTAATTTTTCTCGTATATGCTCTCGATTTATCACTAAAACTTTTAAAAAAAAATCACTCTTAGAAAAAAGTCCCCTTTCAATTAATGAGTTCTTACAATAATATAATTTGTTAATTCCAAAATAAGGCAACATCCCAAAAGAAGATGCATAATTATGAGATAAAATACATTCTGGTTTTTGATTTTTCATTAATTGAAAAACTCCATCTCCGATAAAAAAAAGAGCAATATTATTATTAAATGTAGAAATCGACAAAACAGAATCCAATCCTTCACGACTAAAACTACTTCCGTGAGGTACACGAGAAAAAATGAATGCTATATGTTTCATATCAACTTGTCTAAAATTTTATAATACGATCACTTTTTTCGATATATTTTACTAATTCACTAAATCCTGTTAGGTTAAAAGATAACCATAAATCATTGTTCTTTTTTAAATAACCATTATGTATATTATTATCGAAACATAGTCCTCTTCTAGAAGCAGCACTAACACAAACATTCAGTTGAACAGAATGCTTATGATGCAAATTTATCCATTGTTCAATTAAATTGTACTCATCAGAACAATAAGAAATGTCTATATTAGCATTTAAAACTCCATCAAAATGAAAAAAAATACTTAGCAATTTATTTTTACTATTTAAAACAGCTTTAGAAAAAAGAAATGCAGTACTAGCATTTTGCGTTCCATACGGCGGTCCAGTAACTAATAATGTAAAATTCATATTTTGCTTCAATAAATTTTATAAAGTTTAACGTATTTAAATATTAAAATTTCATGAGATAGATTTTATATCAATTAATTCTATTTCAAATATCAAAGTAGAATTCCCTGGTATGCCAGGTACTCCCATTTCTCCGTATGCTAACGTAGGTGGAATAACTAATTTTATTCGTCCTCCTTTTTTTATATATTGTAATCCTTCTTGCCATCCTAATATGACGCTATTTAAAGGAAACGATAAAGGTTTACCACGTTTATAAGAATTGTCAAATTCAGTTCCATTCACTAATGATCCAACGTAATTTACAGTAACAATATCATTTTTACCAGGATGTATCCCTTCACCCTCTTTTTCTATAAAAAATACTAACCCTGTTTTAGACTGTTTTACATCTTTTTTAGATAACATATCTTTTATATATTTCTCTCCCTGAATAGCGTTCACTTTTGTCTTTTTCGCTTCTATGGTTTTTTTTAAATTGAACAATTTTTTTTTTAATTCTGTTAATATTTTAGAAACGTCATCATTAGAAAACTTAGATTTAAAAAACATCACATCTCGCATTCCAGATAATAAAATATCTTTATTTAAAAGCACTCCTAACTCTTTTTTATCTAAAAAAAAGTTATTTACATAATTTCCCAATGATATTCCTAAAGCATATGAAAATTTTTCATTTTCATTTTTGAAGCTTTTCTCAATAGATACATCTGATGAAGATGCAATAGTTGCCGGATCTATACTTTTTGAAAAAACAGTAGAAAATAAAAAAAAAACAACTGTTAATATTATTCCTTTCAATAGAAAAAAAGACATCGTAGCTCCAAAATTAAAATATTTTTAAGATATAATTAACTATAATTAATTACATCAAATTAAATTTTGTTTAGAGTAAACTCTAAAAAAAATATTTATATAATTCAACAAAACAACAAAAATGTAAAATTTTAATAAAAATAATATATAATACGCAAATAAACTATACACATATTCTAAATAATTTTAAATAATTCTTTTAAAATACTTAAAATCAAATATACAATACAAAACAAAATACACAAAATAATTTATTTTTTAGAATTATAAAAAATTTATCATTTAATTATTAAAATATATTTTTACTAAAACAATTATGAACTATAATTGAAACATTTTATTAACATGTTAAAAATACATAAAATTTGAATTTTTATTTTAAAATCTTGAATTTTTAAAAACATAAAAATATATATTATTACTTATAAAACTATCTAAAAAAATTAAAGCAAAATGTAAAATAACGTTCAACTTAAAATATTTAACTTTTCTCAATATCTTAAATTTATGCAACTAAATTTTACATTTTAAAAAAATAAATCTCATCCACCTTTACTTCTATATTAAATATCTTCAAACATACTTATGGAAGTTTAACATTAATATTATAATTTTGCGCTATTAAGCAATATCAATCTTGATATACTATTTTCGAAGTTATAACTTTATTATAAAGGAACTCTCAAAAATGAAAAAAAAAACCTTTTAGGACTTACTTGTATTAGTTTTTGTTCTTATTCTTTAACAGGAGCGCTTATCATCGTAACTGGGGTTATTTTGGGAAACGTATCTGAATATTTCAACATATCTATTTCTAAAATGAGCAATACTTTTACTTTATTAAACGCTGGTATTTTAATTTCTATCTTTTTAAATTCCTGGATCATTAATATTCTATCGTTAAAAAAACAACTAATACTAGGATTTATATTTATAATAATAGCTATATATATATTAATATTTCACCATACTCTTGCACTATTCTCATTAAGCATATTTATTCTAGGAATAGTTAGTGGCATAACAATGTCTATAGGAACTTTTTTAATCGCGTATCTATATGAAGGCAATAAAAGAGCTTCTATATTGCTACTAACTGACTCATGCTTTAGCTTATCAGGCATTATATTTCCTATAATTGCTACATATTTAATCTTTCATCACATTTCATGGTATTGGATATATCCCTTAATAGGAACAATTTATTTAATTATATTTTTATTAACTCTAAATGTAAAATTTCCTATATTACATTCTAAAAAAACGAAAAATAAAAAAGTAAAAACATGGAATATTTCTATTTTTTACTTATCAATATCAGCGTTACTATATATATTAGGACAATTAAGTTTTATTTCGTGGTTACCAGAATATGTTATAAAATCAATAAATTTAGATATTATTAAAGCTGGACAATTAGTTAGCAATTTTTGGACGTCGTACATGATAGGAATGTGGTCTTTTAGCATTATATTAAAGTACTGTAATCTTAAAAATATTTTTATCTACCTAACAGGAATATCTACTATACTAATGTACATATTTAATAATGTGCATAATTATATTTTATTACAATTAATAATTATCTTATTAGGATTTTTTTCTAGCACTATTTATACTATTATAATTACATTAGCTTCTCAAGAAACAAAAAAACCTTCCCCAAAAATTATAAATTTTATTCTAACTAGTGGAACTGTAGGAACCCTTTTAACGTTTATAGTTACTGGACCTATAGTAAATAACTTTGGATTTATCTCAGCACTAATCACATCTAATATATTATACGGATTAGTATTTATACTATCCACATTACTAAAAGTAAAACAAAAACAATAAAATATTAAATTAACCCTATTGCGAGTTTCACTGTTTTTAACAATCTATTGGCTTGAACACATGCTTTAGATGCACCATGACATACTATTTCTTTTAAATAATCTTCTTGCTTTCTATAATAAAAATATGAAGATTGCAACTTTTCTATTATATCAGATATAACTTCAATTATATCTGATTTAAATGCATGATACGATTTTCCAGAAAATTCTATTTCTAAATCAGAAATTTTTTTATTTGTTAAACTAGAAAAAATATTTAGTAAATTTGATATCCCTTTCTTATTGACCATGTCATAATGAATACTAGCGGGATTATCTGAGTCAGTAACAGCTAATTTTATCTTTTTAGAAATACTATCAATACTTTCTAATAAAAAAATTACATTATTTTTATTGAAATCAGATTTAGACATTTTTCTGTCTAAATCTAACAATGCTAAAATATTTGAGCTGTTTTCTATTATATATGGCATAGGAATAGTGAATATATTGCTACCATAATATGCATTAAATCTACGAGCTATTTTTCGAACTAACTCCAGATGTTGCATCTGATCATATCCAATAGGAACTATATCAGTTTCATATAATAAAATATCAGAAGCCATTAAAATAGGATAATTTAATAAACCAGAATTAATATTTTTGGAATTTTGAAAAGACTTATGTTTAAATTGAGTCATCCGTGATAATTCTCCACAATAAGTGTAACATGTTAATAACCAATATAGCTGAGTATGTTGATGAACGTGTGATTGCAAGAAGATAATACTTTTACATGGATCCAAGCCACATGCTAAATATAAAGCAATAGTATCTAAAATATTTTTTTGCAACTGAACAGATAAACAACGTGTAGTAATAGAGTGTAAATCAGCAATACAATATAAACATGTATAATAATTTTGCATTTTTTTCCAAGGACGCATAACACCGATATAATTTCCAAGAGTTAATTGTCCTGAAGGTTGTATAGCACTAAATAACGTTTTTTTGGAATTATTCACTATTATATTCCATACAAAATATAGAAATCTTTTAAAATATTAAAATTAAAAATTGAACTTATACAGTACGAATTGTTTTAATTTAATTCAAAACGAATATTCTTAATAGTTTCTTTATAATTTTTTGATCCAAAAATAGCAGATCCAATTACAAAGATATTTACTCCATAAGATGCTACTTTTTTAATATTATTTAAATTTATTCCTCCATCAATTTCCAATAATATCTTTCTATTACTGTTATCTATTAATTGTCGAACTTGTAAGAGTTTTTTAAATGTAATAGGTATAAACTCTTGTCCTGAAAATCCAGGATTGACAGACATTAATAAAATAATATCTAACTTTTCAATAATATAGTCTAAAACATGTAATGTAGTTGTAGGATTAATACCAATACCTACTTTGCAACCAAAACTCTTAATCAAATTTAAAGATCTATCTAAATGTTTCGTTGATTCAGGATGAATAGTAATAAAGTCCGCTCCTGCTTCAGCAAATTTAACTATTAAGTCATCCACAGGATCAACCATAAGATGAACATCAATAATAGATGTAATTCCATAACTCCTAATGGATTTTAATACCATTGGTCCAAATGTCAAATTAGGAACATAATGATTGTCCATTACATCAAAATGAATAATGTCTCCTCCTGCTTTCAAAATATTTTGTATATCTTCTCCTAAATTTGCAAAATTTGCAGATAAAATTGAAGGAGCTAGTAAAATAGTTTTCATTAATTTTCCTAAAACTTAGTCATACTTAATAATATAATTAACATTGAAATAATTTAAAAAATTTTTTTAAAAAATTTTTAAATACAAAACATGACTTTAATCCCTTTAAAATACATATTACCTGGCACTAAATATTATAATATGTACATAATAACGATTATTAATTCACTTTCTTATTTATATATATCTCGTTTAGAAAAATTTAAAAACATCTCTAAAACATTTAAGTAAAGTAACATATAAAATAATTCTTCAAAACTAATTACATTAGTAATAATACTTAACTACAATTATCAATAACTGACATCAATATATCCTTTTTTACATTATTAAAAACTACAGCTTTTCCTATAGAAGTAGGTAATACCAACCTCACAATATCTGAAGAAACTTTTTTATCTCTTAAAAAACAAGCATAATAAGAACTAAAAACCATATTTTTGGGTCCTTTTGTAGGTAATCCTATTTTTTTAATTAAATTGATAATCCTATTTTTTTCATAGATATTTAAAACTCCTAGTAAAACTGATGTTTCTACTGCCATAATGATTCCAACTGCTATTGCTTCTCCATGTAACCAAACTCCATATCCCAAATAAGTTTCAATTGCATGTCCATACGTATGGCCTAAATTTAATAAAGCTCTAGAACCATATTCTCGCTCATCTTCTTCAATTATTACTTTTTTAAGTTCGCAACATCTTTTAACACAATATAGTACTGTTTTTGAGTCTAATTTTAATATAGAATTAATATTTTTCTCTAACCAATCAAAAAACGTCTTATCAAAAGCAATAGCATATTTTATTACCTCTGCCATTCCAGATATTAATTGAGATCTCGGTAAAGTAGATAAAAAATCAAGATTAACAATAACTGAAATAGGCTGCCAAAATGAACCAATCATATTCTTTCCAAGAGAATGATTAACAGATGTTTTTCCACCTATAGAAGCATCCACTTGTGATAATAACGTGGTAGGTATTTGTACAAATTTAATACCACGTTGATAAATTGAAGCTGCAAATCCAGTTATATCACCAATTACTCCACCTCCAAGAGCTATTAAAATAGTATCTCTACCATAAGTTTTTTGTAACAACTTTGATATGATATATTCTAAAAAACTTATATTTTTAGTTTCTTCACCATCAGGTAAAACTATATAGTTCTTTTTAATTTTAAATTTATCTAAATAACGAAAAACAGTTTCTTTCCATATTCTATCTACTAAAGTATTAGTAACTAACATAACTTTATCTTTAGATTCAAACGGAAATAAACTATCATTTGTCTTAAATATAGAAGATCCAATGTTAATATAATAAGTGCAACTATTTAAAGATACCTTTAATCTTTTCAATATGGATATACCTTAAAATTTTATAAATAACAGAATTTTTTAACTTAACCGTTTATCTAACAAGTTAATAATACAAAAAACTACTGCTTTAGCACTTTTCTCATCCATTTGTATAGTGATATCTGCTATTTTTTTATACAAATGATTTCTTTTATTAGCTAGAGACTCTAAAATAACTCTCACAGGTACATCTTGAGTTTGTAATAAAGGTCTTTTTTTGTCCTTTTTAGTTCTAGCTATCTGTTTTTCTATTGTTGCTTCTAAATACACCACAATTCCACGAGACGACAATTTATTTCTAATTTCTTTTGACTCAATAGAACCTCCTCCTGTAGCTAACACAATTCCATGTTTATTCGCTAGTTCATTAATAATTTTCTTTTCACGTTCTCTAAATCCTGATTCACCCTCTATATCAAATACCCAACTAATATCTGCTCCAGTACGCTTTTCAATTTCTTGATCAGAATCATAAAATTCCATACTTAATTGTTGTGCTAATTGGCGACCAACAGTACTCTTTCCAGCTCCCATAGGACCAATTAAAAATATATTACGTTTTTCTGCCATTTTTTTATATTATTACAATAACATGTTAGTAATAACCATACTCAGTTTACTTAACTGGATGGAGATGAAATTTATAATCCTTATTATAACAAACTAAATCATTAAGAAAAGTGTGCAAAATATAAGGTCAAAATTTAAAAAATATATAACATATAATTATAAAGAAATAACTTTCTATTTTTAGTATACTCTAAAATAAATATAAAAATTTAGAATTATATATTTCTCAAAAACATTAACTATAATATAAAATAAAATGTTATATGTTTCAAAAACTTTTATGTCAAGTTAATGAAAAATCAACCTTATAATCTTTATATAAGTAACATATAACAACTTATATTTAATCTATATTAAATTATCTATTTTAAGCCATAATTATTTTAAAAAAAAATTAATTTAACTGTTTTCAATTTTCAACATTTACTATAAACTATTTAAAAATTAAGCACATTACTAAAATTTTAAAATATTCTTAAAACGGTGAGATGTCTGAGAGGCTTAAAGAGCATGCCTGGAAAGCGTGTATACGAAAACGTATCAAGGGTTCGAATCCCTTTCTCACCATAATAATAAATAAACAATTTTATACGAATCAGAAAATTAAATAAATTGCACATATCATTCTTATACCTTAATTTTTGTTTAAATATAATTTTTAACTTTTAACTCTCCAATAAAATCGAATCTAAAGCGATTTTAACCATATTATCTAAACTTGATTCTCGATCTTTGACACTAATCTTAATATTTTTTAAAATATGATCAGATACTGTACAAATAGAAGCTGATTTTATTCCAAATTCTGAAGATATACTATATAATCCTGCAGTTTCCATCTCTATCCCAAGAATATTAAATTTCTGTATAATTGATAAAATATCACTATTATCATGATAAAATAAATCTGTCGTAAAAAAACTTCCTATATTAATCTTAATTCCTAATTGCTTAGAAGAAACTAGTAAATTATGCACTAAATCAAAATCTGCTACAGCAGAAAAATCGTTATCTTGAAATCGAGCTCTATTAACTTTAGAATCAGTAGAAGCTCCTAACCCAACAATAAGATCATTAACATTGATATCTTTACAAATAGTACCACAAGTACCAATACGAATAATTTTTTTAACATGATATTGAGTAATTAATTCTCGAACATAAACAATACACGAAGGTATCCCAATACCATGACTCATAATAGAAACGCGTCTTCCTTTATAACTTCCAGTGAAACCTAACATAGAACGAATATTAGTGACTTCTACAGCGTTATCTAAATAATTTTTAGCTATATATTTAGCTCGAATAGGATCTCCAGGCATAAGCACGAAATCAGAAAAATCCCCTTTTTTTGCATTTATATGAGACGTTGACATATATTTTCCTATTTTTATAATATATTTTATATTAAAAACATAATAAACTTATGATTTTAAAAACATAGTGCTTCCAAATTTCATTGAAGACAAATTAAAATATTTTGCTAATGTTTGAGCTATATCTGAAAAAGTATTTCGATGTCCTAAAAACTTTGATTCAATGGTCGGCCAATATATTAATATTGGAATATTTTCTCTTGTATGATCAGTTCCTATCCAAGTTGGATCACATCCATGATCAGCAGTAATAATCAAAACATCATCTTCTTTTACTAACTCTAATAATTTTGGCAAACGAGAATCTAACCACTCTAATCCACAAGCATATCCAGACACATCACGCCTATGACCCCATAAAGAATCAAAATCTACAAAATTAACAAAAACAATAGTATTATCTTTCGATTTTTTTATTTCATATAAAGTGGAATTAAATAACTCAGACAAACCTGTTGAGTTAACTTGCTTAGTAATTCCATGTCCTGCATAAATATCTGAAATTTTTCCTATAGAAATTACTTTTCCAGATTTCTCTTTAATTAACTTATCCATAACAGTTACATCATGAGGTTCTACCGAAAAATCCCGTCTATTTCCAGTTCTTTTAAAACTAAATTTATCATAACCAATAAAAGGTCGAGCAATCACTCTACAAATATTTATTTTTTCTAAATTTAATATTTTTCTAATATTTTTACATATTCTATATAATTCTTTTAAGCTAAAAACATTTTCATGACAAGCAACTTGAAATACTGAATCAATAGAAGTATAAAAAATAGGTTTTTTCGTTTTTATATGTTCTTCTCCGAAATGTTCCAATATAGTAGTTCCAGAAGAATGACAATTTCCTAAAAATCCAGATAAATTACACTTCTTAACAATTTTCTCAAGTATATTCTTAGGAAAGCTATCATTTTTATCTTTAAAATAATCCCAATTAAATAACACTGGCACCCCAGCTATTTCCCAATGACCTGAAGATGTATCTTTTCCTGATGACATTTCACTTGCATAAGCATAACTTCCTATAATAGCACTACCTTCATTGCTTATTCCTAATAATGACTTTCCTAACGACTTATTAGCAGCATTCACTAATCCAAGAGAAATTAAATTAGGTATATTCAAAGGCCCTTTTCGACCTGTGTTAGCTTTTCCTAAATAACAAAATTTCGCTATGTTTCCAAATGTGTTAGCACCTACATCATTAAATATATGCGCATCACTGGTCGAACCAATTCCAAGAGAATCTAAAACTAAAATAAATGCGCGTTTCATATAATCTCCATGTTAAAATTTTAAAAAATCTAAATAATTATCTAAGATTTTCAAATAAGATATATTTCTAATCAAAAATAATATTTATAAAAATTACATTTAAATAACAAATTATTTAATGAAATTTAAATTAATATTTCAAATAATTATCTGAAAAATTACCATAAAATTTAAATTACACTCGTTATTTCTAAAATTGATCATTTTAACATTTTCTTTTTACTTAATCTATCTGTCTAAAAATATTAATTTTTAAAATATAATATATATAATGAGTGTTTTTTATTAATTATTAATATTAAAACGTTATATTTTACCTTATCGTTTCTTAAATTAAATATTTTCGTTATTTTATTTTTTATAAAAAATAAAATACTTCTTGCTCACATAATTAAATTGTTTATATCTTATAAATTATCTATAAATTAAAACCATAAACATCAAATAAAACCGTAAAATATAAAATTTTTAAAATTCTTAAAAAAAACCATTGTTTTAATAGACCTAAGCAATAATAAATACATATAACATATTAAATTTTACTTCCATTTTTAAAACAATTTCATAAATATTTTTTAAAAATTATCCCTTAACATACTTTTAAATTAACATAATTTAAATTACTATGCTCTTGTAAAATTAAGTTGTTTTAAAATATTGTTTATTACTTCCTTCAAAATTACTTATGTTAAATTATTTACATATTAGAAATAAAAATTATTCCTTTTCAAAAAAATTACATATTTGTAAAACCACAAAACTTTTTAAAAATATACAATTTGAAATATATTATATATACATTGCATATTAACCACTTTTATATAAATATTAAAAAATTATATAAATCAAATAAAAGTCAACTTTTTAAAACTTATTTTGTAATTAACAATACTTTTAAAGAGCTATAATATGCGAAAAAAATCTATATATATATCTTATACTGGGGGAACTATTGGCATGAAAAAGTCACTTTATGGTTATGTTCCTATCGCAGGATATTTACAAGAACAAATAATTAGTATTCCAGATTTTCAAAGACCTGAAATACCATTTTTTACTATCAATGAATATAAACCTTTAATTGATTCTTCTAATATGACACCTATTGAATGGAAAATAATAGCAGAAGATATCTACAATAATTATGAAAAATACGATGGTTTTATCGTTTTACATGGAACAGATACCATGGCATACACTGCTTCTGCATTATCATTTATATTAGAAAATTTGAAAAAACCAGTCATTGTAACTGGTTCGCAAATTCCGTTATCTGAATTTCGATCTGATGGACAACAAAACTTATTAAATTCATTATTCTTAGCTGCACATTATCCAATTCCTGAAGTAACTTTATTATTTAACAATAAATTATATCGTGGAAATAGAACAACAAAATCTCATGCAAATGGATTAAATGCCTTTTCGTCTCCTAATTTTAGCACATTATTAGAAATAGAAATGTCAATAAAACACACTTATACACCAGAAATACTACATAATAACAAAAAATTTAAAATTAATTCTATGATACAACAACCTATTGGAATAATTACTATTCATCCCGGAATTACAGAAGAAACCATATATACTTTTCTTAAACAACCTGTAAAATCTATAATTTTATGTTCTTATGGAATTGGAAATGCACCACAAAATAAAAATTTTTTACATGCTTTACATTTTGCTTATAAAAACAATGTAATAGTAGTAAATTTAAGTCAATGTATTTCAGGAACTGTAAACATGCATGGATATGCAACAGGAAATTCTCTTGTTAATGTAGGAGTAATTAGTGGATATGATCTAACAATAGAAGCGGCATTAACAAAATTATATTTTTTATTAAGCCAAAATTTAAACAATGAAAATATAAGAAAAAAAATGCAAAAAAATCTAAAAGGAGAGTTAACTCCAACTTTAAATAATCACTTAAACATTTCATATTAATTAATAAATTTACTGATATCAATAATATGAATGATTTCCTTTATTATGATTTGTGATGTCACATACTCCTTTTAACTCAGGAAATTGAATCAACAATTGGTGTTCTATTCCTTTTTTTAAAGTAAATCCTACCATAGAGCATCCATTGCAACCTCCAAAAAATTTAAGAGTAACATACCCTGATTGAGTAATACCTATTAAACATACTTTTCCACCATGAGAGGATAATTGAGGATTAATTTTAGAATTTAAAAAAACTTCTACTTTATTCTTTAAATTAATATCATTGTTAAAAATACACTTTTTAGCATAAGGAGCTATTAAAGTTAACTGAGATTTATGATCTTCTATAAGAAGATCAATCTTTGCATCTTTCAAATATAATATACTTAATTTGTCAATATACAACTTAAAATTTCCATATTCAAATTTCTTATCTTTACTCGTTATTTCTTCTGGATAACAGAAAGACACTCCACATCTTGCTGTTGGAGTTCCAGGATAACTTACAAATACCCTAATGTGAGTATTCTTTTTTTGTTTCAAAAGCAAATTAAAAAAATGATCTCTTGCTAATTTAGATATACTAATCATAATATAATCTCAAATAATTTAATTCTAAATGTATTCTATAAAATACATGTTCTTTCTAAAAATATTTAGCTATAAAACTTAATAAGTTAAATTCAATCCTATTAAATAAAAAATATTATTTATCTATTATAAATAGTAATAAAATATTAATACAAAGCAAAATTATTATCATCTTTAATTTTTACACTAAAAACACCATAAATTTACATATTTTAGATTTTCATAAAAATGAATTTTTTAAAAAATAAGTATAATATTTATGAATAAATTTCATTGGACTGTATTAGGAAACGGAAAATTCAACTTAATTTTAATACACGGTTTAGGATTTAATTCTAATATTTGGCATTTATTATTACCTAAATTATATACTAACTTTAAAATATATTTAGTAGATTTGCCTGGATATGGAAAAAATACACACTTAAAATTTACAAATTTAAATAATATAGCTAAATTTTTAGCAAAATATATACCTAGTAGTTCTATACTTCTAGGGTGGTCTATGGGGGGATTAATTACACATAAAATTGCAATTTTTTGTCCAAAAAAAATAAAAGGAATTATTAACGTATCTTCTTCCCCTTGTTTTATTAAACATGATAATTGGCCAGGAATTTCTAAAAATATATTAAATGAATTATATACTAAATTAATTTTAAACTACAAAAAAACTATTAAAGATTTTATCAATATACAATTTTTGCATTTAAAAAATTTAGATTTAAAAATACAAATTTTAAAAAAATTAGTGTTATCCTATCCAAAACCTACGTTATCGACATTAAAAAAAGGATTAAAACTACTTTGCTCATCAGACCTTCGAAAAGAAATTTCTAAAATAAAGATTCCATACTTGAAAATATATGGTGCCTGGGATGTACTAGTTCCGAAAGAAATATTTTATATTTTAGATAAAGAAAATTCAAACACTAAATCTATAATTATGAAAAATTCTTCTCATGCCCCCTTTATCTCCGAACAACACAAATTTTGTTTTATAATACATCAATTTTCTAATTATATAAACACTTATCTATAAAATTTTTGAAAGCTTATTTATTTCAAAATAAGTTAAAAAGGAATATCTTCATCATCAAAATCTAAATTATTTACATTAATATTTTCATCTTTTTTAGAATCATAACTTTCCTTATCATCTTTCAATAAATTTTTTTCTGGATCTCTCAAACTACTCTTAGAACGACCTAAAGAAGATGGATGATTAGAATTTCGACCCAACATTTGCATAGTTCCTCCGATACTAACAATTATTTCCGTAACATAACGATCTATTCCATTTTGATCTTTCCATTTTCTAGTTTGTAACGATCCCTCAATATATACTTGAGATCCTTTTTTCAGATATTCTCCAGCAATTTCAGCTAATCTATTAAAAAAAACAATCCTATGCCATTCCGTCTTTTCTTTCATTTCTCCAGTATTTTTATCCTTCCATGTTTCTGATGTAGCTAATGTAATATTAGTAACTGCTCCTCCATTTTGCATATATCGAACTTCTGGATTTTGTCCAAGATACCCAATAAGAATAACTTTGTTTACTCCTTTACTTGCCATTACGTATTTTCTCCAATATATTTTCTAATTGCTACTAAATTATAACCTTTATATTAAATAAATTTTGTTACTTTTAAATTTTAAGTGATAATTTTAAATATAAATTATGATATAAAATAATCACATATTAATATTATAATACTTATTATTAAAAATAATAACTGTTTACAAATTAAAAATAAAATTCCTTGAAATGTATACAATTTAATTACAAAAACAAATTATATCATATTTTAAAAGTAATTTACGTCTATTTATAATATTGAAAGTTAGTAACTTTCAAAGTTTAAAATAAATATATTTCAAAAAAAATTAAATTATAAAATGTCTCTAAAAATATTTTTTATATTAAAATACTTTTATAAAATACATAGACTACTTTCAACACGTTTGAAGTATAAAAAACTAAATTAAATATAATATTAACTATAAACATCTTACAAAAACTACGATGTAAAATTTTATTTTTTAAATTTTAAAATACAATATAAGTACAAAAACGTTTCTCAAAATACTTTACTTGTTAAATATGAATAAAATAATTGATCTATATTTAAAATGTCAAGAAACTAAAATTTAAATAAATTCTTTATACAAAATGTAAAATAACTACACGTTTATTATATTTATAATCTATATTATAAATCGTTTTGAAAAAATTTAAAATTCATTCATTCTAAATTTAATAACATTTCAAAATACTATTGTAATAATATTTTATATCATATGGTAAAATTATTCTTAAATATCTTTAAAAACATAAAATGCTTTATATTTAATAAATATATAAAAATTTTTCATATAGAAATCTTAAAACTATTAATTAATAATTAATAAAAACAAAATATTTTATTATTATAAAAAAATAAAATTCATGTATTTTAAATTACTTAAGAATTATGTTAATTAAACTTATTAGTACCATCAAAAATTTTGTAAAGCATAAACATATGATTAACTTGAAAACTCTACTATTACGTAACTTCTTATTTTAAAAATATAACTTTAAACTATTACAATTGAATTTCGGTGCTATATTAAAATGTCAGAAAAAAAAATATTTCCTAATAAAATCAACAAACATTTTAAACTACCTCATTCTCTAGAAGCCGAACAATCCGTATTAGGTGGTTTAATGTTAGATAACGAGCAATGGGATTGTATAGCAGAAAAAATTACAGAACATGATTTTTTTAGCTTCCCGCACAAATTAATATTTAAAGAAATGCAATATTTACTAAATCGTGGATACCCTATTGATCTAATTACACTATCAGAATCTCTAGAACAAAAAGGAGAATTAGAAAATGTAGGAAGATTTTCTTATTTAGCAGAACTATCCAAAAATATTCCTAGTACTGCTAATATTTCTACTTATGCAGAAATTATTCATGAGCATTCCATTATTCGTGAAATAATTCAAGTTGCACAAAGAATAATTAATATTGGATATAACTTAAAAGGACAAACTAGTGAAGAACTATTAAACATAGCTGAATCAAAAATATTCAACATCACAGAAAATAGATTAAATAAAAATACTGGCCCCAAAAACGTTGAACAAATATTAGATGTAACCTTAAAAAATATTGAAGAACTATTTCATAATTCTAATCATGGAATTACCGGAATTAATACAGGATATCAAGATTTAAATAAAAAAACATCAGGATTGCAACCTTCTAACTTAATTATAATTGCTGCTCGTCCTTCAATGGGAAAAACAACATTTGCTATGAATATTTGCGAAAATATCGCTATGGCATATGAAAAACCAGTTTTAATTTTTAGCCTAGAAATGTCTGGAGAACAAATAATGATGAGAGTTTTATCATCCTTATCTCGTGTAAATCAAGAAAAAATACGAACAGGACAATTAAACGATGAAGATTGGTCTCGAATTTCCAGTACTATAAATATTTTATTAAAGAAAAAAAATATGTATATTGATGACTCATCAACTCTTACACCTACTGAAATGCGATCTAGATCACGTAGAATTTATAGAGAAAATAACGGATTAAGCTTAATTATGGTAGATTATCTACAACTTATAAAAGTTCCATCACTCGTAGGCAACAGAACACTAGAAATAGCTGAAGTATCTAGAACTTTAAAAGCACTAGCAAAAGAACTACATGTACCTATAATAGCATTATCACAATTAAATCGCTTATTAGAACAAAGAGGAGATAAAAGACCTATTAATTCTGATTTGCGAGAATCTGGATCACTTGAACAAGATGCAGATTTAATTATGTTTATATATAGAGATGAACTATATCACGAAAATACAGATTTAAAAGGTATAGCTGAAATTATTATAGGAAAACAAAGAAATGGACCAATTGGAACAATTAAATTAACTTTTAATGGACATTGGTCACGATTCGATAATTATTCGAATTCTAAATACCATGAAAAATAAAATATAAAATTCAGTTGACAAAAATTTTCTATATTATTAATATTTAAAGTTATTAGTTATCATTTAATTAAAAACTAAAAACATTTATTTTTATAAAAATTAATATTTAACTATTCATATTGTTTAAAAAGATTTTAATTAATATAAATAAAAAATTTTCTATATATGAAAATAAAATTAGGAATAATAATGGATCCTATTTCTTCCATTAATATTAATAAAGATTCTAGTTTTGCTATATTATTAGAAGCTCAAAAAAGAAAATATTCGATTTACTATATGGAACTTTTAGACTTATATTTAAAAAATGACCAACCTTTTTCTAAGGTTAAACTTTTATTTTTAAAGAACAATATGAAAAAATGGTTTTTTTTTAAAAAATCTAAAGATATTTCTTTGTCAAATTTAGATGTTATCTTAATGCGAAAAGATCCTCCCATTAACGAAAATTACATCTATACCACGTATATTCTTGAACAAGCTGAAAAACAAGGTGTACTCATTATTAACAAACCTAAATGCTTAAGAGATTTCAATGAAAAATTGTTTTCTATACAATTTTCAAAATTTATTCCTCAAACCTTAGTTACTAGCGACATTTCTAAAATTGATAGTTTTATTCATAAACACAAAGAAATTATAATAAAACCATTAAATGGAATGGGAGGTTTATCTATTTTCAAAATCAAACATAATGACCCTAATAAAATGGTAATAATTGAAACAATGACTAGTCATGGAACTAAATTATGTGTTTCACAAGTTTATATACCAGAAATTCAATATGGAGATAAAAGAATACTAATTATTAATGGAAAAGTGTTTCCTTGGTGCCTAGCTAGAATTCCTAAGATTAATGAAAATAGAGGTAATTTAGCTGCAGGAGGATTTGGAAAAGTTCAAAAACTTAATTCATATGACTGGAAAATAGCAAATTATATATCTAAAGCTATAAAAAATCAAGGATTATATTTAATAGGTTTAGATATAATCGGAAAGAAGTTGATAGAAATTAATGTCACTAGCCCAACATGTATACAAGAAATTGAAGCTCAATGTAACATATCTATACGAAAAATTATTTTAGACTCAATAGAAGAACTTTTAATTAAAAATAATAATTAACTCGTTCACATATAACATTCTTTTAAAAATCTTACCGAAATTATAAAATAACAGGAATTAAAAGTGAAAATTAGTTTTCAAAATCATTTCTTGATAGCTATGCCTAATCTAAGAAATCCATTTTTTAAAAAATCTGTAATATATATATTTAAACATGATAATAACGGAGCAATGGGTATTATTATTAACAAACCTATTGAAAATTTAACAATTGAAAAAATACTAAATGAACTTAAAATTAATATTTCATCTAATAATACTTTAAGTCATCTAAACAAACCCGTTATAATTGGAGGACCAATATCCGAAGATCGCGGTTTTATTCTACACTCTTTTAAAAAAAAATTTATTTCTAGTATACTTATATCAAAAAATATTTTTATAACATCATCTCGAGATATATTAGAATATATAGCTAATAATCAAGATTCTAAAAATATGATCATGACATTAGGACATTGTATTTGGAATAAAAATCAATTAGAAAATGAAATACTGAATAATATCTGGTTAACTACATCAGCAAATAACTCGATTTTGTTTAATACTCCTTTATCAGAAAAATGGGTTAAGTCAGCCCAAAATATAGGAATAGATATAAATATATTATCTACAAATTTTGGACATGCATAATAATGATCGTTATAGCGTTTGATTTTGGAATTAAAAACATTGGAGTAGCAGTGGGACAAAATATAACATACACTGCGCAAAGATTGTCTTCTATAAAAATAAAAAATAACAAAATCAATTTTAAAAAAATTAAACAGTTATTTTTAGAATGGCAACCAAATTCTATAATTGTCGGACTACCATTAAATATGGATGGCACTAAGCAAAATATTACACAACAAGTAGAAAAATTTTCAAAAAAAATATCTTTACATTTTAAAATACCTATTTATTTTCACGATGAAAGATTAACTACAATAGAAGCAAAATCAATATTGTTTAAAACAAACGGATCAAAATCTTTAAAAAAAGAAATAATTGATTCTACTTCTGCTGTACTTATTTTAGAAAGTTGGTTAAAAGAAAATATAAGCCCTTAAAATTACTAAAACTCATGAAATAAAAAATATTATACTTATTCACTTTAAATTTATTAACTACAATTACAGTTATCAACAATATATGAACGCAAAAATTGCACAAATTTTTACATCCATATCTAAAAAATCAGAAATATTTTTAAAAAATTTAAACTAATTAAGATCTTTTAAACTTTTTATCAACTTTTTTTATTTTCCAAACAACATTTAAAATATTTATCATCGCTCTGATAAAAGATTCTATAATATCCTTAGAAAAACAACCTACTCCATATAAATTACGACTTCCGTATTGTGCCTGAATTTCAACATGTCCAAAAAAATCAAATTTTTTATTTTTTATTATTGAAGAAAAACTTTTTATTTCAACATTATAAGATGATAACTTGTTCAACGCTTTGCATATAGAGTGTATTAGTCCATTTTTAGTTTTAACGACTTCAGTTTTCAATTCTAACCCGCACATCAATTGCAACGTTAAACAACATGCACCATTTAAGCTTAATGCTATATTAAAATATTTTAACTTAAAATATTCAAATAATTTTTCTTCCGGATCAACAAAAGCTAATATTTCTAAATCATAGTCAAATACCTGACCTTTATTGTCTGCAAATTGTAAAAAAGAACTATATAAATTTTCTAAATTATAATCACTGTTTTCTTTATAACCCATATTAGACATATAATGTTTAATAGCTGATCTACCAGATCTAGAGGTTAAATTAAACATCATGGGACTTAGACCAATAACTTCAGGAACTATTATTTCATAATTCTTTCTATTTTTTAGTACTCCGTCTTGATGAACTCCAGAAGAATGTAAAAAAGCATTACTACCTACTATAGCTTTATTAGGAGAAATCGGAACATCACAAATTTTACTAATAATTTTACTAGTATTAAAAATTTCTTTATATTTAATATTAGTATACACTTTGAAAATATCTTGTCTGATTTTAACTGCCATCATGACTTCTTCTAAAGCAGCATTTCCAGCTCGTTCTCCTATTCCATTAATTGTCCCCTCTATTTGTCTAGCTCCTGCTTGTATAGCAGAAATGGAGTTAGCTACTGCCATCCCCAAATCATTATGACAATGAACAGAAATAACAGCCTTATCAATGTTTGGGACTTTATTATATAAAGAAGTAATAATGTTTTTAAATTGACTTGGAACGGCATAACCTACCGTATCTGGAATATTAATCGTAGTAGCCCCAGACTTAATAGCTATTTCTACAATACGACACAAATTATCTAAATTTGTTCTTCCAGCATCTTCACATGAAAACTCAACATCATCTGTATACTTACGAGCTCGTTTGATAGAACATGTAGCCATTTCTATAATTTCACTAAATGTTTTTCTTAATTTAGACTTCATATGCAAATTAGAAGTACCTAAAAATATATGAATTCGAAATGATACAGCATGTTTCATAGATTCAGCAGCTATATCTATATCCTTATAAATACATCGAGCTAAACTACAAACTTTAGAATTTTTAACATGTTTAGATATAATATCTACAGCTAAAAAATCACCAGGCGAAGAAACGGGAAATCCAACCTCTATAACATCAATACCTAGTTTTTCTAAAGCTAAAGCTATTTTTAACTTTTTTTTTGCACTTAAACTTGATTTTAAAGATTGTTCACCATCACGTAGCGTTGTATCAAAAATAATTAATTGTTGAGTCATCTATTTTCCTAAAGATTCAATATACTATAAAATTTATTAAAATTGATAAAAACAAAGTACCTTTTATCTAAACTATAGTTTTAAAAAAATAAAACAGTCTATCAATAACAAATATTGAAAATAACAAACCTATTTATACTAAAACATAACGCAATAAGCATTAACTTTAACTAATCTTAAAAATGTGCAAAATTAATTTAAATTTATTCATGAAATGTAATATATTAAAAATATAAAATCATATTTCTTGTTAAGAAAATAAACTATCTTATTATTTAAACAATACAAAATAACTTTAAAATAACTTTTGAAAATTAAAAAATTTATTTAATACATACACTTGAAAAAATTTACTAACATATTTCAATATCCTTAAAATTAAAATATCTATATAAAATTATTTAAAAATAACAAAAAACTTAGGTATTTTACTTTCGTAATCTCTTATTTCTTTATTATATTTTAAAGTTAAATCTATGTCATCTAATCCATTTAACATACAATGTTTATGAAAACTATTAATTTTAAATACATAACTCTCACTATCAATTAAAACTTTATTATTAACTAAATCTATAGTTATTAAAGTATTAAAGTTTTTAGAAGTTATTAAAAATAAATCATTTATAATATTTTCAGAAAGTTCAATAGGTAATAAATTATTTTTAATACTATTACTATAAAAAATATCAGAAAAACTAGACGCTAAAATCACCTTAAATCCATAGTCTACTAAAGCCCAGACAGCATGTTCTCTTGATGAACCACACCCAAAGTTATTTCTTGATAATAAAATAGTCGCATTTTTATAATATGGTTTATTTAAAATAAAATTAGAATTTAATACTAAGCCATTGTCATCTAAATATCTCCAGTTATAAAATACATGTTTTCCAAATCCTGACTTATTAACTTTTTGCAAAAATTGCTTTGGAATAATTGAATCAGTATCCACATTAGACATATTTAAAGGTACTACAATCCCTGTATGACGAACAAATTTAGACATTTTACAACCTTCTTATATTAAATATAATATTTATAAAATTTTTCTGTTCTATATTAAACTTCTAACATCCACAAAACGACCAAAAATTGCTGCTGCAGCTGCCATCATAGGACTAACTAAATGAGTTCTACCACCTCTTCCTTGACGTCCTTCAAAATTTCTATTACTAGTAGAAGCACAACGTTCCTTATTATTTAAATGATCTCCATTCATAGCCAAACACATAGAGCAACCAGGATAACGCCATTCAAACCCGGAGCGAAGAAAAATTTTATCTAATCCTTCTTTTTCTGCTTGTATCTTTACCAAACCAGATCCAGGAACAATAATTGCCTGTACAGTTTTAGCTACACGTCTATGCTCTACTATTTTTGCTATACTACGTAAATCTTCTATTCTAGAATTAGTACAAGATCCAATAAAAACTTTATCAATAAGTACATCTTTTAAAAACATTCCAGGTTCCAGTCCCATATATTCTAATGATTTTTCTGCAGTGTCTTTTTCTAGAAAGTTATCATAAGAATCAAGATATGGAATTTTCTCGTCAATAGATATTACTTGACTAGGATTAGTTCCCCAAGTAACCTGAGGTAAAATAGTAGATACATCTAATATAAATTTTTTGTTAAACACTACTCCTATATCAGAATGCAAAGAATTCCAATATAATAATGCATTTTCCCAATCTGTTTCTTTAGGAGAATATTTTTTATATTTTAAATACTTAAAAGTAATTACATCCGGAGCAATAATTCCAGATTTAGCACCCATTTCAATAACCATATTACACATAGTCATTCTACTTTCCATACTTAAATACGAAATAGTATTTCCAGAAAACTCTATCACATATCCAGTACCACCAGATACACCTAATTTTCGAATTATAAATAAAATTATATCTTTTGCTGTTGTTCCATAACTTATTTTACCATTTATTTCTATATTCATACTTTTAAATCGATTTTGCTTTAATGTTTGTGTAGATAACACATGTTCTACTTCTGATGTACCAATACCTAATGACAATGTTCCAAAAGCTCCATGGGTAGAAGTATGAGAATCTCCACATACTATCAACATTCCAGGTAAAATCATACCTTGTTCAGGACTCACAACATGAACTATTCCTTGATTTAAATTATCTATTCCAAATAACTTAATATTAAATTCTTCACAATTTTTCTGTAATACATCCATTTGCTTTCTAGCTAATCTAGTAGCACAATTCATGTCTCTACTCACTGTCGGAACATTATGATCCATAGTAGCAAAAGTTTTTTTAGGCTGTCTTAACGTTCTATTTTTCAAACGTATTTCATGAAAAGCTTGAGGAGAAGTAACTTCATGAATTAAATGCAAATCTACATACAAAATTGGAGATTGATTATTTTCTTCACACACTACATGCGAATCAAACAATTTCTGATAGAGTGTCTTTTTCATTTTATTTCTCTGTGAGATAATAATTTAGAGATAATGTCACCCATTTCTCTAGTACTAATAAAATGACAATTATTACTTGATATATCTCTCGTTCTATAACCTAAATTTAAAACCTCGAAAATCACTGAATCAATAATATTCGCTATTGTATCTAATTTAAAACTATATCTTACTAACATACTTATAGAGAGAATTAAAGAAATAGGATTAGCTATATTTTTCCCTTGAATATCAGGAGCTGAACCACCTGATGGCTCATATAATCCAAACCTTTTCTCATTTATACTAGCAGATGGCAATAATCCTATAGATCCTGAAATCATTGCGCATGCGTCAGAAATTATATCCCCGAACAAATTAGAACATAATAATACATCAAAACTTTTTGGATCTTTAATAATTTGCATAACAGCATTATCAATATATAAATGAGATAATTTTACCTCTGGATAATCTATAGCTATACTATTTACTGTTTCTCTCCATAAAATAGAAGTATCTAATACATTAGCTTTATCTATTGAAGTAAGTTTACATTTTCTACTTAATGCCAATTTAAATGCCATGCGAGCAATTCTCTCAATTTCAAACTGATAATATATTTCAGTGTCAAACGAATACTTTTTTAAATCCTTATATTGAGTACCTCTAGGAGTTCCGAAATAAATACCCCCTATCAATTCACGCACACATAAAATATTAAATCCTCCTCTAACGATTTGAAAACGAAGTGGCGATAACTTTTCTAATCCAGGATATAACTGAGAAGGCCTTAAATTCGCAAATAAATTAAAATATTTCCTCAAAGGAAGTAAAGAAGCTCTTTCAGGTTGTAAATGAAGAGGTAGTTTACTCCATTTTGGACCTCCTACTGCCCCAAATAAAATAGCATCAGAATTTCTACATCCTTCTAATGTATTTTTAGGCAATGCCATGCCATGTCTATCTATCGCAATCCCTCCAATATCATATTCCTTCGTTTTAATATTTAAACCAAATTTTTTTCGAAGAACATTTAAAATTTTATATCCTTCCTGCATTATTTCAGGTCCAATACCATCACCTGGTAAAATAGAAATTTTATACTTTTGATTCATATACAGTTCAAATTCCTTTCTTTAAAATATTAAAATTTTTGTACATTAGATAACAAACTTTTTTAAAATACATAAAAAATTATTGTTTTAATAAAAATAATTAACTTAAAAACTTTATTAACTGAAATTTAAATATACTGACTTTCAATCAAACATCTGTAATCAATGAAAAAACAACACATATCTCAATACTTATCTCTAAAAACTACGAGAAATTGTTATTTTAAAAATAATATCTTTTAAATAAATTTTCAATTGTATTAATTAATCATTAATAAATATTATTACTATATAATATTTTTATTTTCTATTAAAATAGAATATTTAAAAAAACAATTTCAAAAAATAAAAACAATCATACTCTCGAGAACACGATTTCTAAAATATTATACAAAAAACTTTTCTTAATTTTATACTTTAAAAATAACTACTCGAATGTTTGAATAAAAATCATTATTGTAATAAAAATAAAAAATCTAATTTATTAATATGAATGAATATCGAAATGTTTTATAAAATTTAACACTAATGACTTTGAAAATTTAATCAAAACATATTTAAATTTCTATTCATATAAAAATAAAAATTCTGTAAAAACATATTAATTATTATAACTATATGAAATTAAGCAATCACATATGATAATATATCTTTTTCATACAATAACAAAACTTAAAATTTTTCATAAATGTTATTGCAATAAGAATTAATTCTAATGTAAAATTTAATTTCATTTTCACAAATATATTAGAAATAGTATCTCATATTTTCAATACAATTTTATCTTTTAAATTCTGCATTTAAAATATAAAAAATTCTATTGTTTAATTTTTAATATATTTTAGTGAATTACAAATATATATATTTTATACAAATGTCAAACTTACCTCCATTAAGTCTATATATACATATTCCTTGGTGCACTAGAATATGTCCCTATTGCAATTTTAATGTATTTAAAAAAAAGCAAAATATTCAAGAAAAAAAATATATAGAACACCTTTTAAAAGATTTTAAAAACGATATCTTATTATCTTCAAACAGAAAGATTAAAACAATTTTTATAGGAGGGGGGACTCCTAGTTTGTTAAGTAAAAAATCTATTAAATACTTATTAGATTCCATAAGAGAAATAACATTTATTTCTAAATTTTCTGAAATTACTATTGAATCTAATTCTACAATATCAGAAATTAAAAAATTTTTAGATTATAAAAAACTTGGAATAAACCGATTTTCTATAGGAATGCAAACTTTTAACAAAAAACAATTAAAAATATTAAAAAAAGATCCAAATAATAAAACAATACTTAATACTATAAAAAATTTCAAAAATTTTAAAATAAATAACATAAATCTCGAATTAATGTATGGTCTACCTCAACAAACTTTAAAAACAGCTTTATTAGATCTAACATCTATTATTCAATTAAATTCACAACATATTTCTTGGTATCCTCTATATCTTGAACCTCATACCCCATTTTATTCAAATAAAATAATGTTACCTAACCATGACATTTTATGGGATATATACGTACAAGGAGAAAAAATGCTAAAACAAGCAGGATACAAAAAATATGCAATATCTTCTTATTCAAAAAAAAAAATATAATTGCCGTCATAATTTAAATTATTGGAGATTTGGAGATTATATTGGAATTGGTTGTGGAGCTCATGGAAAAATAACACAACAAAACGGAGACATAATAAGAACCATAAAAGAAAACAATCCAAAATACTTCATTCAAGGAAAATACATAAACAAAAAATATGTGGTTTCAAAAAACGTAATACCATATGAATTTTTTTCAAATCGTTTTAGATTATATGAACCAACTTTAAGAACCCACTTTGAAAAATATACAAACATTCAAGAATGTACAATTCAAAATAAAATTAAAAAATCTATTTCAAAAAAATATTTAATACAAACAAGAAAACATTGGAAAACTACGAAAAAAGGAAAATTGTTCTTAGATTTTCTTTTAGAAGTGTTTTTGAAATAAAATCATATAAATTATAATAATAATTTAAAAAAATTAAAGTAAAAGATATTAAAATTTATTATTGTAAAATTCGAAACATATAAATAACTTTGATTATATAAAATATGTAAATATAGTTATACATGAATTTAAACATGAATAATACATAAATATTTGAAATATAATATTAATATATTAACCTATATATTAATATTAAAAAACTTTAACAACTAAAATATACAATATTAATATTGAGAAAAATATGTTATTTTCCCAATTAGTTTTAAACTGGTACCACCAAAATGGTAGAAAGAGTTTACCTTGGAAAAAAGATAAAAACCCATATAAAGTCTGGATATCAGAAATTATGTTACAACAAACACAAGTAAAAACTGTGATTCCATATTACAAAAAATTTATAAAAAAATTTCCTAATGTTAATATACTAGCACATACTACTATCAATCACATACTTAATGCATGGAGTGGATTAGGATATTACAATAGAGCTCACAACATTTATCGTACTGCAAATATTATTGTAAAAAACTATCAAGGAAAATTTCCAGACAATTTAATTGACATTATTAAATTACCGGGAATAGGACGTACTACAGCAGGAGCTATTTTATCATTTGGATTCAATTTATATGCCTGTATTCTTGAATGTAATATAAAAAGGCTTTTATTAAGATATTTTAACTTACATAATTATAATACAAAACATATTGATAAAAAATTATGGTCTATTATAAATCTATTAACACCTATACATAAAACAAGTCAATTTAATCAAGCTATAATGGATATAGGAGCTTTAATTTGTTTAAAATCTTTACCTAAATGTTATATTTGTCCTATAAACAAAACATGTTTATTTTTTATTCAAAAACAAAAAATTGAAAAATTTATATATACACCAAAAAAACAAAAAAAAACTGAAAACATCTTTTTATTAATTATACAATACAAAAATTTAATGTTTTTATGTAAAAGTAGTATAAACAAGATATGGAAAGGATTATATTGTTTTCCAACATTTTACAATCAATTAGAAATATTAAAATGGATAAAAGAAAATAACATTAAAATAAAAAGTCAAAAAATGTTTGAAAAATTTATATATAAAATTTCCCATATACATTTTTTTTGTACCCCTATAAAAATAAAAATAACAAATTCATATTTTATAAATGAAATTAAACAGAGCATGTGGCTTAATGTTTTAAAACCTCAATGTGTAGGATTATCAACTCTTACAAAAAAAGTTATAAAAATATGTCTTATTACTTAAAATTAACTAGAAGGCTTGAATACAAAATGGAAAAAAAAATTTTTTGTCGTTTTCTTAAAAAATATACGTTAAGCCTAGATAATCCTCCATATCCAGGGAAAATAGGCCAGAAAATTTATGAAAATATTTCAAAATTAGCATGGAAACAATGGATTATTCAGCAAACTAAAATAATTAATGAAAAAAAACTAAATATGTTAAATCATCAAGATCGAAAAAATTTAGAGAAATATATGATAAACTTTCTTTTTTTGAAAAAAACTAAAAAATAGTAACATTATATATTCAAAATTTTACTAAAACTAAAATAAAAATAATTATTATTTAAAATAAATATTATATAAAATTATGAATTTTACATATAACTACTCACAAAAAAAACAATATAACGTCCTAATATTTGATTCAGGTTTAGGAGGTTTGTCTATTTATAAAAAAATGCAACACCGTTTTCCTAACATAAATTACATTTACGTGTTTGACAACGAATGTTTTCCATACGGAAATAAAGAAATATCCTTTATTTTTGAAAGATGTTCGAAAATAATTGAACTAGTATCTAAAAAAATACATATTTCTACAATGATATTAGCATGCAATACAATTAGTGTAACTAGTTTAATGTCATTAAAAAAAACTTTTAACTTTCCTATAATTGGAATTACTCCAGATATAAAAAAATCTATAAAAATAACTCGAACTAAAACTATTGGATTATTAGCAACCAAAGTTACTATTCACCATGATAGCATTCAAAAAAAAATTGCATCATTACTACCTGAAATTATTATAAAAACATTATATAATAATAATTTAGTAAAATTAGCAGAAAAAAAAATAAAATATAATTTTGTTAATAAAAAAGAAATAAGTAATATAATGAAACCATGGTATTCAAAAACAAATAATGTTGATACAATCATACTAGGTTGTACTCACTTTAACTTTCTAAAATATGAAATCCAACAACTGTTCTCTAAAAAAATTTGTATACTTAATTCCAATATAAAAATATCAAAAAAATTTTTTAATATCTTAAAAAATAATTACATTAAAAAAAATAAAAACATTGTATTTTTTTCAAAGTTTGAAAAAAATCATATATATATATTAAATTTGTTTAAAACATACAAATTCTCAAAATTTAAAAAACTAAATATTTAAAAAAATATATTTACATTTTAATAAATCTAATTCCAGTTAATATTTTAAAATATTTTAAAATACTATGATTTAACAAAACTACTAATTAAAAAAACTTTTTAAATATATTTATATATCTTAATAAATCTTTTAAAAGTAGTATATTTTTAAAATCATTATAATTCAATTTCAATAAATATATAATTTTTTTGGTATATTTATTAATACTATCTTGATTTATTTTTTTATTGCAATATTGAATCCAAAAAATTCTTTCTGTATGATTTAACATATGAGAAAAATTTCTAGCTATACACCGTTTCAATAAAGATCTTACTTTACTACTAGAAATAAATAAATTTCTATTAAATACATTTTCCTTAAGAAATGCTCGTATAATTTTAATTACTTTTTTTTCTGAACTACTAAAAAAATTATCATAAATTTGTAAATCTATATCATTTTTTTTAGAAAAAACAAAGCAACTATTAATAAATTGTATTTTTTTCTTTAAAAAATGATTACTACGTATTAATGATAAATTTTTGTTACATACTAAATAATTTATTCCTAATTTTAACATTCTTTTTGAACTAATAACATTTGTAGGTGCTAACATCGGACATCGATTCATATAGACAAACACAATTCCATATTCAAAAAGTTTTTTATAATTTAACATCTCAGTTGTAATATTTAAAAAATATGCCAAAAATTTTTTAAAACTTTTCGTTAAATCAAATCCAATTAATATATTTTGATTATAAAAATTCCATGAAATTGGAGCAATTACACTAATGTTTTTCCTTTCAGATCCGAAAAACCTAGAAATATATATCAAAGGCTTAATATTATAAATATCAACTATTTTTAATAATTCTTGTTTTTTACGATATTTAAAAAAGTAATTAAACAACCTAGGTTGCTTATTTTTCAACAATTTCGCTACTTCAAGAGTAGCTTGAACGTCACTAATAGCACTATGCGCATGACTATGATCAATATTATTAAATTTTGATATATTAGATAATTTGAAACTAGGAACTTTTAAATTTTTCTTAAAAGGCCAATTTATACCATTAGGCCGTAATACATAACAAGCTCGTAATACGTCTAACATATCCCATCTAGAATTGTTATTTTTCCAACTCCATTCATAAGGATCGATGAAATTACGATAAAAAATATTTCTCGTGATTTCATCGTCAAAATGAATATTATTGTAACCAACAATACATGTATTAGGTTTGGAAAATTGTTCATAAATTTTACTGGAAAATTCAAACTCATTTGTACCATATTTTCTTGTATAATTTGGAGAAATTCCAGTAATCAATATAGATTCAGGATTTGGAAGATAATCTACAGGAGGATAACAAAAAAATTCTAAGGGTATATCGACAATATTAAAATTTATATCAGTACGAATACAAGCAAACTGAGCTGGTTTATCTAATACTGTATCAATTCCAAAAGTTTCATAATCATAAAATAGAAAAGTGAAATTATCTAAATTAAACATTATATTTTTATTTATAAATACATGTTATAAAAATTTAAAAAATTTAAAACTGTAAAATGTTTACATTTACTTAAATAAATATTTTAAAATCATGAAATTTTTCTCCTCCGACTGGACTCGAACCAGTGACATACGGATTAACAGTCCGCTGTTCTACCAACTGAACTACAGAGGAATAAAAATTCTATCAAAAAAAGTTTTTATTGTCAAGAAATTAAAATTTAAAAAATATATGTTTTTAACTAAAATATATGTATAATATAAAAAGTTGCAATATTGAAACTTCTTAGGGCTCCTTAGCTCAGTGGTAAGAGCAGGCGACTCATAATCGCTTGGCCGCTGGTTCGAATCCAGCAGGAGCCAATTTATATAATTAATTTTATTATAAACCATTCTAAAACTAAAATATAAAATGAAAAACTGGAAACAAAAATTTATTCAATTTTGCTTTGAAAGAAACATATTAAAATTCGGAAAATTCAGATTAAAATCGGGCGAAAAAAGCTCGTTTTTTTTTAATTTTAGTTTTTTTAATACAGGATGTGATCTTGAAAAACTAGGATTTTTCTATGCTAAAACAATCATTAAAAATAACATTGATTGCAACACTTTATTCGGAATAGCATATAAAGGCATTCCTATTGTTATATCATCTATCATAGCATTAAAAAAATATTTTAATATTAATATTACTTATTGTTTTTCTAGAAAAGAAACAAAAAATTATGGAGAACATGGAAAATTTATTGGATGTGACTTATCAAAAAAAAATATCCTTATACTAGATGATGTAATTACATCAGGAACATCTATACAAAATACAATACAAACAATCGAATCTTATACACCACTATCCAATAACTTGATATCAGGTATATTAGTAGCTTTAGATAGACGAAAAAACAAAAATTTAAATTTGTTCTTTTTAAAAAAACAATATAATTTAAAAATAATTTCTATAATAAAAATACAAGATATCATAAATTACGTAAAAAATAACAAAACATTATTTTGTTATTTAAACCATATAGAAAAAATGAATTGCGAGATTATGAAATAAAAAATTTTTATAAAACTTTATATTAAAATCATAATTTTGAAATTAATCTAATCCAGAATGACCAAATCCTTTCCCTTTTCTTTCAGTATTGTTAACAGTAAAATCTTTCACAAAATGAAAATTAGGCCTAATAATTGGAATAAAAACTATTTGAGCTATTCTCATACCTACAGTTATCATAAAAACTTTGTTACTTCTATTCCACATAGATAACATAATTTGACCATTAAAGTCAGAATCAATCAATCCTATTAAATTTCCAAGAACAATTCCATTTTTATGACCTAAACCTGATCTAGGTAAAATTAAAGCAGAAATAAACGGATCTTTTATATGTATAGCTATTCCAGTAGGAACTAAAATAGTATTATTAGGTAATAAACTCTTGTTTTCACTAATACAAGCTCTCAAATCTAACCCAGAAGATCCTGGGGTTGCATAATTTGGAAAAAAGAACTTAGATTTTATATTTGAATCTAAAACTTTAATTTCAATATTAAAATTCATTTTACACCTTATTATTTTAAATATATTTAATATTTAAAACTACGCTAATCAAATATCAAACTTAATATACTAAGACAATAAAAAATTTAAAATTACAAAAATTTATAAAAAACATTTTATTTCTTAGTATAAAATACCACGGTTAAAATCGTTTACACCTTCTCTTTAGATACAATATTTATCTCAACAATTGTTTCAACATCGTGATGCGGTTTAAAAACTACATCATATTTGCCAATTTTTCGAAAAACTCCATTAGGAAGATATATTTCTTTTTTATTAATCTTTATTCCACTTAACTTAGATAACAATTTAGAAACATCACGTGGCCCTACAGAACCAAATAACTTTCCTTCTTTTCTAGTTTTTGAATATATTACTATCGGTTGAGAAATAACTTTAATTTTTTTAATACGCAATTGAGCTAAAGATAATTTGTCTAATAACTTTTGTTCAAACTCTATTTTTTTTTGCAATACTAATTTAACATTAAGTTTAGTAGCTATCATTGCTTGTTTTCTGGGAATTAAAAAATTACGTGCATATCCTGACTTAACATGTATTATGTCACCTAGATTTCCTAAATTTTCTACTTTTTCCAAAAGAATAATTTGCATTAATAAAAACCTACCCTACTTATATTTAAATGATAACATTTCATTGCTGCTGATCCGTATACGGTATCAAAGAAAGATAACGAGCACGTTTTATAGCTCGAGCTAATTGACGTTGATACTTAGCTCTAGTACCTGTAATTCTACTTGGAACTATCTTTCCATTTTCTGTAATATAACTTTTTAATATAAAAATATCTTTATAATCTATTTCTTTAACTTTGTCAGAAGTAAATCTACAAAATTTCCTGCGACGAAAATAACGCATTATAAAATATCCTTTACTTTTTATTTTGTAATCAAATAATTTTCACCACTCATTGGACTATTTAACTTCTTCTCGAGAACGTAATATTGGAGATATCTCTGTTACTGGACTCTTAACACATATAATAATATTTCTAATTATAAAATCACTAAATCTAAATTTGTCAGATAATTCTTTAATTAAACTTGGATATACTTCAACATTCATTAATACATAATGCGCTTTATGTAACTTTTGAATAGCATAAGCTAGCTGACGTTTACCCCAATCTTCTAACCTATGAATTTTCCCTTGATTATTTATAATTATTTTTTTGTATTGTTCAATAATATTATGACATTGTTCGCTATGATCGGGATGAATAAGAAATACTATTTCATAATGTCTCATAAAATTTCCTTATTATATCTCATTCCTATAAATATCATCACATTTGTATAATATCAAATAGAATAAAAATTCTTAAAATAAATAATATACATTAATAAAGAAAATTGTTCAATACTAGAAAAAATTTTATTTAAAATGAAATGAAAAAACAAAATTTAAAATGCCTTTACAACGCATATATCATTATAATTTTAACTATATCTAAAATATTAATATTTAAGAATACCTTCTTAAAATTTTATAACACTCAAAGCTAGAAATAAAAATTTTGTTATTTCTAGCTTTGAGTATTATAAATTTCTAATAATTATATCATTTCTATGAGGACCAGTAGATATCATACTAATAGGAACATCTAATATTTCCTCAATTCGTAAAATAAATTTTTTTGCAAAATAAGGCAACTTTTCAAAACAAGTAATTTCTAAAGTTGTATCCTTCCAGCCTGGCATTATTTCATAAATAGGAATAACTTCATTCCAATCTTTTTTACAACAAGGAATGTCCTTACATTTAATACCACTATTTTTATTTCGGTAACCTATACAAATTTTTATTTTTTCTAAACTATCTAATATATCTATTTTAGTTAAGCACAACTTTGAAAAAAAATTAATCTCTATGGACTTTTTAAGTAATACAGTATCCAACCATCCAATACGGCGTTTTCTTCCTGTAGTAGAACCAAATTCATTACCTTTTTTACAAAAATAAGAATCTAATTTACCAAATACTTCTGTTGGAAAAGGACCATTACCAACTCTAGTAGAATATGATTTAACTACTCCAATAATATCTCTGATACTGTCTAATCTTGCACCAGTACCCGTGAAAATATTCCCAGACACACTATTTGAAGAAGTAACATACGGATACATTCCATGATCTACATCTAACATACTTCCTTGAGCTCCTTCAAATATAACTGACTTATTGTCGTGCTGAGACTGCATTAAAATTTTAGAAACGTTACGAGATATACTAATAAGATAATCTTTTGTTAAAAAAATTTCATCTATGATAGAATTATAATTCACACCTTTAGCATGATAAAAATTTTCTAACTGATAATTATAATAATCAATATTATCTTTCAACTTATCAGAAAAATACGACCAATCTCGTAAGTCACATATCCTCAATCCTCTTCTTGCTATTTTATCTTCATAAGCAGGACCAATGCCTTGCTTAGTGGTACCAATAGCATTTTGACCTAACTTGTTCTCTCGAGCTAAATCCATAGAAATATGATAACTGAATACTAAATGAGCTAATTCTGATACAATAATTCGATTGCGAACATTATAATGAAATCTTTCTAACATATTGATTTCATTCATAAGATGAACAGGAGATAATACCACACCATTAGCTATTAAAGCTACAATGTTATCATGTAAAATTCCAGAGGGCAAAATATGTAAAACAATTTTATTTCCATTAATAACTAGCGTATGTCCAGCATTATGTCCTCCTTGATATCGCACAACATAATCTACATTTTTAGTCAAGAAGTCTACAATTTTTCCTTTTCCTTCATCTCCCCATTGCGCACCCAATATAGCTATATTTTTTTTATTATTCAAAATTTTCTCACTTGTTTTCTATATCAGTATAGATATCATTAAAATTACATTAAACACCAAAACAAAATATTATTAAAACTTTTTCATATATTTAAAAAAATAGTTGTTTTCTGGATTAATTATTAAAATATCTTGTCCACTTTTAAAACTTTTTTCATAAGCTTGTAGACTACGAATAAAATCGAAAAATATAGGCTCTTTATTAAAAGAACTAGAAAATAACTTAGCTACCTCAGCTTCTCCTTCTCCTCTTATTATTAACGCTTTACGCTGTGCTTCAGATAAAACTTTTACAACTTCATAATCAACAGATGCTTTTAATTTTTCTGCTTCTTCTTGACCCTGTGATCTTTGACTTCTAGCAACTGCTTCTCGCTCTGCTCTCATTCTATTATATATTGCGTCAGATACTTCAACAGGTAAATTAATTTGTTTGATACGTACATCTATTACCGTAATTCCTAGCTCATTCATACTATTAGTATTAATTAATACTTTATTATATTTATGATTTTTAGTATCTAACATCATATATTCATTTTGTTTTCTAATTTTATTAGAAGTATAATCTGCACTACCAGTATTTAAAGCATCTTTCACATCGTTAGTTAATTTTCCTCGAGAATCAGTTACAATTTCTTTTACATTTAATCGACCTATCTCCGAACGCAATCGATCACTAAATTTTCGCTTCAATAACATTTCTGCTTGAAAAATATCTCCACCCCCTGTTGCTAAATAATACCGACTAAAATCGCTAATATTCCATTTTATATAAGAATCAACAATAAGGTCTTTTTTCTCTTTCGTAACAAAACGATCAGCTTGATTATCTGTAGTTTGAATTCTAGAATCTAAAATCTTTACTGTATCCACTAACGGAATTTTTATATATAAACCAGGATTATATACTACAGGTTGACTTTGACTATTACGTAACACTTTACCAAATCGCAACACAATACCTTTCTGTCCTTCTTGAACAATAAATAAACATAAAAACAAAAAAGTCAACATCGTACTAAAAACGGTCATGAAAACTTTATTCATTACTACCCTCTTTTATACAATCACTTCTAACTGAATTTATTTTTCTTTGATCCATTACATCTTCATTTAATTTATTTATAGTAGATTCTTCATTTTTATCTTTTTTTAAGTTAGAAGCGTTATCTAAAGAAACATCTTTTTTAGAAGAATCATTAGATGTAGATAATTTATTTTTTTGAAACACTAAACTATCTAAAGATAAAAACAACGCGTTATCGTTAATCAATATTTTCTTAATGTTACTAAATATTTTTTCCATAGATTCAATATATAGTCTTTCTATAGTAATCTTTTTTGAAGATTTATACCAAGGAAGTATTTTTGAAAATCTAATTACTTCTCCTTTAGCTTCTGCTATTATACGAGATTTATAAGCTCTTGCCTCTTCTAAAATACGTTGAGCTGTACCATTTGCTTTAGGTTGAACTTCATTGACATAAGCTTCTGCTTCTCTAATATACTGTTCCCTATTCTCTCTTGCGGCAATAGCATCGTCAAAAGCAGATTTTACTTCTTCAGGAGGTCTAGCTGTCTGAAAATTTACATCTAATATAGTTATACCCATTTCATATGGTAATATTGTTTTTTCTATTTCTTTCTGAGTATCACTTCTAATTACAGTTCTACCTTCAGTCAAAATACGTCCCATAGTAGAATGACCTATTACGCCTCTTAACGCACTGTCAGTAGCCTCTCGTAAACTATCATCTGGATTAGTTACAGAGAACAAATATTGTACTGGATTAGTAATACGATACTGAACATTCATTTCTACCCGAACAACATTTTCATCAGAAGTTAACATAATACCTGAAGTTGCTAATTCTTTAACAGTCTTAATATCAACAGGAGTTACTTTATCAATAAGCATTAATTTCCAATTTAAACCAGGTTCTACTAAATGGCTAAATTTTCCAAAACGTGTTATTACTCCTCGCTCTGCTTCTTTAATAGTATAAAAACCATTAATTATAAAAGAAAGAAAAACTGTTATAAAAATTAGCACTATAGGGTTCTTAACAAACTTAAAAAACTTTGAATTATTACAAAAAAAACTCTTTCTAGTTCTGAAAGAACTAAGAAAATTTTTAAATTCAATAAAATTAAAAAACTTATTTTTTTTATTTTTGAAATCTTCCGATTTTCGATCATGATTACTCCAAGGATCGAGATTAGGTTCATTACTACTTGGCTGATTCCAAACCATTGTTATCTCCGTTTATTATTTCATTACTTTAAAACTTTATAGTATTGTAAACTCAAAATAATTTTATCACATATCAACCAAATAATTAAAATCTATAGAATATAAAGCGTTTTTAACTTATAAAAACTTTATTTATAATGCAAATTTTTAAATTATTACAACACACTATTTTAAATATGTTTAAAATTCTAAAGAATTGTTGACAATATATAAATTCAAATAATATTAACTTAATCTCATAAAATTACATACCCATTGAACAAATTTTATACTAGAACTTCTATGCTTCAATATTGATAAACGTAAAAAATTACATATTAACAGATAATTAAAAAATTTATAAATAAAAAGTAATATATCTTTAAAAATATGTGTTTTTAATAATTTTAACTATTTGATGACTTAAATTATCTATATTTCCAAAATTTTTTAACTCATATATATTTTTCCAATTTTTTAACCATGTCAATTGATTTTTAGCCAATTTTTTAGTAGCAGAAATAGATTGAAAAATCATTTCATCATAACTTAAACTATTTAAAAGATAATTCCACATTTGTCGATATCCTACACAACGTATAGAAGGTAAGTCAATATGTAAATCTCCACGTCGTAGTAAATTTTCCACTTCATTTTGAAAACCAAGAAATAACATTTTATGAAATCGAATATATATATTCTTTTTTAACCAATCCTTACTATATGGAATAATTGAAAATTGAATTACATCATATGGAAATTTATAATTCTTTGACATTGTAAGTTCTGTTAACGTCTTTCCAGATATATAAAATATTTCTAAAGCTCTTAAAATTCTTTGAATATCATTGGGATGAATTCTTTTTGAAGAAGTAACATCAATTTCTTTTAATTTGTTATGCAAAAAATTTTTATTGTTTTTCATAGAATACAAATATGAACGAACATCATAGTTTGATGGAGGTAATTTCGGCAATCCTTCCAATAAAACTTTAAAATAAAACATCGTCCCTCCAACAAGCAACGGAACTTTATCTTTAGAAATTACGTGTTGTATTGCTTCTAAAGCATCGCTCTGAAACTCACTTACAGAATACCTTTCCATAGGATCCTTAATATCAATTAAATGATATGGATTATATAATAGTTCCGATTTAGTGGGTTTTGCTGTACCAATATTCATATCACGATAAACTAATGCCGAGTCTACACTAATTAGTTCAACTGGAATCAATTTTCTTAACTTTAATGCAATCATACTTTTCCCACATGCAGTGGGGCCCATCAAAAATATAACAAATAATCTTTTAAATTTTTTATTTTTAGTAATCATCGTTTAATAACTTTAAACTAAAATTAATATTTATAAATTATAAATAGCTTAAAATAAAATTTTTATCAAATTTTTGTAATATCTTACAAATTCTAATAGTAAAATCAAAAACTTAAAATCATTTCAATATAACATGTTAACTTCTATAATATTAATAATCTTTTACTTTCTAAAAGCTATTTCATCATACTTCTATTTCGTTTAAAAATTATTTGATGTGCTTTTAATCTTAGTCAGTACATACAAAACACGAATACCTAAATTAAATTTAAAAAATAAAATGATTTAATACAATTTGGAATAAAAACCTTTACGTATATAACATAAAATATAACTTTCGTATTATTTTTTTATAATTATAAAAAAATCTCTAAAAATATTTAACTATATATTACTATTTGAATTTCTAATCTTAACTCAATTTATAAATTAGACGTTTTACTATAAGTAGAAAAATATAAACAGCTTTTACATTTTAGTTAAGAATAATAATCCTCTATAAGAATAAACAAACGTCTAAATATAATAGAAAATTTTAAAAATAAATTAACTATAAAAAATTACCATTTTTAATTTTTTAAAACCATTTCTAAATTTAATTTAAAATTAAAAACACAATTAAATTCTAATATATATATGAATTAATAATTTTTCTTACAAAGAAAAAACTTACAACTAAAACTATCTAATTTTTCAAAATTCATAAAATGAAATGTATAAAAACATACATATACAGCTTTATTTTATAACAGACAAGTAGAATACTATGTAACACTATATGTACCCATATACATACTTGAAAATATTTTCTTGCTTAAAGCATAATTAATGTTCAACTAATTAACATTAATTCAACAATAAATATAATAAATTTTATAATTTTTATTTACATTTTATTTTTGAAAACACCATGATAAAAAATTCTACACAATACTGTACTTTTATACATCATCATATTAAATAAATAAAATTAATTCAATTTTAATATAAAATATTATATCCTATTCTCAAATATTTATGTTACTATATAAATACTTCGTAAATACAAATTAATCAAAAGCAAAAACGACTTCAATAAGAATTAATTCTCTACTTTTAAACATAATTATTAGACTTATAATGGTATTACATCAATTTTAATTATGTTTTTGGACTAATATTTATTTTTATTCTAAAATAGAAATAACATGATACTTTATTAATTCTAAAAAATTTATAATATTTAAAATACAACATATTTTCAAAATACGCAAAACCTCAAACAAATTTCAAATCATTATCTTCATTCCTCAAAAAAATAAAGCTCATTATATACCTTGATATTAATATGATATAAATTGATTTTTTTATATCTATAAAAGGAAATAGTTAATTCTAATTTATAAATTGTAAAAAAAACTAAAAATTTTATTTAAAAAACTACATAAACACTAACTAAAATTTATTTATAAAATTTAAAATAATAATTAGTTTTAAACTTTTTATGAAAATTTTACTAATTGTATCAACAAGTTAAGACAAAATTGCAATTCTTTTATCTTGTTCTGATTCCATTATCTCTAATATTGATTAGATATAATTCTCTGATTTAAAATTAATGTTTAATATGTTCAAAATTAAAACATATTTCCATATCATTTTTATAAATTCTTTTAAAACTCATACCAAAAAATAAATTGCTTTACTTAAGTTATGAAACTTAACGTTATTATAAAAATATGCAAAGATGTAATAGATTTTTGAGATGCAAAATATATTTAAATTTTTAGATCTATACAATATTTTAACAAAAAAGTTTATTTATCGTTGTAAACAATTATATAACACTTATGCTAATTAATAAGATTATTCTTAAAAAACCAAAAATATTTCTTAATTAAATTACAAATAGATAATTCTAAATCCAAAAAACTAATGTTTGATAAAATATGATCAATACCCTTATTTTGAATTAAATAGTTCAACTCTACTGCTTCACTATCATTAACATCTGTATAACATAATGTAGCCGAAACGCCTTTTATTAAATTTATATTAGGAGTTTTATATTCTAAAGTTCCCAGAATAGGTTTGATTAAACGATCGTTTTTTTGCAATTTTCTCAAAGGATTTCGACCTATCCTTCTTAAATCATCAGAAAAATAAGAACTTTTAAATCTCGACAAAATAGAATTAATGTAACGATTATGTGTAATTTTATCAAAATTATGACGCAGTACTAATACATTTCCACTTTCATACATTGCCCCACATACCACATCATATATATTTTTATCAGAAATAGAATCAAACATATTTTCATATCCATAAACTACACCTAAATATGCAGCAATAGCATGTCCCGTATTTACTGTAAACAACTTTCGTTCGCTATAAGCATTCAAATTATCGCTTAATTGCATATTAATAATATTAGGAATATGTCCTCTAAACTGATTTATATCACATATAAACTCTTTAAATGGCTCTACCTTAATAAATAATATATTTTCATTTTTTTTATAATCAGAAGATACAATCCTATCCACTACTGTATCTACAAATCCCACATTATCTTCTAAATATTGATGATATTTTTTAGGCAAAAAAAATAAAACATTTTTTTTAAGTTCTGAAGTACAACGAAAAGAATTTTCGCATGCCATAATATTTAAAAATTTTTTTTCACCAGATTTTATTTTATATATTATTCCTTTGGAAATAATACTAGCCAAAGAATTAATAACATTGACTCCTACCGCTGTTGTAATCACATCCGAATTTTTAATAACAGATATAATATCTGAATCACATAAATGTATAGCTTTTATATTTTTAATTTTATCTAAATGAGAATTTTTACCTAATGTTTCAATCTTGTATTCATTAAAAAAATTTATAGCATCAATAATTTTTTCATTAATGTCAGAAAAAATTAAATCAAAACCCGAATGAATCAACATTGGCCCAATAAAACCACGACCTATATTTCCAGCTCCGAAATGTAATGCCTGCATCATCTTTTCCAAAATACAATTTTGTTAAATAAAATAATATTGTATTATCAAAATAAAAACAACGTCTTTTAAGAAACTTTCAAAGTATTTAATAATTACTAAATAATCTTTTAATTAAATAGTCTTAAAATATCATTAATGTCATTTGTTTTAGACAAAGCTTTAATTACTTTATGATCATCTAAAGCCTTTGTAATACTACTCACTACCATAACGTGTTCATTATTACGTGCAGCAATACCTATTACCAAACATGCAATATCATCAGAATGATCTCCAAAACGCACACCTTTAGGAAATTGACAAAATATTGCTCCTGTTTTCAATATAAAATCTTTTGCCTGTATAGTACCATGCGGTAAAGCAATTGATTCTCCTAACCATGTAGACATAATTTCTTCTCGTTCTAACATAGCTGAAATATATTCTTGTTTTACATATCCTTGATTTACTAGTTGTTTTCCTATGAACTTAATAGCCTCTTGTTTATTCTTAGCAGTTTGATTTAAAAATATATTTTCTTTCCTAAAAGAAAATATATTTTTATCCTTATTACTTTCTTTCTTAATTATATTGTTACATGTTGAATTAACATGATTAGTTTTTAACTTTATTAAATCACTTCCTAATTTTTTATAAAAATCTCGATCTAAAAAATTATTCAGAGATAAATGCTGAAATTGGGGATGTTTGACTTTAGCTCTTTCAGTTAAATTTTTATGAGTAATGACTAAATCGGTATCATTAGGAATAGAGTCAATAGCAGAGTTAGAAACGATAATATTAACATTTAAAGAACATAAAACTTTTTTTAACATTTCAGCACCTATTGCACTAGAACCCATTCCTGCATCACAAGCAACAATTATTTTATTTATCTTTGTAAAAACATTAAATTGAAAATTATTAAAAACTTTCTTATTATATTGAGGTTTAAAATTGTTTTTCATATGTTTAACTGATACTGTTTTCATATCATTTTGAAATAATTTATTAAAAATCCTTAATATCACTAAAGACATTAAAAACGATATTAAACATGACATTGAAACAGCAAACATATTAACAATATATAAATTTTTCGGTGTCATAGCCAAAATTGATATAATAGAACCAGGAGAAGCCGTTGATATTAATCCACCTCCAAAAATCATTAATATAAATATATTAGTCATTCCACCTAAAATTAAGGCTATAATTAATCTTGGATTTAATAAAACATAAGGAAAATATATTTCATGAATTCCACCTAAAAGTTGAATAATAATAGCGCTCTTTAAATTTGATTGAACATTTTTGTTTTTATGCTGTAAAAAAAACAATGCTAAAAGCATACCAATACCAGGACCTGGATTTGATTCAATTAAAAAGAAAATAGACTTTTTAAAAATATCTACTTCTTGCATGCCCAAAGAAGAAAAGATTCCATGATTAATAGCATTATTTAAAAATAATACTTTTGCAGGTTCAATAAAAATTGCAATTAAAGGCAAACAGTTATGTTTTACTATCACACTCACACTATATTCTAGAATATTAGAAAATTCTTCAATAATTGGACCAATAACGAAAAAAGAAACTATCGACAAAAATATTCCAATAATTCCAGCTGAAAAATTATTTACCAACATTTCAAAACTACTAGAAACCTTACCTTTAATAATACTATCAAACCCACGAATACACCATCCTCCTAAAGGTCCAATGATCATAGCACCTAATAACATAGGTAGAGTAGTATTAACTATAGCCCCTATTATAGCTATACTGCCAACAATAGCTCCTCTTTTCCCATGCATTAACCGTCCACCAGTACTAGCAATTAAGATAGGAAAAAGATAAATTATCATTGGATTAATTACTTTTTCTAAATTTTCATTTGGAATCCATCCAAAATTAAGAAATAAACCACTAATTAATCCCCATGCAATAAAAGCGCTAATATTTGGTATAATCATTTTACTTAAAAATCGACCAATATTTTGAATTTTAACTTTTATTAACATCGACATGATTTTTCCTTACTTCATTTATGCAATTCATAAAATAATTATTTTAATAAAACGACATAATGTAAAAATGTTTTCGAAATTTTAAGAACGTTTTAATACGAGCTTAAACATTATTATTTAAAAATTTAAAATAAAATTTATATCCATCAATTTAAAAATATTTGATTATTATAATTAATCAATAAAACAGCTATTTTAAAAACAATAATTAAAAAACTAACGCAACAATTTATAAAAATTAATTAATCCATTTGTAGATGAATCATATTTAGTTTCTTCTAAATTATTGGTTAAAGTAAGAGAAATAGATTTTGCAAGATTTTTTCCTAATTCTACACCCCATTGATCAAATGTAAAAATATTAAATATAACACCTTGTGTAAATACTTTATGTTCATATAATGCGATTAAAGAACCTAAATTATAGGGATTTACTTTATGCATAAAAATAGAATTACTTGGCCTATTTCCTTCAAATGCTTTATAAGGAGATACATTAAATAATTTCTTGGATTGATATGTAGTATTTATTGTATCTTGATCTATATTCTCTTTAAATTTCCCAAACGCTAACGCTTTAGTTTGTGAAAAAAAATGAGATAATAATTGTATATGATGATCAATTAAAATACTATTATTAGGATGTATTGAAGCTATAAAATCACAAGGAATTAATTTAGTACCTTGGTGTAATAATTGATAAAACGCATGTTGACCGTTAGTACCTGGCTCCCCCCAAATAATTGGACCAGTTTGCCAAGTTACTGGAAAACCATTTCTATCAATATTTTTCCCGTTAGATTCCATATTAGTCTGTTGAAGAAACGCTGGAAAACGGCGCATATTTTGATCATATGGCAAAATTGCTTCTGTTTCTGATAAAAAAAAGTTATTATACCAAATACCTATTAATGCTAATATAACAGGTATATTTTTACTTAAAGTAGTATTTACATAATGTTGATCCATCGCATATGCTCCATTAAGAAGCTTTGAAAAATTATTAAATCCAATAGAAAGAACAATAGATAATCCTACAGAAGACCATAACGAATAACGCCCACCAACCCAATTCCAAAACAAAAATATGTTTTCAGATTTAATACCAAAACTAACTGCATTTTTCATATTTTCAGATATTGCAATAAAATGTTGATCTATACAACTTTCAGTGTGAAAATATTTCATCATCCACATTTTAGCTGTATTAGCATTAATAATTGTTTCCTGAGTAGAAAATGTTTTAGAAACAATCAAAAATAACGTTGTTTCTGGACATAATTTTTTCAAAACATTAGAAATATGCGAACCATCCATATTAGATACAAAATGTATTTTTAAATGATTTTTATAAGCATTCAGTGCTTTAACTACCATAGAAGGACCTAAGTCTGATCCTCCAATCCCAATATTTACTACATCGGTAATAGATTTTCCTGTAAATCCTTTCCACACTCCATTAATAACCGATTCTGAAAATAATTTCATCTTTTTAAGAACTTTTTTTATGTCAATCATGACATTTTTTTTATTATACATAACTGGACTATCACTATTATTTCTTAATGCCGTATGTAGAACCGCACGACCTTCAGTACAATTTATTTTCTCCCCATTGAACATACATTGCATGGCATCAATTAAATCTACTTCCTCTGCTAGCATAAGCAATTTCGACATTGTTTCACTAGTAATTCTATTTTTAGAAAAATCTATCAATATTTGATCATTAAAATTTATAGAAAATCTAGAAAATCTCTGCTTATCTTGAAAGAATAAATCTTTCATATGCAAATTCTTTATTTTTTGGAAATGTCGTTTTAAACTTTCCCAAGAATAGGTTTTGATAGGATTAATATTTTTCATGTCAAATCTCATTAAATTAAAACTAAAACGTTAAATAAAACACATTTATAAAAGCATATTATCACTACTTACTTATTTTATAATCATACAAAATAAATTTGATTATAAAGTTTCAAATGTTATAAACAACATCGTAAAATTATTCTATTCAATTTTTCAAAAATTCTAGCTAATTTATATATAATAATACTAAGAAATTAAACTTTTTATATATTTAATTTTAAAATTTAAACAATTATAAAACATATATATTATAATATGTATATAAACTAAGTTTTAAAAATATAAAATCGATAATTTAACATATTAAAAAATTTAATGAATATCAATAAGAATAATTTAATATGGATTGACTTAGAAATGACAGGTTTAAATCCAAATAAACATAAAATTATTGAAGTTGCCGTATTAATCACTAATAAAGAGTTAGACATACTCTCTACTCAACCCACTATAGCAATTTTTCAAAATGATACTCAATTAAAATTAATGAATCTTTGGAATCAAAATATTCATTTCAAAAACGGATTAATAAATCGAGTTCAAAAAAGTTTATATAATGAAAAATTAGCCGAAATTAAAACTATTTCTTTTTTAAAAAAATGGGTTCCTAAAAATACATCACCTATGTGCGGAAATACTGTCAGTAAAGATAGACAATTTCTATTTAAATATATGCCTACTTTAGAAAAATATTTTCATTATAGACAAATAGATGTAAGTACAATAAAAGAGCTAGCTATAAGATGGAACCCTCAATTGTATAAAAAATTCAAAAAAATAAATAATCATCAAGCACTCAACGATTTATACGAATCAGTAAAAGAATTAAAATATTATCAAAAAAATTGGTTAAACATCCACGTCTAATATTAATTTAATGTTATTAAAATTCTTTAAAATATGTCAAATTTTTAAATTATTTCTTGAATTTTTTTTTTATTTGTAATAAAGTTAAAATTATGCGGGAATAGTTCAGTTGGTAGAGCACAACCTTGCCAAGGTTGAAGTCACGAGTTCGAATCTCGTTTCCCGCTTATTCACACTAAATTAAAATTAATATAATTATTTCACATTTTAGTTTTACATATAATTATCTTATAAATAAAAACTTATAAAAAATTTACAAAAGTAAAAAGGAAGTATATGTTTAGCTGTATATTACATATAATGGTATTTCTATATAACTCTATTAATTCAAATATGATTCATATGTTTTCAAATATATCAATAAATCAAGTTCAGCATAAAAAAAAATAAATACATTATATTCAGAAAAAAAAATTTTTCCATACAAATATAACCTCCATCACATTTCAAAAAAAAATTTTTATAAAAAAAATTATATTTTAAAATACGGTATTAAAAAGAAAAAACTTCTCTCAAAAAAAAAATATAATATTCTAAACCAATCTAACATTAAAAAAAAAATTATTATTGCTATTGATGCGGGACATGGAGGTCAAGATCCTGGAGCTATTGGAATTAATAAGACTGAAGAAAAAAATATAAACTTTTCAATTTCTAAAAAATTAGAAAAAAAAATAAACAGCTCAAATATTTTTAAAGCAATAATGATCCGAACAGGAAATTATTACCTTTCCATTTCTAAAAGAATTAAAATATCCGAGAAGAATCATGTTAATTTATTAATTTCTATTCATGCAAATTCATCTAAAAATTCTAAAATATCTGGGTTATCTGTATGGGTATTGTCTAAAAAAGGAATGAAATTTGAAATTACTCATTTATCAAAAAAACAAAACGCTCTTAAACGCCACAAAAATTATATGAAACCCCCAATTTTAAACTCAAAATTTAATTTCGTAAAAAAATCGGGATATACATTAGCAAAAAAAATTATTCAAGAATTTAAAATTTTTAAATTTTTATATCAAAATAACCCTAAACATGCAAACTTTGGAATATTAAAATCCCCTAATTTTCCATCTATATTAATAGAAACTGGATTTATAAGTAATATAAAAGAAGAAAAAAAACTAAATAACAAAAATTATCAAAAAATTTTAGTAAATTCTATATATCTTGGATTAAAAAAATATTTTCTATAATATTTAAAATAACCTTAAATATGTATTTTATACATGTACTTCAAAAATTTTTAGTATAGATTTGCACAATAATCAAAAGTTCTAAAATACTTGGTATTTACTTATTCTAATTTATTCTTAAACAATATATAATTCTCATTTTAAATTTTATAAAGATATAACAACATAACATTTATTATAGAAATATTTAAAAACTTATTTTATGTTTTAACATTAATTTTAAATTTTTTATTGAATTTTTCGATACGTCCTTTAGTATCTGCTACTCTTTGTTTTCCAGTATAAAAGGGATGACATTTAGAACATACATCAATACTTATATCTCTACATAAAGTAGAGCATGTTTTAACAATATTTCCACAAGAGCAAATAATCAATACTTGAGAATAATTAGGATGAATGTTTTTTTTCATAAATTCTTCCAATTGTAATTAAAGATCAAAATTGTTAAAATATTTACATAATATTTTTAAAAACAATTTAAACATAGTTATTATATTACTGCAAAATTATTTCTATATAAATACTTTTTAATATTTAGATTTATTTATACTTTAATAAAAATTTTGTGTATCTATACAATCTAAATTACCTAAAATAATTCTAAAGCTATCTAAAAATATTTAAATATATAAAATTTAAAAATAAAAATATTAGTTTTAAATAATTAATATTTCTACAAACTATTTAAAAATTTTTTATTTTAACAAAAGTTTATATTCATGCTTTTAAAAAATGTAATATTAAAATACATACCATTCTAGCTGTCACTATTACATCAATATTCACTTTTACAATATCATTATTTTATGTGCAATCTAAATCAATATGTTTATTTAAAATATCTTTCAAATTAATATTAATTATACAATATAAAATATTTTAAAAAACAAATAATTTAAAATATTCAAAAATACAACATTAATATGTAAAATTTAATTAAAAACATGAATATGTTTATATATGTAAAATATAAAAAAATGTTTTAATATTAAAATATATCACTTAAATTCACTTCGTTATATATTTCTAATGAAATAATTTATAAAACCAGTTAATTTTATTTAAAATATTACATACTTTTAATATATAAATACCTCTTGTATTTTACGGTTTAAATTCTTAAATAAAATAAAAGGAAATTAATAAAATATTGTGAAAATTCAAAATACATTATTAGTATCTTAAAATTATAAATTTTATTACAAGGGATCATACTTTATGACGACAATTCTTAGTGTACGTCTCAAAAAACAAGTAGTTATTGGAGGAGACGGACAAGCCACACTAGGTAATACTATCATGAAAAGTAATGTTAAAAAAGTGAGAACACTATATCATGAAAAAGTCATAGCAGGATTTGCTGGAAGTACAGCAGACGCTTTTACATTATTTGAATTATTTGAAAAAAAGTTGTTAATGTATCAAGGTCATTTACAAAGAGCAGCAATAGAGTTAGCACAAGATTGGAGAACTGATAAAATATTGCGAAAACTTGAAGCATTATTAGCAGTAGCAGATAGAGAAAAATCGTTTATCATAACAGGAAATGGTGATGTGATTCAACCCGAAAATGATCTTATGGCTATAGGTTCAGGCGGACCTTATGCACAAGCAGCAGCACAAGCAATGTTAGAAAATACCTCTCTTAGCGCCAAACAAATTGTAGAAATAGCACTTAAAATTACTTCTAAAATTTGTATATATACAAACGACGTATTTACCATTAAAGAATTAACTTCAAAAAAGTAAGGACGAATCTTTATGTCAAACATGACTCCTCGCGAAATAGTTAAAGAACTTAATCGATTCATAATCGGCCAAGAAAAAGCAAAACGTGCAGTAGCTATTGCTTTACGAAATCGCTGGCGTCGTATGAAATTAAATAAAGAACTAAGACATGAAATAACACCAAAAAACATTCTTATGATTGGACCAACTGGAGTAGGAAAAACAGAAATTGCTAGACGTTTAGCAACATTAGCTAATGCTCCTTTTATCAAAGTAGAAGCTACAAAATTTACAGAAATAGGATATGTAGGAAAAGAAGTAGACTCAATCATTAGAGATTTAACAGATCTATCTATAAAAATGATACGAAAACAAGCTTTTAAAAAAAATAAAAATAAAGCGAAAGAAATTGCCGAAGAAAGAATTCTAAACGTTTTAGTTCCTACTATCGACAAAAAATGGAAAGAATCAGAAACTTCCAACCAACCTAGTGCTGCTATGCAGTTATTTAGAAAAAAATTGCGAGAAGGAAAACTTGATGAAAAAGAAATCGAAATTAATATTTCTACAACACCTATGGGTGTCGAAATCATGGCACCTCCTGGAATGGAAGAATTAACCAGCCAGCTACAATCACTATTTCAGAATTTAGGAGGTAGAAAAAAAAACATTAGAAAACTAAAAATTAAAGATGCTATGAAATTATTAATAGAAGAAGAATCTGTAAAATTAGTTAACTCAGACGTACTCAAAAGAGAAGCTATATATGCTGTAGAACAACATGGAATTGTTTTTATCGATGAAATAGATAAAATATGTAAACATAGGGGGACAACTGGTCCAGATATTTCACGTGAAGGAGTACAACGCGATTTACTACCACTAATTGAAGGTTGTACTATTTCTACCAAACACGGCATGGTTAAAACAGATCACATTTTATTTATTGCATCAGGAGCATTCCAAGTATCTACTCCTTCAGATTTAATTCCAGAGTTACAAGGTCGTCTACCAATACGAGTAGAATTACAAGCATTAACAATTGATGATTTTGAACTAATTTTAACAGAACCCAAAGCATCTATAACTGTACAATATAAAGCATTACTAAAAACAGAAAAAGTTGAAATTAATTTTACCAAAGAAGGAATTAGATACATTGCTGAAATAGCTTGGAAAGTTAATGAATCTGTGGAAAATATCGGAGCTCGTCGATTGTATACTGTATTAGAACATCTTATGGAAGATATTTCCTTCAATGCTAGTGAACATCAAAATGAATTAATTATCAATATAAATGAAAAATATGTTCGAGAACGTTTAGATAATTTAGTTTTAAATAACGATTTAAATCGATTCATTTTATAAAAACCATTCTAAAATTAAATATTTTCTTATATAAAAAAATTACTTTCCTATCTTAAAAAAGATAGGAAAGTTATCGTATTAATAAAAAATTTATATCTTCAACGTTTTGTTCTCAAAAAGTATTATTTTTGTTTTAAATATTTTATAAAATCTTTATAAACAGAATATAATGTATTTTAAAATAAATTAAAATTAATATATATTCATATCATAATTATATGTTATTAATTTTGCTTAATAATCTATTTAACATATCTTTCCAAACATCTTTTTCTTCTTTTAACTTTTTATTCTCTTCTTCTATCTTTACTTTATTAGATAATATCAAATCAATTTCTTTTTTTTGATTATCATTCTTTTCTTTTAGTTCTTTTAATTCTACTTGTAATAATAAAATAGTATCAATAGCTTGCTGTATTTTTTCTTCTAATTTTGAAAAAGTTTCAAAAATCATTAATATACATCCTTATTATATTATTTTACAATACAATAAATATTTCAATACACTAAATTAATGTTCAAAATCAAATAAACTATAAAATTATAATTTTAACTATATCTTTAAACATTCAATTATGTTTGAAAATATTTAATATAAATAAATGTTTATATGATTTAGTTTCAACATAACAAACAAAATATAACATTTAAAATTATATAATTTTACAGTTTAGAACTAAAATTTATGAAAATTAAATTTAAATTTTAAAACATTAAATAAATTTTAAATATATCAGACAAAATGTATAATAGTCTTAATTTTTAATACTATTAATTTTAAATAAATATTTTAAAATAACTCAACTAATTGTATATTGCTATTTTCGAATCTGAATTATATAAATATGATCCTATATATATTTATTAGTGAAGTATTTGCTTCAAACAAATAACTATATAAATTTAACTATGATTCAAATTATACAATTGTAAAATACTAAACATTTAATGTAATTTAAAACATACAATTTATTTCACAATCCAATTCATAACATTTTTTAAAAGTTTTGTGCCTAAAGTAGTCAATATAGATTCAGGATGAAATTGAAATCCACATATTTTTTCATTGTCATTTCGAACAGCCATAACCATATTATTATAATAAGCATTAACAGTTAACTTTTTAGGAATATTACTGCAAATAAGAGAATGATATCGTGCTACAGGAAGAGGATTAGGCATATTATAAAACATAGCTTTTTTATCATGATTAATTAAAGAAGTTTTTCCATGTAGTATTTCTCCAGAATATCGAATATCTCCTCCATATATTTTCACAATTGCTTGATGTCCTAAACAAATTCCAATAATAGGTATTTTCCCTTTCATTATATCTAGTAATTCTAACATGCAACCTGCATTATTAGGATTACCTGGTCCTGGAGATAATACTAAAACAGGATTGTACATTTTAGATATTTCTTTTAAAATAGTTTTAGTAGAAACTGTATTACGGTATATAACAACTTTATAGTTGAAAACTCGAAATTGATCTACTAAATTATAAGTAAACGAATCAATATTATCTAATAAAAGTATATCATTCATAATTAAAACTCTATATAACAAGAATGTGACTCTGCAATCGCTTGCAAAACAGCTTTAGCTTTATTTTTACTTTCATCTACTTCTGATTGTGGTATAGAATCTAATACTATCCCCGCTCCTACTTGAATAGTAGCAACATTATTTTCAATATATGCTGATCTAATTACAATACACATATCTAACGATCCAGACGCAGTAAAATATCCTATAGATCCTCCATAACTTCCTCTTTTTTCTTTTTCTACATTAGAAATCAACTCCATTGCTCGAACTTTAGGAGCACCACTCAATGTTCCCATATTCATACACGCTTGATAAGCATGAAACACGTCTAAATTAGATTTTAATTTTCCTATTATCTTTGAAACTAAATGCATTACATGAGAATAACGATCTACTTGTGTTAAACTAGCCACATAACGAGTACCAGAATCACAAATTCTAGCTAAATCATTTCGTGCTAAATCTACTAACATTAAATGTTCAGATAATTCTTTATGATTTGTTCTCATTTCTAATTCTATTCTGCTATCTAAATCTAGATCTAAAGTGCCATCTTTTTTTCGACCTCGTGGTCTAGTACCTGCAATAGGATAAATTTCTATTTTTCTAGATAATACATTATATTTTAAAGAACTTTCTGGAGAAGCACCGAATAAAGTAAAACATGAATCCTGCATAAAAAACATATATGGACTAGGATTATTTTTTTTTAAAACTTCATAAGCTGCTAACGAATTAAAACACGGTAAATAAAATCTTCTAGAAGGTACAACTTGAAAAACTTCTCCCATGAATATTGATTTTTGTATTTTTACAATAATATCTTTATACTCTTTGTCTGTTTTATTGCATTTTAATGTCATGTTTTTTAAAGATATAGACTTTATGGGATCAAAAACTTGAGATAACTTTTTTTTTACTTCCAACAACCTATCTCGCAATCTTTTTTTTTCTAGAACATCAGAGGAAAATAAATTGGCTTTTATAAAACAAGTTTTTTTCTTATGATTAAATGTTAGTAGAACTTCAGACAAATAAAAACAAAAATCAGGACAAGTTTGAGTAGTTTCTAATTTTGGTAAATTTTCAAAATTAGAAACTAAATCATACGAAAATAAACCTCCAAAAAAAATAGATTTAGATATTTTATCATGTGTAATACTTTTTATTAATAATCGTATTGCATCAAATACAGACAATATATGTAATTTTTTATCTTCATCTATATTGATAGAAGTTATAGGAAATGTAATTTTTAAACAATTTTTAAAAGAAGATATCTTAATTTCTTTTGGTAATAAAGGTATAAAATTTAGTAATAATATTTCTCCATTTTTTGTTAATGCTTCTAATGTAACTGTATAATCTAATGCTGAAATACGTAATGCAGAATCTATAATCATCATACTTTTTAAATTACGTTTTTTATTAATTTCAGCTGATTCTAAAAGTAAAGTATTATTTTTTTTACGACAAATATGATGAAAAACAGCTGTTGGATTGGGTTGATAACATGCTTCGACTTTTAAAATATCCATTCTTTGAAGATGTTTATTCATTTAATCTTATTCCAAATTTTGATATTCAGTGATAAATTATAAATAATTTTATTCCAAATTTTTATAATATTACTATGTTATAAATATTTACTATATATGTTATATATATTGAGTTATTTAATATTTAATATTAAAAAATAATTTTTTCAATATTTGTTTTAACATTAAATACTTAATCCAAAACAACATATTTAAAATATTTTACAAAATCTAAAAAATTAAATATATATCTAAATGCAATATAACACGTTATATTAATATTGAAATATTTAAAAATTTATATATATCGTTTCCTTAATATAAAATATAATAATCTTTATTAAATTTAGTTATATTCTTAAATTTTTTGAAATTTAAATATAACAATATAACGTATATTCAAAATTTTTATATAAATTTTAAGATTTGTAACTAAAAGTAAATGTATGTAAAATATCTAGTATTACATATTAATATATTCAAAGGATTTTTAATATGAGTGATTGGACTGTAGCTAAAGTATTAGAAGTTAAAAAATGGAAAAATAATTTGTTTAGTATAATTTTAAACGCATCTATACATCCATTTATTCCTGGTCAATTCTCAAGATTGTTATATTTATGTCAAGACGGAAGAAATATTCAAAGAGCATATTCATATGTTAATTCTCCAAAAGATAAAAATTTAGAATTTTATATAATTCTCATACCTCATGGTCAACTTACTCCAAAATTATATAATATTTCACATAAAGATAAAATAATGATTAAAAAAACAGCTTCAGGATTTTTCATATTAAATGAAATCCTTCCATGCAAAAATTTATGGATGTTTGCTACTGGAACAGGAATTGGTCCTTATTTATCTATATTACAAGATAAAAACGATACTAACAAATTTGAAAATATTATACTTGTACATGCAGTACGACGTCAACATGATCTCACATATTTATCTTTAATTCAGAGATTAAAAACAGAATACAATGGAAAATTACGTGTACAAATTGTTATTAGTAAAGAAATCACAAATTTTTCATTATATGGAAGAATTCCGGAATTATTAAAAAATAATGTTTTAGAAAAAAAAATAGGGATAAAAATTAAAAAAAATACATGCCACGTAATGTTATGTGGAAATCCTAATATGGTAAAAAGTACACAAAAAATTTTAATTGAAACAAGAGACCTAAAAAAAAATCTCCGAAAAACACCTGGTCACATAACCAGTGAAAATTATTGGTAATATTTCATAATGAATGTTCGAACAAACTCTATTTAAATTTTCTAAATAATTTAAAAACTTGATATTATTTTAAAAATCTACTTTTATAAAGAAATAAAAAACCAATAACATAATTAATGTATTTCTTTAAAATTGTAAAAATTAAATATGTTAATTATAAAAACTCACTAAAATTATACTATGTTTTACACTAATACTATAAATTAGTTTACAAAAATCCTAATGAAAAAAATAGCTATTTATCCTGGAACATTTGATCCTATAACATATGGTCATCTAGATATTATCACCAAAGCAACAAAAATATTTAATTTTATTATTATTGCAATTTTTGATAACTCTGAAAAAAAACCGTTATTTAATGTGAGAGAACGAAAAAATTTAGTAAAAATCACTACGAAAAGTTTTAATTCTATTAAAAAAGTTATTAGTTTTAATACTTTATTGGTAAATATTTCCAAAATTGAAAAAACACATTATATTATCAGAGGAATACGATCATATCGAGATTTTGAATATGAATTAAACATGTTTAACATAAATAAAAAACTGTATTCAAAGTTAGAATACGTTTTATTTTTTCCATCACCTAAATATTCTTGTATCTCTTCTACACTAGTCAAAGAAATATTTAAATATAAAGGAAACGTAAAAAGATACGTTCCCAAACTAGTATATTACGCTTTATTAAAAAAATACAAAATATAAAAATAATAGTACATTTTCTTATGTTATTTATTTAAAACTTAAAAATAAATAAAAATGAAGTATATAAATAAAAATTTATATACTCCATATATTTTATATATTAAACTAACAAAACTACTATGTACTTAATCATACTTCTATATTTTATTTTGTAAAACTATTTATATAACTTTTTAACTGTTACATTAAAAAGTATACATATTCTATACTAGGAATTTTATCTTTAGAAAGAGTCATTGATGCTTGTATTCCAAATGAATCATATGTTCTTCCATCTGCTTTGTAACTCGAATGTAATTTCGATTTGCTAGTAGCAACAAGTTGGAAATTGCCATCATTTAATTCATCAACAACATAAGATACATTTACATCTCTTAATTTTAATTTAGATAATTCTGGACGTTGAGAAAACAATTCAATATATGGTTGAGAAAACAAATCTTGATTAGAATACGAAGAAATTAACTGTCTTGACTCTAAGTTAGGCAATACGTGCTTAAAATCATCTAACATATTTTCTGGAGATGATTTAGAAATACGCTGTCCATTTACTTGTAATATCGAATCTTTACCTTCAAAAAGAAAATTATTGTCTAATTTTATAGTTTTTCTTAACTCATTAAAATGACTTTGAAATCTTCTTCCAGGAGGAATTTCAGAATTAGAATTACTTGCATTCAATTTATTTAAAGGATACCAATAAGGTTTTTTAAAATCCTTATCTTCAATTTGTTCATCTTTCTCATCTTGAGATTGTTGAACAATGTTATTAGATACTATCGGAGCATCTGATTGAACATTATTAGCACTATTATCAGTATTTTCATCTGAACCAGAAATAATATTACTAAAAAAACCCGATACAGTAGATATAATACTTTTTCCAAAATCAACAGAAGTATTAAATGCAGACTCTCCTACATCTTTTACAAAACCTACAGTAGAATTAAAAATTAATTCTCCAGTGTCATATATTGACGCACAAGCACTAGAAAGTGTATTTAATATTGAATCAAAAAATCCTACTAAAGGAGTAAAATTAAACTGCGGAAGATCCGGAAGAGTAAATTTTGGTAACATACCTTTTAAAAATGTATAAGAAGGAACAAAATACGAAGCAAAACTATTTGACTGTTCTATTTTATTCGCATCTTCTCCTGCTAATCCAGAACGATTATGTATAACAGAACCTACTTGAAAATCTATAACTTTATTATTAGGAACATCAGGATATGTAACACTTAAATTATCTTTTGATATAGAAAATCTAATTTTATTTTTCTCTTCTTCAGAAGATAAAATATCATCTAGATTTTTATCTATTGAAACATCTTGAGGGAGTTTGTCTTCATTTACATCTACAAGTCGTGTACCATTTACAACTGACATTGATGACATAATTTTGCATCCTCTATTTTTTATTAGTTCTTTTTACTTTAATTCTATTTTTTAGTCAAGTTTTATAACTCATTTTATTAAAGAATTTTAAATTTGTTAAGAAACTAAATGTTTTTGAAATATCAACCTTCTAAAACGTTATACTAACAATCTGAAATTAAATCAAGTATTTTAAATATATTTACTTTTAAATATTGCTTTATATGAAAATTTAACCTTAAATAAATTTTTAAATTTTATTTAACGATAACTAATTTATTAAATATGTTTATAATTTAAAATATTTACTTCAAATTTTTCGAATATTAAATAATTATTATAGTTAACAAAATCAAAAGTTAAAAGTTAAAAGACAAAAATTCAAACTCATTATATCAAATAAATAAATTTTTTAATACGATATACAAAAATTAAATTAATTTATAAAATATTTCAAGAAACGTCAAATTAATTTAAACATATATAAAATATATTATATTTTAAATCAATTTAACTAAATAAATCTATTACTTATTTTAATACACTATATCTTAAAATACTACTTTATAATAGTACTACTTTTTATAATAAATTAATATAATTAATAATTATAAAATTTAATATATAAAGTTAATATTTTAAGATACTTAAACATTAATGTTTTACTATATATAAATAATATAAACTATTAATTATAATTTTATAAAATATATGCGATTATTATATAGAATGTGTTTATAAAAATTAAACTTTTTACATTTAAAATAATATTTAAACTTTATAAAATAGCTGATTGATAACTTGTATACTAATTTAACTAGCTAATTCTAGACTAATCCAATATAGAATACTAGATAATATAATAGAAACAGGAAATGTTAATATCCAAGAAACAACTATATTCTTTATAGTACGCATTTGTATTTCATCTCCATTGACTAAAATAGTTCCAGTAATAGAAGATGCAACAATGTGAGTAGTTGATACTGGAATACCTGTATAACTAGCTGTTCCTATAGAAATAGCAGCTGTTAATTGAGATGATATAGCCTGTATGTAAGTCATATTTTTTCTTCCAATTTTTTCTCCAAACGTAGTTACTATCTTCTTCCATCCAATCATTGTTCCAAAAGATAAGGACAATGCTACTAATGCAATAATCCACATTGGTGCATATTCAATTGAAGATAACAAATTTTTTTTCAAATTTTTTAAAAAATGCTTATCATCAGAAGAAATATTAAAATTTTGATTAATTATTTCTATATACTCAGAAATGCATAACAATTCTTGACGTAATTTACAACGTTGATCTATACTTAATTCTTTATAGCTAAGTATATTTTTTAATAATTTATATACATCTTGAAAAATATATAAAATATTTTTTTCAGGAGATTTAAAATTTTTTTCTAATTTTATTTTTTTTATATGATCTTGTATCATATATGTGCTTACTTTTAAATTAGATTTATTATCTTCATAATATTTTTGAAAACACAGAATAGAATTTTTAACTTTCGCAATATCATATTGAGTAAAATTCAAATTTACAAAATATCCTGAAGGAAATATACATATTAAAACTAACATAATTAATCCGATTCCTTTCTGACCATCATTAGCTCCATGAGAATAACTAACTCCCATAGAAGATAGGATCAATGTAATCCTAACTAGAAAAGGAGGATGAGTATCTTTTGTAGTCATATTAACATAATGAAATTTTTTATTATTTCTGAAAAAAAATTTTAAAATAAAAACTAAACAACCAGATAAAATTAATCCTAAAATTGGAGAAATAATTAAAGACAAAAATACATTTAATAACTTACTAAAATTAAACGTATTAATTATAGACAAATGATTACTTATAGCGTAAGAAATATTAATCCCAATAATAGTTCCAATTAGTGTATGAGAGCTAGACGTGGGTAAACCAAAAATCCATGTGCATAAATTCCACAACATAGCAGCACAAAGCATAGAAAATATAGCTTTTAAACCATATAATGAATGGATGTTAAGTAATAAATCAATAGGAAGAAGATGTACAATAGCATATGCTACACTTAATCCTCCAAACATAACTCCAAGAAAATTAAAAATACCAGAAGTTATAACAGCTAATCGTGAATTAAGTGCATGAGTATAAATAACAGTAGCAATAGCATTTGCAGAATCATGAAAACCATTAATAATTTCATATAACAAAATTATTGAAAAAGCAATAATAACTAAAAAAATATCACTACAATTAAAATGAGAAAACAAATAAAACATAATATTCCGACCACTAATAAAATGTAAACTTGATGTATTATCTTCGAGAAAATGAGATAGAGAAAGATATAATATATCTAATTATTATAAATATTTAAAATTTAATAAAATTTTAAAAATATTATTCAGTTATATATAATTCTTTAATTTAATAAACTCTGAGTTTTTTAAAATATTAAAAAGAAAATTATTCAAAATTATACTTTTTATCTTCTAAAACTATATCATCCAATTGAATTACTAATACTATTCCGATAAATAATATAATTGTTAAAAATATTGAAATTCCTAACCACTTTTGTAATGTCCAAAAAAATCCACTAATTGTTCCCAAAACACTCGATCCTAGGTAATATGAAAACAAATAAATAGAAGAAATATAACCTCGACCATATTTAGAATATTGTCCTATCCATGTACTAATAACTGAATGAGCTGAGAAAAAACCAGCTGAAAATAAAAGCAGACCTAAAATAATCAAAATTATTTGATCCATTTGCGAAAAAAAAAGACCAATAATCATTATAATTATTGAAAATAAAAGCATCATACTTTTTTTATGTTTTTTAATTAATGTACCTGCTTTAGGAGAACTATATACGCCAACTAAATAAATAAAAGATAGCATACTGATAACATCTTGATGAAAAGAAAATGGTTTCGATAATAATCTATATCCAATATAATTAAAAACTGTAACAAAACTACCCATTAAAATAAATCCCATTATAAATAATTTAGATAAAATTGGATGTTTCCATTGTAATAAAAAATTTGTGAAAATTTTATAAGGATTTAAAGAAACAGTATGAAAATTTCTGGATTGTGGAAGTAAAAATAAAAATAATACTGAAAAAATAAAAGCTAAAACACTAATCCAAATCAATACTACTTTCCATGAAGTACTTTGAACTAACGTACTACTTAAAAATCTTCCAAAAAATCCCCCAATGGTATTACCACTAATATATAGTCCCATAGAAAAAGGTAAATTTCTAGGACTTAATTCTTCACTAAGATATGTCATGGCAACAGCTGTAACACCACTCAACGCTAAACCTGTTAATGATCTGACAAATATAACACCTTCCCAACTATTCATTTTAGAACATAAAAATGTTAAGAAAGCTGCCAACAATAGAGAACTGGTCATGACTCGCTTTCTTCCTACTTTATCTGATAATGGACCTGTAAACAACATCCCTATTCCCATCATAGCTGTAGCAGAAGATAAAGATAAACTACTTTCCACAGGAGTTAAAGAAAAATCCTTAGAAAAAACAAATAAAATAGGTTGAACACAATATAAAATAGAAAAAGTTACAAAACCAGCCAAAAATAATGCGATTGTCATTTTAAAAAAATTTTTTGTACCTTTTTTTATATATTTTTTTTTATTTTCTATGTTTGTTTTTGAGTTCACGTTATATATATCCAAATAAAATTTTTAAAACTAAATTATAAAATAATCAAGATACATTTTTAATGAAACAAGTTTTTAAATATTGAAATTTATTTTTATTTAACATTGCATTTAAAATTTTAAATATGCAAAAATTTAAATAAAACAAAACAATTTTACTGACAAAATTTTTTATTTAAAACATAATATCAATGTTACATATAAAAATATCCACTATAAACATGTGTTGCTGATCCAGTCATATATAAACTATTTGAATTTCCATTCCAGTTAACTTTTAACTGTCCACCTACTAAATCAACATGTACTTCATTAAATAACATATTGTGCTTAATGCCAATCGCGACAGCAGCACAAGCACCACTTCCACATGATCTAGTTTCTCCCACCCCTCTTTCATATACTCTAAGAACAATATGTGTTTTTGAAATAATTTGCATAAAAATTACATTTGTTCCTTCAGGAAATAGTTTATATGTACTTAAAGTGGATCCAATTTGTTCTACTGGATATTTTTTTACATTTTCTACAATTACAACACAATGAGGATTTCCCATTGAGACAACGTAATATTTTATAATTCTCTTTAAAATAGATACAGAATAGAATTTTTGATGATTAGTATTTATATAAGGAATATATTTTGGATTAAAAATTGGTATACCCATATCTACACAAATATTATGGTTTTTTAAAATATATAAAATAATTACTCTATTTTGAGTACTAACATAAATTGTTTTTTTTCTTGAATAACCATTTAAGAATAAAAATAAAGCCAAACATCGAGCTCCATTTCCACATTGAGATACTTCAAAACCATTAGCGTTAAAAATTCGATAATGAAAATCAATATTTTTTTTTTAGAAGATTCTAATAATAACAATTGATCAAAACCAATACCAGTATAACGATTTGACAAACGTTTTATAGTTTTAGAAGTAAGAAAAATATTATTGTCTATATTATCCAGAATTATAAAATCGTTTTCCAAACCATGCATTTTGGAAAATTTTATCTTTTTTTTAATTAACATTATTAACATTTAACTTTATTGATAGTATAATAAATTGTACTATCTAAAAATTAAAGTTCAATAAAAATTTTATATATTACTTTGATTTAAAATAATATATTTAAAATATTTTACCTTTAAAAATCAAAATGTTTAACTTGGAATTATTTTTGTATTATTTTTATAAAAGTGTTATGGTTTAATTTTAATAAAACTCATATGTTTTAAAAAATAATGAAACATTTTAAATTTCATGAATTAGCTGAAAAATTATTTAATTCTATTGAAAAAAAAATTGAAAATTTTCATAGTAAATCAGACATTGATTGTGAAATAAATTACAATATGATGATAATAACTTTTGAAAACAAAAGTAAAATCATTATTAATCAAAAAGAAGCACTTAATCAAATCTGGCTAGCTACCAAAAAATCTGGATATCATTTTAAATATAAAAAATACCAATGGATTTGTGTTCGAACAAAGAAGATTTTTTGGAAAGTATTAGAGGAATCATTTTTAGAACAATCTAATGAAATAATAGAATTTTAATTTTATTTAAAATAACATTATTAAAAATCAATGCAAAACACATAATACAACACATTGAAATAACTAAACATTATATATTTAAGAAAATTTTTTAATGTTTAATAACTATATTTTATATAAAAATCACGTACCACAAAATTCTACATATAAAAACACTTAATGTTAAAATTTTTTCAAGCATATTTTAAAAAATCTTAAAAATTAAAATTTTATTACACTTATAAAATTAGTCTTCAGAATTAAATCAATTTATAATAATTATACTCTCGGTGAGAGAGGATTTGAACCTCTGACCTACTGGTCCCAAACCAGTTGCGCTACCAAACTGCGCTACTCACCGCGATATTTTATATTTATATAATATAAAATATAAAAATAAAGAAATTATGGGTGACCAATGGGTCTCGAACCCATGACATCTGGAATCACAATCCAGGACTCTACCAACTGAGTTATGGTCACCATATTTTTATAAATAAAAATTAGTTTTAATTTAACAATTTATTTGAATCTTTGCGCTCGACAGGACTTGAACCTGAGACCTCTACCTTCGGAGGGTAGCGCTCTATCCAGCTGAGCTACGAACGCTATAATAAAATATCAGAAAATTTAATATTATGAGTATTTCTTTATAATGTCCAGCTTTTTTTTAAAAGTTATCAATTTTTAAATCATTTAATTATCAAAGTTAAATAAATTTTAGAAATTTTAAAGAAATTTATAAATTTTCAAAAAAATATGTTTAAGTAATATTTTTTGTTATTATTTGAATAAAACTCTGATTTTATAAAAATAAATAAATTATATGTTTAAACAAATTTAAATCATACAAGTAAAATTATATAATTTTAAAATACAATAAAAAATTATCATAAAAATAAATTATGATCGTTTCATCATATCAAAAAATTCACTATTTGTCTTAGTCATTGCTAATTTATTTATCAAAAACTCCATAGCATCAATTTCTCCCATAGGATGAATAATTTTTCTTAAAATCCACATTTTTTTAAGTTCATCCGGTTGTGTTAATAATTCTTCTTTTCTTGTTCCTGATCGATTATAATCAATAGCTGGAAAAACACGCTTTTCTGCTATTTTTCTTGAAAGAGGTAATTCCATATTTCCAGTACCCTTAAATTCTTCATAAATCACCTCATCCATTTTTGAACCTGTATCAATTAACGCTGTAGCTATAATAGTCAAACTACCCCCTTCTTCTACATTTCGAGCTGCTCCAAAAAATCGCTTCGGACGATGTAAAGCATTTGCGTCTACTCCACCTGTTAAAACTTTTCCAGATGCAGGAACTACAGTATTATAAGCTCTTGCCAATCTTGTAATAGAATCTAATAATATTATAACATCTTTCTTATGTTCAACTAATCTTTTTGCTTTCTCTATGACCATCTCTGCCACTTGAACATGTCTAGAAGCTGGTTCATCAAACGTAGATGCTACTACTTCTCCTTTAACTAATCTACACATTTCAGTTACTTCTTCTGGTCTTTCATCTATAAGCAAAACCATTAATACACAATCAGGGTGGTTGTAAGCAATACTCTGTGCTATATTTTGTAAAAGCATTGTTTTACCTGCTTTTGGAGGGGCTACAATTAAACCTCTTTGTCCTCTTCCTATAGGAGATGCTAAATCTAATACACGAGCTGTTAAATCTTCAGTAGAACCATTTCCTCTTTCCATTCTTAAACGAGAATTAGCATGTAAAGGAGTTAAATTTTCAAACAAAATTTTACCTCTAGCATTTTCTGGTTTTTCATAATTTACTTCATTAACTTTTAACAATGCAAAATATCTCTCCCCCTCTTTTGGAGGACGTATTTTTCCAGAAATAGTATCACCAGTCCTTAAATTAAACCTTCGAATTTGACTAGGAGATACATAAATGTCGTCAGGACCAGCTAAATATGAACTGTCAGAAGAGCGTAAAAAACCAAATCCATCTTGTAAAATTTCTAATACACCGTCTCCAAATATATCTTCTCCACTTTTTGCGTGTTGCTTTAATATGGAAAAAATAATATCTTGCTTTCTCATACGTGCTAAATTTTCCAATCCCGCATTATCACCAAGAATAATTAATTCAGAAACTGGTATATTTTTTAATGCAGTAAGATTCATAATGATAGGTTCTTAGTAAAATCAGAATCGATTTCGAAATGATATTTGACATATTAAATAAAATGGTTATAACACTTTATTAGAAATTAAATAATTTTATATAATGTTTTAAAATTTTAAGAAACATTTAATACTACCACAAAGGCAGTATTAAATCTATAATTTTAAAAAATAATCATTTAAAATAACAATATGATTATTAATTTTATTTCAAATAAATATCTAAAAAATTTTTTAATTGATATTTAGATAAAGCACCAATTTTAGTAGATATCACTTCTCCCTTGTTAAATAATAATAACGTAGGAATACTTTTAACAGAATATTTTGACGCAATGCTAGGATAAGAATCAATATTGATTTTTGAAACTAACAAACGATCACTATATTCTTTAGAAATTTCTTCTAAAATAGGAATTAATAGTTTACATGGATTACACCAATCAGCCCAAAAATCAACTAATACAAAACGATCAGAATTGAAAACTTGTTCATGAAAATTTTCTTTAGTTAAATTAATTATATTTTCTTGCATATCTAACCTTAACAAAACTTAATAAATATAATTTATATAAATAAATTATATAGCTAAAATAGTATACTATTAAATATGACTACTAATATATAAATATTAATAAATATATTTAAAATTGCTATGTAAATTTTTATGTAAAATATGTTTTTCAGTTATAATAAAATTTAAATATCTTTTGTATACCATAGAACATCGCCTTGAGGTAATTCTAACAAAAATCGACTAGGTTTAGTATTCGTTACTGTTCCATACTGAGTACGAACTCTAGAATAACTCAAACAGAGTTCTTTTTTTGCTCTAGTTATTCCTACATAAGTTAATCGTCTTTCTTCATCTATATTGTCACTTATAGAAGTATAATGCGGCAAAATACCTTCTTCCATGCCTATTATAAATACATACGAAAATTCTAATCCTTTAGAAGCATGTAATGTCATTAATTGAACTTTATCTTCTTCAATAATGTCGGAATCATATAATTCATTTTCAAGAATAAATTGATTAATTATTTCAAACAAAGATTTATCAGTATTATTAAAATTATATATTAATCTAGAAATACAATTTAAAAGCATACGTATATTTTTTATAATTAATTGATATAATTTTACATCTTTAACAGTTTTCAATAACCATTTATCATATTTTATATCAAACATGAAAGTGTTTAATGTTTCTAGAGGATTAATAAAAATATTTTTCTTTAATTTTTCAATTAACGTTACAAAATTTTTTAATGCATGTATACTACGGACGGTCAAAACATCTTTTAATATAATATCACTGCTAGAACAAAATAAACTTTTTTGTTTTGCTTTACTCCATTCTTTCAGTCTATTTAATGTAATATTTCCTATTCCTCGTGGAGGAAAATTAATTATTTTTAAAAAAGCAATGTCATTATTAGGATTAAGTATTAATTTTAAATAAGCTAATAAAACTTTAATTTCAGGACGAGAAAAAAAAGATGAATTAGAAATGACACGATATGGAATTTGTGCATTTATAAAATTTTTTTCAAATATTTTTACTTGGCTATTATTTCGGTATAATATGGCATAATCTTGATATTGAGTTATATTTAAAGATTTATGAAGCAAAATTTTTTTAGATATTAATTCAGATTCTTCTTCATTATTTTTGGCAGATATTATATTAATAATGGGTCCATATTCTAAATTAGAAAATAACTTTTTTTTAAAAAAATGATAATTATTGTTTATTAAAAAATTAGCTACCTTCAAAATTCTTCCTGAAGAACGATAATTATGTTCCAATTTTATCACATGTAATTCAGGATAATCTAATTTTAGTAATGAAAAATTTTTTAATCTAGCTCCTCTCCATGAATAAATAGATTGATCATCATCTCCAACTAAAGTAAAGTTAGAATGATATTGACTTAATAACTTTATTAATTCATATTGAACAGTATTAGTATCTTGATATTCATCGACTAATAAATATTTTATTTTTTTTCCCCATTTTAATCTTAACTTATTATTTTGTTGTAATAGTAATGTAGGTAAAAAAACTAAATCATCTAAATCTAATACATTTCGTGATTTAAGATACGATTCATATAACTCATAATAATAAGCACACAATTTTTCTAAAGTGGATTTAGAACGCATTTGTGCATTTCGAAAATCAACTAATGTATTTTTCCAATTGGAGATAATTTTACAAAACGCTTTAAGAAATATTTTATCTTTTTTTTTTATAATACTACTTAAAACAGCTATTCGATCTTTATCATCAAAAATTGAAAAATTAGATTGAACACGAAAATAATTTAATTCAGATTTAATAATTTTTAATCCTAACATATGAAAAGTAGAAATAGTAATTTTCTTAGAAATTTTAGGAGATAACTTTCGAGAAATTCTATTTTTCATCTCATTTGCAGCTTTATTAGTAAAAGTAATAGAAACAATATTATTTGGGTTAACATTACATTTACTAATCAAATAAATAATTTTATTTATAATTACTTGTGTTTTTCCTGATCCTGCTCCCGCTAAAATTAAACATGGTCCAGAAATATAATGAATAGCTTTATTTTGATTAATATTTAAATCCATAATAATATTTATAACAAATAGTATTTTAAATAATTAAAATTTTATAAAATAACCATAAAATTTTAAATTTCTAATAAAATTTTAAAAACTTCAATATTCTTATTTGAAATTAATAGGTTTCATATTTTTCATATATTTTCTTAATTTTCTTCCAATAATTTCTATAGAATGATTTCTAATCTTATAATTAGTTTGACTTAAAATTGTATTATCTATTTTTATGTCAGGGATTTTACTACCTAAATCGCCCGGTTTTAATGTATACATAAATTTTTCAAGCAGAGGTATAGCAGACTGTGAAAAGAGATAACTCCCATACTCAGCAGTATCTGATATAACTAAATTCATTTCATATAAACGTTTTCGAGCAATAGTATTAGCTATCAAAGGTAATTCATGTAAAGATTCATAATATGCAGATTCTTCTCTTATTCCAGTTTCAACCATAATTTCAAATGATAATTCAATACCACATTTTAATATAGCAATCATCAGCAATCCATTTTCAAAATATTCTTGATCTGATATCACTTGGTTATAACTTCCACATTGTTCAAAACTGGTATTTTTGGTGTTTAATCTCCATGCTTTCAACTTTCTATCGTCATCTTTCCAGTCATCAATCATATTTTTAGAAAATTCACCTGAAATAATGTCATCCATATGCTTTCTAAATAATGGTGAAAAAATTTTTTTTAACTTATCAGAAAGTTTACAGACTCTTATTTTAGCAGTATTAGATAATCTATCTAACATTAATGTGATTCCACCATGTTTTAAAGATTCTGAAATTACTTCCCAACCAGATTGAATAAGTTTCCCTGCATAATTTTCATTATGTCCTTGACGAACTAATTGTTCATAACACACTAAAGAAGCAGAATACAACATTCCACATAAAATCGTTTGTTCCCCCATCAAATCTGATTTTACTTCTGCAATAAAAGAAGAATATAAAATTCCAGCGTGATGACTTCCAATTGAAATAGCCCAAGATTTAGCTATTTCTAATCCAATTTTATTCGGATCATTTTTAGAATGTACAGCAATTAAAGCAGGAACACCAAAACCTCGCTTATATTCTTCTCGAACTTCTGTTCCCGGACATTTAGGAGCAACCATAACTACTGTAATATCACTTCGTATTAATTGACCTAATTCAACAATGTTAAATCCATGAGAAAAACCAAGAACAGAATTTTTTTTCATACACATTTGTAAAAATTTAACAACTTCATAATGTTGTTTATCAGGAGTTAAATTTATAACCAAATCTGCTTTGGGAACAAGATCTTTATATGTTCCAATAAAAAAATTATTTTCAAAAGCATTAGTCCATGATTTATTTTTTTTTAAGATAGAATCTTTTCGAAGTGCATAAGAAACTTGTAAACCAGAATCACGCATATTCAATCCTTGATTCAAACCTTGAGAGCCACATCCAACGATAACGATGTTTTTTCCTTTTAAAATATTATTTTTTTCAGAAATACAACATTTTTTTATTAATTTACAAGTTTGTAAATTGATTAATTTTTGACGAAAATTCAGTGAATTAAAATAATTTTTCATAAAATCTCAATAATTTAATATAATTAAAAAAATAAATACACTTTAAAAAGCAAAAATTTAAATCAAATCATTAACAATTTGAACATTCTATATTAAAATTATATTTTTCTAATAGCACCCTGATCAGCACTAGTAGCAAAAAATGCATATATTTTTAAAGAAGAGGATACAACACGTTTTCTACATGTAGGAGTATATGAATTTCTTCCTCTTTTTTGTTCATTATTAATTCTTTTTGACAATTCATATGAACTAACATCTAAATGTATAATGCGATCAGGAATATTTATATTTATAAAATCATTATTTTTAACTAAAGCAATAATACCTAAATTAGCTGCTTCAGGAGAAACATGTCCAATAGATAAACCAGAAGTACCACCAGAAAACCGACCATCAGTTACTAAAGCACAATGTTTATCTAATCCCATTGATTTTAAATAAGTAGTAGGATACAACATTTCTTGCATTCCAGGACCTCCTTTAGGTCCTTCATATCGAATTACAATAACATGACCTTTTTTGACTTTTCCACTTAGAATTGCTTTTACCGAATCTTCTTGACTTTCGAAAACTATTGCTTGTCCTCTAAATATTAAATTATTTTTGTCAACTCCAGCAGTTTTAACAACACAACCATTTTTAGCAAGGTTTCCATATAATACAGCTAAACCACCATCAGTACTAAATGCGAATTTATAAGATCTAATACATCCATGTTCACGATCTGTATCTAATTTTTTCCATCTATGTTTTTGGCTAAAAGGTTGTATTGTTCTCTTTCCTAATGGTCCTGCACGAAACATTTTACGAACTTCTTTATTTTTTGTTTGTAAAATATCATACTCATTTAACATAGATTCTAAATCTAATCCAAGAATATTATATGTATTTTTATTTAGTAAATGAATGCGATTTAATTCTGAGAGTAAACCCATTACCCCTCCCGCACGATGAAAATCTTCCATATAATATTCAGAACTATTAGGGGCTATCTTACACAAATTTGGTATTGTTTTAGATAAAATATCAATATCTAACATCTTAAAGTTAATCGCACCTTCTTGAGCAATTGCCAATAAATGTAAAATAGTATTTGTTGATCCTCCCATAGAAATATCTAGAGACATAGCATTTAAAAAAGCTTCTCTCGAAGCAATATTCCGAGGTAATATATTTATATTATTATTTTTATAATAATCTTGAGTAATTTTAACTATTAACTTTCCAGATTGAATAAATAAATTTTTTCTATCTAAATGAGTAGCTAACAATGTTCCATTTCCAGGTAATGATAATCCTAATGCTTCAGTAAGACAATTCATAGAATTAGCAGTAAATAAACCAGAACAAGAACCACAAGTAGGACAAGCAGAATTTTCAATATCATGTATTATAGTTTCAGAATATTCAGAATTAGCACTATATACAATTGCATCAACTAAATTTATCTTTTTTATTTTTTCTTCTATAGAAATCTTTCCTGATTCCATAGGTCCACCAGAAACAAATACACATGGAATATTTAAACGTAAAGCTGCCATTAACATACCTGGTGTGATTTTATCACAATTAGAAATACAAATCATAGCATCTACACAGTGCGCATTAATCATGTATTCTACAGAATCTGCTATTAATTCACGAGATGGAAGAGAATATAACATTCCAGAATGTCCCATAGCAATTCCATCATCTATAGCAATAGTATTAAATTCTTTAGCTACACCACCTTCCGATTGAATTACGTTAGATACCAATTTCCCTAATTCTCGTAAATGAATATGACCAGGTACAAATTCGGTGAAAGAATTAACAACAGCAATAATTGGTTTTTTAAAATCTAAATCTGTCATTCCTGTAGCTTTCCACAATGATCTTGCTCCTGCCATATTTCGTCCCTGAGTAGTCGTTGAAGAACGATATCGTGGCATAATTTTTCCTTAAACGATTTTTTTACAAAAGAAATAAAATTATTATTTTAAATTCTATAATTTTTATAAAAATGTATTTGTTGAAAAGAAAGGGATTCTATATAGAAATTAAAAATCAAATATTTTTAAAGATAATGTATTAGTATTATTAAAATGTACTTTATAAACGTTATTATTTAAAACAAAACTAAATGTTATAATTAATTTAATCTATTAAAAATATTACAATTAGAATTACAAAAATTTAAAAATCATTGAAAATAACATTATATAATTTTCAGGGGTGAAGGGAGTCGAACCCCTAACATTCGGTTTTGGAGACCGATGCTCTACCATTTGAACTACACCCCCAATTTAGATATTAAAATTAATTAATACAATTTAAAAAAATTATATCTTCAGTATACTAAGAAATATTAATCAAGTCCATAATATCTTCTATTTATAAATTAATATTTATTTTTGTTAATATATTTAAAATAATTATTTCGACATAATTTATATTAAAAACAATTTACTTTTAAATATTTTATTTTTCATAATACAACTTAATTTGAAAATTAATTACTAAAAAGAACTAAAAACTTATTTTGAAATTGCAACCATATAGGTAATATGTAATGAAAATTCCTATTTATTTAGATTATGCTGCAACCACACCTGTCAATAAAAAAGTAATGGAAAAAATGACAAAATTTTTAACATTAGAAGGCACGTTTGGAAATCCTGCTTCTCGTTCACATCAATTTGGATGGAAAGCAGAAGAAGCAGTTGATATTGCAAGAAATCAAATTTCTGAGTTAATCAACGCTGATTCTCGAGAAATAATCTTTACATCAGGTGCTACTGAATCTAATAATTTAGCAATTAAAGGAGTTTCTGATTTTTACAAAAGAAAAGGAAATCATATAATTACAAGTAAAACAGAACACAAAGCTGTTTTGGATACTTGTAAATATTTAGAAAATAAAGGTTTTCGGGTAACATATCTTAATCCATTAAAAAATGGAATAATTGATTTAAAAGATATTATAAAAAATATTTGCAAAGAAACAATACTTGTTTCTATCATGCATGTAAATAATGAAACTGGAATAATACAAGATATAAAAAATATTTCTAAAATCTGTAATAAATACGGAATTTTATTTCATGTTGATGCTGCACAAAGTATAGGAAAATTACATATTGATTTAAAAAAAACAAAAATAGATTTAATGTCATTTTCCGCACATAAAATATATGGACCTAAAGGGATTGGAGCTCTATACGTTCGACGAAAACCTCGCGTTAGATTATCTTCACAAATACATGGAGGAGGGCATGAAAGAGGTATGAGATCAGGTACTTTACCAGTACATCAAATTGTAGGGATGGGTGAAGCATATCGTCTTGCTAAAAAAAATATTAATACCGACTATGTATATATAACTAATCTTCGTAATCGTTTGTGGGATGGTCTTAAAAAAATTGAAGAAATACATTTAAATAGTAACTTTAAATTTGGAATACCTCACATCTTAAATATAAGTTTTAATTACGTAGAAGGTGAATCTTTGATTATGGCGTTAAAAGAGATAGCTATATCATCAGGTTCAGCATGTACTTCAGAAAGTTTAGAACCATCATATGTACTTCGAGCTTTAGGTTTAAAAGATGAATTAGCTCATAGCTCTATTCGCTTTTCAATAGGTCGTTATACTACTATTTCAGAAATAAATTATACTATTGAATTAGTACATAAAGCGATCGATCGACTAAGAAATTTATCACCTCTTTGGGAAATGTTTAAATCTGGAATAAATTTAGATACTGTAAATTGGACTTATGATTAACATATGTAAAGGAAAAAAAATGGCTTATAGTAAAAAAGTATTAGATCATTATGAAAATCCGAGAAACGTAGGTTCATTTTCAAATTTAGATTCTAACATCGGAAGTGGTTTAGTAGGTGCTCCAGCATGTGGAGATGTAATGAAATTGCAAATAAAAGTAGACGATGATGAAATCATCAAAGATGCATGTTTTAAAACTTATGGATGTGGATCAGCTATAGCTTCTAGCTCTTTAATTACAGAATGGATTATAGGAAAATCCTTATCAGAAGCTGAAAAAATTAAAAACGTTAGCATAGCAGAAGAATTAGATTTACCTCCAGTAAAAATACATTGTTCCATTTTAGCTGAAGATGCTGTTAAAGCAGCTATTTCAGATTACAGAAACAAAAATAAGGATAAATAAAATTGTTATAATGCTTTAAAAATTTAAAATAACTAGCATGTTGGAAGCTAACTGTTTCAACATGCTTAAAATGAAACTTAAGATTGTAAAAATTTTATATAATTTGGAATATATATGAACTATTTTAAATTGTTTGATTTACCTGAATTATTCAAAATTAATATAAAAACACTTGTACTAAAATTTTACAAATTACAAAAAAAATATCATCCTGATATTAATCATGATTTCTCTAAAATTAAAAAAAATGATTTTTTAAACATGTCGATAAATATAAATAAAGGCTATTCAATACTTAAAAGTTCGGTTAAACGTGCTAAGCATTTATTATATTTAAATTTATACGATTTTGAAAAAGAAAAACATAATATATGTAAAAAAAATTTTTTACATAAACAATTAGAGTTATATGAAAAACTTGAAATGCTAAAAAATTCTCCTGATAAAAATTTAGAGATACATCATTTTTTTAAAAAACTTAAAAGTAAAAGAAAACATCATTTATCGCATTTAGAATTAATGTTAAATATACAAGAATGGAATTTAGCAGCAATAGAATTATATAAATTTTCATTTTATAAAAAAATTATAAAAGTAATAAAAAAGTTAGAAATATATAAAAATTAAATATTAATATGAGAAAAATATGACCATAATAAAAAAAATAAAATATAACTCAAAAAAAAATATAAATAAGAAAACTATGTATTTTGGAATTGATTTTGGAACAACTTATTCATTAATAGCCACAACCTTTTTAAAAAATATTTTAATTATAACTGACAAAGAAAATAGAGAACTTTTACCTTCAATCGTTAATTATAGCTTTCCTCGTCCTGTTGTTGGATGGAATGCTAAAAATAAAATTTTATATGATCCCACTAATACGATTACTTCAGTAAAACGTTTAATTGGACTTTCTTTAAAAGAAATTAAACAATTATATCCTTATTTACCATATAATTTTAAAGAAATAGAAAAAAAAAACGTTTCATTTATAGTTAAAAATTCTACTATAAATGTTATTGATGTATCCAGTCAAATTTTTCGTATACTAAAGCGTCGTGTTGTTTCTTTATTTAAAAAAGACATAGAAGGGGTAGTAATTACTGTTCCTGCACATTTTAATGATATACAAAGACACAACATAAAAAAAATAGCACAGTTAGAAAATTTACATGTGTTACGTTTATTAAACGAACCGACAGCAGCAGCTATTGCTTATGGTATGCATTTAAAAAATAAAGGAATTATTATCATATATGACTTAGGAGGAGGAACATTTGACGTTTCTATTCTTAGTTTAAATAAACATGTTTTTGAAGTATTATCTACTGCTGGGAGTACACATCTAGGAGGAGATGATATTGACTATTTATTATTAAATTATATTAAAAATAAATTTTTATCATTTAATTCAAATGATTTTCTATTAGAACAAGAACTACTAAATTTAGCTAAAACAATTAAAATTAAATTAAGTTTTGAAAATTGCGTTTCTGTTAAATTTAAATCACAAAAACTCCAAATTACTCAAGTAGAATTTAATAATTTAATTCAACCTATTATCGTAAAAACATTAAATATTTGTCAATCTGCACTTAAGTCTGCTAATATTTCTATAAAAAACGTTGATAACGTTATTTTAGTAGGAGGATCTACATATATTCCTATTATTAGAAGATATGTTGAAGAATATTTTAAACAATCTCCTCTTTTTTCAATTAATCCAGATCAAGTTGTAGCTGTAGGAGCAGCAATACAAGCTAATATGTTGACCCAAAAAAATACAAAAAATAATATTTTGTTGTTAGACGTAGTTCCTTTGTCGTTAGGTATTGAGATTATGGGAGGTGTAGTAGAAAAAATAATTTTTAAAAATACTAAAATTCCTATTTCACAAACAAGAGAATTTACTACTTTTAAAGATAATCAAGAGTCTATATTAATTCATGTTTTACAAGGAGAAGAAAATACTGTAAAAAAATGTAAGTCTTTGTTTAAATTTGTATTATCTAATATTCCTAAAAAACCAGCTGGAAAAACTATTGTTATAGTAAAATTTCAAATAGACGTTAATGGAATTTTATCTATTATAGCTAAAATTAAATCTACTAACATCAAAAAGAAAATATCTATTAATTCTATATATAAACTCAATGAATTAAAAACATTTAATATGATAGAAAAAAACTAACCACATTATAAAATTAACTTGAAATAAATGCATATTTATTATTTATATTAATATATATACAAGATTTATAAGTTGAATATCAAATAATAATTATTATTCTATAATATATTTACAAGATATTTGTTACATACATATTATATACTTTAATGTATACATAACTATAAGAGCACATTATGCCAAAGATTAAAATATTTCCTCACAAAATATTATTACCAAAAGGTGGAATTTTTCAGGCAAATGAAGGAGAAACGATTTTAGAAGTTGCATTGAGAAATAATGTTAATATTGAACATGCTTGTAATAAAGCATGTGTATGTACCACATGTCATTGTTTCGTAAGAAAAGGATATTTTTCTTTATCAGTATGTCAGGAAGAAGAAGAAGATATTCTTGACAAAGCATGGGGAGTACAATTAGATAGTCGCTTAAGTTGTCAAGCTAGGATTAAAAATCAAGATATAGAAATTGAAATTCCTATGTATACTATAAATCAATTTTAATATTATTTTGAATATAAACAAAATAAATAAAAGTTTTTAATCAGAATCAAACTATTTTAAAAATATAAATTTTAAAAACTTAGACATTTATTTTGAAATGCAAGTATTATTTTCTTTGAAAAAGAAATGTATAGAATTTCCAGTTAATTTTAATCGTTTTATAAAAAAATTTAATAAGTATTTTTTGTAAGTTTTTGTAAGATATTGAAGGTTTTTTCCATGTATAATTATAGTTAACGGATTTTTATTTCCTAAATGCGCATATTTAAGTTTTATTTTATATCCTTTAATTATAGGTGGTTTGTGATTTTTTACTGCTAATTCCATAATTTCTGTTAACTTGGAAGGTTTAATATCTTTGATAGAATTTTCAAATGTCTTTTCAATAGATTCAAAAATTTTATTTATTCCTAATCCGTTAATAGAAGAAATAAAATGAATGATTCCAACATTCATAATCTTCATTTTTTGTGATTTTATAAACATTTTCTTTTCTATTCGAGAAATTTTATCACATTTATTAATTACTATTATAATTCCGCAACCACTATTAATTATGTAATTAAATAATGTTATATCCTGATTTGATATTGTATTTGTGATATCCAGCATTAATATAACAATATTAGCTATTTTAATTGAGTTAAACGTTTTTTTAATTGAAAGTTTTTCTATACAGTGAAAAACTTTATTTTTTTTTCTTACTCCAGCAGTATCAATAAAAATATAATTATTGTTTTTATATGACGCAATACTCCAAACATTATCTCTAGTAGTACCGGGTATGTTATCAGTTACCATTCTGTTTTCATTTAAAACATAATTTACAAAAGTTGATTTTCCGACATTTGGTTTTCCAACAATTGCAATTTTAATACAACTGACGTGGTTTTTTACTCGTGTATTTTCTTTTTCTTTTTCTAAAATTTCAAAAAAATAAGATTTTTTATCATTATGAGTCAAAGAACTACGAAAAAAATTTAGAAAATATTTTTCTATTAATTTGTTTATTCCTATTCCATTGGTAGCTGAAACAGCATGTACATATGGAAATTTTAATGAAAAAAATTCTGATTGAATTAAATTATAATTTAATCCATCTATCTTGTTAATAATAACTAGTACATCTTTGTTATAGAGTCTAATTTGTTTAGCAATTTCATAATCTTCATTCATTAATCCCTCTTTTGCACTAACTAAAAAACAAATTAAATTAGCTTCTTGAAGAGATAATTTTATCTGTTTTTTAATATTTTTATCGATATTTTTTTTTTATTGTTAATGCCAGCAGTATCAATAATAATAATTTTATTATTTTTAATTCTTAAACATCCATATTTTCGATCTCTAGTTAAATTAGGACTATTGGAAACTAACGAACTATTAAAAGATACTAATTTATTAAACAATGTAGATTTCCCAACATTAGTTCTTCCAATTAATGCTATTTTAAATGACATAATTGATACCTTTTATAATAATATTTAAAATTTTGTAAATCATATTATAAATACTTATTTTATTTGATATTATTTAATTTCATTTGTACTATTTCTTTTAGCTCTTCTCTAATTTGATAATAAATACTTTTTTTCCATTCCAAAATAGCTTGTTCTGTATTGTTTAATAGAAAAAATACATTTCCTTTTAAATCATGTTTAATACTTTTCCAAGATTTTAAATTAATGTTATTAATTAATTTCAATGATTTTTTGTAATTATTTAATTGAAGATGTATTTTAGACATATTTAAAATAACTATGTTTAAAATATGTTCATCATGTATATATTTTAAATTATTTTGTAGTATTAGTAGAGCATTATATAACAAGTTCTTTTCAAAATATGTTTTAGATAAGTATAAAGATGCAAAAGTCCCATAAATATTGTTTTCGTTATTTTTAATAAACTCAATAATTTTTTTTATTGAAATATCTTTATTAATTTTAACTTCTTGAATAAGTTTATCATAATTTTTTACATCAATATTAACATTTAAATAAAATTTAAAAAATAAAAAAGCAAAAAGAGCTAAAAACAAAAATATAATGTTTTTTTGAGTTTTATTTAAATTATAATTTTTTTTTATATCTTTTTTTAAAAACATATTAAGATCTTTCATTATAATAAATTTTCAAGCATCTTAAAAAATATAATATTAGTATGTTTCAATAAATGCAAGTAGTTTATTTAAAAATTAAAATTTTATGAAAACATTATATGCATTTAATAAAATTTTTAAAATTCATAATTTAATTATGCAATAATACATAACTTAAATATATTTATATATAACTTAAATATATTTATATATAAATAAATACATAACTCCATACCAATAAATAGGAATGTTATATATATAAAACATCACAGGATTAAAATTATGAAATAATATATATGTATTATACATAAACATTTTCACCCTAACATGAAATAGCATATTTTAAAATAAAAATATATTTATATATAACTTAAATATATTTATATATAACTTAAATATATTTATATATAACTTAAATATATTTATATATAACTTAAATATATTTATATATAACTTAAATATATTTATATATACTTATGTAACATTGCATTGAATATATTAATTAGGATTTATTAA